>JAHHIE010000010.1 GCA_019358945.1 Stenomitos rutilans HA7619-LM2 | reverse complement strand
CGTCCAGTTCACAGAAGATTTGCGCGATGTCGAGGCGCGATACGATGGTGTCCATAGCTGAGACCGATACTTCAAAACCAGTCTCAGCTTTTCTTGTATCAATTTCTGTTCGTCGAACTCACGTTAACCTGACAGGCTTACCTCTCTGAGCTTAAGAAATCCAGCTAACGCGATCGATCACGTCTGGCTGATGCCATCGCAAAGGTGACGATCGCGTTCAGTCACTGTTGGATTATTAGTCAGGTAGCGATGCAGCCAGGTGCAGCCATGCTCCATGAGTCCATCCAGGTTTATGTTCCAGTTCCACAGCATCACTTGCTTATCCTGTCCAGCGGAGGCAAGGAGCTTCCCGTCAGGGCTGAAGGCAAGATTGGCAACCGCGCCTTCATGTCCTAACAAGGTTCTCAGCAGTGTACCGTCAGTCTTCCAGAGCTTAATGGTGTTGTCATAGCTGGCAGTCGCGATCGTTTTTCCATCGGGGCTGAAGCTAACATCGGTAACTTCGGCGTTGTGTCCTTGCAGGGTTGTGAGCAAGGTGCCATCGCGTTGCCATAGCCGGACGGTGTTGTCTGCACTGGCTGATGCCAACGTCTGACCATCGGGGCTAAAGGCAAGTTGCAAGATAGAGCCTTGATGTCCAGTGAGCGTTTTCAACGGTGTACCATCCCGTTGCCAGAGTCGCAGGGTGCCATCTTTGCCCGCTGATGCCAGGAGTTGCCCATTGGGGCTAAAGATGATGCGGTAAACAGCCGCGCTATGCCCTTCAAGAGTTGCCAAATAAGTGCCATCTCGCTGCCAAAGTTTGACGATGCCATCTCGGCTGGCGGTCGCAATCAGTTGACTATCAGGACTAAACCGAATGTCATAAAGGCTGCTGCGATGTCGGAGCGTCGTTAGCGGTGTGCCGTCTGCTTGCCAGAGTTTGGCAGTACCGTCATCGCTAGCTGTTGCAATCAGTTGTCCATCTGGGCTGTAGCGGGCTTCCCAAACGGTGTCTTGATAGCCAGTCAGCGTTTTTCGCAACGTGCCGTCGAGATTCCAGAGTTTGACCGTTTTGTCTGCGCTGGTTGAGGCGATCGTCTGTCCATCGGGACTGAAGCTCACGCCTGCGATCGCGCCTTTATGTCCTGCAAGCGGTGCAACGAGCGTGCCATCCGATCGCCAGAGTCGGGGCGTATCATCATCACCACTGGAGACCACAAACTGTCCATCGGCACTAAAAACCACCTTTTGTACGGCATCCTGATGTCCCCTCAAACGCTTCAGCAAGGGTTGATTAAAGCTCCAGAGCTTGATGGTTTTGTCTTCGCTGGCAGAATACAGCGTTTTGCCATCCTGCTTGTAGACGATGCGACTGACCCAATCGGTATGGCCCGTCAGCGATTCTAGTAAAGTGCCACTCCGCGTCCACAGTTTAATGGTTTTATCTTTGCTGGCGGTGGCAATGGTTTGACCATCTGAGTTGAAAACCACGTTATGCACAATGTGCTGGTGTCCGCTTAGGGTGGCGACAAGTTTGCCATCCAGTTTCCAGAGCTTGACGGTTTTGTCGTAGCTGATGGTGGCGAGAAGTTGTCGATCGGGACTGAACACGACCCCTGAGACGGCAGCTGTATGCCCATTTAGCACCTTCACGAGAGTGCCATCACGCCGCCACAATCTGGCTGTTTTATCTGCACTAGCAGAGGCAAAAAACTGACCATCGGGGCTGAGGCTGATTTTTTTAATGCCCGCCTGATGTCCTTCCAGGGTTGATAGTAGCGTGCCATCCAACTGCCAGCGCTTGATCGTGCCATCCGCTCCTGCCGAAAGGAAAAATTGACCATCGGGGCTAAAAGCCACGTCCTTCACACCATTTGCATGGGCTTTGAGCGTTTTAATCAGCGTTCCGTCAGGCTGCCACAGTTTCACCAGTCCATCTTCACTAGCAGAAGCCAGCACTTGACCATTGGGGCTAAAGGCCGTTTCCCAGACGCTAGCGGTATGACCTTTGAATGTGGCGAGTAAGGTGCCATCGACTCGCCAGAGTTTGCTGGTGCGATCGCGACTGGAGGTGGCGATCGTCTGCCCATCAGGGCTGAAGTTAACGTCCCACACGGTATCGGTATGTCCTGCTAGCGATCGCAGAAAGGAACCATCCGATCGCCAGAGTTTTACAGTGCCATCTCGGCTAGCAGAGGCAAGAATTTGTGCCGTGCCTGATGGCTGACCAGTGCCAGTAGGACTTAACGCCAGATCGGTAATGCCGTTCTGATGAGCCTGCACACTATCAGACTGCCTGACCCAATACACAGCTTGCTGAAGCGTGGTGAGTACTTGCGCCTGGAGTGCTGGTTTTTGGTTCGATAACTCTTTCAGCAAGGTGCCTGCCCGCAACGCTTCAATCAACGCTTCAAATTTACGGTTCGAGACAAACAGCGCTTCAGAGGAGGCAAGCACCGCTTTGATTTCGCCTTCTTTTGCTACACGGTACTGCCTGAACGCGACAATGCCTAGACCCGTTGCCACGGTCAGGGCTGCCAACACCAACCCAAGCCAGAGTCGCTGCTGTTTAATTTCAGCGTGCTGGCGTTTGATTTCAGCCTCGCGGCGAGTGGCTTCTGCTTTCCCGCCAGTCAACACGTAATCGGTTTGCAGCGTTGTGGGATGAGGTTCTTTGGCAGCGCCTTGGAGTAACCACTGTCTAGCTTCGGCCAGATCTTTGCCACGCAGTAAAAAGCTTTCATCTCGTTCCTGATGCTCCCACTCGATCGCCCGTTCTAGCAATCGCGTGTGCGATCGCACATAATCCAGGTCAGTATGAATTGCCTTGAGAAGTGACTGAAGTGCCTGCTCAAAATCATCCTGTTCTCGAAAGAAGAGCCAGTTATGGCGGGATAAGGCCGATGGGATCTGCTCAGGATCAAACCCTTCACGATGCACGATCGGCACCAGACGCTTATTTTGCTGCATGGCATACTCTAACTCTTGCCCGCACACTTTAGAGGCGATCGAGTCAGGCGTAATGACGACAACAAAAGCATTGGTGCAATTAATGCCGCGCTCAATTTCATCCCACCAGTCTGCTGTCGGTGGTATATCTTCCCAATCGACCCAGGTATCACAGCGCTGGCGGCACAGCGCTGCATGCAATGTTTGCACAAACGATTTGTCTTTACGTGAATAAGAGATAAAAACGTCAGACATGGCTTCCTCTTTGGGGGCGAGAGGCGATTGTTTCAATCTATTTAGGACTTACGCAGTCGCCCCCTGAATCCCGCAAAGTTGGGGACTTTGAGTGCTTGCTACCCCAGAATTGGGGGTTGGGGGCTAGTTTTGCGAGAATTTTCGTAAGTCCTACTACTGCGTGCTTCAATCTATTGCGTGCTTCACCACCACAGAAGTTTTCTCCGGAGGAATGGTATTGCAATCACCCTTTAGAGTGCCCTTTTGGGTCACAGCCCTTGCCCTAAGGCACTGCCTAACCCCTGGAACATGAGCCACGACAGAAAGAAGTTAGAAATAAAAATGGCAAGCAGCGAGGTGACAACCGCAGTCGTAGTGGACTGCCCTACGCCTTTTGCGCCACCTGTCGTTGTGAGTCCCCAGCTAGAACCAATAATGGCAATCAACGCCCCAAAGAAGACAGCTTTGATCGGCGCTCCACACAGATCCCAGACACCTAAGAAGTTGCGCGCCGAATCGACAAACACTTTTTGCGGAATGCCATACAACGTGTCGGCAATGAGCATGCCGCCAATTATCCCCGTTAAGAGTGAGAGCACAGTCAAAATCGGCAGCATGATGCAGCAGGCAATGACTCTAGGAATCACAAGATAGTCGATCGGATCAGTTTTGAGCATGTACAGTGCATCAATCTGCTCAGTGACGCGCATGGTACCCAACTCGGCTGCAAACGCTGATCCCACCCGACCAGCAAGAATCACAGCGGTCAACACGGGAGCCATTTCGCGAGTTAGCGAGATCGCCAGCACTCCTCCCACTGCACCGCTGGCCCCGAAGTTGATAAACTCTCTCGACACCTGAATGGTAAACACCATGCCGATAAAAGTGGAGGTTAGTAGCGCAATCAACAGCGACTCTGGCCCCACAGCCGCCATTTGCTCAAGGGTATTGCGACGGTGAATTTTGCCTGACAGCAGATGCACCATCACCTGCCCACCGAGCAGGATAGCAGCCAGTAGTCGCTGACTCCAAAGGCTTAAGCCAGTCGTAAACGGCTTTTCACTCACAAGAACACAGTTAAAACGGTAACTTTAGCAGAATAGCGGATTACCGGAAGGTCGTCAGCAAAAATGTCAGTAAGGGAATGTCTGACGATCGCAGCGAACGATTGACTTTCAGCGACTCTATACGTTTAGCTCTAGGCGTTTAACGATGTCCTGTGATTCTACAATCTTTGCCAGGACAATCGAATCTCCTTTGCAACTGCTGCCTCCTCTACAATGACACCAAAATCTGTATCTTGATTTTCTTAGAATTGTTCACAGAGCTTCAACAAGATATTTAAGCTTGATTTAAGATTTTTCACAGCCCTACTTGTTTGAGGCGATCGCTCCTATGGTAGAGATGATTGCACTTCTCTCCAACTACTCTCTTAAATGAACCAGCGTATCCATCATGCTCATGTCCCCCACCTTCATTCGTTCTCTGTTGCTCACCAGCACCTTTAGCTTTGCTCTACCCATTATCCTGATTGGCCTTTTGCTGGGGGTGCTATCCGCGATCGAGCAAATTCCATTGGCTACTGTGATCGCGCAGGCAGGAGCCGAAAAACTGTTGCAATTTCTTGCAGTTTTTGGGAGCGGTGACGCATTTCAGGGTGTTTTGGTGATTGGGCTGACTTGCGGCTTAGTCGGTGCGCTCTTTGATGCATACGCCTTTCGCCGCCATCAAAACCTACGCGATAGCTGATTGATGCCGTCTTTGGCAGATGCGGTCAGCGATGGCAGTTGATCAAGCTGCTGGCGGATCGCTACATTAACTCTCGTACATCCGTGACTTGCCCCGTGACGGCTGCTGCAACGACCATTGCCGGACTCATCAGCAACGTGCGACCAGATGAAGAGCCTTGCCGACCTTTGAAGTTACGATTAGACGATGACGCGCTAATTTGGCGACCCTGAAGCTTATCGGGGTTCATAGCGAGGCACATCGAGCAGCCTGGTTCCCGCCACTCAAAGCCTGCTTTCACAAAAATATCGTGCAATCCTTCGGCTTCTGCCTGCTTTTTCACTCGTTCTGAACCGGGGACAACAAAGGCTTTGATGCCGTCTGCAACGTGCCGTCCCTGAGCGAGTTTGGCGGCTTCGCGGAGATCACTAATTCTGCCGTTGGTGCAGCTACCGATAAAGCAGACATCGACTTTAGTGCCCTGTACAGGCTTGCCAGGTTGCAAATCCATATACTGATAGGCTTCTTTAGCGATCGCCCGTTCGTCTACTGGCATCTCGTC
Source organism: Stenomitos rutilans HA7619-LM2 (assembly GCA_019358945.1). Lineage (GTDB taxonomy): Bacteria > Cyanobacteriota > Cyanobacteriia > Leptolyngbyales > Leptolyngbyaceae > Stenomitos > Stenomitos rutilans. Next base: position 119,880 of record JAHHIE010000010.1, on the reverse strand, counting down.
CGGTGTAGGGACAGTTTCGTTCACAGCAATCCCCTGACCGGGTGTGATACCCCAGGTGATAGTAGGCGCGATCGTGGCAGCGTCAAACACCACAACATCATCGTAGACGGCATCAGCATCACTGCGAATGCTATTCCACCACTCAACTGCTTTGTCCCACTCTGCTGCTTTGGGTGCAAAGTCGCGCCCTTTCAGATAGTCATACGTCACCTGATCTGGGTTCACGTAGCCGCAACGAGCGCCGCCTTCGATCGCCATGTTGCAAACGGTCATCCGTTCTTCCATGCTCATCTGCTCGAAGGTGGTGCCTGCAAACTCGTAAGCGTAGCCCACGCCACCTTTCACGCCCAGCTTGCGAATGATGTGGAGAATGACATCTTTGGCGTAGACTCCGGGTCTCAAGCTGCCGTTGACTTCAATCTTGCGCACTTTGAGCTTTGCCAGCGCCAGCGTTTGGGATGCCAGCACATCGCGTACCTGGCTGGTGCCAATACCAAAGGCGATCGCGCCAAACGCTCCGTGCGTGGCGGTGTGACTATCCCCACAGGCGATCGTCATCCCTGGTTGGGTCAAGCCCTGTTCTGGTGCGATGACGTGGACAATGCCCTGATTGCCAGAGCCGACATTGTAAAGGGTGATGCCGTTTTCTTTGCAGTTCTTTTCCAATGCCTGCATCATTTCCTCCGCGATCGCGTCTGCCAGGGGGCGCGTCAAATGATCGGTAGGGACGATGTGATCGACGGTTGCAATGGTGCGATCGGGAAACAACACCTTCAGGTTGCGTTCGCGCAACATTGCAAAGGCTTGGGGGCTGGTGACTTCATGAATTAGATGCAGCCCGATGAAGAGCTGCGTTTGCCCAGACGGCAAAAGGCCAACGGTGTGTGCATCCCAAACTTTATCAAACAGCGTCCCTTTGCTCATGGTAGTTGTCTTGCCTGCCCGCGATCGGCTATGTGGGTATTCATTCTACCAAGTGATGTTGACAACGTGGGAAAGAGTTGACTAAAACGGCACTACCAAGGATGCGCCCAGCACCAACACAGCCGTGGTATCCACAATGCCGTGAATGGTAATCGAAGCCCAAAGGCGATTGGTTTCGCCAAACGCAAGCGAGTAGAACAGAGATGCCAGAGTTGCCAGCAGCGCGTAAATGGCTTTGTACTGCAAGGGCGAAAGCGCAATCCCGGCTCCAGGATTGTTGCCAATGTGGCAAAGACCAAAAATGATGGAACAGACGATCGCCGAGATGAGTACAAGCTGTTGACGCTCCCACGGCTGAGGCGATCGCGCCTGTAGTTGATCGCGGATGAAAACCATGAGACCTGAGCGAAACAGCATTTCCTCAAAAATGCCAACCCGAAAGCTAAAAAGGATGGCGTAGCTGAGAAAAAAAAGTGCGTAGCGACCAGCAGAGGTTAAATCGAATGCCGAAGCGGTTTTGGATGCGGCAAATTTGAACAGGAACGCTAGCGGTACTAAGAGTGCAACTGCCAGCAAAATCAGCTTGGCTGCGTAGAGTACATCTGCTTTACGCACAGCAAAGCTATAGCCAAAATGTGCTCGGCCTAGCCCGGTGCCGTAGACCAAAACAATTGTAAATAGGGTGAGACTGATAAAGGGGCCAAAACTAAATGAAGGTCTGGAGAACCAAAAAAGGCTGGTTAAACAAGCTGCCGCTAGCAGTAAATCAAACACCATCATGCGATCGGATGAAGTCGTTCTGACAATGGGCAGGTGCATTAAAAAGGCAATGAGCACGTAGCTAAAACCAACAAAATAACCTGAGTATTCCGCTTCAAATGCTGTTGATACTAGTGATGTATTAACAAGGCTAACGTAAAGAAAATTAGCCATTAGCAAAAGAATGAGCTGCCCGTTTCGCCGAATAAAGGTCGCAATGGTTTGATGCTTTTTGGTGTAAATTCTACGATCGCGTAACTCCAGCAGTAAAAAAGGAACTCGCAGAACAACAAAAACTCCAATGAGAAAGAAAATAACGTTCAGCGGGAAATAATTTCTAACAATGAGGCTATCTAATTGCTTAAGCCAGCTAAATCGCGTCGGATTCAAGGCCAGCAATTTCACAACGCTGATGTAAAGACCTAACAGCAAGCATGTCAGCGTTTGAAACCAGAGTCCGTTGTTTCTAAGTAACACGCGCTTTGCAAACTCTGCGCCAATCGGCGTTGCCAAAAAAAAGATTGGGACAGCCGCAAAAAGGAGAAAAGACGCTGCTTCTACGAGGCGTTCAGTCAACGTCCAGGGTTTACTGCTAAAACTGAGCCGAATGACGATCGCGCTGAACCAGAGCACGCAGCCGATCGTAGCCATCATCAACTCGCCGTTGCCACTGTAGCGCCTTGGTTCGGCAAACTCGCAGCGGTTGGTTAAAAAGCCCACAGTCATCGATCGGCACTGGAAGTCAAACGAACTCTGAAATCATAACACTCTGCTTTTTCCCTCTGTCGTCGAGAGTACACGGCTGAAACTTGATAGCGTATTAAAGCCGTCCGTGATCAAATGGACAATCTCACTAGAACCAAGAGGATGGGATGGAAGCCGCAAAAAAATGGTTGGCTCAGCCAGAAAATCGTCAACTGCTCTGCCTTCTGGTCTGTGGTTTGCTGCTGCGGGGCGCGATCGCCTATTGGCTCCCACCGGGTTTCGATGAAGGCTACTACTACCTTTACACGCTTCACCCAGACTGGAGTTATTTTGATCATCCATTATTGGTTGCGCTTACTACAGGGTTTGGAGTTTGGCTTACAGGCGATGTTTCAGCGTTTACCATTCGATTAGGGACGCTGCTGCTGCATACTGGCTCACTGTTGCTGCTGTATTTGACGGCTGTACGGCTCTTTTCAAGGCAGGCTGCGATCGTGACGTTGGCGATCGCGTCTCTCATTCCCATTTTTCAACTTGGCTTCGGGGTTCTCACTCTGCCCGACAGCCCGCTGATGTTTTTCTGGACGGCAACGCTCTACATCGCCGTTTGTGAATTCTTCGGCACAAGAGACCCAAAACGTGAGAAAAATACCGCTGCTGCCCCTGCCTCCTCTGCTCCCGTCGCCTATCATCCTACTTACCGACTGGCGATCGCGGGTTTTCTCGTCGGTCTGGCTTGCCTGGGTAAATATCATGGGTTGGCGCTGGGGTTCGGGGTAGTTGGATTCTGCCTGACTAGCCCACGACATCGAGCAGCACTGTTTTCGCCCTGGACGCTGGCAAGTGTCGGTTTGTTTGGGCTAGCAGTTTTGCCAATCGTCATCTGGAATCTTCAATACGATTGGGTGTCGCTGCGGTTTCAGTCAGGCCGTGCTGTGCCCGATCGCGGCTATAGCCTTTTGGATCTTCTGGTAACTTTCCTAGCAGGGGTTGCCTACTTGTTTCCCACCTTTGGCTTTCCTTTGTGGTGGGCGAGTGGAAAGGCGATATTTGAACAGTGGGGGCAAAAAACCGCAGAGGCGCAGAGACGCGGAGAAATGTCAGAGTGGCAAGGCGATCAGGTAGAAGGGGAAGAGACTCGATCGCCCACTTTGACCCAACTCAAAACTCAAAACTCTCTAGCAGCGCGGCGTGAAGCGCTACTCAAAACTCTCTTTATCCTCTGGCTTTCTCTCCCCTTAATGCTGACCTTTACGCTGATGGGTGGCTATCGATCGATCCTACCCACTTGGGCAATGCCGGGTTTTTGGGGCGTAACACTCTTGTTAGGTCAGCAGGCTGCAAGTTGGCGACAGCGAACGATCAAACGCTGGTTGTGGGGTTCAGGATTGATCATTACCAGCTTGCTGTTGGTGGCACTCCTGCATGTGACGATCGGCACCTTACAAAAATCGAGCCGCTATGCGTGGTTTGGAGGCGTTCTCTCGCCCAGTAGCGATGCTTCAACCCAACTCATTGATATTAGACAATTGCGGCGAGGCTTTGCCGACTCAATCGCCATCACGGCAGCCATGAAAGAGGCAGACTTTCTGTTTACTAATGATTTGTATCTAGCGGGACAGTTGGGCATGGCGATCGCGCCGCTCAAGCCCAAACCCATCACCTGCTTTGACAAAGATTTGCGTGGCTTTGCCTTCTGGTCAACTCGCGACCAATGGGTAAAGCAAGATGGCTTGCTGGTGACTTCAGCCGTACAGTCACAATCCACTGTGAAGCAATATCAGGATTACTTTAAGGACATTCAGAAAATTGCCGAGATTCCTATTCAGCGCGGTGGTGCGATCGTCCAGATGATTGAAATCTACCAATGTAAAACGCTGCTCAAACCCTATCCACGACCCTATGGAAAATGAGAAAAGCTGACCTTACTTGCAATTTAGGCATCGCCAAGAATAGATTTTCTGCAAAATGGCTAATGTCAAACTTAGATGATTTTTAGAGTCGTCAAGAGTCCACGGTTAGCTCGCCAGGAACTCAGGGAACCCTAAGGGCTAAATTCAACCCAATTAAGTTGAAGTTACCCACGCAAACTCATGACCTTTCTAGCGAACACATCTCCTCATCCACTACCTGAAATTTCTGGTTATACGGTCGTTGAGAAACTGTATTTAGGGTCGCGCACGGCAGTGTATCGAGCGGTGCAAACAGCTCAGCAACGTCCGGTGGTGATCAAGCTGCTGCGGCGTGAACATTTGAGTTTTGGTGAATTGGTACAGTTTCGCAATCAGTATACGATCGCCAAAAATCTTCCTATCCCTGGAGTGGTACAACCTTTGAGCCTGGAACCATTAGGGCATGGTTATGCACTGGTCATGGAGGATTGTGGTGGAGTCGCATTGGGAAAATACATCCAGGAGCGATCGCTAGCGCTACCTGAGATCCTGGCGATCGCTCTCCAGCTCGCCGACATCCTTCATGCCCTATGTCAGCATCAGGTGGTGCATAAGGATATTAAACCCGCCAATATTTTGATTCATCCTGAGTCGAAACAAATCAAGCTAATCGACTTTAGTATTGCGTCTTTGTTGCCCAAAGAGACCCAGGAGATCCAAAACCCTAACATTTTGGAAGGGACTCTGGCGTATCTGGCTCCAGAACAAACGGGACGGATGAACCGCAGCATTGACTACCGTACCGATTTTTACGCCCTAGGCGTGACCCTGTATCAACTGTTGACCGGAACGCTGCCATTTGCATCGGATGATCCGCTGGAATTAGTGCATTGCCACATTGCCAAAATGCCTGTATCAGTTGATCGGATGAATCCTGCTGTGCCAGAGCAGGTGAGCGCGATCGTCACGAAGCTGATGGCAAAAAATGCCGAAGATCGCTATCAAAGCGCGCCGGGGTTGAAACATGATCTGGAACACTGTTTGACTCAATGGCAAGAAACGGGTGCAATCGCAGACTTTGCACTGGGGCAGCGCGACTTGAGCGATCGGTTCCTGATTCCGGAGAAGCTTTACGGTCGCGAAACTGAAGTGCAAACCTTGCTGGAGGCATTCGATCGCGCCGCGGGTGGCAGTTCAGAAGTAATGCTAGTGGCAGGGTTTTCTGGGATTGGCAAAACGGCGGTTGTCAATGAAGTGCATAAACCGATTACGCGGCAGCAGGGCTACTTCATTAAAGGTAAATATGATCAGTTTAATCGCAACATTCCGCTCTCTGCGTTTGTGCAGGCGTTACGCGACCTGATCGCTCAATTGTTGTCAGAATCGGATGTGCAACTGGCGCAGTGGCGAACCAAGATCCTTGCAGCCGTAGGAGAAAATGGACAAGTTCTGATTGAAGTGATACCAGAACTGGAGCAAATTATCGGTCAACAATCAATTGCCCCAGAACTATCGAGCACTGCCGCACAGAATCGATTTAACCTGCTGTTTCAAAAGTTCATCAAGGTGTTTACCACCCCAGAACATCCCCTGGTCGTGTTTCTCGATGATTTGCAATGGGCAGATTCGGCTTCGCTTCAGTTAATCGAGCTGCTGGTGCAGGATCAGGGGCATCTGTTGCTGTTAGGGGCGTATCGGAACAATGAAGTGTCAGCCGCACATCCATTTATCATGATGGTGGAGGAACTAAAGAAAACAACTGCGATCGTCAATACCATTACCCTAACTGCACTGGCTTTTGCCGATACCAATCGTTTGATTGCCGATACGTTGAATTGTACAACTGAGCGATCGCACCCCTTAACGGAACTGATCATCCGCAAAACACAAGGCAACCCGTTTTTCACGGGTCAATTTCTCAAAGCGCTACACGCCGATGAACACATCACCTTCAACCCTGAGCAACGGTATTGGGAATGCGATATTGCTCAAATTAATGCACTATCGCTCACCAATGACGTGGTGGAGTTTATGGCGTTGCAGTTGCAGAAATTGCCAGCCGAAACGCAGCAGATTCTCAAACTAGCCGCTTGTGTGGGCAATCAGTTTGATTTAGCGACGTTGGCGATCGTGTCTGAACAATCCCTCGCGGATGCTGCAACCGCACTGTGGAAATCCTTGCAGGAGGGTTTGATTTTACCCACAAACCAGACCTATAAGTTCTTTCAGAATGTAGAACAATCTGAACGAGATTCAGCTAATCCACACTACCGCTTTCTGCACGATCGCGTGCAACAAGCTGCTTACTCTCTGATTCCTGATGAGCAGAAACAGACAACGCATTTAGCGATCGGTCAACTGCTGCTCAACGGGCTTTCTGCTGTTGGACAAAGTGAAATACTGTTTGATATTGTCAATCACATCAACTTTGGTCAATTTTTGATAAAAGACAAAGGTGAGAAAGAAAAAGTAGCACGGCTCAATTTGGCTGCTGCTCAAAAAGCGATCGCGTCTACAGCCTATGAAGCTGCGATCCGGTATCTTGAAACTGGTGTTGACTTACTTGGAGAAGAGGCTTGGAACAATCAGTATGACTTGATGTTTAAGCTCTATCACAACCTCTGTGCAGCACAATTGAGTCATGCCAGCTATGAGCAACTGAGCGCAACAACGGCGATCGCGCTACAGCACATTTCTTCTTCCGTTGATCGTGCTGATATTTATGTTCTTCAAGTTACTCAACATACGCTACAAGGTGAATGCGAGAAAGCAATTCAAATCGGTTTAATCGCGTTAAGTGATCTTGGTATTGAGGTCGGAACCGAGAATTTGACAGAATTAGTCCGTGAAGAATTTGCTGCTGTTGCCAAAAGCCTGGAAAATCGTTCAATTTCCTCGCTTTTAGATTTACCAACAGCGACTGATCCGGTTATTCAAGCAACCATTAAATTACTAATTATTCTAGATCCACCTGTATATATCACAGCAAATATTGAACTTTACAGTTTTGTCTCTTTAAGAGCGGCTCGTCTTTCGATTGAATATGGAAATATTGCTGAATCAATCAAGGCTTATGCAAACTACGGTTTCGTTTTAGGCTTGATGGAAGGGCAATATCAACGAGGCTATGAGTTTACAAATTTGGCTGTGCAGCTTAGTTATAAGCTCAACAGTAAATCTCAGCAGTGCAAGGCTGAACTACAACTAGGAGGTTGGAGTCAAGTTTGGGCAAAACCCGTTGCAGGAGCAGCAGCCATTAATTATGAAGGTTTTCTGGCAGGAATGGAGTCGGGAGAAATTCAGTTTGCGGCCTATAACTTGTTTGGCAACATTTTCAACCGATTATTTGAAGGAGAAAACTTAACAGACGTTGCAGAAGACATCGAAAAATACCGATTGGTGGCGGAGCAGGTTCAGGATGAGCTTTTAAAGGTAGCACTTGCTGGAGCTAAAATTTTTGTAGCAAAACTCTTACGGCAAGTACAGAAAGACGATCGAGTGATCGTTGAAGCAGAAGAAATAGTTCAGCAGGGTGAAGCAACACAAACACTACTTTCGGTTTGTCTTTACTACATTCTCAGAATGCATCTTGCATGTTTAACAGCAGATTTCGAGCGAGGCCACCATTATTTCATTGAAGCGGGAAAGATTCTGAACTCTGTTGTAGGGTTCACAACCTATAGCGGCTATTTTTACTACGGTTCTCTGATTCTACTGAACCTGTATCCGGGTTTATCTCAAGCAGAACAAAGCAGCGCTCTGGAACAAATTCGAGCGCATCAAGAACGTCTTAAAACTTGGTCAGAGAACTGCCCAGAGAACTTTCTACATAAGTACCTTTTAGTCGAAGCAGAACACTATCGGGTGCTGGGAAGGAAAGCTGAAGCAATCGACCTGTACGATCGCGCCATCGCAGGAGCCAATGAGAACGACTACATCCAGGAAGCCGCGTTAGCGAATGAACTGGCAGCAAACTTCTACTTAGAGTGGGGCAAAGAGCGCATCGCTCAGGAATACTTGATTGAAGCCTATTATGGTTACGCCCACTGGGGAGCCAAAGCCAAAATTGTAGACCTGGAAACACGCTACCCCACGCTGCTGGCTTCCATGCTTCAGCAAGAACGATCGCCCATCTCTGTCAACGAAACGGTTTTTGCGTCCTCCACAGTCACATCAATACCCTCCTTCGGCAGTATCTCAGACGCGCTCGATCTAGCCGCAATTCTGAAAGCCTCCCACACGCTGTCTAGTGCGATCGAATTAGGCAAACTCTTGTCTACCTTGCTGCAACTTGTGATCGAGAATGCTGGAGCCGATAAATGTGTGCTGATGCTAATGCAAGACGATCGCTTATTTGTCAAAGGCATTGGGACGCTGGAGGCAGATCCCATCGTGATGCAGCGCATTCCTGTAGAGAAGAGCCAGGACATTCCCCTCAAATTGATTTATCGCGTTAAAAATCGTTTAGAACCCGTTGTATTGATGGATGCTACGGCTAACTCTGAATTTGTTGTTGATCCTTATTTTCTGCGGCAACACCCCAAGAGTCTTTTGTGCAGTCCCATTTTGCATCAAGGCAAATTGCTTGGCATCGTCTATTTAGAAAACCAGTTGACGATCGATGCCTTTACCCATGATCGTGTGCAAATCCTCAACCTACTTTGCGCTCAAGCCACAATTTCAATCGAAAATGCTCGCCTTTATGCACAGGCAAAGCAAGCGCTGGAAGATGCCAAATTAATGCAATTCTCGATCGATCGCGTCACGATACCCATTTGCTGGGTCGAGTCAGATGCCCGCATTTCTTATGCCAATGATGCCCTTTGTCAAGATTGGGGCTACCCTCGCGAAGAGATTGTGGGCAGCTATGTGTATGACTTTGACCCAAACTTTTCCCAGAAAACATGGGCGCACCATTGGGAGGAGATCCGCCAGCAAGGCTCAGTGACCACTGAAACCCACATTCGCAACAAAGGGGGAATGCTCTACCCGGTTGAAGTCACGGTGAATCACATGACATTTCAGGAGAAGGAATATCACCTCACCTTCGCTGTCAATATTAGCGATCGCAAACGGGCAGAGCAAGAAAAGGCTCGCTTGCTTGCCATTCTGGAGGCAACCCCTGACATCGTTGGCATTGCCGATCCGGTAGGCAATAACCTCTACCTCAATCAAGCAGGGCAGCACCTTTTAGAAATTCCGGCAGAGGAAACGAACCAGTTTCACATTTCAGAAGTCATTGCCCCTACGTTTCAAGAAATGATGCAATTGGCGATCTTACCCACAGCAATGCAGCAAGGAAGCTGGGCGGGCGAAATGCTCATTTGCAGTCGTAGCCGTGAAGAAATTCCAGTCTCTCAAGTCATTGTGACCCACAAAAATGCTCAAGGTGAGATCGAGTTTCTCTCAACGATTATGCGCGATATTCGTGAGCAAAAACGAGTTGAAGCGGTATCAAAAGACTTTCAGGAAAGACTGTCTCTCTTAATTCAGCAAGCTCCTCTCGGTATCGTTGAATGGAATGATGAATTTAAAGTAACTGGATGGAATCCTGCGGCGGAGAAGATTTTTGGCTATTCACTGGCAGAAATGCAAGGCCAACATGCGATTCAAATTGTTCCAGAAGTCGATCGACCTCGTATCGCTGTGGTGATGCAAACTCTCATTGATCAGCAAGGTGGGTTCTACAGCTTAAATCAAAACATTCGCAAAGATGGCACGCTCATCACCTGCGAATGGATTAACACGCCTCTACTCAACACGGAGGGACATTCAATTGGCGTCTTTTCCATTGTTCAAGATGTGAGCGATCGTACGCGAACTGAAGCCGCAATCATGCAAAAATCTCAGGAATTAGCCCAAGCTTTGCAAGAGTTGCAGCAAGCACAACTGCAAATCATTCAAAGCGAAAAGATGTCTGCTTTGGGCAACCTGGTTGCCGGAGTTGCCCACGAAATTAATAACCCGGTTGGCTTTATTGCTGGCAATCTACAACCCGCGCTCGATTATGTCAAAGATATGTTCGGCTTGCTTGACTTATATCAGCAGGAATATCCTCATCCCAGTGCAGTCATTCAAAACAAAATAGACGCGATCGACCTGGAATATGTGCGTGAGGATCTACCTAAACTGGTCGGTTCGATGAAACTGGGGGTCGATCGCATTCGCGACATCAGTACCAGCCTCCGCACCTTTTCTAGAGCCGATAAGGATTACAAAGTGCTGTTTAACATCCATGATGGTATTGACAGTACGATTTTGATTCTCAAGCACCGCCTTAAAGCAAATGAAAATCGCCCTGCCATTGAGGTGGTGACGAACTATGGCATGATTCCTGAGATCAAATGCTTCCCTGGGCAACTCAATCAAGTCTTTATGAATATTCTGGCAAACGCGATCGATACTTTGGAAGAAGCCAGCCAGAAACGGTCGTTTGCGGACATCGTCGCCCATCCAAAGCGGATTGAAATTCAAACGCAGTTAGATGATTCTGCACAACACATACTCATTCACATCAGAGACAATGGCATGGGCATGTGTGACGAAGTAAAGCAACGAGTCTTCGACCATTTATTTACAACTAAAGCCGTGGATAAAGGCACAGGGTTAGGATTGGCGATCGCTCATCAAATTGTAGTGGAAAAGCATGATGGCAACTTAGATGTAGAGTCTGAATTGGGTCAGGGGACTGAGTTCTGTATTCGCCTACCGATGCTTGAAAAGACTAATTCTGTATGAAAGCTTACACGGCTCCGGCTCCGGCAGTCGGCGTGAAGAACGCAACCGCTAAGGGCGGTAGGGTGAGATCGAGCGAGAAGGGGCGATCGTTGCAGGGAATAGCATCCGTCGTTTTGCCACCCCAATTACCCACACCGCTACCGCCATAGGTCACAGCATCGCTATTTAGCACCTCTTGCCAGAACCCATGAAACGGCACTCCCACTCGGTAGTTATAGCGTGGAATGGGCGTGAAGTTGCAGACCGCTAAGACAATATCGGTGGCTGTTTTGCCTCGACGGAGTAGGGTCAAGACGCTGTGTTCGGCGTCTTGACAGTCGATCCACTCAAAGCCAGCCGGATCGCAGTCCAGTTCATGCATAGCGGATGCAGTGCGATAGAACTGATTGAGATCAGCCACCCATCGCTGTAACCCTTGATGCATGGGGTACTGCAACAGGTGCCAATCAAGGCTGGCGTTGTGATTCCATTCGCCCCACTGACCGAATTCGCCGCCCATAAATAACAGTTTTTTGCCTGCTTGGGCATACATATAGCCGTAGAGCGATCGCAGGTTAGCAAACTTCTGCCAGTCGTCTCCCGGCATTTTGGTGAGCAGTGAGCCTTTCAAATGCACCACCTCATCATGCGAGAGCGGCAGCACAAAGTTCTCGTGAAAGGCATAGATTAAGCGAAATGTGAGTGCACCCTGATGATATTTCCGATAAAGGGGATCCTGGCTGAAGTAACTGAGTGTGTCGTGCATCCAGCCCATATCCCACTTCATGCCAAAGCCTAAACCGCCCTGGTCGATGGGGCGTGATACCATCGGGTACGCCGTGGATTCTTCAGCGATCGTCTGCACATCAGGGAAGTGAGTGTAAACAGCTTCGTTGAAGCGACGAAGGAAGGCGATCGCTTCCAAATTTTCGCGTCCACCGTATTCATTGGGTATCCATGCGCCGTCTTCGCGCGAGTAGTCGCGGTACAGCATCGACGCCACAGCATCCACACGCAAGCCATCAATGTGGCATTTGTCTAACCAGAAAAAAGCGCTGCTAATTAAAAAGCTTTGCACTTCATAGCGCCCATAGTTAAAAATGAAGCTGCCCCAATCGGGATGGAAGCCCTGACGCGGATCGGCATGCTCATAAAGGCTCGTGCCGTCAAAGTGCGCGAGGGCATGTTGATCCACTGGAAAGTGAGACGGCACCCAATCCAGAATGACGCCAATGTGGTGCTGATGTAGATAATCCACCAGGTACATGAAGTCTTGCGGCGTCCCAAAGCGGCTCGTTGGCGCAAAGTAGCCACTGGTCTGGTAGCCCCACGACCCATAAAAGGGATGCTCAGTGATGGGCAAAAACTCAACGTGCGTAAAGTCCATCTGCTGCACATAGTTCGTGAGTTTTGGTGCCAGTTCGCGGTAGCTGAAAGAACGGTTGTCCGCTTCAGGAACGTGCATCCACGAGCCGAGGTGGAGTTCATAAATGGCAATGGGCGCATCGAGTGCATGACGCTGCTGTCGGGTCGCCATCCACTCCGCATCCTGCCATTGATACGCATCATTCCACACGACCGAAGCGGTTTTGGGCGGCAGTTCATAGGCAGACGCAAAGGGATCTGCTTTTTCGACCTCATACCCGTTGTGCTGAGAGACGACGTGATATTTGTAAACGCTCCCGTTTCTCACATCGGGCACGAAGCCTTCCCAGATGCCGGATGCTCCTCTTAACGTAAGCGGATGACGATCGCGGCTCCAATCATTAAAATCACCTTTCACCGAAACAGACGCCGCGTTGGGTGCCCACACAGCAAAGTAGGTGCCCTCTACACCATTTTGATTCAGCCCATGAGCGCCCAGCTTTTCATACAGGTAGAAGTGCGACCCTTCGTTAAACAAGTAAAGGTCATCCTCAGTCAGAAGGGTTGATTCTGTATGGGACGGGTGATAGGTGGCAGTCATGGGAGAAATCTCGTGTGAGGGTAAGACGTTTGGGGTTCGGGTTTAGGCGCATGAGGAGTTGGCTTTAGCGCTGGCTTACACCATTTGACGAAGCACAACAATCGATCGCGCAACGACAGGTATGAGTTTTTCACCTGTAGAAAGGCGCGGTTCCTGCACAAAACGGGGTTCTTTGGTGTCGATGACCGTTGCCCACTGGTTGTCTTGAAACTCCTTCGGTAAGGCAAACTCGATCGTTTCCCAATGGGCGTTAAAGAAGAGCAGAAAGCTGTCGTCGCTGATTTTCTGACCTTGCGGGCCAGGGCTGGGAATCAGGTTGCCGTTGAGGAACAGGGCGATCGACTTGGCATAGCCAACCTCCCATTCCTCTTGTGTCATCTCGCTGCCATCAGGGTTGTACCAGTTAATATCAGGCACCCCTCGAATTGCTTGCCCCTGAAACCATTTGCGACGGCGAAACACTGGATGCTGTCGCCGGAAATAGACCAGTTCACGGCAGAAATTGACAAAATCTTCGTTCCCGTTTACCAGATCCCAGTTGAACCAGGAGATTTCGCTGTCCTGGCAGTACCCATTGTTATTGCCCCCCTGGGTGCGACCCAATTCGTCGCCGCCTAGCAGCATGGGAATGCCCTGCGATAACATCAGCGTAGTGAGAAAGTTGCGTCGCTGTTGCTCCCGTAGCCGTAAGATTTCGAGGTCATCGGTTTCACCTTCGGCACCGCAATTCCAGGAGCGGTTATGGCTTTCGCCATCCATGCTGTTTTCACCGTTGGCTTCGTTGTGCTTTTCGTTGTAGCTGACTAAATCATTCAATGTGAAGCCGTCATGTGCCGTAACGAAATTAATGCTGGCATTCGGCCGTCGTCCGTTTTGCTGAAAGTATAAATCGGGACTACCCGTGAGGCGGTAAGCAAATTCGCCCAGCGTTTCATCTTCTCCGCGCCAGAAGTCGCGCACAGTATCGCGGTACTGCCCGTTCCATTCTGACCACAGTACGGGAAAGTTGCCCACCTGATAGCCACCGTCGCCCACATCCCACGGCTCAGCGATCAGTTTCACGTCTGCCAGCACCGGATCTTGGTGGATGATATCGAAGAAAGCAGACAGACTATTGACTTCGTACAGTTCTCGCGCCAGCGCTGATGCCAGGTCAAACCGGAACCCATCCACATGCATTTCGGTCACCCAGTAGCGTAGGCTGTCCATAATCAGCTTCAGGACTTGAGGCTGTCCTACATACAGTGAGTTACCGCAGCCGGTGAAATCCATGTAGTAGCGCTCGTTACCTTCTACTGTGCGGTAGTAGTTGGTGTTGTCAATGCCGCGCAACGTCAAAGTAGGACCAAGATGATTGCCTTCGCCGGTGTGGTTGTACACTACGTCTAGGATGACCTCAATGCCTGCCCGATGCAGGGCTTTGACCATTTCTTTGAATTCATTCACCTGATGACCGAGGGCACCGCTGGCGCTGTAGCCTGCATAAGGGGCGAAGTAGTTGATGGAATCGTAGCCCCAATAGTTTCGCAGTCCTTTGTCGGCTAAATGCCCTGGGTTTGCTAGAAAGTGATGGATGGGCATGAGTTCGACGGCGGTGATGCCGAGTCGCTGGAGGTGCTCGATCGCCGCCTGGTGCCCTAACCCCGCATAGGTACCTCGCAGTGCTTCTGGGACATCAGGATGAAGTTTGGTAAAGCCTTTGACGTGGACTTCATAGATGATGGTTTCGTGCCAGCGGGTACGGAGTAGGGTATCGCCTTCCCAATCAAACGATTGATCGACGACGACGGATTTGGGCATGAGGTGAGCGCTGTCGAGGTCGGAGAAGGACAGGTCTTCATCGGGGTTGTTCCAGTCGTAGCCGAAGAGTTCTGGACCGTTCTGCACATCCCCATCGATCGCTTTGGCGTAGGGATCAAGGAGGAGCTTGTTGGGGTTGAAGCGAAACCCTTTTTCGGGTATGTAAGGGCCGTGAACGCGAAAGCCGTAGCGCTGCCCGGGACCAACTCCTGGCAGGTACCCGTGCCACACAAAATTGCTCACTTCGGTAAGGGCAATGCGGGTTTCTTGATCATCGCGATCGAACAGGCATAGCTCTACACCTGTAGCGTATTCTGAAAACAAAGCAAAATTGGTGCCTTTGCCATCCCAATAGGCACCCAAGGGATAGACATTACCAGGCCAAAGGGGAATAAACATAACAAGCACTCCTAAAACGGGCGATCGGGAGCGGTAGTACTACGATGGCAAGCAGCACTCGATCGGCTAAACAGACTGCAACATCTTGAGACCAACCCGACGGCAAATTGAGGTCAATTATGTTTGACTGTAACGATCCCACACGGCTTTGACTATCTATCTCTAGCGGGAATAAACTAAAGATCTAGGACTTACGCACTTGCCCCCAAACCCCCAATGCTGGGGGCTTTAATTGGCTCTGTTCCCCCAAAATTGGGGGCTAGGGGGCGAAAGGTGACCGCTTTTGCGTAAGTCCTAAGATCTTGAGACGGGGCACCACTCACGCAGAGCTTCCTATTTCCTGCCGACACTGGCCCCTTGTTGATTAGCAGCATCGCCTCCATCCCGCTCAAGGTTCGTCTCGTTGTACGAAGCTTTATGTGGGTAGTGGCCTAAACATGCACGCTGCCATCTGGCATAATCATGCCTGTGAGGATGGCACCCGTGAATTTGACCATGATTTTTTCGGCAAAGCCAATCTTGGCTCCTCGAAGATCAGCCCCACTTAAATCAGCGCCACTTAAATCAGCCCCAATCAAATTTGCGCCTTGCAGATTGGCCTGGCGTAAATCCGCTTGCAGCAAATTGGCTCGGAATAAATTGGCACTCGTTAAGTTAGCGTTTGAAAGGTTAACTTTATGCAAAAAAGCATCGCTGAGATTGGCGTGGCTCAGGTTAGCGTGACTTAAATTGCGATTGGAGAAATCCTGCTCGCGTAAATCGGCTCCTTGCCAATCAGTACCGCTTAAATCAGTCGTCGATCGGCGGTTCGCTGGAGCGGGCTGAGGCGACTGCTGCCAAGAAGCGAAATTAGCGGGTTGCTGTGCAGACGAGCGTGATGAAGAGGGCGGAGACTGAGCCGAGTTGGAGGGAGCGGCTTGAGCAGAAGGGGCCTGCGATGGCTCTGAGCGCGGCGGTTGGTAATCGTAAGCACGAGCATGTCTCCGAGCGGCATAGTCTCTGTCTGCATAGCGCTCGGCACGAGGTGGGACGCGAAGCGGGCGCGATCGCAACTGATCCCGTGCTTGGTTAAGCGCTTTGAGCTTTTCTTGCGCTTCCGCTTGTAGCGTTGGATCGTCTTTGGGTAGGCGATCAGGATGCCACTGGAATGCCAATTGGCGATAAGCCTGATTGACCGCCTCAAGGGAAGCTCCAGGTTTGAGTCCGAGCACTCGGTAGTAACGATCAAAGTCACTCATACGTCGAGGCAAATGGGGATATTTCTCACGCTTATTTCTCATGCTACAGGGCAGTGGCAAAAAATGGGGCCGCAAAGGGGTGAAGCAAAAAGGCAGATTTATACCAGTTCTCAGTTTTGAGTAGCGCTGTGTGCCGACAAGCTAGAGAGTTTTGAGTTGCAGAACCTTCATAGCGTCGCTGATTGGAGCGCATCATCTGTAGCTCAACTGAAGGGAAATGGTATTAGTCGATGGACAGTGGGCCAACAGTATTCGACCGTTTACGAGATGGGTGCAACTGGCACAACCGGAGTTGGTGTCAGAAGCTTGTGGTGCTTTGTAAGTGGAGGGTTTGCCCTGACTGTGGGTGTTCAAACCGCAGTTCGCGCGCATGCAGATGTAACCGATCGGCATCGGCATGGCAGCCGTAAAGTCGATCGCCCAAAATTGGTACGCCAAGACCCTCTCGATCAGCGGCATGCACTCTAATTTGATGGGTGCGTCCGGTGAACGGAAAGAAGGCAACGCGTGTCGAGTTCGCTGCTTTTGCAATCACCTGAAAGCGGGTCATGCTAGGTTTTCCCCGTTGCCAATCAACGGTTTGATGAGGGCGATCGCAGGGGTTGCCCCACAGTGGCAGATCAATCACACCGTTTGCTTGTTTGACTGATCCAGACAAAACCGCTTCGTAAACTTTGTGCACCGTCCGCTGCTGAAACTGTTGGCTCAGGTGGCGGTAGGTTTGGGCATCTCGTGCCAGTAGCAGAATCCCCGATGTTGCCTGATCCAGACGATGCACCGTCAGCAGCGATCGTCCATCGGGTAAGTCAACCCGTAGACGATTGAGCACACTATCCTGGCGATCGGCGTAACGACCGGGTACAGAGAGAAGCCCTGCTGGTTTGTCCACCGCAATTAACCAGTCATCGGTATAGAGAATGGGTAGCGACAGATCCTTTTCTGCCTGCCTTAATAAGGGAACGGTCAGCAAAGTACACGGAGCAATTGCTCTAACGTCGCGACTGGCTTCTGTTTCCTCGATCGAAAGCGGAGCGGATGCCTGAGGCCGGGAAAACTCGGTCATACCTGACAACAAAAAACCCATTAATGGCTGGCAACGCTCTGCACAAGCGCCATAGAATGCTCCCTGAACTTTGTCTCCATCGGTGGAAGAGGGCCCCCACCAGAACTCTGTCATAGCTAAGGGTTTAAATCCTTGTGTGGCTGCGAAATGCAGCAGTTTGGGCGCACAGCAATCTCCTGTTCCAGTGGGCATAGCACCTTGAGGCATTAACACCTGAAGGGGTAGGGTTTGCCCTGCAAAGTTGGTCAATTGGTAACTTGCATGCATCTGTACCTGAAGCTGGCGCGATCGCTCTTTGCGCTGTTGCTTCAAGGCGCGAATGCGATCGTCCGTCTGATCAAGGCGATGTTTGAGGGGTTGCAAGACGCTGTCCCGTTGACGCTTGAGGTGCCGTCGCTCGATGCCATCTTGACGGCTCTGTTCATTCAGTTGCTCCAGCGCTCTTGCTAACGCCTCTCCCTGCAAAGTTTCTAAAGCCGCTTGACGCTGGCGTTGCCGTTCCTGCTTGCGTTGCTGGTGATGCACCGCCAGTTGCTGTAAGCGCGTTTCAAACTCTTGGGTAGACGCTTCGTACTGTTTGAGATCGGGACGCTGCTGCAAGGCCATTAATGCTTGCTGAATCGTTTCTAAACTCACGAGTGTCCGAGTTTCCTCAAGGGCAACCTGCTCTCTGCCTGGAATTGGCGGCACCCATCCCTCCACCACACTCTCACCCTTGAGCAGCCCGGAGAATGCTTTCAATACTTGTTGTTTGCCTGAAGGCGTTTCAACCAACAAGACGCCATACATCTTGCCTTCCAAGCGCATAGCGGTCATCGCTGGCTAGGTGCTGCATTAAATCGTAGGCGATCGCGTCCACTAAAGCAGTGCGTGGTAATCTCAGCAGCTTATTGCTCTGGGGACAACGGCCCTCATACCAGTAGGTCGTGGACATTAATCAGTTTGGCGTTTGGATGGGTGTTTGGCTGGTAATGGAATTGGCAATGGCTTACCTTAAATCTTGCACCGTTCTCAATAACCCTCCCTGCAATTTATTGCAGGCTGATAGCAGTAAGCCCACTGTAGGCTTTGCCTTCCTGAATGGTAGTGGATTCAGAGCTAAGGGGGTGGATTGTCAGTCCGTTTTAACGGACTTCATTCTATTAGCCCGCAGTTGATTGCAGAGTGGGACCTGCGATCGTCGGGATGCTTGAAAGACGCCTTCTTGAGAAGGGTGCAAGTTATCAGTTACGCAAGAAACAACTTGTAGGCTGGATTCTGGCTTTCATTCCAGTAGCGGTAACCCAGCGTATCAAGAAATGCCTGCCACTCTGACATTTCGTGCGGTGGCACTTGCATGCCGACCACAATCCGCCCGTAATCTGCCCCATTATTGCGATAGTGAAAGAGGCTGATATTCCAGTCGGGACTCATGGAATTAACAAACTTCATTAAGGCACCGGGCCGTTCAGGAAACTCAAACCGATACAGTAATTCATGATGAGCTAGCGGAGAACGGCCACCTACCATGTGACGCAGATGCAATTTTGTTAATTCGTCGTCGGTTAAGTCCAGGGTTTTAAATCCACACGCTTCAAACGCCTCAGCCAGCTTCGCGGCATCGGCGCGGTCTTCAATTTGCACTCCGACAAAAATATGGGCTGCTTGCTCATCCGCAATGCGGTAGTTAAATTCCGTCAGATTGCGCCTACCCATACATTCACAAAACTTGCGGAGTGTGCCCTGTTTTTCGGGAATCGTGACGGCAAAAATGGCTTCGCGGCGTTCTCCCAGTTCCGCCCGTTCCGCCACAAACCGGAGACGATCGAAGTTCATGTTGGCACCACAGGCAACGGCCACCAGCGTTTCTCCCTGCATGTGCTCCCGTTCCACGTAAGCTTTGGCAGCCGCGATCGTCAACGCTCCAGCAGGCTCTAAAATCGAGCGGGTGTCTTCAAACACATCCTTAATCGCCGCGCAGGTGGCATCCGTATCAACCAGCATGATCTCATCCACATACTGCTGACACAGGCGAAAGGTCTCTTCCCCTACTTCCCGCACGGCCACACCATCCGCAAATAAGCCCACTTGAGGCAAGCGGATGCGTTTTCCTGCTTTGAGGGATTGAGACATCCCATCAGCATCAACGGGTTCTACCCCAATGATTTTGATGTCGGGACGGATGCGCTTCACATAGGCGGCGATGCCAGAGATCAGCCCTCCGCCCCCGATCGCCACAAAGATCGCATGAATGGGTTGCTGATATTGACGCAAAATTTCCATGCCGATCGTTCCCTGCCCCGCAATTACCTCTGGATCATCAAATGGATGGATGAACGTCAACCCTTTTTCTACCTCCAATTGGCGAGCGTAGGCATAGGCATCATCGTAAGTGTCGCCATGTAAAATCACTTCCCCTCCCCGCGCTCTGACCGCATCCACCTTTACCTGAGGCGTGGTCTCTGGCATCACGATCAACGCTCGGCTACCCAACTGATGAGCACCCAGAGCGACCCCCTGCGCATGGTTTCCAGCAGAAGCCGCAATTACCCCCTGCGCCAGTCGATCGGGCGACAGGTTCGCCATTTTGTTATACGCCCCCCGCAGCTTAAAGGAAAAGACAGACTGCATATCTTCTCGCTTCAGTAGCACCGTATTATGCAAGCGTACCGACAGGTTGGGAGCGACTTCTAGCGGGGTCTCCTGTGCAACATCGTAGACACGGGCGGTCAGAATTTGAACCAGGTAGTCGCAGTACATGGGTGTGAGATAGAAAGGCCAGATGGAAGACAATTTTACGCTACTACACAGCACCCCAAAAACGCGTAGCCTGCTTCCCCCGTTGGTTCACTTCAGGCATCACTGTCTAGCAGAATTAACATGCCCAAACTGATCAGGACAAAGGAATAAGATGTGTGCCATAACGAGTGTTATGCATACTCTCTCTATGGGTTTTTTCAAAACCGCCGTCGTCGATCGATTTATAATGCTGAAGCAGCCTGAAGTCGGTTGCTTAACTCATGATCTGCGACTCATTGATCAACTGAGCCAGCCTTCCTCAGACATGCTGCGAGTGGGTAGCCAACGGCTCTTAACGCAGTCTTTTGCACAGGAAGGTAGTGGGCAGGATGGATGAAGTGAGCCAGGCCGTTTCGGAAAATTTGTTTGCGGGCGGCGGTGAGATGGGTGCCTTGATGCGATCGCACGATTGGTCGCAAACACGCTTAGGTGCGATTGAGACTTGGCCCCAAAGTTTACGCTCGGCGCTGAGTATTTGCCTGAACTCCCGTTTTCCCATCGCGATCTACTGGGGGCAAGACTGCATCCTGCTCTACAACGACGCGTGGCGACCTATTCTTGGCGACAAGCATTCCTGGGCACTCGGTCATCCTGCCCGCGAGGTCTGGTCTGAAATTTGGAACGACATTGGGCCAGAACTGGCCGGTGTCTTGGCGACTGGCGAAGGCACTTTTCATAAAGACGAGTTGCTGTCGATGCATCGCTTTGGCTATACCGAGGAGTGCTTCTTCGAGTACACCTTTAATCCCATTCAGGGGCGGAGTGGCACGATTGACGGCGTCTTCAACATTGTGAGTGAGACGACCTACCGGGTGTTGAACGATCGCCGCGCACGGCTGTTGCGGGAGTTAGCGTCTAAAACTGGCATTGCAAAGACGACTGAAGCGTCTTGTGAGCTGATATTGGAGGCTTTCCAGTCCGATCCGTTTGACCTTCCTTTGGTGCTGCTCTACCTCGTTGATCCAGACGGAAAACGTGCTCGACTCTGTAAGGGTAGTGAATCGGTTCTAAACAGCGCTGCCAGTCCTGCGGTGATCGATCTGGAGACAGATGAGGATGCCAACGGCTGGTCGATCGCGCTGGCTGCGCGTACTGCCCAGCCTCAAGTAATCACAAATCTGGTGGCACGCTTTGGAATACTTCCGGGAAGCCCTTGGACAGAGCCGCCACAAGAGGCAATGGTGTTGCCAATCGCTGTCTCTGGCTACGGTAGTAAAGTCAGCGGGTTGCTGGTTGCCGTCGCTAGCCCACGTCTCAAACTTGACGATGCCTACCGCGATTTTTTCACCCAGATTGCTGGACAGGTCGCTATGGCAATTGCTAACGCCCAGACGTATGAAACGGAACGTCAACGCGCTGAAGCTTTAGCCGCACTCGATCGCGCTAAAACAACTTTCTTCAGTAATGTCAGCCACGAATTCCGCACCCCCTTGACGTTAATGCTGAGTCCCCTGGAAAATCTGGCAACCACCTTAGCTGGACGCTTGCAACCCGATGAGTGGGAACAGCTACAGCTCGTGCAGCGAAACGGCCTGCGGTTGCAGAAATTGGTGAATACGCTGCTCGATTTTTCTCGCATTGAAGCAGGGCGCGTGCAGGCATCTTATGAACCCACCGATTTGGCAACCTATACGGCTGAACTGGCTAGCAGCTTTCGCTCCCTGATTGAGCAGGCTGGCATGACCTTAGTGATTGACTGCCCCGCGTTACCAACTGTGTATGTCGATCGAGAAATGTGGGAGAAGATTATTCTCAACTTGCTGTCCAATGCGTTTAAGTTTACGTTTGCTGGCAGTATCATCGTTCGCCTGCAAGCGGTTGGGGATACGGTGACATTGACGGTTGCCGATACCGGGGTTGGCATTCCTGAAGCCGAGCTCGCACGCTTGTTTGAACGGTTTCACCGGGTGAGCGGTACTCGTGCGCGTACCCATGAAGGCTCTGGCATCGGTCTGGCTTTGGTGCAAGAACTCGTCAAACTGCACGGTGGCACAATCCAGGCTGCCAGTCAAATTGACTGTGGCACAACCTTGACAATTGCCATTCCCTTGGGCACGGCTCATCTCCCCCCAGACGATATTCAAGCGGCTCGCACGTTGGAATCAACGGCGCTTAGAGCCGTAATCTTTGTAGAGGAAGCCTTACATTGGCTACCAGATGGTTCTGACGTGAGGCAGAGGCAGGCAACGGTTGCAGGCTTCGATGCTGTACTTCCGCCTGCGATAGCAAGTGTAAGCGGGGGACGGATTCTTTTAGCTGACGATAATGCTGATATGCGCGCTTATGTGAAACGGTTGTTGAGTTCGCGCTTTGAAGTTGAAGCCGTCGCCAATGGCGTTGCAGCCTTGACCGCGATCCAAACCCATCCGCCCGATCTGGTGTTAACCGATGTGATGATGCCAGAGATGGATGGCTTTGAATTATTGCAATCGCTGCGCTCTAATCCGGCAACACAAAACATACCCATCATCTTGCTATCAGCGCGTGCAGGCGAAGAAGCCCGGATTGAAGGACTCACGGCTGGAGCCGATGATTACTTGACTAAGCCTTTCTCGGCACGAGAGTTGTTGGCACGAGTGGAAGCCACGCTCAAGCTGGCACACCTGCGGCGCGAGTCAGAAGCGACCCTGCGCGAGTCAGAAGCAAAATACCGTACCCTGTTTGAGTCGATCGACGAAGGCTTCTGCATCGTTGAAGTACTGTTCAATGGTGAAGAAAAGCCAGTTGATTATCGTTTCGTGCAGGTAAATCCGGCGTTCTTCCGGCTCACCGATTTACCCCAAGATGCATTAGGCAAGACGGCGCGTGAGCTAGTGCCTGGCCTGGAAGCATTCTGGTTTGAAGTCTATGGTCAGGTGGCACTGACGGGACAAGCCACACACTTTGAAAACAAGTCCGAACCAATGAACCGTTGGTTTGAGGTGCGTGCCTCACGGATCAGCGATGTCGCTAGCCGCCATGTTGCCATTGTGTTCAATGACATCACTGCGCGCAAACGAGCAGAAGAAAGTTCGCGCCGCGCTGCTGCACTCGATGCTTTCCGCGTCTCCCTCACCGACGCAATCCGCCCGCTGGCCGACCCGATCGAGGTGCAAGCGACCGCAAGCCGAGTGTTGGGCGAATATCTGGGTGCAAACCGCGTAGCCTATTTCGAGGTTCGTAGCGATCATTATGTCGTTGAGCGCGATTACGTGAATGGAGCTAAGACGATCTCTGGCAGTTACCCCGTTGCTGCGTTCGGTTTCGATCTGCTGGCAGCGTACCGCAACGGGTGTGCTGTCTCTGTATCTGATGTGGCAGCCGATCCAAATCTGTCCCCAGAGCAGAAAGCAGCCTACGCTGCGCTCCAGATTGGTGCCTACACTGGCATCCCGCTGTTGAAGGACGGCGAGTTTGTAGCGGGGCTTGCTATCCACACATCTAAACCGCGTGTGTGGACACCGGAAGAGGTGTCCTTGGCGGAAGAGGTCGCCGAGCGCACGTGGGCAACGGTCGATCGCGCCCGTGCCGAAGCCGTGATCGCAGCAGACTTACGAGATACGCAGCGGCTCCGTGAACTGGGTGCGCGGCTCGTGACTGAAAGCGACATTCAAACGCTCTATCAAGCGATCATGTCTACTGCGATCGCGATCACACGGGCAGATGCTGGAATGGTGCAAATCTTCGACGAGGCGACGCAGGATTTAGTACTACTAGCCACTCAGGGCTTTGAGACAACGATGACCGAGCATTTCTACCGCGTGAATGCAAGCTCTCTCACCCCCTGCGGCCTCGCTCTCAAACATGGCGATCGCACCTTCGTTGACTTTGATGTGCCAGAGAGTGAAGACCCTGATGGGTCACTGCGCCTGCATTTAAAGTCTGGCTACTTCTCCGCGCAATCTACTCCGTTGATCACGCGGTCGGGCAACCCGATCGGGATGGTTTCAACCCATTGGCGTAAGCACCACCGACCCAGCGATCGCGAGTTGCGGTTTCTCGATCTACTCGCCCGTCAGGCGGCAGACCTGATTGAGCAGCGGCAGACCGTCGCTGAACGGGAACAACTGCTGACCCGTGAACAAGCCGCACGCGCTGAAGCCGATCGCGCGAATCGCGTCAAAGATGAGTTTTTAGCTGTGTTGTCGCATGAACTGCGATCGCCTCTCAATCCAATTTTGGGTTGGTCTCAGTTGCTTCAGAGCGGCAAGCTCGATGAAATAAAGACTGCTCAAGCCTTAGCTACGATCGAGCGCAATGCCAGACTGCAATCACAACTGATTGAAGATCTCCTGGATGTGTCACGCATTCTGCAAGGTAAACTCAGCCTCACGGCGGCTCCGGTCAATCTTGCCTCTGTCATTCGAGCCGCAATGGAAACGGTAGGACTAGCAGCAGAAGCGAAGTCAATTCAGGTCGAAGCCAGCCTTGCACCGGATGTCGGACTGGTCTCAGGCGATGCCACTCGGTTGCAGCAGGTGCTTTGGAATCTCCTTTCTAATGCGGTGAAATTCACACCAACAGGAGGACAAGTGAGCATCCGACTGGAACGGCTAGACTCATCCGCCCAGATTACGGTGAACGATACCGGGCAAGGCATTGCACCCAACTTTTTGCCTTACGTCTTTGAATACTTCCGTCAAGCGGACGCAGCAACAACGAGAAAGTTTGGCGGACTGGGCTTGGGGTTGGCGATCGTGCGCCAAATCGTGGAACTGCATGGAGGGACGGTGCGAGTCAAAAGCCCTGGAGAAGGTCAAGGTACAACGTTTGTCGTCCAAATACCGCTGCTGCCCATGCCATCAAACGTGACCCAGGATGAGCGATCGCCTGAGTTGTCTCTCGACCTCAATGGCATCAAAATTCTGCTCGTTGATGATGACACCGATGCGCGGGAACTCATAGCGTTTCTCCTAGAACAGCAAGGGGCACAGGTGACAGCCGTCGCTTCGGCCCGCAAAGCGCTACTGCTGTTGCCGCAAGTCAAGCCGCATATCCTCCTGAGTGACATCGGTATGCCAGACATGGACGGCTATATGTTGTTGCAACAAGTGAGAGCATTAGCACCCGAACAAGGTGGGCAAATTCCCGCGATCGCCCTGACTGCTTATGCTGGAGCGATCAATCAGCAGCAGGCGATCGCGGTAGGTTTTCAGCAACACCTTACTAAACCGATCGAGCCAGTCACCTTAATGACTGTGATCGCCGCTCTCATTAGTGACGCAACGTAACTAGCTACTTAGCTGGCTGCTAACCGTTAAATCAACTCAAAACTCAAAACTCGTCCCTTCGGTTGGGCACTCTTAGTGTAGTTTGTGCTGCGATCGGGGTGCTTCATGACCGCTACAGGTACCATCATCCTCTGCTTGGGATACGTTCTGGGGCTTTTTCTGACCAAATTTGCTTGGGGCGGTTATGCCGTTTTGGTGCTAGGCGTTGGGCTTTCTCTCAGCGTCAAGCGCGTTTGGCGAGCGGCCCCAAAGCGCTGGGTATGGCTACTGGCTGGCATATTGGGATTGTTTGCCACTTTCTACTTCCAGCTTAGAATGCCGCAACCAGCCGCTACGGAAGTCAGCCACTTGATTCCGCCTGCCGAGGTACCAAAGCAGGAGTGGTTGGTTACGGGTGAGATGGACAGCGTGCCGCAGCTAACCCGCAGCCAAAAGGCGCAGTTTTGGTTGACGGTGAGGCACGTTGAGTCTGCCAGTGGCGAGGTGCAATATGTGGATGAGAAGGCACCCACGGGCACGCTTTACGTCACGGTGCCCTTGCTTCAAGCGACGGGGCTTTATCCTGGGCAACTCGTCAAGGTGATGGGTGGTCTATATCTGCCGCAGCCAGCTACGAATCCCGGTGGCTTTGACTTTCAAGCATACCTCCGGCAAGAAGGCTGCTTTGCTGGCATGAAGGGCCAGACAGTGGAAGTCGTGGACGCTCGATCGCGCTGGGGTTGGTGGCAGATCAGGCAAGCAGTGGTGCGATCGCAAATCCGTTGGCTGGGTAGCCCAGCAGGAGCGTTGGTCAGTTCAATGGTTTTAGGCAGCCGTGGGGTTGACTTGCCGTTTGATCTGAAAGACCAGTTTGCCCGTGCGGGGTTGGCTCATGCACTCGCAGCCTCTGGATTTCAGTCATCGCTCATTCTGGGCGTTGTGCTATCTCTCACACGCCGCTTCTCTGCCAAAGTACAGTTTTTAGCGGGAATCGTATCGCTCTTCGTCTTTGTAGGACTGACAGGCGTTCAACCTGCCGTTTTGCGGGCTGCACTCATGGGGTTTGGTGGTCTTGTGGCTTTAGTCATGGTGCGTAAAGTCAAGCCGTTAGGAGGGTTGCTGGTCACTGGGGTACTCTTGCTGCTGTTTAACCCGCTGTGGATCTGGAATCTGGGCTTTCAGTTGAGCTTTCTAGCCACAATGGGTCTGATGGTCACGGTGCCACCCCTAACG
The DNA here is from genome assembly GCA_019358945.1 of Stenomitos rutilans HA7619-LM2. Lineage (GTDB taxonomy): Bacteria > Cyanobacteriota > Cyanobacteriia > Leptolyngbyales > Leptolyngbyaceae > Stenomitos > Stenomitos rutilans. The sequence goes on along the minus strand of JAHHIE010000010.1, from coordinate 93,217 downwards.
AAACAACTGGACTGGATGCCCAGCGCGATCGCGCCCCTCTTTGCCGTGCCGATCGCCGCTTACCTGTGGACGCTGCCGCTACAGCTTCAAGCGTTTGGTGTGCTGTCTCCCTACAGCGTGGTAGTCAACCTGATCACCACCCCGCTCATCTCAATTCTCAGCATTGGTGGTATGGCAAGTGCCCTCGCCGCTTTGGTCTGGTCGCCTGCCGGAAGCGCGATCGCGTGGCTCCTAAAATACCCTACCCAAGCCCTCATGCTGGTGGTCGATGGCTTTAGCCGCTTACCCGGCAATGCCTATGCGGTGGGTACGATTTCAGTATTCATCATGATCGCTCTGTACAGCCTGCTTGGCCTTACCTGGCTACAACCTTGGTGGCGCAAGCGGTGGTGGGTGGCTTTACTAATGGCGATCGGGCTGGTTGTCATTCCTGCATGGCAGGCTAAGGCAGCGCTGTTTCGCGTCACCCTACTGGCAGCAGGACAGCCGATCATGGTCATTCAAGAGGCAGGACGCACAACACTCATCAACACTGGGGACGTGTCTACCGCTGGTTTTGCAGTGCTACCGTTTCTCCAAAAAACGGGTGTGAATGAGATCACGTGGGCGATCGCAGCCGACCAATCACTCCGAAAGCCCAGCGGCTGGGGCAAAATTGCCGAGCGTTTAGCCATCAAGCGTTTATACGCTGTGAACGAGGACGCGATGCAGGGAGTCTCGATGACTGTAAAACCAACGCTTTTAGAAAGCGGGCAAACGGCTTCCATTGGCTCCAGCCAATTCAAGCTCCACAGCACAGAGCCGCTCATTGCAGAACTCCGTCTGCCGACGCAAACCTGGATTTGGCTGGGAAACCTCCCATCAGAGCAGCAAGGTACACTTCTGAAGACCCACGGCCTGCCAGAAGCACACGTCCTCTGGTGGTCTGGCAAGCGGCTAGAAGCAACGATCTTGGAGGCGCTGCACCCAAACGTGGCGATCGCCACCAGCCAAATTCACCCTCAAACCGAAGCCCAACTTCGCCAGCGAGGCACTCAGGTTTATGCGATCGAGCGAGATGGTGCGCTTCAGTGGAATCCTGACAGTGGTTTCAAGACAAGTTTGGAATCGCAGGAAAACGCCCCATCTGCCCTGTAGAATAGTTTTGAGTGCAAAGTTTTGAGCTTTGAGTTGGCAGGCTGTTCAACTTAAAACTCATCACTCACAACTCACAACTCGTAAGTCCTGGAGAGGTGGCAGAGTGGTCGAATGCGCCTGACTCGAAATCAGGTTCGGTGCAAGCCGACGGGGGTTCGAATCCCCCCCTCTCCGTTTTCTACCGTAGTTCGCGTACTTTACCCATCAGTGCCAGCATTTCCAGGTCTTCGTCGAAGCTAATCAGCTTGAGATGCTCTGGGTTTTCGAGGAACTCTCTGGCAAGGAGATAACCGGAAATCGTCCAGGTTTGGTACTTGCGTGAGGCTTTACCAACGAGCCTGCCGTTTCGCCCGTCATAGTATTCGGGCCACTCATCCTCGGTCAATCGCCGCTCTGCCATTTCGACTGCACGCCAGCCAAGCTCTGGTCTGCCTGTCTTTTGCGCCACTGCTGCCAGACTCCAGAGCAAAACAGGCCAGTTGCCGCCATTGTGGTACGACCAGGGAACGTTCTTGGGGTCGCAGCCCGTGAGAATCTTCCACTCCAGGTCTTCCACGGCTGGAAAGCAAATCTTCATGGGCATATAGCCGACGAGATCTTGCCAGCGCTGTTCAATTAAATCTACGATCGACTGCGCTTCGTGCTCGCTTGCTAGAGAGGACGTGATCGCAAGCAGATTTCCCAGCGAGAAAAAGCGGAAATCCATCTGCGCTGGCCCTAAGTTGCCTGCCAGGTAGCCGCCTTTTTCGGGCATCCATTCGGTCAACCAATACGGAATGGAATCGGGATAGATGTTGAATTTATTGACGGCTGTTTCACCAAATTCCTCACCTCGATAGCGGTAAATCGCGTTGAGGCGACTCAAATCTAGCCAGTAGTATTCTCGAATGTGATAGTTCAGGATGCTTAACCGCTGGTTGACCACTTGAATATACACATCGCCACGCCGACCTGGTGCGAGTAGTTCCTGGGCCGCTCGGAGTGCGGCGTAGAACAGCGCTTGAATTTCGAGGGGATGCCCGTATACGCCCATACGACGATCGATCATAAACGCGCCATCGGGCACGAGCATGGTGGGATACATGTCAAAGCGATCGGCAAGACACAGCTTCAAAATTAAAATAATGCCGTGCTGAAATTCTGGTTCGTGTGCCAGGGTGATATCACCTGTGGACTTGACATACGCCCGCAGCAGCAACAGCCACCAGAGGCACGAATCAACCGGAGTGACTCTGCCGATCGCGTGTTCCCCAAAGTCTGCCGTCAAGTACTGATGCCCATCCCACGATTCCACCTTGAAGCTAGCAGGCATCAACCCTTGACCCGCATTAAAGCAGTCCATCTGCTTATCGCTACTTTGGAGCGCCAGGGTTTCAATTAAAAAATTACGAACAATTTCAGGTTTGCCTTTAATTAAAAACAACAGTGCTGCCGACACAAAGTCTCGCACAAAGCACTGGTCGTAATTCAGTGATTCGACATAGGGATCTCGTGCTGCCACCGTACCGACAGGACGCCCCCGGTAGTAAACGATCGCATCTTCCAGCAATTCCCAGGCTTCTTTGACGAGATTGCTTTGTCCTTGCATTGCTTGCTTCATGCTCCTCGTTAGATCCAATGATTTGGTTTGCATCGCGCCATGACAATCAGTAAACTCAACCAACCTGGGCATATCCCGATGGCTGAGCTTTCAAAAGCTAAAATTGCTCCAGCGTTCAAGTCCGCCGAGCAAGCTGGTTTAAAGTCTGCTGCACCCCGATCAGAACAAAGACAGGACGGGAACAATCTGCCAACGTTTATAAAGCCAGGTGTAGATGCGGCGATCGATGGCTACCAAACCGATGGCTACCAAACCGATCGTCACCAAAGAGGCACGTCTATAGCGCTTCCAGAACAACCCTGAAGTGAGTGCACCTGTTACGAACTTATACACTTAGCTTAGTGCCCACCAGGAGGGATTTTCAGTAAATTCTTGGTAAGGAAAAGCGCTGTACTGATCGAAAACGATGAAGTTTATAGCGTTTTTATACAGCTCTAGGTAGATGCCGAAACATTACGATGAAGTTGCGAGTATCAAAGGATGCAGAATCAGAAGTTGCTTCTAGTGTTGCAGCCATCTACGGGTTGAAAGAAAACAGTGTGTTAGCAGAAGCAATGTGGAGTAGGATAAGCGCGGGAGACCTGGAGTAATGCTGGTTTTGCTCGATCGTCGGCTCCAGTTTTTGTTTATGCAGACGTAATGCTGTAAGATTTTATAGTACAAATGTTTTATTGTTGCCCCTATGGTTCAATACACGCTCGCTCAAAGCCCAGAAGTGATTTTGACCGTTTCTGGTAAAGATTCGGTCAAAGCCCGCGAAAAAGCGATGGATCAACTAATCGAGCTGATGGACGCGGGTGAACTTCCCACTGAGTTATCTGACGGTTTTGCTCCCCAACAGTTTATTGAAGTGAAAGAACCTGCCTTTAACCCCAACCCCGAAGAAGATGCCGTCACTCAGGCCGTGCAAATACTGAGCCACCTAGCCACGCTCAAGCTGAAGCTGCAAGACTCCCGGTCAGAAGCCCTTCAGGTACACGCTCAGCTTGATATGCTCTTTAGCGATGATCCCGTGAGCGAGGAGGAAATTACCGCGCTCAAAGATGGGTTCAAAGTGCTCAAAACCTATGCACAGGCAAACCTCCGCTTTAAAGAGGCAAGAAAGCAGGCAGAAGAGGCCCGTGCTGTACTCGATCGTGCTCTCGGCACTGAAGATACGGAACCCAAAGCAAGTAAAAAAAGTGAAAACTAGGTACTGAAGCAGATTAAGTCGATGCTTGGGCTAAACGCCTCTGCTACCCATCGTCTTCTGAAAGGCCGATCTGCTGCCTAACCGTTTAATGTAGTCCACTACAGCCGGATAGGCCGTAAAGTCCATTTTGTACCGTATTTGAAAAAAGCCAAGGGTTGAGCCGATCGCCACATCAGCCGTGCTGAACTGATCACCCAGCAGGTAAGGCTTCAGCGTCAAAATCTGGTCGATCGGTTTAAGTAGACGAGACATTTCACGATCGCGCGTAGCTTCGTTCAACAGCTCTGGCCCCAAGGTCGCATTAGCATACAACACCCACTGAGCGATCTCAGCCCGTAGCTTGACCGTGTCAGCATGACCATACCGCTCAGCCAAATAAAGCAGGATGGCACCTGACTCCCAAAGTTTGAAGTCGTCATCTATGATCGCGGGCACTTTGCCAATCGGATTAATGGCGGTGTAATCAGATTCCAAATGTTCGCCCGCCTGCATATCCAGCAACACAAACTCGTAGGGCACCTGCAATTCTTCTAGACACCACTGCACGATCGAGGCTCGACTAAACTTACCACCATAAAGCTTGAGCATAAGATCCTTTGCTATCAACTCAACTGTCTTGTAGCCCGTCTAATACCTCCACACCTAGCAAACCAACAACGACTAAAGCACCTTATGTGTATATTCGTGCTGCTTCACATTGTCTTCAGTGCGGACAAGGCGTTGCGAATTGAGGACGCGCTTGCGCTCAACCGAATAGGCAAAATCGCTCCGGCTGGAGCCGAGGGGAATATGCCCCTGTGCCACCGGACGCACTTTGTAGGTACGGGCAGCCGCGATCGCCCGATCCACAAATTCATCGCAGAATTGTGCGCTCGTTGGAAACTCTGTTGGTAGTTGAGGCGTGTCACCCGTAAACACAGCGCCCAGTGTGGTGGCGATCGCGGTTTGATAAGACGTTGGAATGCCTTTCACGATCGCTTCTAACGCCGCTGAGGGAATCGGTTCCACAACCGCAACCTCATGCACTTCGCCTTCGTCTTTAGCAAAACACGTTGCCAAACCCAAAACGATGTAGTCTTCGGCTGCCAAATCAGGTGCATTCAAGTGAAACGCTGCGGTGGTCATAGGAAAGTCCAAGGTTCAGATCTAGCGCCAGAGAAAGCAGGCACTGTGTTGCATTCTACCAACTTCATGGAACGCTTCTCACATCTCCTCCCGCTGAGTGACCCATTCTCTTTAGGTAGGTAACCACGCGGAGGATCTGGCACCCTACTTCAGAAATGGAGGCAACCCACGCTGTAGTTCCTCCAGGCTTCAACAGACGAGTTGTCCGGATATACACTAGCCAACTGTTGTTAAGTAACGTAAGGCACTGGTTTCAAAGGAATCAATGGACATTTTTTCCCCTAAACCGGACGCTTCTTAAACCAAACAACAATCGCTCACTTCAGAGTTTTTTCACGTCATACAGTACAAGGTCTCACTTTAGACACATAAGCAAGTGACACACAGATAGAGCAACTCTAAAAGGAACATCTCTAATCTGATCGCATACCAAAGGTAAAAAGGTTATGAATCCTCGCACATTCAAAGGCCAGCAGGATAAGGGTTCGCAGAGCAGTGCTGCGTCCTTCCCTTGCTCGCCCACTCCCTCTCACGCTGTTGCCTCTCAGCCTGGACACAGACACCAACCCAGCGGTAAACAGACTGCGCCTGATCGATCGAGTACCCGCACTGCATCCCTTAGCCTTGCTGAGCAAGATGCCCTGTTACGCCAAAAAGCGCTGTACGAAATTAAGCAAGGCAACTACGCAGCGGCGATCGACCTTTTCAGCTTATTGATCGAGCGTAATCCGCAAAACGTTACCGCTTACAACAATCGCGGCTTGCTGTATTTTCAAAACGGTCAATTTAGCTATGCGCTGGCTGACTACAATAGTGCGCTGCAACTGAACCCAACGCTAGCGAAAATTTATAACAACCGCGCAAACTGCTATGCCTCTATGGGACGACCGATGGAAGCGCTCTTTGATTACGAGACGGCGCTGGATCTCAACCCTGCCAATACCCATGCACGGATTAATCAGGGGATTACGTTTCGTGAGTTAGACATGTACGAACATGCGATCGAAACGTTTGATCTCGCCCTTCAATTTGATCAGATGTTGAGTGGTGCTAGAGCTGCGGAACCAACCACTTCGGTCGCAGGACACATCTACGCTCAGCGTGGTCGCACATCTCATTTGGCAGGCGACTGGAACTATGCTGTGGCAGACTACCGTCGTGCGCTTCTGGCACTATCTGCAAGCAATACCACACAGTTACGTGTTTCTAAACGCCTACACGTTCAAGTAAAGCGCTGGTTGAGTGATCTTCTCAACCCTGAACTCAGTACAGACTTTAAACTTGACGCCTAAAGGCGCTATTGTGTCGGCAGTCGGACGTACAAGGCTTCCCAGATCGATCGATAAGAACTTCAACGTTCCTCGCTTAAGGGCTAATGATCCGTTGCAGGTCTTGCAGGTTGACTCCAAACGATGCGTCGTTGTTGCGTGCCGATGCGATTGCTCTGAGCCTGCATATTTGCATCTGTCTGAGCTGGATCAAAGTATTGATTGAAGCGCTCCTGGACGCGCTGGACGCGCTCGCCCGTTGACCGCACGGTTACTTGAAGCTCCTGAAGCTTCGTTGCTTGGGATGCTCGATAGGGTAAAAGTTGCGTTAGTGCACTGATGGCAACCATCGATAAGGTAACGTTCACCGATAGCTTCACCGTTGATTCAATCACAACAGCACGGTAGGGACGTCGCTGTTGCTTGATTTTGGAGCGGGAAACCGTCCGGACGCGTTTAGGCGGCTGTGGTGGAAGGTAGGACGGTTTCAGTGCGTGCATGGCGTTCAGTCCGGTCTAGGCAGGCAAAATAGAAGGCAATCCCTGGCATCACGCTACAGGTTAACCGTAGTCGTAAAGATAGCTGTGCTTAAAGCGACTTAAGAACCAACGATCTTAAAAAGCTTGATCCATTAAAAGCAACAATACGCGAATTGGCAACGCTACTAAGGCTAATTCTCTAACTTAAAAACAATCTTTAAGCCAAAAACTAAAAATAGGTAGCCTATCTAGACGATTGTGCCCTGGATGACACGTCATCCCACTAATCCCAAGGAAGCACCGAAAGATTATAGAGCCAATCCACAAAACAGACTACCTATTTTGCTACGACACTATTTTGTCACGGCACAGGGTGCGCAACAAAAGCGATCTATTTGTAAAGCTCGGTGGCTAGCCGGAAGGCGAGAACGCCAGGAACCAGTGCGACCACCAAAGCGATAAAGATCTGAGTCTCCGATAGCATTGTCAAAAACTCCTTCTTTTGGGGTTTATAGTTCCCCAATGTCCTCTAAAGTGTGCGTTCCGGGAACATCTTGTTACAAGATGCAACAGAACCCAGACGCGAGTAACTCCTGCTCTGGTCGTTGAGGGAGTGCTCATTTTGGGCAGGCTAGGAGTGGGGAAATGGAGGAGCAAGCCTCTAACCAGCAGGTTGGGGCTTCTTTGCTCTTCCACGATGCCGCTAACACATCACATTCGTTAGCGAATGGTTACGTATAAGCGTTAGGCTGAATAATAGATTAAGTAGGCTTTGAAAAGCGGGGATCAATCTGTGTTGCTTGCTGATGGTGCGCATCTGTGTGGAGGTACGCTATGGCTAAACAAGAGGTCTCTGGATGGCAGTAATGCTGAGCTTAGGTCATACGTTGGCCCAACCTTGAATCGGCGTTACTCCATCCCGTGTTCAACATCCACTTGAAGGAGTAGAGACTGCTGCAAGCTATTGCCTTCAGTTCGTTATATTTGAATTTTAAGAATCACTGAATGTTAGACCAATTGCTTGACTCGCCTAATTTTGGCCCCGAAACGCTACTGGTGCTGCCTGTTCTAATTGCATTGGAGGCTGTGCTATCGGCGGATAATGCGATCGCCCTTGCTGCTTTAGCACAAGGTTTGCAAGACAGTGCCTTACAGCGACGGGCGCTTAACATTGGGTTGGTACTTGCCTATATTTTGCGGATTACCCTCATTTTGACGGCAACCTGGGTGATCCAGTTTTGGCAATTTGAACTGGCAGGAGCGCTGTATTTATTGTGGTTAGTCTTGCAATACTTCACGTCGAAGCCCGATGAAAGCGATGAAAGCCACCATCACGGCCCTCGATTTTCGTCGCTTTGGCAAGCGATCCCCATGATTGGCATTACCGATTTAGCTTTTTCGCTTGATAGCGTCACAACGGCGATCGCGGTTTCGCAGGATACGTGGCTGATTCTCACGGGTGCCACGATCGGGATTATTACCCTACGCTTTATGGCAGGGCTATTCATCCGCTGGCTCAAGGAATTTGAGTACCTGGAAGATGCGGGCTATCTTACGGTGGCGTTGGTGGGATTGCGATTACTGGTGCGGGTGTTCAACGACGCGCTGGTGCCACCAGAGTGGGTCATGATTAGCGCGATCGCCCTGATCTTCTTATGGGGCTTCTCTAAGCGCAATGATACAGAGATCGCTGAGCCTTCTCTACCCAGTGTCGTGACTGAAACTAAAGAACCTGAAAAAGAGAAAGCTGAACGCTAGAAAAGCACGCTGAAAACAACCGCTGAGGCGCAGAGAACGCAAAGAGTAGGCCCTGTTGCCTCGGCGGCGGTAGATCAAGAGGTTGCGCTACTTCAAAACTCAGAACTCATCGCTGTTCGCAACTACTCGTGAATCCACGACATCAAAGTAGGTTGCCAATTGACGAGTTCTTCATCCTTGAACCAAAGACTAATCTCTTGCTGCGCTGTTTCGGGTGCATCAGAGCCGTGAATCAGATTGCGACCCACATTTACCCCAAAGTCGCCACGGATGGTTCCAGGTTCTGAATTAAGCGGATTGGTGGCACCAATGATTTTACGGGCAGAGGCAATTACACCCTCACCTTCCCACACCATCGCGACCACAGGGCCAGAGGTAATGAAGTCTACTAGTCCTGCAAAGAAGGGGCGCTCACGATGCACGCCATAGTGGGTTTCTGCCAGTTCACGGCTGACGTTCATTAGCTTTAAGCCAACAAGAGTGAACCCTTTTGTTTCAAAACGACGGATGATTTCGCCGACCAATTTCCGCTGTACGCCGTCGGGCTTAATTGCCAAAAATGTCCGTTCCAAGGCTAACTCCTAGAGTTTAATCAACTGTTACAGCCTTAGATTAGCTCATGATGGCAGAGGGCAGAAGAGAAGGAGTGGGAAGTCGGGAGTCGGGAGTCGGCTGATGGCTAACCACTGACCGCTGAGCGTTCTTCCACTCAAAACTCAAAACTTCTACGCTGACCGATGATCGCTGACGGCTGACCGCTCTCTAACTTAAAACTAAAACTTCTATGCTGACTGCTGAAGGCAGGATTGAGATATTACGATGGGCAGCCCAAAGATTCGCGGGTGTCTACTCCAGTGGTGGGGTTGATGCCGCTGGCCGTTTTGCAAAGCTGCAGTACCTGGGTGCGATCGAGTACGGCGAAGCTGAAGTCTGCACCTGTGACATTGGCGTTCCGAAACACCGATTTAAGCATCATGGCAGACGTGAAAATCGCATCGCTCAAGTTTGCCTCTGTCAAGTTCGTCAGGTATGTGATCCCGTTGTTGAGGTTAGCCCCGTGCAGATTCGCTCTTGTCAAGTCAGAGCCGTTAAATACCGCACCTTGCAGGTCAGCACCGCTAAAATTAGCGCCCTGGAGTTTGACCCCTGCAAATTCTGCTTTGACCAGGCTTTGACCAGAGTAATTATGGGTGGTTGCTTCAGCATCATCGTAAGCGCGAATGGCGGCTGAACTGGCCGCTAGAACGGGCATTGGAGCGATCGCAAGCAGAAACAAAAGAGCCAGGAGAGTAAAAAATCGCTGAAGTGGACGCATGGTAAGTGAAAGGGGTGAAACCGCTTGCCACCGTCAAACTTAGCATCTTTTAGGCGGCTCTCATGACGCGTTTGTTTGCCGTTTGCAACACTTCTTCATTTCATTGACAGGGGGTCACAGGACACGATAATCATGATTCAAGCTCACATCATTTTTTTACAATGCAACGTTTTCTGAACGTCCGGCTACAGCAGTGTCAGGAGGAACGGTTATGGATGCTAGCTTAATCGTCTCCAATATTCTGAACCCGCCGATTCTCTTCTTCTTTTTAGGGATAACGGCGATTCTGGTCAAATCCGATCTGGAAATTCCGGCACCCGTACCGAAGCTTTTCTCGCTGTATCTGCTTTTTGCGATCGGCTTTAAGGGAGGGGTTGAGTTGATCAAAAGTGGCGTGACGCAAGAAGTCGTGCTAACGCTCCTCGCTGCCATGCTAATGGCATGTTTTGTCCCGCTGTATACCTTTTTTATCCTGAAACTCAGGCTGGATACCTATGATGCGGCGGCGATCGCGGCGACCTATGGTTCCATTAGTGCGGTTACCTTCATTACAGCCAGTGCCTTTCTGACGGAATTAGGCATTGGCTATGACGGGTACATGGTGGCAGCGCTCGCCTTGATGGAGTCTCCTGCAATCATTGTGGGCTTGATCCTGGTGAGCCTTTTTACAAAGGACGAAAACCGCGAATTTTCCTGGGGTGAGGTACTGCAAGAGGCCTTTCTCAACAGTTCCGTCTTTTTGCTCGTGGGTAGCCTCTTCATTGGGGTGCTAACAGGAGAGCGCGGCTGGAAAGTGCTAGAGCCCTTCACGCAGGGCTTGTTCTACGGCGTTTTGACCTTCTTTTTGCTCGACATGGGATTGGTTGCCGCCAGAAGAATTAAAGACTTACAAAAAACCGGCATTTTCCTCATCGCATTTGCCATACTGATTCCTATATTCAACGCAGGCATTGGGTTGCTCATCGCCCGACTCATCAACATGCCTCAAGGGAATGCCCTCTTGTTTTCTGTTTTGTGTGCTAGTGCTTCCTACATTGCGGTTCCAGCAGCGATGCGGATGACGGTACCTGAGGCAAATCCTAGCCTGTACGTTTCGACCGCTCTCGCAGTGACGTTCCCATTCAACATTATTGTGGGAATTCCGCTGTACCTGTATGGAATCAACCTGTTATGGAGGTAAGCGCATGCATCTTGTCAAAAAAATTGAAATCATTGCTAACTCCTTTGAGCTTGGCAAAATTTTAGAGAGTTTAGATAAGTCGGGTGTCTACGGTCATGCTGTCATGCGGAATGTGGCTGGTAAAGGGTTGCTCGAAAGCGGCGAAGGTATAGATATAACGATGCTTGACAATGTCTATATTCTTGCGTTTTGTATGCCTGAGCACGTCAAAACAGTGGCTGAAAATGTTCGTCCTCTACTCAATAAATTTGGTGGTACCTGTTACATTTCAGACGTAATGGAAATTCGCTCAATTAAATGTGTGGCATCGCTATGAATCACAGAGACGGTTTTGTCGGTCGTCGTGACCTGCTCAAGCTAGGGTCGATCGGCGCTTTGGGTTTAGCCAGCAATCTGCTCTGGCACGTGAAGTCAGTTCATGCTGCTGAGGTATCAGCGATCGCGCCTCCGCTCAGCCCTGATGCGGCTTTGAAAAAACTCGTGGCAGGCAATCAGCGGTTTGTGCAGCATAAGCCTCAGTATCCCGATCAATCTGCGAAACGGTTACAGGAAGTAGCTCAAGCCCAGCATCCCTTTGCCACTATTTTGAGTTGTGCAGATTCACGCGTTCCAGCTGAGATCGTGTTTGATCAGGGCATTGGCGACATTTTTGATGTGCGGATTGCGGGGAATATTGCGACCCCAGAGGCGATCGGTAGCATTGAGTATGCTGTAGCGCTGGTGGGTACACCGCTGCTGCTGGTGCTGGGACACGAACGCTGTGGCGCGGTGACGGCCGCTGTCAAAAACGAACCACTTCCCGGTGAAATCAGCACGTTTGTCACGCCAATTTTGCCTGCTGTCAAGCGGGTGAAGGGCCAACCCGGTGATGCGGTGGATAATGCGGTGGTGTCAAATGTGCGCTATCAAATCGAACAGCTACAGCGATCGTCCCTGCTCACAGAGCGGGTACAGTCCGGCAAGTTGAAAATTGTGGGTGGACGCTACGATCTAGATACGGGAGCGGTGACAATGCTGGCTTAGACAACACTGACAGCGGTTTTCAATCTGGTACGCCACAAGCTATTCAAGACGGGCACGGGGTGTAGGGGATCGGGCGAATGAAAACGGCTGTAAAACATCTGTGCCACCCAGAAGTTCAGCTGTGTAATGAGTGGCGCAGGGCTTCAACCGAGGAGACTCAACTGAGCGGGCTACGATCGCCAGACTCTACAGATATTCCACCAATATCGGTTCTTCTGGCATAAAGCGTGGCTGTAAATTTGTCTTCTTGTTCCTTCCACGTAGCGACCCGATCTGGATGGGCGTTTTGAGCCGCCCTAGCTCCTGCACCTCCCAGAAGATGGCCCAGTTTGGGCGATCGGTGGCGGTCGATTTGGGACGGAAGATAGCTTTACCAGGGTAGCGCCCACGGCGAGACCCCACAGAACCAACGTAGAGTGCATGCCAGGTCACTTGGGGATTTAACGGTTGCTCTCCTTTGGCATTGGCGGCGTAGATGAAAACTTCGATCGCTTTTCCAGCGCGCAGTTTCTCAACTTCTGCAAATACTTCAAACGCCATGCTGCCAAAGGCAACTTTAGGTGAGTGGTCTGGTGGCAAATCGTCGGCATCCAGTTGAGCAGCAATGGCTTCTAGCCCAGACGTTAAGTCTATTTCGGGCACGGAAGCAAGGAGAGCGAAGGCACGAGTCTTTTGCATGAGGTCACGAATACAGCAATTCAGTCTCTCCAACCTACTGGAAACTGGCAAGGTCGTCCATCCGACGAGTTGCTATAGCTTTGTCGCTTTTGGCAGCGGTGGTAACTCTCAACGATTGCCATGATAGACAAATGTTCGCCGATGAACTCCAACTTGCCTCTCCATCACGCACTAAAGTAGGCAGCAGCAGGATGATAGGCCACGATCGCGGTGGTTGATTGTTCTGGATGCAACTGCTCGCTTTCATCCATGTGCAGGTTGATGCGTTTAGCATCTAGCAAATCCAGCAGCGTGTACTGGTCTTGCATGTTGGGGCAGGCGGGGTAGCCAAAGCTATAGCGTGAACCCCGGTAGCGCTGCGCCAGTACGTCTCGAATGTTGCCTGGCTCTTCGTCGCCAAAGCCCAACTCACGACGAATACGGGCATGTACCCACTCTGCCAGCGCTTCTGCCATCTGTACTGCGATGCCGTGGAAGTAGAGGTAGTCGGTGTAGTTGTTGCCATCAAAGAGCTTTTTGGCGTACTCCGTTGCTACTTCGCCCATTGTGACTGCCTGCATGGGGAAGACATCGAAAGCGTTTTGAGTTTCGAGTTTTGAGTTTTGAGTTACTAGGTCTTTCGGCAGATAGTAGTCGGCGATGCAGTAGCGGCGAAGGGATTTTTGGCGGGGGAAGGTGAAGGTGGCGAGGGGGGCGTGGGGTGTGGGGTGTGGGGCGTGGGGTGTGTAGAGGTGAACGCTATTGCCGTCTGCCTGGGCGGGGAAGTAGCCGTAGATGGCTTGAGGGTGCAGGAGATTTTCGGTGACGATGCGATGTTTCCACTGCTCCAGAATAGGATAGACCGTTTCTTGTAAGAACTGGTCGTACTCTTCGCGGGACTGGTCGCGCGGTTTGCGGAACTGCCACTGTCCGGCAATCAGTGCTTGTAGGTCGAGATACCAGAAAAGCTCGTCCCAGGGAATATCCGCAAGTTGGAGGATTTTGGTACCCCAGAAGGGTGGTGTCGGACGGGGAGTACCGGCAGCGATCGCGTCGGAACGGTGGGTGTCTTCGACGGTGGAAGTGTGGGGTGGGGTGGAAGGAGAGTTTTGGTCGCGTAGCGACTCCGAAGGAGTAATGTCGAGTTCTGAGTTTTGAATTGCCTCCCCTGCTTCCTCTGCTCCCTCTGCTCCTTCTGCCCTCTGCCCTCTGCCGTCTGCCTCTTCTCCTAAAAATCCCTTCACGTTATCCCACTCTCCCGCTGCTTTGGCGGGCATCAGCTTATCCATGAAGTGCAGGTCGGAGAAGGCATCTTTGCCGTAAACAACCCGACCGTGGTAAGCGTTCTGGCAATCTTCGTGGACAAATTTGGGCGTGAGGGCTGCACCACCGAGGATGACGGGGACTGTGATGCCACGATCGTTGAAGACGTGCAGATTTTCTTTCATAAACGCCGTCGATTTCACCAGCAAACCGCTCATGGCAATGCAGTCAGGCTTGTGCTGCTCGTAGGCTTCGATGATGGCATCGACGGGCTGCTTGATGCCCAGATTAATGACGCGGTAGCCATTGTTGGACAGGATGATATCGACTAGATTCTTCCCAATGTCGTGTACGTCACCTTTGACAGTGGCAATGACGAAGGTGCCTTTCGCCTGCCCGGAGTCTTCTTTTTCCATGAAGGGTTCCAGGAAGGCAACGGCGGCTTTCATGGTTTCGGCAGATTGCAGCACGAAGGGTAACTGCATCTGACCAGAGCCGAACAGTTCACCCACCACTTTCATGCCATCCAGTAAGAAGGTGTTGATGATGTGGAGCGGTGGGTAAGTTTCCATTGCTTGCTTGAGCAAATCCTCCATTCCAATGCGTTCACCGTCGATGATGTGTTGCTTGAGCTGTTCTTCGAGCGGTAAATCTGCAGTGGCGGTGCGAGAGGCTCGCGCGTCTTTTGCCGATACTCCTTCAAACAGGGTAGTCAGTTCGGTAAGCGGATCGTAAATGCACACATCGCCATCAAAGCGTCGCCGATCGTAAATCAGGTCAAGGCAAACAATTTGATGGGCGGGATCAATTTTGGCTAAAGGGAGGATTTTGCTGGCGCTGACGATCGCCGCATCCATCCCTGCCTCAGTCGCTTCGTGCAGAAACATGGAGTTCAGCACAATCCGCGCAGCGGGACTCAAGCCGAAGGAAATGTTGGACACACCCAGCAGCATGTGGCAACCGGGAAGCTGGGCGCGCATTTGGCGCATCGCTTCGATTGTGGCGCGTCCATTGGCTCGGTCTTCTTCAATCCCCGTGGAAATGGGTAGTGCCAGCGGATCGAAGAAGATTTCGTGGGCGGGAATGCCAAATTCCAGAGCTTGACGATAGGCGCGTTGGGCGATCGCAAACTTTTTCTCAGCGGTACGTGCCATCCCATCTTCGTTGATCGTGCCGACGACAACCCCTGCACCGTACTGTTTCGCTAACTCCAGCACTTTGAGAAAGCGTACTTCGCCATCTTCATAGTTGGTGGAGTTCAGCAAGCACTTACCACCCGCCACCTTCAACCCCGCTTCCATCTTTTCCCATTCGGTGGAGTCGAGCATCAGCGGTAGCGTGACGTTCGTGACGAGGCGTGACACGAGTTCGTGCATATCCCGCACGCCATCACGACCAACGTAATCCACGTTCACATCCAGAATGTGTGCGCCTTCTCGCACCTGCTCCTTTGCAAGCGACACTAACCCATCCCAATCTTCTGCATTCAACAAGTCACGACACTTCTTGGAACCGCTAGCATTCAGTCGTTCCCCGATGATGAGGAAGGAGTTGTCCTGGTCGTAGGGCTGGGCGCTGTAGATGGAGGCAGCAGAGGGGGTATAGCTGAGGAGAGGACGGGGGGATGGGGGGATGGGGAGATGGAGAGATGGGGAGATGGTTGTCTCCGTGTCTCCGTGTCCCCGTGTCCCCGTGTCTCCCCTCACAGATCGTTCCTTCGGCGTTAATGTGGGTGCAAGTTCCGCTAGCTGCTGAATGTGATCGGGACGGGTGCCGCAGCAGCCACCGATGACCTGCACACCGAGATCTTCGACGAAGTGCATGAGCGACATGCGGAGTTCCATTGGGGTCAGCTTGTAGTGGGCGTGACCGCCAATGTTTTCGGGAATGCCTGCGTTGGGGATGCAGGAGATGACGAAGGGCGAATTGGCAGAGAGGTAGCGGATGTGGTCTGCCATGCGATCGGGGCCAGTCGCGCAGTTCAGCCCCAGAATATCAATGGGAAAGGGTTCCAGGATGCTCAGCATTGCCGTGACATCGGAGCCAACGAGCATGGTGCCCTGTAGTTCCATCGTCACAGAGACCATCAGCGGTCTGCGATCGCCCTTCTTTGCAAAAACTTCCTCAATCCCACTTAGCGCGGCCTTAATCTGCAACACATCCTGTGCGGTTTCGACCAGAAACAGATCCACACCACCGTCATACAAGCCTTCTGCCTGTTCCGCAAACGTGGCTTTCATGGTGTCGTAGTCAATGTGTCCCAGTGTGGGAAGTTTGGTTGTAGGGCCGAGCGAGCCAGCCACAAAGCGGGGTTTCTCTGGATTGAAAAATTCAGCAGCGACCTGTTTGGCTAACTCGGCAGCGGCTTTATTGAGGGCATACGCCTGATCCGCGAGATCGTATTCTGCCAGGACGATCGACGTGGCACCAAAGGTATCCGTTTCAATGACATCGGCACCCGCTGCCAGAAACTCGCGATGCACTTTCGCCACGGCTTCGGGCTTGGTAAACACCAGATATTCGTTGCAGCCTTCGTACTCTGCGCCACCAAAGTCCTCTGCGGTGAGGTTTTGCGTTTGCAGTGAGGTGCCCATCGCGCCATCAAACACAATGACGGGGCGATCCGGGTGGTGCAGGCGATCGAGGAAGGGGCTGTTCATCTGGAATTTAACTCAACACTGGATATCGGTTGTGCTACCAACCAATTGTGACATCACGATCGGCTGTAAGGCACTGACCAGCACAATTTCTCAGCAGGCACTGCGATCGGTGCAACTTATTCTATTGTGCAAACTTTTTGCCACAACAGGTTGGTGGGCAGCAGTCAGCTATCAGCGGTCAGCTATTAGCGGTTCTTCTAACAACCAACTACTTTTCTTGAATGCCCAACGGGCTATACAACCAACAACTGCTTTAGCGGTCAGTCTGGAATTTAAAGCTGAACGCTGAACGCTGAACGCTAATCCCGATTTTGCACTTCGTACTTAGCAGTGGGGTTGTCCTGGATGTACCGCAGCAATGCCTGGTATTTAGGAGCAGTTTTCAAATCTTGTCCTAAGTATTCCAGCGCGCCCCACATGCCGTATTTACTGGGTGTGCCAATATCGCTGAAATGATTAAACGAACTACCGCCTGCTGCTTTCCAGTTGTTGAGATATTCGGTGTACAGGTTGCCCATGCGAGGGTTGCGGTTGACCTCTGAATACAGCTTGGTGATTTGAGGCTCATTGCTGCCAAACTGAAAGCTTGTGAGTTGCTGTCCGCCTTCATAAGCTCTGAGCGTTAGCCCATACTTACGGGCTAGATTCGCTGATGCTACGATATGGTCTTTAATGGGACCGCGAATGTCGGCTTGCAGAATGTCGAGTACCTGATCTTGCGACATTTGTGCAATTTGAGCCGCCTTATCAGCATTCAACAATGTGTCTCGTCCGTCGAAGTAGGGGGCGATCGCGTAGGAATCGGCCTGTTTAGACGCATCTTTCCAGGCCAGGATTTGATCACCAGACCAGGTGTTGACTGCTTGTGCTGCAAGGACTCGATCGAGCCGACTCGTTCCACCAAACACCGTCTCAAAGATCTTGAAAATCTCGACCGATCGCTGCGAGTAATACTTGGCCCCGGCCAGATATTGATCCTTGTCTAAGCCTAGCTTCACGCCCTGGTCTTTGGCATAGGTTGCCTGTTCAAAGCCAAAATTCCAGACTTCGTTCGAGTATTCAATGTGAACGGTCAGCGACGGGTCGAGTTTGTCGCGTACCAGGGTGGCAAACTGACGTACAAAGTCATCATTGGCGCGAATGGGAATGGTAAACCAGGGATCGGCGTGCAGGGTATTGGCAAGCTGAATCATGTACTCCAGCGAGACTCCATGCATTGCTGCTTGGGTTTCAAAGGATGGGGTCGTGCGATCGCTCCAGTTGGCAAGCTGAGACCCGTTGGTTCCGGCCCAATCCATAAAGCGGATGATTTTGAACGGAGCCAGCGCCTTGAGGAATTGCGGGTTAAACGGCTGAGTCTGATAGGTTTTCTCGTGTCCCGGCATGATGAACCGGATGTTGCGGAGTGGGTTGGCTGGATTGGTCGATCGCAGGTTGAGCTGCACGCCATCCGCTTCCAGTGTGACCTGAACTACCATACGACCGGGCGATTGGCTGACGATCGTGAGTCCCTTGCCGCTGTTTGCCGTGACATCTAATTTCCCTTCGCCATCGTAAAGCAGCGTGTAGTTTCCGGCGGGATAGTGCCGACCGTTATCTAATAGTCCCGTTGTGGCGTACTGTCCTGATCGCAATGATGCTACCCAACCGTTGGGGGTCAGAGCTAAGGGGCCACCTTGCGCCCAACCCGCACCCTCCGCATTAGAAAACCAGGTGTGTGAGGTCTTAAAAACATCGACGAAAGGGAGTTCTGTACTGTAGCTAGCGATTCCGGAGAGGTTGATGCCCAGAGTCAAAGAGGCGTTGGGGTGCCTGGGATCAGGGGCAGTGCCAGCCCCCGCATGACTTACGGAACTGGTAGCCTCTGGAGGCAAAGATTTGCCTGGATTCGTTAGCAAAGCGTTGCATTGCGACAGCGTTGCTAACAGGAGAAGGCTACTGATGCCATTCTTAGAAAGACTTTCTAATTTCACGTCACTCTTGTGTTTCCGTTGACTGCAAGCGGGCCTGTGCGGCGCACCACGAAATTCAAGTTTTTGCCTCCCTGATGGCATTATCATAGCGAGCTTCCCAGTTGCTTCCGGTGGGGATGGCGCTCGATCGCCGAGAATAACTGGCTTTGAAGGCTCTAACGCAGAACCGAAGCAATTTTGATTTGTGAAGATGATTCTGATTTAGCTTTCAGCTTTAAGTTCCCATGCTGACCGCTGACCGCTGCTCCCTAACCCCGACTTTCACAAACAATCTTTTTCGCGATCGCGCTAACCACTGTGATGGTCGCGGCAATTCCTTCCTATAATTGAGTTTGCCATTGGCGTGGTAGGTACGATTAGTACCATCGTCTTCATGCTGCATCCTTTCTCAAAGAAGTTCTATGTCCTCCGATCGCTCTCAACCGAACGAACAAAGTAAATCAAGCCTGGAAGAAATTCGTGCAACTCGGCTGGAGAAGGTAGGGCAACTGAAACAGGCAGGACAAAATCCCTACGCTTATCGGTGGGAGATGACGCACCATACGGCTGATTTGCAGTCGAAATACGCCGACTTACCTAGCGGTGAAGAAGTGCAGGTTGAGGTGGCGATCGCGGGACGCATTCTGGCGCGTCGGGTGTTTGGCAAACTCGCCTTCTTCAATGTGCAGGACGAAACGGGCACCATTCAGCTTTACCTTGAAAAAGCCCGCATTGAGGCAGGAATGCCAGATACGCCCGATGCTTTCAATCAATTAAAGCAATTGACTGATGTGGGGGATATCCTTGGCGCAAAAGGCACCATCAAGCGCACCGAAAAGGGCGAACTGTCGGTCTACGTCAGCGAATACGCCATGCTGACTAAATCTCTCCTGCCCTTGCCGGACAAATGGCATGGTTTAACCGATGTGGCGAAGCGCTACCGCCAGCGCTATGTGGATTTAATCGTGAACCCTGATGTGCGCGAAACGTTTCGTCGTCGAGCGCTCATCACAGCAGCCATTCGTCGCTATTTGGATCAGCAAGGCTTTATCGAAATCGAAACGCCCGTGCTGCAAACGGAAGCCGGAGGAGCCGATGCGCGTCCCTTCACGACCTATCACAACACGCTGGAAATGCCGCTCTTTCTGCGGATTGCCACAGAGCTTCACCTGAAACGGCTGATTGTGGGCGGGTTTGAAAAGGTGTTTGAACTGGGGCGGATCTTTCGTAATGAAGGCGTTTCGACCCGACACAACCCCGAATTCACCACGATCGAAATTTATCAAGCCTACGCGGACTATCACGACATGATGGCGTTGACCGAAGCGATCATCGTCTATGCCGCGCAGGAAGTCCTGGGAACGCTACAAATTACCTATCAGGGCACGGCGATCGACCTATCTCCACCTTGGCGTAGAGTGACGATGAATGAAGCAGTCAAAGAGAAAACAGGTCTTGACTTCAGCCAGTTCACTACTCTTGAAAAGGCGAAAGCAGCAGCAATAAAGGCAGGCATCACAGAAATTGATGATGCTACGTCGATCAGCAAGCTGCTCAACGAGGCCTTTGAGCAAAAAGTGGAGACCACGCTGATTCAACCCACCTTCGTGATGGATTACCCCGTAGAAATTTCGCCTTTAGCCAAGCCTCACCGTTCCCAACCCGGATTAGTGGAACGGTTTGAGCTGTTTGCCGTTGGGCGCGAAACTGCCAACAGCTTCTCAGAGTTGACCGATCCAGTGGAACAGCGCGATCGCTTGGAAGCCCAGGCTGAACGCAAAGCCGCTGGCGATCTGGAAGCGCACGGCGTGGACGAAGACTTCATCACAGCGCTGGAATACGGGATGCCTCCCACAGGCGGTTTAGGGATTGGGATCGATCGCCTGGTGATGCTGCTGACCGATTGCGCCAGTATCCGCGATGCGATCGCCTTCCCACTCCTGAAGCCAGAAAAGGCTGATGCAGATGAGTAATTTATCTCAAAAGGGTCGATTTCAGACTGATCTGTTTCAAAAGAGCCTGCTTCAAAAGTAGAGTTTTTATCAAGGTCGAGTTCGTCCTTGCGGTAGTCACTGGCTGAAGCGGGTCACTCTAAGCTTGATACTATGTTTTACAAGTATTCAACGATGAGCGACCCCACGGAAAAGACTCCACCACATGAGACGCAAGCCGAAAAGCTTAAGGAAGAAGGGCTGTTTGACCCGCTAGAGCTAGTTTCTAAGGGTGGCTACACGGGCACCCCTAGAGAAATTATTGAAAATCCTGCGGTTGCACCCGAAATGCTCGATCGTCCCGAAGATTTGCGCGATGATCTGTTAGCCGAACCTGAAGACGAACCATAAGTTGAGCGATCACTTAAAGCCGTGATTGAAGAGATTTTCTTCACCTGTTAGCTCAATCTTACGTACACCGAGGATTGCATCGCCAGAGCGCGTAAGCGATTTGACACATTGCTTTCATCCTCACTGAAGACGTTGCCCGTCCTCGATCTGTTAACGTTTTAGCAGTCGGCTTTGTGCAATGTTCTGTGATGGAAAAGTTTGAAGACCAGCTTGAAACCGTTTATGCTAGCGATCGTCAAGCATGGCGCGAATGGTTAATCCAAAATCATGTCACATCGCTTGGCGTATGGCTGGTTTATTACAAAGTGAAAAGTGATAAACCGAGTGTTCAATACAGCGAAGCCGTCAAAGAAGCATTATGTTTTGGCTGGATTGACAGTAAAGTCAAGTCGCTCGATGAAGAGCGTTATAAGCAGATTTTTACGCCCCGTAAACTGGGCAGCGTATGGTCAAAATTAAATAAACAATATATTGAAGAACTCACTCAAACCGGATTAATGAATGATGTAGGTCTTCAAAAGATCAACATTGCTAAGCAGGATGGCTCCTGGGTAACGTTAGATGATATTGAAGCCTTAATCATCCCGTCTGATTTAAAGCAAGCGTTAGAAGCGAGTGACATTGCTAATCAAAATTTTCAAACCTTTAATAACTCAACCAAGAAAACTATTCTCTTCTGGATTGCCAGCGCAAAGCGGGTAGAAACGAGATTGAAAAGAATCGAGCAAACGATTGACTCAGCTTTACAAAACAGAAGTCCGTTGGCACGATGAAAACTTTTTGCACACTTCACACGTTTGCTCATCCGATCGACTTTGATGGCAAGAGATCCTTACATTTCAAGATATCTAAAAAAGCATAGACTGCGGGGACTTGTAGCGCATCGGCCAGCACGGCAACCCCAATCACTCGGTAGATAGGTACAGGCAAACTAAGAATTTGCACACCCGTGGGAACTGGTTCAGCCGCTAAGCGAGGGAGCACGGCTGCACCTAATCCGCGAGCCACCATGCTGACGATCGTCGAATCAGTATTCACCCGATAAGCAATATTCAACGTGCAACCATATTTAAGGCAATGGGTGTGAAATTGCAGCATCGTGGCATCCGTTTCAGGCGGCATAATCATGGGATGGTGCGCGAGTTCTTCCCACGTAAGGCGCGTTTGTTTGGGCTGAAAAGTCGGTGGAAATAAGGCCACAAATTCATCTTGCAATAATTCCCAAACTTCAAAATCTTCATTCGTCGGCAAATAGGTAAAGCCGATATCGGCGCGTCCTTCGCGCAACGTTTGCTCAACTTCGGGCAGGTCTTCATGATCGGTGAGACGTACCGTGATATCTGGAAACCGCTGCCGGAACTGCGCGATCGCCTCTGGTAAGATGTGGGTCGCCACACTGCGAAAAGAGGCAATCCGCACCTGTCCACCCTGCAACCCTTTTGCCACATTTGCTTCCTTGAGCATGCCATCTAGCGACTGCATCATTTGCTGGGCATAGGTAAGCACCCGATCGCCCACAGGCGTGAGCGACGCGCCATGACGACCCCGCGAAATCAGCACTACGCCGAGCATTTCTTCTAACGTGGCGATCGCGTGGCTTACGGCTGACTGTGAAAGCCCCAACTGCAATGCCGCTTCACCGAAATTACCGCGCTCTGCCACTGCAATCAGGGCACGCAATTGTGACAATTTAATCTGACCTTGACGGTTCGCATTCATAAACAGAGATCCTTCAGATTTCCATCGATTTTGTTCATGGACGTGATAAAAGCCGTCTTTTGATTGATGTAAAGCGAATCCATTAGAGTAAGCACAGTCCAGCAAATAGTGACAGTTCAAAGCTGCTTTCTGTTATGTCTAATACAAATTCAAACATTCTTCATACCAGAGGCATCTTGCTGCTCGTAGCAACGACCCTAATTTGGGGCACGACGTTTCCGGTCGTTAAAGAAACAGTGGTTAGCCTTTCACCGATGGTACTGACTGCCGTTCGCTTTCTGCTGGCCGCGCTAGTCTTTGTGCCCTGGCTGCAACGCATGAACGCTCGACTTTTACGTGATGGTGCGTTGTTGGGAATTGCTTATCTAGCATCCTACATTACCCTCGCGATCGGCGTTGAAACGATCGCAGCGGGTCGGGCCGCATTTGTGCTGAGCTCGAACGTCATTTTAGTGCCTTTACTGGGGCTATTTCTGGGTCGCTGGCTCGAAAGAACGACAATCTCTGCGGCGGGACTGGCGATCGCAGGCATTGGGATCATGTCCTGGGAAGGAGGTGGACTCAGCCTGGGCGATCTTTGGGTCATGGGTGGTGCTTTGAGCTATGCCGTTTACATCCTGTTGCTAGAAGCCGCTACGCTGCGTCATCCACCGTTGGCCTTGTCAGCCGTGCAACTGGTATTGGTTGCTGGCGTTAGTACCATCTGGGCAGCCCCTGCAATGGTAATGGAATGGGAGGCGATCGCCTCTCATTGGGGACCACTCCTGTACCTGGGGTTAGTAGTTACGGCGATGACCACGATTACACAAGCGATCGCGCAGCGGTGGGTTTCAGCGCATGAAACAGCGCTGCTCTATACGCTCGAACCCGTCTTTGCAGCCATCTTCTCGTTCTGGCTTCTGGGAGAGCACTTTGGAGCACGCGGGTTTCTTGGAGCCGGACTCGTTCTCATCGCAATGGTGCTGAGTCAAGGTCAAGCCGTGATAGCCCAACGGTTAGGAAGGACAAGCCCTGATGAAGCGTCGGTCCTGTCATTGGCTGTGTTACCACCAACGGAATTGTCATCAACAGAATTATCAACAACGGAGGTTTCAAGATGAAACTAGCATTACAGTGGTTGGGGAATCGGTTTGGTCATCAAGCGTGGGAAACGCAATCCAGGCAAGTTGCGCCGAGCGATCGCACTCCTACATCCATCATGCAATGGGTCGAGCAAGTGTCCCAGTTTATTGTGCAGCGTCTGGTTGCAGATGTGGAGCCACACGTTTGGTACACCTGCGATGCAGAAGGCCGTCTCTGGTGGCATGCGCATGATCCGGTCACGGGTCGATCGCTCACCCATGTATCTGAAGCAGAGATGCGTGCCTGGATTGAACAGCGCTACGCCTCAACGTTAGCAAGCTAATGATGCAGATGCAGGGTATCCAATGGGTACCCTGCGTCAGGCTTTATGTACTTAATAATTGAGTGACAGCTAAAAGCTCGATGAGGACGAGCGTTTCATCATCAGAGTAATGCAGGATCACTGCCCGTCGTCTTCGGCATACGCTATGGGCGCATCTGACAGCTCAATCAGTAAAGCATCGACATCTTTGCTATAGCGAATCTCTTTCATCCCTCTCCCTCCACATTTCCCACAGCGCATCATTTCCTGAGTTTACGCGACCTGGAGTGGTTGTCCGATCGTTTTTGGTCCCTCAATGCTAATCCCACCATTTTATCCTTCATCCTTTAGCCTTTCCCCTACACCCCACACACTACACCCCCTTAACAATCTCTCACAGCTCATCAATCTCTGATGGTGTATTTATCCTTTTGTCTCCTTCTTAACTTAAGGCTGAATGACTGCCAAAATATCCTGGGGAAGCATTAGAGGCAAGCCTGAGATTCCTCGAAAGTCTCGAATGTTGTAGGTTGCAAAGTAATCGATCGCGGCTTCAGACGCTAATGCAGCCAGCCGCAAATCAAAAATTTTGGCAGAGGTGATCGTTCGAGCAACAGCCAATTCCAGGGTTGTAGCGATCGATGAAGTAGTTGGAAACAGGATTTCAAAGTTACCGCTGAGATACGTCTCGGTGATTAAGGGCTTGCCTCAGATGGCGTTAAAGGGCTGCCAGTCATGGCAGCGGGGTTAGTCAAAACTCGATACAGTTCAACGATGTTTTGTTCAGCAATGATACCTTGAATGCTTTGCTGAAAGGCTGCTTCTAGCAGTGATGCAGAGTCAGAATGATGAACTGACGTTTGATCGTGAGCATAGACTAAAACGTTGGTATCGAAGAAAATTCTAATCGGACTCATAAATGTTGTCTCGATTTAGATAGTTTTCTTTAACCCCCAACTTAAAGGTGGGAAAGGGATATTTCCGCTTGGCAACTAGCGTGACAACGACCTCAACTTCATCACCTTCCTGAATCTCCTCAGGTAATGAATCAATCAAGACAATGCTCTTATCTTTTACGTACCCTTTCATCGCTTCTATCTCCTAACTCTCTACAAATTGCTGGTTTTCTTCCTTTCATCCTTCATCCCTCATCCCTCCCCTTCAACAATCTCCCACAGCGCATCAATCCCTGCTCCCACACACTCCTCATCCTGATGCTGCTCAATCCACTGAACGATCGCGGGCTCAATCCAATCAGCCTTTTTGCTTAACTTTACCAAGACAGATCGTGTTCGAGAACGTATCGATGAATCTGGCGCTTGGAGTAAGCACAACAAATTATTTACTACAAGTTCAGATATATGCTCTAGCTTACCTAATGACTCTAGAGCACCATAACAAACTCTAGAGTCTGAATCCTGAAGTAGTAACAACAAGCCATTAATTACTTCTTCACTTGTCTCTCCAAAGCTACCAAGTGTATAAGCAGCATCTAAACGTGCCATAACATCTGCATCTTGAATCAACGCAACTGCTTTTGACGTAATAATTTCCGATTTAACCTCTAGCTTACTCAGTGTTCTTAAAGTTGTAGAACGAACAATTGAAACAGGATCTTCGAGCAAAATTTCCAATTCTTGTATGATCTTTGATTTATCAGAAAGATTATTCAATTGGGTATTCAATCGACCCAATGCCCCTGCCGCTGTAGAACGCACCATCGCCTCCTGATCGTTTAGTAATGTTAGTAAACTGTCTATAACTTCTTCGGATGAATCACCTAACCCACCTAACGCAATTGCATGCAAGTAGCGTATATAAGAATCTGGAGATTGCAGTTGAGTCAGCAAGTTGCTTCTAATTGCTCCAGTAGAATCTCCTAAACTAGCTAATGCAGATGCAGCACTAGAACGCACTAATTGGTCTGGAGCTTGAACTTGTGCCAATAACGCAATAACAACTTCCTTACAAGAATTACCTAGCTTGCCTAAAGCTTCTGCTGCACGAGCTCGAACAGCCATAGCTCGATCTTGTAAAAGGGAGCAGAGTCCAACAACTGTCGATTCAGATGATTTGCCTAGCTTACCTAAAGCTTCCGCTGCACGAGATCGAACATCCGAATATGGATCTTGCAGTCGAGATAGTAATTCAGTGATGACTGGTTCAGAAGCATAACCTAGCTTACCCAGAGCTTCTGCCGCACTAGCTCGAACATTTGATACTTGATCCTGGCGCAGCCTTTTCAGTAGCGCATTTAGTATCTCTTCAGATGCATTACCAAGACTACTTAAAGTCATAGCTGCTTTAGAACGATCCAAAGCTTCTGGATTTTGAAGATGTAGAAGCAATGCCTTGATTGTCGCTTCTCGCTCTCCTAAATCAGCTTGATATTCTAAAAAAAGCCATCGGCTTATACGATCCTTTCGATTGTTAAGAAGCTTAAGTGCTTCAGCCTCAAATTCAGTTTCTTCCAAATGACGAGGGACATAGTTTATTTGAGAACGAATTTTGTCCGTAAGCTCTGGGGTCTCACTCACTCCCAACTCAATTAATCTCTCTAAAATCTCTAGCGACAAAGTTGGATCAGCGCCTTTTAATCCTTTTGGATCTTCAGTTAAACAGCGACCTGCAAACAGTAAATCACGATGCAGCCATTGTTCATAGGGACTGTTGGCAGTGAGGACTTTGCGGATCGCTCTCGCGGCTTTTTTGGGGCTTTGTTGGGCGATGAGGAGGAGCAGCACTTCGCGCCAGTGGGGGTCGTGGAGGTGTTGCGCGATGTGCGTTAAGACAATCTCGAAGTCGTCTTCGTTGTCTGCCTGGTAGTTGATGTCTTGCGCGGTGAGGTATTCCTGAAAGGTTTTGTGGACGAAGGCGTAGCAGTCCTGTCCCTGTTCGTTGAGGAGTCCGGTGCGATCGCGGATGAACCTCACAAACCGTTCGGCTTCTGCTTTCGCTTCGTAGTGCTGGAGTTGTTTAAGCGTTTTGATTTCCTGGCAGAGTTTTTGGATGAGTTCGTCTTTGTCGATGAGGGTGCCGCCTTCGCGATCGCCCGTGTTGCCCTGCGTGTGAATCCAGTAGGCGAGGCTTTCCATCAACCGTCGCAGGTCGTCCAGTTGCAGGTATTTGAGCACCGTCTGATTGCTCAGTTCCTTGTTGTCATCCCAGGCGGTGAGCAGCGTTTCTACCGCTTTGTCGTAGAGTTTGTAGCGTTCGCGGGGCAATCGTGCCTGATAGCGATGAATCAGGGCAATGATGGTCAGCAGCAAGGGATTACGCGCCAATAATTTGATGCGATCCTGCTGCTTCAAGGCTTTTTGCAAACTCTCTTTGCGTCGCTGCGCTTCTGCGGTGTCCTGTATCCGACTCCGATACCACCGATCGCAAAACTCCTCAATTTTCCCATCATCAAACGGCTGCAACTCGTAGTGCGGAAACTCCTCGGTGCGGAAAAAGTCACGCTTGTACCCTGCTGGACGCGAGGTAATGATGGCGCGATTGAGCGGATACTGTCCCAAAAAGTTTTCGATGCACTGCACGAGATGGTAGCGCTTCGCTTCTTCTGCCACTTCGTCTAACCCGTCGAGGAGAATGAGCGCCCGACCATTGTTCAGCCAGTGCTCAAAGAAGCCCTTCGGCAAAGGTTTGCAAGACATCGTAGTTTCCGCAAACTGCCGCGCATACTCAGGGATGGTGACATCCGGCGTTCGTGCCCAATCCCGAATGCGAATCAAGATTGGCAGCAGCAATGCGTCTGCATCCGTCTGCAATGCTAATGGATCGAGACGCAATCCTTCTGTACCCAGAACCATTCGAGTTGGATCGCGTTGCATTTGAGGTCGATCACGATCCATTCCTTGTGTAAGGCGATCGCTTTGAGTTGGATCGAGTCGCAATCCTTCTGTATCCGGATGCGTTTGAGTTGGATCGCGATCCATTCCTTGTGTGGCGACATCGCTTGTAGGTGCGATCGCCCCTTGCCGTTCTGCCAACTCCACCGCAAAGAAACTCATCAGCGTTGTTTTACCCGACCCCGGTGCGCCTAAGAGAACGATCTTCTTCTGAGGCTGGTTCAGCAGTTGCCATGCTGAAAACTTACGCCCTGATCGTTCCAACTGTGCTCTCATTCGCTGTTCCTGCAAAAGCTCCCCCTGCCGCCCCTGCTCACCCTGCTCCTCAAACCACGATCGCTCAAACGCCACCCGCGATCGCCGTTCCCCATCCTCCTCCACATCCGGCATCACAAAGATCTGCGCCAAGCGTTCGGCTCGTTCCACATCCTGTCCTGGCACGGCAACGCCTGCAAACTTCACATCATCAAACCAGTTGGCTAATTGGGTCAGGTAATCGTCTTTTGCCACCTGAAACCGAATCGCGGTAATGGCATCAAAGTAAGCATTTGCAAAGGCTTTGAGCCAGGGTTCTAAAGATTCATCTGGAATGGTAAATGCGCGATCGATCGCAATTTGCTTTGCAGTCTGCACCAGAATCGCAACATCGGGCGCACCGTCCTGCTCTAGTGGTTTCTGCAATTCGCGCTGCGTTTCTGGATGTTCAAGCAGCGTCGCTAGAAACGTATCGGCATCCTTATCGGTGCAGTGATAGAACACCGCGTTATTGACCTTCTGCCCTCGCTCCAAGGCTTCCGACTGCTGCAAACCGACTTTTAGCGATCTTTCCAATTCAGTCGGATGCAACTTGTGTTTGATTGCTGTGGCGATCGCGCCTGCCACCTTCGGCAATGCGGCTTTGACCAATCCACCTGCAAGCGATTCAAAGACCATAAGATAAGACCTTTTACTCTGACCGTATTATGACGTAATGGCTTTAAACTTCAGAGGTTTTCAAAATCTCCGAGGTCTGGGAAATTTGCTATAAGGTCTATATCTTTCGCCTCTATCAACCGTGTTGAACACTAAACCTGTCTGCGATCGCTGGTTCGCCACACGCCAAATCCATTCGGGACTCTACTGCATTGGTGAAAAGCACTATTGGGAATGGAATCGTGCAAACCTGTGGCTGATTAAAGGACAAAAGCAGGATTTATTGATTGATACTGGCCTGGGCGTAGCGAGTTTGCGACAGCATCTTGCCTCGTTGCTTGATAAACCCCTGCTGGCGATCGCCTCTCACATCCACTTTGACCATGCAGGCGGACTGCACGAATTTGACCATAGAGCAATCCATCTCGCTGAAGCAGACGCTTTGCGATCGGGCGATAACCATGCGGCTGTGTGCTCCCATGAACTGGGCTTTGTGCTGGATGAGCACTTCGAGCAGTTGCCCTACGCAGGCTTTACAGCCATGCAATATAAACTCAACAGTGCTGAACCGACACAGCTCTTGCAGGAAGGCGACGTGCTGGATCTGGGCGATCGCGCCTTTGAAGTGTTGCACCTGCCAGGACATTCACCCGGCTGCATTGCGCTCTACGATGCCAAAAGCAAGGAACTCTTCTCTGGCGATGTCATTTACGATGGCGATTTACTCGACCAATTGCCGGGAAGCGACATTCCCACCTATATTGCGACCTATGAGCGGTTGCAAAAATTGCCGATCGAAACTGTCTATCCCGGTCACTACCACACCTTTGGCCGCGATCGTTATCACGAAATCATGGCGGAGTATCTAGAAGCGAAGCGGCAACCAGGCTGCCCAAGCGATTTTCGGCCTAAAGAGGCCGTGTCGTAAGGGCATTGTAAATTGGCAGTTGGGGTAGAAGATAGAAAAACTAAGAAGGTTAGTGGTTTCACAAGCGATCGATTGCGGCTATACCCCATTTTCCATCTAGCACAGCCTGTAATGCTTCGGCAGTCTCACCAGTCCCCAAATTGACCGTTGCACCATTAATGTCGATCGTGGTGGCACTGAACAGAGCACTAGTACAGCGCATCAAAAGTTCTGCAATGTCGGTTGCAAGAGTGCTGAGTGCTGTAGCTTGCTTCCGCTTTGCGGTGGACTGAGTGCTGAGGACTGAGTAGCGCTCAAGCATGTTGCATCATTCTGTTTCAGAACACTAGATGCAGGCAGTCCAGTCGGCGATGCTGCATTTATTAACGTGCACTTATAGATTCCTTATCTTTCTTACCTATAGTGAGCGACAGCGTATTGTTGCTACAAAGAATGATCACAAGCTACACCTCACAAGAGCAAGCAACGGTTGCCCAAGCGCCTCTAATGGCTGGTTTTGCGATTGCTACATCAGATCTGGGCCTTGTGTCAACCGCGATCGAACTAGCAGCATTGTCTAGAGCCATTGTGAGAGCGGCTCAAAAATATCCCCAAAATTCAATTATTCAAGCCGTGTTTTCAGAAGCAGCATTACGCAGTGGCGCGGTTGTACTTGAACCGCCCTCCGTGAAGCCTGAAGATGTCAAAGCAGGTGTTTTAGTCGATCAGGCGATCGCAGCCATCAATACGGCGCTTGACTCCTTACACGGCAAAGCCACACCGGAAGAAATTGGCGAGTATAAGGCATTCATTTACACCTGTGCTGAAGCTGTAGCAAACGCGGCAGGGAAAGGACTCTTTGGTTCTGGGGCCAAAGTCAGCGAACGAGAGGCACTTGCCCTGGCAAAGGTCAGAATAGCTCTCGCTATCTAAGCTATTATTTCCCGGACGGTAAAAAATATAGTCGAAAGCGTTTTTAAGGAGGAAGCTTCCAGTGTGGCGTGCATTAGTGGCTCCAGAGGTGCCCATTCAACCACGTTAAAAAGAACTCAGGGAATAGGTAGTGGGGAGACGTAATGAATAGCCGTCAGTTGTTTAGGATTTTGAGCGCGATCTTAGGTTGGAGCGCCTTGGCACTACAGCTTTATCTGCTGATCGTGATCAACCTGGAAAAGGGCTTACCTGGCATCGTGGGCGTGATGAAGTTTTTTGATTACTTCACCATTCTCAGCAATATTCTGGTTGCCATAGTGTTTACAACGGTAGGGGTACAGCGCTACGCAGACGGCTTCTTTGCTCATCCCAAAGTGAAAACTGGCGTAGGAGTCTACATCTTTATCACAAGTCTTGTTTACGTTCTCATCCTCAGACACATTTGGACCCCCACCGGGCTGTCGTGGCTAGCCGATGTCGCACTGCATTACGTGCTGCCTGGGTTGTATCTCATTGAATGGTTATTCTTCACACCCAAAGGCTACCTGCGCTGGAACGATGCCGTGCGATGGTTAGTGTTTCCCCTGGCGTTTCTAGGCTGGGCCTTGTTTTGGGGTGCTATTTTTGGGTTTTATCCCTATCCCTTTATTGATGTGGCAAAGCTGGGCTACCCGCAGACGTTACTCAACAGCTTTTTTATGGCGATCGGCTTTCTGGTCATTGGGTTACTGCTCCTTGCAATCGATCGCGCGCTAGGCAAAGATGCCCGCTCAACTGCACTGCGCGATCCATCTTCGGTGCGATCGCTTCGGTAAGTAAAGTAAAAGGCAGAAGGCACAACCCTGCCCATCAGTATTTTGATTCTGGCGATTGTTCTAGTTCATCCTCAGCATGGAATCGGAAGCCAGGAGCAGTATACATTCTGACTCCTGACTCCTCAAGCATGCCGTGTGTTGCCTCTGAAAGTCACTAAAGGTTGCGTCAAGCCTGGATGAAGCTTACGAAAGCGATCGTGCCAAACGGGTAGTGATGGCAAAGACAACTTAGAGGAGCAACCTGATGAAAGGGCAACCGACCGCAGCAAAACGTTTCGGGTGGCAACTCTTAGCAGTTCTCTACACCACGGCCTTTCTCATCATTCTGCTGCTCGCCTATACTGGCAATCTGCCGCCACAATTTAGCCAGATTCCGTACTACGACAAAATTGGACATGTCGTTCTTTATGGTGTTGCCGTTTATTTAGGACATCGAGTGTTTGCGTATCGTCGGCTGGTCATGCGAGCGATCGCAGTACCGCTGTTTCCCATTCTCTTTGCGATCGGAACAGTGATAGAGGAACTGCTCCAATCGTTCTCACCCAATCGCACACTCGATGCCACAGACTTAGCCGCCAGCTTCTTGGGCATTGCAGTAGGTTACTGGTTGGCGGAGAAAGGACGTTGAAGGCAAAAGGCAGAAGGTAAAAGGCAAAAGGTAAAAGATAGAAGAAGGGAGTCGGGAGTTGGGAGTTGGGGTGCGGAGGAAGACGGGGAAGCGGGGGAAGACGGCAATTTAACTCAAAACTCAAAACTCAGAACTCAAAACTTCTACGCTGACCGCTGACCACTAAGATCACCTTCTCATTCAGAATGACTGCACTATTCTCCAGCGGTCTCTTCCCGCGGGATGGCGTAAAAATCTGCGTGCTCACCTTTAATGAGATGTGTTCAAGGATGGGATGTTTGTAAAGAGGTTACATGAAATGCCCTTACAAACGAAATGATGACTGTCCACCGATCGCATTGAGGAAACGTTGATGTTGCTACAAGACAAGCGCACAGGGTCACTGATTGAAGTGGTTGAAATTGTTGATTTGGTTAATCCTGCAAAAGATAAGATTTCTGGGCGTGTGCAGTCAGGAGAAGAGGAGCAGGATAAAGAGCCGATCGCGAAAGAGACGTTGATTTTTCCATCGGGAGAGAGCCTGCCGCGCTGTTGGGTTGATGCCAACTATCGGGAACATGATGCGCCAGCAGGTGTTCCTGAGTAGATAGGTAAGGCATCTTTGGAGTAACTAAGCTATCAGCATTGTTGATCGCTCGTTTAGTTCGATCCCTCAATTGAGAAGTGAGCTATAGTCCAGAGTTGAGAGTCTTACCTTCAGTCGCATTCCTCAACTTGCATGGTTAAACGTGTTCGCTGGCGCAGTTCTATCAAGCTTACTGTTGTCGCTTTTTTGATTGTAAGCATGGTAAGTTGGGCGTTTCGTGCGCCTGCTCAAAGTCCTTTGGCTCAAGGCCCGATCGTTCAAAGCGACCTTGTAGTGCCGATAAACCTACCTCGATCGATCGATCGCACGGTCAATTGTGATCTTTTAGTTGCAGGCGGCGGCCTTGCTGGCGTAGCAACGGCTTACGAAGCATTGCAAGCTGGGCGTACTGTTTGCCTGACGGAAATTACCGATTGGGTTGGGGGACAACTCACGTCACAAGGTACCTCTGCGCTGGATGAGGCGAAAAAGCAGCGGGCACTTCTCTTCTACGCACGGGGCTACAACGAACTACGTCAGCGGATTGAGCAAAAGTATGGCAAACTCAACCCTGGTCAATGTTGGGTCAGCGTGTCGTGCTTTTTGCCAAACGATGCCGAGCAGATTTTGATGACGATGCTGCAAGAGGCGGCAAAGAAAGGGAAGGGCACTCTGCAATGGTTTCCCTCTACCGTCGTCAAAGATCTGGTTGTAGGCACGGATGGCAAGCTGATTCAAGCGGCGATCGCCATTCACCACAGTCCTGCAATCGGTACGCCACCTCTGAATACAGAACCGTTGTCAAGGACGATCGAAGATGCGTATCGCTACGAAAATTCCTCGCGTCTGACCAAGCAAGTCATTCGCTTGGTGCCCTTGAAACAGCGCTGGATCGTCGTCGATGCCACAGAAACAGGCGAACTAATCGCGCTAGCAGATGTGCCGTATCGGATTGGGCTTGATCCTCGTACCTATCTGAATCCGTCTTCGCCCACAGAAACAGGCGATCCTTACTGTTTGCAAGGTTTCACCTATACCTTTGCAATGGAGCAGATGGATGGTGATCAGCCCCAGCAAAAGCCACCCTTTTATGAGCAATACGAGCCGTACTACGGTTATGATGCCGATTACCGCAAAGCCGACTTCAACTTTGTGTTCACCTACCGTCGCATCTGGAGTCCTAGACCGGGAGCGCGCATCAAAGCAGGCCCGTTGACCGTCACAGCCCCGTCTCCTGGCGATATTTCCATGCAGAACTGGGTGTGGGGCAACGATTACCGTCCGGGTACCGCAGCGGATAATTTGGTCTACAGCCGTGATCAGTTGCAACAAATGGGACAACTCGCCTCTGGAAGCTGGATGGGCGGTTTACGACCTGATGCTCTCCGTAAAGCCGAGGAGTTAGCATTGGGCTTCTACTACTGGCTAGTTGAAGGTACGACCGATTCGCAACTTGGCCCCGGCTTTAAGAAACCTGCACCCAACCATCGCCTACTTACTGGTTTCAATACGCCAATGGGCACCGCGCACGGCTTGTCCAAATATCCCTACATGCGCGAAGGGCGACGGTTGATCGGGCGAACATCTACTGGCTACCCCAACGGTTTCAGCGTGAATGAGATTGATGTCTCGCGTGCAGACTATCGGCAGGAGTATTACCGCAAGTTGCCTGCATCGCTCTATCGATCGCTCTACATTGCCCTGGCTGGACTGGAAACAGGAAAAGTCATTGTGAACGACATTCCACCGGAGAACGTCACTCCTCGCACTCGCTCTACCATCTATCCCGATTCGGTTGGTATTTCTCAGTACGCGATCGACTTCCATCCCTGTATGCAAGACTCCCCACCCGAAAAACCTGGCAATATTGAGCGTCCGGGTGTACGGCAAGCGCATGGGCAGTCCTATCCGGGGCAGATTCCATTGCGATCGATGATTCCGCAAAAACTCGACAATCTCCTCGTTGCCAGCAAAAGTATCGCTACCAGCTTCATTGTTGCCGCCGATTATCGCGTTCATTCCTTTGAGTGGTCAGTAGGCGCGGCGGCTGGCACCACAGCCGACTTCGTACTGTCCGAAGGCATTTATCCCTATCAGTTAGTTGATGATTTATCCGGCACCACACCCAAGCTACAAAAACTGCAAAAGCGCCTGAACCAAAACGGTAATCCAACCGCATTCCCCAGCACCTCGATCTTCAACGAAAAATGGGAAGATTGGACAGTTTGGTAAGGCACATGGAATCAATTACTTGATAGCTGTAAGGAAGAAACAGCCGATCGAGTTTTGGTAAGCTTGCAAGCTGGGTGAAACAACGTCCAACGTCGCTGTGCGATCGCCTATTCTAAATCCTCAGCCGCCAACCAAAACTCCTGATCCAGAAGTGCCTCAATCTCACGGCTAAACTGCCACTTCTCAGGAAATTTAACGTCTGGATAATCTTTTCTGACTCGCTTCAATGCATACTGCCAACCGTCATCAAACACTTCAACAAAATAATGCTTCAAACTAGGAGATTGTTTCAATAAAGTGTTTAACTCCCGACGTTGTTCCGCGATCGTATTTTCCCAACCTCTATAGTCATAGGGACTGGCAACGTAGATTCGCTTAAGCAAATGCACCAATAGCACATCTAATCTGCTCACAACTTCTCGCTTGTCTCTGCCTGCCAAGCCTTCAATCTCCTCAATCAGACTGTCAAAATCCAACCCCTCAATGTCATGCGCTCTTAGCTTGGCAACCGTGTCTTCACACCAGGCTACAAAGTCGCGATCGTAAAGCTTGAGTTGATTGACAGTTTGGGCCACGTCGTTTTTTGGAGTACTAAAGCCACTTCCAAGCGTAACATAGACGATTTAAGGTAGCTTTTAGTGCGGCAACTCCTGCGGTAAGTAGGTGGGCACCACTAAACGTTAGGATGTGTCGAAAATCGCCAATTACTTTACTTGAGCGACGATCGTCCGATGGCGTGGACTATTGCACGTCACAGTTGGTTGAGCGAAACCAGCAGCGGCGATCGCGCCCTCCAGATCTAGCGAAAAATACTCATCCAGATAGGGTTCCGTACTTTTCAGCAGCGTCTTCACATAAGGCGGCATTTTGGAGTAGATCTCAGACCTGGGGTTCATATCCATAATGGTCAGGTGCCCATCTGGACGCAGCAAACGACGCGCTTCTTGGAGGATGGCGATCGCAGCACTCTGCGGCAACTCATGAAACACTAAACACGCCGACACCAGATTAAACGACGCATCCGGTAAGCCCGTAGACTCAGCCGCTGCGTGTAGCCAGGTGGGTAAGGGGTGAGGAGAAGAGTTATGAGTTTTGAGTTTTGAGTTTTGAGTTAAATTTCCGTCTCTCCCTGCTTCCCTTACTTCCCCTGACTCCTGATTCCTGACTCCTGATCCCCCTGCTCCCTCTGCCTCCTGCCTTCTACCTTCCCCCCGGTACTTCGCTACTGCCAAAAAATACGGCGACAAATCCAGTCCTGTCATCTGCGCGGTTGGAAACGTTTCTTGCAGCGCAAACGTACTCATCCCCACGCTACAGCCAATGTCCAAAATGTCGTTGGGCGCTACAGGCAGTTGAGCCTTTAAGACATCGTGATAGCTCTGACGCAACCACGCATCGCCCTGCGCTCCAGCGTCTTGCCAAATGCGAGCGTGGACGGCATGAGCCGCAACTTCTACCTCCAGCGCGGGTTCCCAACCCAAATTGCCTTCTTCGTAGGCATGAAACGAGGTGACATAGTACTCCGGATAGAACAGATCTGGGTTTTGTACCTGCGCTAAATCGTTGTCCCAGGCGCGCGATCGCAATGCCTCTACTTCTTTTAGCCAGTAGACCCCGATCAATTCTGCCCGCTTAATCATCATCTGACGTGCCTGGTGCTTTGCCAAAGCTGCCAGCGGCTTGACTGCTAAGAGACCGTTGATGAGGTGGGACGCAAGATTGGGTGCAAAACTTGTAGCCGTCATGAGTACGATTTAGCAAAAGAATGGGTGGAATAGGATTATTATCTCAGTAGTCTGCATCGTTTGAGGCGGTTGCTGATGATGCCATTGACAGCAGTGGATGATGGAGACAGCCGATCGAAGGCATCCACGCTAGGCTGAGAAGAAAGCAATGCTGAATCTGCGAGATGATCGTTTATTTCCACCGTTAATTTTCTAAGCAACAGAGCGTCCAATTTATGCCACAGGTTTATTTTGACCCTGATACGAATGGTCACAAGTCCTTTGAACTGCCCGGTGCGAAACCTCACTACAACCCCGATCGTCCCGGACAGGTGGAGCATATTTTTCTGGATCTCGATCTGGATATTCCGAATCAGCGCTATCACGGCACCTGTACGATTCGATTAAATCCTGTGCGCGACGGCATCGATCGTCTGACGTTAGATGCGGTGAATTTACAGATCGACTCGGTTTACGTAGGCGAGACAAAACAACGCTTTGACTACGATGGAGAACTGCTGCACATCCAGCTAGAGCCGACGACAAGAGCCGGAGAACCGATTGAGCTGACGATCGCCTATCGCGTTAACAACCCCCAACGCGGCCTCTACTTCATCGCGCCCGACAAGCATTATCCCGATAAACCCGTCCAGGTATGGACTCAGGGCGAAGACGAAGACTCTCGCTTCTGGTTTCCCTGCTTCGACTATCCCGGACAACTGGCAACCTCCGAAATTCGGGTGCGCGTGCCGAAGCAACTCATGGCGATTTCCAATGGTGAGTTAGTTAACACCGAGGCGGATGGTGACGACAAAATCTATCACTGGCACCAAAAGCAGGTGCATCCTACCTACCTGATGACGCTGGCAGTGGGAGATTTTGCTGAGCTACGGGATGAGTGGAAGGGTAAGCCCGTCACTTACTACGCCGAGAAAGGCAAAGAAAAAGAAGCACGGATCAGCATGGGCAAAACGCCCCGCATGATTGAGTTTTTTAGCGAAAAGTACGGCTACACCTATCCCTATCCTAAATACGCGCAGGTTTGTGTCGATGACTTCATCTTTGGTGGGATGGAAAATACTTCGACAACGCTGCTGACCGATCGCTGCCTGCTGGATGAACGCGCTGCGATCGACAACCGGGGTACCGAAAGCTTAGTGGCTCATGAACTTGCCCATCAATGGTTTGGCGATCTGGTCGTCATTAAGCACTGGTCGCACGCCTGGTTAAAAGAAGGCATGGCATCCTACTCCGAAATCATGTGGACGGACCACGAATACGGTGCTGAAGATGCCGCCTATTACCGTCTTGGTGAAGCCCGGAATTACCTGGATGAAGACAGTTCTCGCTATCGTCGTCCCATCGTCACCCATGTTTACCGAGAAGCGATCGAACTCTACGATCGCCATCTTTACGAAAAAGGTGCCTGCGTCTATCACATGATTCGCGCCGAGTTGGGCGATGCCCTTTTCTGGAAAGCAGTTGCAACGTTTGTTAACGACAATGCCCACAAGACGGTGGAAACCGTTGATTTGCTGAGGGCGATCGAAAAAGCCAGTGGACGCAACCTGCTCTTCCTCTTCGATCAGTACGTCTATCGCGGCGGGCACCCCGATTACAAAGTCGCCTACTCCTGGGATAACGACAGCAACCTCGCTAAAGTGACCGTTACGCAGACGCAGGCGGAGTTGTTTGATTTGAAAGTGCCGATCGGGTTTGGGTATGTAGGAGAGGAGTCAGGAGTCAGGAGTCAGGAGTCAGAAACTAACAATGGCTCGAAACTCGAAACTCAAAACTCAAAACTCAAAACTTTCCCCGTCCGCATTCACGAGCGCGAGCAAGCCTTCTACTTCCCGCTGGAGAAAAAGCCGGATTTTGTGAGCTTTGACGTGAGCAGCCATATTCTCAAAACGGTGGTGCTGGAATATCCGCTACCAGAACTCAAAGTGCAGCTACAGGCTGATCCCGATCCGCTGTCGCGCATTGTGGCGGCTGAAATGCTGGCAAAGAAAGGCGGCTTGGAGACTGTAAAGGCGCTCACGAACGCACTGAAAGCTGAACCCTTCTGGGGTGTGCGCGTTGAAATCGCTAGAAATCTTGCCACGATTAAGCTCGATCAGGCCTTTGACGGCTTAACGGCCGGATTGAAAGACTCCGATGCACGGGTGCGACGAGCCACTGTTGAAGTTCTGGCAACCATCAAGACCCGCGAAAGTTATAAAGCGCTGAAGTCCATTGCCGAAGCGGGCGATGCCAGCTATTACGTGGAAGCGGCGGCTATTCGTGGATTGGGCAGCATTGTCACCTCCAGCCTGGGTGAGTCAAGAGAAGAGAAGGTGATGAAGGTGCTCAAGTCGGTGCTGAAGGAGCGGCAGGGCTGGAATGAAGTGGTGAGATCGGGCGCGATCGGTGCCCTCAGCCAAATGAAAACCTCCGAAGATGCCCTGAACCTCATCCTAGAATACACGGCTCCCGGTGTACCCCAAGCGCTGCGCCTCGCCGCCATTCGTGCCCTCGGTGCTATTTCTACTGGACAAGCGAACAGTAACCTGGAACGCATTCTCGATCGCCTTCGAGAACTGTCGCGCGAAACCTTCTTCCTGACGCAAGTAGCCGTTGTGATTGCACTGGGACAGATGGAAACCGCACGGGCGATCGGTATCTTGCAAGCTCTTGCAGACCAAACTCCCGACGGTCGCGTGCGTCGCATCGCCGAAGAAGCCGTCCAGCGCGTTCAGAAAAACGTTGGTTCCGACAAAGCCGTGAAGCAACTCCGCGAAGAATTGGATCAATTGAAACAAGCAAACCAGGAGTTGAGAAGCCGCCTGGAAAACCTGGAAGCAAAGGCAAAATAGCTGTTAGTCGAATTTAGCTAAGGGGAATGATGGTTTGGAACTGGCTGAATCTACAGTCCGTAAGCTTATGCAACAGAAATCTTATTGAAGGTACTGCTGAAATTAGCTGCCACTAATACGCTCGATTTTACAGAGAAAAGGAAAAGCAAAATGCCACAGACAAGAATTGAGAGCGATAAGCTCTTCATCAAAGATGTCTTTCAAAAATGGTATCGCATTCCAGAGTATCAAAGACCTTATATCTGGGGTTCGGATCAAGTTAATGAACTCCTAGATGATGTATGTCAAGCGCAAAAATCTAATCCTAATTCACAGTATTTTCTTGGGTCAATGGTGCTTAAGAAAAGCAACGAACAGGACGGAAGCACCCAATATGAAGAATATGATCTTCTCGATGGGCAGCAGCGGCTTACAACGCTGTTCCTAATTACTGCTGTTGTTCGAGACTTAACTCCGGATAGCAATTCAGATCTTAAGAAAATTTGTCAAGATGCGATACATCGAAAAGCCAATCATTACGATAACATCCCTGAAAGAAGCCGGATTGTTTTTGACATCCGCGATGATGTTCGAAAATTTGTTGATAAATATGTCAAACTTGACGGTGGTACAAGCAAAACAGATGAGTTGAAGGAGATTTTAGAAAAATCCGATAAAGATATTTCTATCAAAAATATAGCTAATGCAATCTTAGTTATTCAAGAATTCTTTACAAAAGACGCTTTCAAGAACGGAAATTCTATAGATCAATTCTTTCCGTTTTTTCGCTCTAATGTTTTACTGATATACGTAGCAACCGAAGAACTTGAAGATGCTTTTCACTTATTCACAGTAATGAATAATCGCGGGATTAAGCTCCGCAACAGTGACATTTTAAAAGCAGAAAACCTTTCTAAAATTTACGTTATTAAAAGGGCAAGTTATGCACGGACATGGGAAAGTATAGAGAGATACTTTGCTGAAGATTTTGATAATTTCCTGTCTCATATACGGACTATCTTGGTCAAGCAGAAAGCAGGATACAATCTCCTAAAAGAGTATGAAGATAACATTTATAATCCAAAAGATTTCAATAAGAGTACTAAGCAATATATACCAAAACCACCATTGCTGGAGAAGGGCGAGGATACCTTTAAATTTGTTGAGCTTTACTATGATTACTACTGCGCCTTATTTGAGGACAGTGAAAACCAGAATTTTGAACTGGGCAATCAGATTTCTCTGATGAAATTTGGTTTGGAAGCAGATTACTGGATCGCTCCTTTATTACGCTACTATGACAAATTCAAGAACCACAATTTAATTCATTTTATCAAGCTTCTTGATAGGAAATTTTCTGCCGATTGGATTATTGGTTTGTCACCAACAATGCGTATCGAAAATATGAACTCTATCATCAAGTTCATTGATGATGTTGATGATCCAGAGGTGATAATGACCTCAAATGTTTTTAATGTTCAAGTAGATGATCTAAAGAGGGTATTGTCAGGAAGTGTATATGGTCGTCGATATGCTCGTTACTTACTTCTCAAATTAGATCTTGCTTTTCATGGGCATAACACTAAATTCTCACCTCCTGAAACCGTAAGTATTGAACATATTCTTCCGCAAAATCCTAGTCCATCAAGTCAATGGTCTATTGATTTTGACACTAATGAGAGAGAAAAATGGATAAATAGAATGGGTAATCTTGTTCTTCTATCTCGCAGGAAAAACTCCGCACAAAGCAATCTCGATTTCACTCTAAAAAAAGAAAGATACTTTAGAAGCAATATTGAACTGTTTAGCAATTCGGTGAGAATATTTAATACTTACAACACCTGGGGCCTTTCAGATTTAACTAAAAATCACAAAGAAGTTATAAAGAAAATTTTTGCTCTTTATGCGATATCGATTTCGGAAGCTGATATAAATTTACTCTTGGCATAGGAATATTAACCTGCCTGTTACTAAATAAGGAGTCTTTTCCAGGAGAACGAAAGTCTAAAGGGAGGATTTGCCTGTGAAACTGATTCTTCAAGCTTCGTTATGGCTTTCCGTTTGCTTGAATGCACTCTTCATTTCATTCGGCATATGGATTATTCTCAAGCGGGGTGGTTTATCCTATTTGGCGATGAGAGTACCACTGCTGAAAAAGCTTGGCGTTCCGATCGTTCAGATTGCTGCTTTCAATTTCCCCTACTACGATCATCGCCAGAGTCAACTAGAACGATTGCCCATTCAGTCATCTGATATCGTGTTTCTGGGCGATAGCATTACCGATGAGGGGGAATGGGCGGAGCTACTTAAAAATCCTGCTATTAAGAATCGTGGTATTTCTAGCGACACGACGATCGGCGTTCTCGATCGCTTACCTGACATCATCAACTCACAACCGCAAAAGATATTCTTGATGATTGGTGTGAATGATTTGTCGAACCTGGGACGATCGCCCGTTGAAGTGAGCCAATCATACAAAGAGATTTTGACTCAAATTCGTGCGCGATCGCCTCAAACGAATGTCTTCATTCAAAGCGTTTTACCCATTCATCCAGGGCTGTTTATTGGCTCTACAACGAATAGCAATATTCGAGCCTTAAACGAACAACTCCAGAGTTTAGCAGACGAATTTTCCTATACCTATATCGACTTGCATTCTCATTTTCTCGATGCTCACCATCAGTTAGACACAACGTACACGATCGATGGCATTCACCTCAACGGCATCGCCTATCAGCGTTGGGCAAAACTCATTGAACCCCACGTATTTTCATAAGTGTTGATCGCAGACTTCTGACTCCTGACTTCCGCCTCCTGACTTCCGCCTCTCCCTCCCCTTCAACCAGGTTTGGCTAAACTGAATGTGCGCTACTGTGAGATGTCAGAATCACACGTCCACTAACCTCAAGGCTTCCTATGGTTTCCTCCACACTTACCATCAATCCAGCACCAATTCCTGAGTTGGTTGATGATCTGCCAAACATTTCGGGCTGGGAAGCTGATGTACAGGCAGTCACCAGCGAAAATCATCCGGTCTTTTTACCGACAACCAACTTACGTCTGGATGATGTGACGGCAACGTTTGCGATCGCCCTGCACATGCATCAACCGACCGTCCCTACTGGTTGGAATGGTACGCCGATCGGGCATTTGCAACACATGTTTGAGCATTCTGGTGAAGGCGACAACCACAACGCAGGCACCTTTGCCTGGTGCTACTCGCGCATGGGTGACTTTATCCCCGAACTGGTGGGCAACGGCTGCAATCCTCGCGTCATGCTGGATTATTCCGGCAACTTGCTGTGGGGACTGCGGCAAATGGGGCGTGGCGATATTTTGGATAACCTGAAGCGCATTACCTGCGACCCCAACTATCAGCCCTACGTCGAGTGGTTGGGAACAATGTGGAGCCATTCGGTTGTGCCCTCTACGCCCATTCCCGATATCAAGCTGCACATTCAGGCGTGGCAGCACTACTTTGCAGCGGTGTTTGGCTGGGACGCATTGGCACGAGTGAAGGGCTTCTCACCCCCAGAAATGCACTTGCCGAACCAGCCCGACACGCTCTACGCCTTTGTCAAAGCACTGAAAGAATGTGGATACCGTTGGCTGCTGGTACAGGAACATTCCGTTGAAACGCTTCAGGGAGAGTCGCTGCACGATAAGCATTTGCCCCATCAACTCATTGCCCGGAACTCGCACGGTGAAACGGTAAGCATCACGGTGCTGATTAAAACGCAGGGGTCAGATACCAAGCTGGTCGCTCAAATGCAGCCCTATTACGAGGCGAAAACACTATCGCGTCGATCGCTCAACGGCATCTCCATTCCCCCGATCGTCTCGCAAATTGGCGATGGCGAAAATGGCGGCGTGATGATGAACGAATTTCCGCCTGCGTTTAAGCAAGCCTGGTATCAGATGGCAGAGAATGGTGGCAGATCGAGCGTTGTGGGTGTCAACGGGACGGAGTATCTGGAACTGCTGGAAGCCGCAGGTGCGAGGTCAGAGGATTTCCCGACCTGTCAGGCGATCGGGCAACACCAGATCTGGCAGCGCGTATCTCCCGAACATGCTACGCCAGAAGCCATCGAAGCCGCGATCGTGGCGATCAAACAAGAAAATTCTCACTTTCACATGGAAGGCTCATCCTGGACGAACGATCGCAGTTGGGTGAAAGATTACGACAACGTGCTGACCCCAATGAATCAACTCAGCGCCCACTTCCACCAAACCTTCGATCCACTCCTGGAAGCGCCCCCGGAGTTAGGGCAGCTACCCATTACGCAAACCTCTCACTACCGCAAAGCACTGTTGTATAATCTGCTGCTGCAAACAAGCTGCTTTCGCTACTGGGGACAGGGCGCGTGGACAGATTATGCCCGTGATTTTTATCAGCAGGGGCAGGCAGCGATCGGCTCATGAGCAGAACCCGCCATCTCCAGGTGCTCTGCTCAACTAAAGGTGGCAATGGTGCCAAGCGTTTTCGGTCTGAATCTCGCTCAGAGCAAGACAGCATCAATCTGCGATCGCCACCAGCAGTGCTCGAAACACTTGGGCAAGATCGTTGAGCTGATAATGGGCATTTAAACCACTGGGGTTGGGTAAGACCCAAACGATCGCACCCTGTAATGATGCTTGCGGCCCGATCGTCGCTTTTGGAGTTGCAAAGGCAGTGCGATAGGCACCAATCCCTAACACTGCCAGCACCTGCGGTCGATAGCATTGCACTTTTGCTTGAAGCTGCTGTCCGCCCGCGATCAACTCTTGAGTTGACAGTTGATCGGCGGTTGCGGTTGCGCGATCGACCACATTGGTAATGCCATAGCCTAACGCCAGCAACGACTCATCTTCACTCGGCGCGTATTGTCGATCCGTAAACCCAGCTCGATGTAACGTGGGCCAAAAGCGGTTCCCAGGGCGTGCGAAATGATGCCCTACAACCGCACTATAGAGGCTGGGATTGATGCCGCAGAACAGTACCCGTAAGTCTGGTGCAATGATGTCGGGCACTGTGGTGTCGATCGCCGCTTGAAGCTCAGTTTTGGTGGGTCTTAGAAGAGGGGGCATGGAGGCTGCTTTACACAAAGCGGGTTAACTGCACGCGGTAGCGGTCTTTTTTCGTGACTGCAATCTCGCCAACTTCGACGCGGCCTTTACCGCGAATGGCAATCAGGTCATTGGTTTTAACGGTATGACTGGCACTGGTGACTTCTTTCCAGTTGACGCGCACATCGCCACTGTTGATCAGGTCTGCCATTTTGCTACGAGACATGCCAAACCCCGCTGAGGCGATCGCATCCAGGCGCAGGGATGCTTCTACGGTGATGAGTTCTTTCTTCTTGGGTTCGCGTACTTTTAGTTCAGATAACTCGATGCGACGAGTTTTGACGGGCACCGATCGTACCTGAGTCAGATGCAGTTCGAGAAATTCGACCAGTGCTGGTACCGCGATCGCC
This sequence comes from Stenomitos rutilans HA7619-LM2, assembly GCA_019358945.1. Classification (GTDB taxonomy): domain Bacteria; phylum Cyanobacteriota; class Cyanobacteriia; order Leptolyngbyales; family Leptolyngbyaceae; genus Stenomitos; species Stenomitos rutilans. The sequence goes on along the minus strand of JAHHIE010000010.1, from coordinate 48,306 downwards.
TGTGCGCCACGCTCTCCTAAAACGATGATGTCGCCAACTTTTTCGCGCATGATGCCAGTCCCTAGCAGTGCGCCTAAAAAGTCGCGGTGGCTTGCCTGGTCAAAGAGAAAGTTGCCTGCAATTTCTAGGGCAGCGATTTCAACGTGAGTGATATCCAGGAGAGTCTCTGTGCGGGCGATCGCTAGTCGCTGCCGTTCTGCCTGAGGGTAGCCACCCCACGCTACAAGCTGTACTTCTGATAAGCGACTAAAGGTCTGCTGAATTTCAGCCATCTCTGGTGGTGAAAGAAAATCGGTTTGCACGATATCCCAGGTCTTAATGGCCTGATCAGCCTGGTCAATCACCCGCGCGATCGCCTCACGGTTTTCCACTCCCTTTAACAGGTTTTCTCTGGGCAACATCACAAAACGTTGGTAACGAAGATCTATTCTAACGAGTCACTATCGACCTAAACGAGGATCGACCTAAAGACGATTTTGCCTGGAGCAACCGTTGATGCGTGCATGAAAGCTGTTGATCGTGCCTTAAGACTCATCAATCTAAACGCGTTTTAGCTTCAAGCGCTACCCGTTTTGGTGCGAATTGCAATCCTCGGCATGCCCAATTCAGTTGCTAATATAGGACTTACGCAAAAGCGATCATCTTTCGCCCCCTAGCCCCCAATGCTGGGGGAACCGAGCCAATTAAAGCCCCCAGCATTGGGGGCTAGGGGGCAAATGTGTAAGTCCTATAATAGTTGAATCAGCTCCTGATTTGCCGTCTATCGGCGAGGATGAGCTGAATCTTCCAACTACTGTCATCCTCGTACCGAAGGGATTGTTGCTTTGCATTAGGCTTTACCTTAACGCTAAGAGCTTTCATGGAATGCCGCTACATCTTTCTACTGCCGCGAATGGACGGCACGATCGCCAACGCCTCTGCACAACGCTGCATGTCACTGATGTCTGCATCTATCCAGGAGCGCGCTGCCTGACAATGATGAGCCACTAACAGCCCCCATAGTCCTTGAATCGTTAGCACTGGCACCACTAAGTTAGCGCGAACCTGCATGGTACGAAGAAAATCGCGGTGACATTCTGCGATCGAGTCTGTTTCGATATCGGCGATCGCCCGCACGCGTCCAGCCAAATACAGTGCCGCATACTCATCGTTAAAGCAGGCATCTGGCCCCGTCGAGCCAAAAATAGAATAGCTAGGATCGCTAAGTGCCTCAAATGTCACTTGCCCCTTCCACTGACGGTAGAAGTAGTACAACACCACTCGATCGACTCCTAGCTTTTGCTGTAGGTCTTGTGTGCTTTGTTCCACCAGACGATCGCGCTCAAGCGTTTTGGAGATGACAGCATTGACTCGGCGCAGTTTCGGATCGCCCCGCAGCACCCTACCAGAATTTATTTCTTCAGGAAAAGACATTTCTACAGCCAGAACGGCATAAGTGCTTAATCATTATTACTTATTGTAAATAACCCAGGGGAGAATGGGGCGTTGACTTGATGAAGCGACCCCTCGATATTCCCTTGGCTAACCGCGTGTAGCCTTAGACAGCCGTCCTCAGTAGCGTTCCAGGCTGCATTGCCCTCGGCTCTCGTTTATCTTTCACCTATGACCATAGACAGACTGGTGTAGTCAGATTGGCTAGGACGACGTCCAGGGGTGAAACTCATGGCTGGAGGCCAATGCCCACATCTCCCTTCTGATTTCAAGGTTCTAACTTCTGTGGCAACAGCTTAATTGCTCTGCCTTAAAGTAATGTTTCCGGAGAAATTTGGGAATCTTATTGACAATTAGTGCTGATAGGCTCAGAATAATTTTTACACACGCTAATAAGAATTGATTGCAATAAGGTTCTTGCTGTGTTTCGGTTGCTCTAACTTTGAAGACAAAATCGTCAGTGGAAAGAGCGAAAAAAATGCTTTCCTACAGGAGCTTTACTACTAATCACTGCGATCTAGTGGGTTTTGTCTTGAACCATTCGTTGCCTTTTGCAAGGCTTGGCTAAATCTTTTGTTGAAAACTTTTGGATCTAACTATGTCTTTGTTCAGGTTTTTTGCTTTACTGCTTGCGTCGATGAGCTTAACGGTGCTGATTGCGTGCAGCACACAACCGCCTGATACGGCTTCTGCACCCACAACAGCGCCCTCTCCTCAGAGCAGTACTATGAGCAGTATGAATCATAGTGGCAAGCCTAAAATCAACATCAACACAGCTATCTTGTCTCAGTTAGATAAGTTTGAGGCGCAGCTTGGCGTACCTGCGTTATCCAACAAAATTCAAGCCAGCCGTCCTTATGGAAAGCCAGAAGAGCTAGTGTCGAAGAATGTTATTACCCAGGCACAGTTTGACCAAATTAAAGAGATGGTGACGGTTGAGGATATTGCATTGACCGGAGAAGCCAAAGACGTAGATTATATGACGAAGCTGGGGCTGATGAAGGGACATTTGCTTGTAGCGAGAGAATTGTTGGACTTGCAAAAGCCTGCTCAAGCAGAACCTCATATTGGGCACCCAGTAGAAGAGATTTATGCTGATGTTGAAGACCAGCTTCAAGAGCGCAATGTCAAAGAATTTAAGACAACGCTGATCGCTCTGCAAGATTTGGTGCGGGCTGGGGCAAAAGACACGGCCAAAGTCAATACTGAATTTAAGACATCAATGAAGGCTGTAGACGACGCGATCGCGGCCTTACCTGAGGCACAGCGGCAGTCGCCTACCTTTGTTTTGCAGGTGATTAATGGCTTGCTGGATACCGCTAATTCTGAGTATGGTGCCGCGATCGCCAACGGCAAGATTACTCAAGCTATTGAATATCAAGATTCGCGCGGGTTTGTAGCCTATGCCAACACCCTCTACAGCGGCGTTTCAGCGCAGGTTGAGAAAGACGCTCCTGAAACGCACAAAGATATTCAGCAGACAATGGCGGAGCTAACGAAAGTCTGGCCTGCTCCCTTACCACCTGCTACACCGATTAAAACTCCCACGCAGGTGTCTCAATTGATTAAAACAGTGGAGATAGGTACTCAGAAAGCGGTCAAGACCTCTTAAGCTAGAAGGCATCTACTTCCCCTTTTCTCGCGGGGGTGGGAGACTAAAGCTTGTAAACCCTTTACGCTTAACCTATCTCTTTAACCCTATCGGCATTTGCTATGGACTTTAGCTCTGCTTTACCGACTTTTATCATCACCCTCCGCGAGGGGGTAGAAGCTGCTCTAGTGGTGGGCATTGTGCTTGCTTACCTCAAAAAAGCGAAACAATCACACTTGAACTCATGGGTGTATGGTGGCATCGCTGGCGGACTAATCATCAGCGCGATCGTGGGGTTGCTGTTTGGCTTGCTGCTGCAAACTCTAGGGGCGTCAAACCAAAAGTATGCACCTGTTTTTGAACCGTTGCTAGAAGGCGTTTTTAGTGTTGCTGCGATCGTCATGCTGAGCTGGATGCTGGTATGGATGACTCAGCAGGCCCGACTCTTAAAAGGACAGGTGGAAGGTGCGATCAATGCCACATTAACGGGCGGTAGTGCAGCAGGATGGGGGATTTTTGGACTCGTCTTTTTTGCGGTGCTGCGAGAAGGGTTTGAAACGGTGCTCTTTATTGCAGCCAAGTTTCAGCAGGGACTTGTGCCTGCGATTGGGGCCACAGCGGGCATCATTAGCGCGATTGCGATCGGGTTTCTGCTATTCCGGTGGGGAGTTAAAATTAATCTTCGCGCTTTTTTCCTGGTTATGGGCGTGTTCTTGCTGCTGATTGTGGCAGGATTAGTGGTTTCAGCACTGGGGCATCTTGATGTTGCTATCAGCACCCTCGCGCAGATGGATCGTCAGTCTGAGGGTCTCTGTTTCTACTACGAACGGTTCACAAAGTTTCCTTCCTGTGTCTTGGGGCCATTGGTTTGGAATACCAGTAGAGTACTGCCTGATAGCCAATTTCCTGGCGTTATTCTCCATACGCTGTTTGGCTACGAAGATCAGCTCTATCTCGTGCAAGCCGTTGGCTATGTCGTGTTTCTGCTGGTAATTGGTGGCATCTACCTCAGAAGCGTGATGGGTTGGAAACTGAAGCCAGTCAAAGCCGTTGGTGTTGAAACCTCAACTAGCAAGTCATCCTAGTGATATAGGCATGCGACGTTGAATACAGCTTTATCAACATCAAGCTGTGATGAGGAATAATTACAATCAGGTTAAGGTTAGGTTAATATAGACGCTCCACAACTCATTATGCTTGTACAACGATCGCCATCAACTTAAGATGTCGGGTTAAAGAGAAGCTTTTCTCTGCCAGGGGTCTCACCTTGCAAACCCGTCATTGCTGGTCTGGCTCCGCTGTAGGTCATGGTGAGCAGGTTGCACATTAGGAGCGTCTTGATGGACAAAGCTGATTTTTTGTATCCTCGATCGCGCTATAGAGGCGCTGTTAAGCCGGAAAACCTGGTCTTCAATGCGAACCTGCAAGAGTTTTCGCAGCGGGTTAACTACATCTGTTGCCTTGAAACGGGGGGTAAGCTTTCGCCAGAAGCGTCTTACCAAGAAATTAAAGCCCTGTGGAAGCAGCTTAAACGCAGCAAGCGGCAGCTTGGAATTGGTAAAACTGAATTGCCACAGTGATCGTCTGGTCGCTTCTCAAGGCTGCGATAGAATTTGCCTGCTAAGCAGTGACCACAGCCTGGTAATAGCTGCGGAGCTGACGGGTTGCGGCTTCCCAGCTCCAGCGTTCGGCTTCACGACGAGCATTCCGGCGCAGGGTTTCGCGTTCTTCGGGATTCGCTAGCAAACGCTGAGTTGCAGCGATCGCACCGTTTTCCTCCAAGGGATCAAACAAATAGCCATTGACTCCATCCTGTACGATGTCAGGGATGCCCCCTGATCGTGCAGCCACGACTGGACAACCCGCTGCCATTGCTTCTAGCAGCACCAGGCCCAGCGTTTCGGTGCGGGATGGGAACACAAAAGCATCAGAAGAGGCGAAGGCGGAGGCCAGTTCTCGCCCCTGCAAATATCCTACAAAGTGGGTGGGAGTGCCTGCAAAGTATTGTTCTAGCACCTGCCGATGGGGGCCATCACCGACTAACGCCAGCCTCGCACCGGGAATAGATTCTAAGACTGGTTTGATGCGATCGATTTCTTTCTCAGGCGACAGGCGACCCACGTAGAGCAAGAGTGGACTTTCGGGATGTCCCTGACTCAGGCGCGATCGCATTTCCTGGGCTGCCAGATACGGTTGAAACGTTTCGGTATCCACACCGCGTTGCCAGACGCTCACACGTTCAATGCCATGCTCGGTTAAGGCTTGTTGCATAGCCGTTGAGGTGCAAAGGTTCACCCGTGCCTGATTGTGGCCTGCTTTGAGCAGTTCCCACATGAGTCCTTCCAGCATGCCTAACCCATAATGCTGAAGGTACTCTGGCAGATGGGTATGATAGGACGCAAGCAACGGCAAATTTAAGGTTTTGCTGTAGAAAAGACCGGCAAGGCCCAGTACGGCTGGGTTGACCACGTGGATTAAATCGGGTTTAAAGCGTTCGACAGCATAGCCGATCGAGGGACGGGGTAGCGCCAATTTCAGCTCTGGGTAAAGCGGCAGTGGAAACCCAGAAACCCCATGAATTTGTGCCCCTTTGTATTCGGTTAACCCACCGTCAGGAGAGATGACTAGTACCTGATCACCCAGACGTTGCAATTGTTCAACCGTGTAGCGCAGCCGCGTCACAATCCCGTCTACTTTAGGCAGAAAGGTTTCGGTAAAGAGGGCAATTCGCATAGGGGCGGAGAACCAAAAGGGTGAATGGGGCAGGGTTTAGAGTCGGCGATCGAGATTCATTAAAGCCGCTGTTGAGGCAGAGTGCAGATGCCATGAATACCAATTGCAACGACAACGGTACCCACCAAAACACCCATGCCTTCAGCAAAGCAATTAAGCCGATGCCGACTTTCGGCAGCCTGGGCAAGGCTTAACTCTCGACCTGATGACGTAGGCGTTTGAGCGAGGGTTTGCACGTTCTGGTAGCTTTTTGTCAGCGTTGCCCATTCAGGAAACAGGTAATAAGTGCTGATGCTGACTAGGGCGGCACCCGGTAAGACAACCAGCACTAGAAGCACAAGGATGCGACTGCTCATAGGGGCTTACCGCCGCCATTTCACTTTGGGAAGAATCTGGGACTCATCTACGCGATCCTTGTATTTCATAGCGAAGTTGAGCAGCGAATCGAGCAACGATGTAGAAAGGAAGTGTGGCTGTAGGCCGAGATCTAGCAGATTGGTGTTTTTGGCGTTGAAGTAGTGTTCTTCACGCTCAATCCGCGGATTTTCGGTATGCTGCACTTCGACGTTTAGCCCGATCGCGCTGCCCGCTTTTGCCACCATGTCTGCTAAATCGCCGACACTAAATAGCTCTGTAAACTGGTTGAAGACGCGGAATTCGCCAGGATTGGCAGGATTTGCGATCGCCAACTCGACGCAGCGTACCGTATCCCGAATATCCAAAAAGCCGCGCGTTTGTCCGCCTTTGCCATAAACCGTAAGCGGATGCCCCACTGCCGCCTGGATGCAGAAGCGGTTGAGTGCCGTACCAAATACCCCGTCATAATCGAGACGGTTGATGAGCAGTTCATCCATGCCCGTCTCGTCGGTCAGCACACCGTAGACGACCCCCTGATTTAAATCGGTTGCTCGCAAGCCCCAGATTTTGCAAGCAAAGTGGATATTGTGAGAGTCATGTACTTTACTCAGGTGGTACATGCTGCCGGGCTGTTTGGGATAGGGCAGCGTATCTTTGCGACCGTTGTGCTCGATCGTGATGTAGCCTTCTTCAATATCAATATTGGGGGTGCCGTATTCGCCCATTGTTCCCAGCTTGACCAGATGACAGTCGGGAAAGCTCTCTTTCATGGCGTAGAGCAGGTTCAGCGTGCCAACCACGTTGTTAACCTGAGTTAAAACGGCATGCTCACGATCGATCATTGAGAAGGGGGCCGATCGCTGTTCACCAAAATGGACGATCGCGCTTGGTTCAAACTGATGAAGCACTTTGTCCAAAAAAGCATAATTGGTGATGTCACCGACAAACAGGTCAATGGTTTTACCTGTAAGGTCATACCAGCGCTGCAATCGCTGCTGGATGGGCGCGATCGGAGTCAATGTGTCTACACACAGCTCTAAATCCCAATGACGGCGCACAAAGCTGTCTAAGATGCCGACCTCATAGCCCTGGTTGGAAAGATACAGCGCTGTCGCCCAACCACAATAGCCATCACCACCAATAACAAGGACTTTCATCTTGCCAAATCTTGCTTGCAGATACTCCGCTAAATTTACCATCCATAGGTGCCTTTGGAGCATCAATTTGGTGAAGGTGGGATCAGCTTTTGTTGCTATTGATGCAGAACGCTAGCAAAAAGGTATCTATCGATCAAATGAAAGTTTGATCAGCCGTCAGCGGTCAGCTCTGAGGCCTTATGCAGAAGTAAACCTGCTATTAACGCTGAGGACGCTATATGTAACGTTCCTACTAAAGGCAAACTATAGGTCTGGGACATTACCTGATAGCTAATAGCCAGCTGCTAAATTCGATCGCGCCTGAGAGAGACACCGCTTTAGAATCTAAAAGATCCCCCACTCTAGTTGCCTGCATGACCTACTGTCTCGGCATCCTTTCTCACTCTGGTTTGGTAATGGCTGCGGACTCTCGCACAAACGCCGGAGTCGATTATATTTCGACGCATCAAAAGCTGTTCGATTTCTCCGACCCTGGGAAACGAGTCATTTTGATCTGCACAGCGGGGAATTTGTCGGTCACGCAAGGGGCGTTGACGCTGCTGCGGCATGACTTGACGGCTAAGGAGGAGAGCAATTTGCATACGTTGCCGACGCTGTACGAGGTGGCTCGCTATGTCGGTGCGAAAGCACGGCAGATTCAAGAGCAAGATCGTCCCTGGTTGGAGAAAGACGGGATTGATTTTAAGTGTACGTTTTTGGTGGGTGGGCAGGTTCGCGGCGAAGAGCCAGCACTGTTTCTGGTCTACAGTCAGGGCAACTGCATTCAAGCCTCAAAGGAAACTCCCTTTTTGCAAATTGGTGAAGCGAAGTATGGCAAGCCCATCCTCGATCGCATCCTGGACTTTGATACCCCGCTTGAGGCTGCTGCTAAGTGCGCGCTGCTGTCGATCGACTCTACGATGAAATCCAACATTTCTGTAGGGCCACCGATTAACGTGGTGATGTATGAAACGGATTCATTCAAGATTCGGTATGAACTCAAGCTCAGTCTAGGTGCCCCTTACCTGGCTCAAATTCGTAAGATGTGGGAAATTTCGCTGAATCAAGCGTTCGATCGCATGCCCAACATTGATTGGGAACATTATCAAGATTTTTCAGACGATCCAGTTAGCTCCCAAGATTAACAAGGGTTTATCAACAAACTATTATTTAAAGCCCTTAAGGAACTTGGTCTGAGAGGATTGATAGTCAACCGGGTAGGCTCAATTGAGAAACAGCAGAGAATCAGGTCTAGTGATGGTCAGCGGTTTTACTCCTAAGCAATGTCACGGCAAATCACGATCGCTCATAATGGGTTTGAGTTTCGCAGTTGTTTTGGGCACAAGCCAAGCGGTGAATGCACAACATGCAGCCACACCTAGACAATTGCCAGCTCTACTAACCACTCTGCCACCGCTACCCGTCATTGACTCCATTCCCATCCAGGGAGAGGAAATGACTGCCGTTCGTGTTGTAGTGAGACTGAGTCAGCGGCGGGTCTATGTGTATCGTGGCGATCAGGTGTTGGCGAAGTATCCAATCGCGATCGGGAAGCGTGGTTGGGAAACTCCAACTGGCAGATTTCAGGTGTTGTCGAAAGAGAAAAACCCTGTGTTTAAGAACTTTCGGACTGGACAACTCATTTATCCTGGCCCTGATAATCCATTAGGGTCGCGCTGGATTGGCATCTGGACGGACGGCAAGACCCAAATCGGCTTTCACGGCACCAATCAAGAAGAACTTTTAGGGCAAGCGGTTTCTCATGGGTGCATTCGGATGCGAAATCGTGATGTGACTACGATGTTTGAACAAGTTCCCATTGGTACGGCTGTGATGGTGGAACCTTAAACTCGCTTGCAACAAGGCTTTACAGCTTTTATATTGCCCTCTCGGTATCAAGCAACGAAGTGATGCCTTGTGTTTGACTCACGCGGCTACGACCAATTAGTACGTTGCGTTCATTCTTTGCAGCGGACTACAGCTAGAAAATCACAGGCAATCAATTGAGATTTTGAGATCTGCCATAAGACTCGCGCTGGGACTCACTTGAGACAGCAAGACAACTTTTCCTTTGTTGAGACCCTGCAACGAGAGATGATGAGACTCCTTTTTGGACTCATTTCAAGACTCATTTGAGACATTAAGACAACGTTGCTTGAGATACTAAACAAGCACGACTCTAGTCTTTTGGTCTCAAACGAGACTCATATAAAGTCTCATAAAAAGTCTAAAATAAGACTACAAGACAAGGCTGACGAATCTGAGTTTGAATGAGACGTTAAACCAGAGGCTGGAATAATCTCAAATGAGACTCACATTAAGTTCTAAAGCGATTCTGTTATGAGACACTTAAGACCAAGGGATTCTTATTTGAGATTTCGAGACTTGCAAAAAGACTTATACTGAGACTCATTTAAGACGGAAAGACATCTCGTTTGGGTTGTAGGGATCATGGCAGTGCTCTCCCGGAGCGCTATTTTTCAGATGAAGTACGTTTGCGGAGTCCAGACGCTGGAAAAGCCCTTGTAGGTTCTAGTAACATCTGAGCTGAAAAGAATCTTGCTGCTTGAGGCTGCACCCAGGCGCTATTTTTTGAAAATGAAGTAAACTTTTATTAAGAGCTAATGGGTATTGATTATGACAGCCAATTCCGGCTTTGGTAAGACTCAATCAAAGCCAACTGTGTCAAAACGTGCGGCAGTGCGCGCTGAGGCCGTCAAGCGGGATGACAAGCTGAAGGCTGAGGGCATTCCAGATTTTGAGATTTACATTCGCATTCAAGGTAAAAAAGCCTGGTATCCCGTAGGGTCGATCGCTTTACCGCGATCGGATCAGATTAATCGAGCCGTTTTTGGTAGTCAGGATGATTTATTACAAGGTGCGTTTCGCCTCTTTCCAATCTTGCGGAAACATCAAACCCAGTTGGAGTATGGCTATCGACTAAAGGAGTTTAAGGATGAGCCGATTCAATTAGCTGTTGCGCCACCACCCAAGGGTACTGCTGGAATTCAAAGCCTTCTGACGCATGTTGGCGATCGCGTTGCGTCAATTTTTCAGCGCGGCTAGGTCTTTATCGCACGCCTGCTTGCTCCAAAAGATAGAAGACAAGCGTTTTTGGCTCTCTCGAAAGATAAGGCTAATCAGTTTAGTTTTCAACAATACTGCACTACATTGAACGATTTTCAAGTGCAGTGCAGTATTGTTGTCTTAAACAAGATTTTGAGTCTCAAAATTGGACTTAAATTGAGTCTCAAAAAGGTAAGTGAGATCATATTAGTCTGCTGAGGACTGAGGTAGTTTTTGATTGTTGTAGCTGAGCGTAGATGGAAGGCGTGCTATCAACGACGCTAAAAACCGTTTGAAATTTTAGTCCAAATCTAGTCCAGATCTCTCTTTAAAAATTTCTTGTTTCCTAAAACGGCTTTCAAGAAAGCATTTCAGGCACTTGATAAAGATGGGTCAACTGCGGTCAACGCAGAAGTGCAGGCCGCAAAGCTGGACGTTTGACGATGTAGACAAGCAATAAAGTTCCTAAGCCAACAGTAAAGTCCTTAAGTACAGGGCAAACGCATCTTATCCCAGTAAGACCGTGAGCAAGTAGTCTTCGTCCCACCCTGCCCGCAGTCGCTTGTTCTTGATGCCCAGCTTTGCGATGGTCTCTTGATTGAGTAAACTGTATGGGCAATTGCCGTTCTCAAGGTTGTGCGATAGGTACGCGCCCCATAGAAGCCAGCACGGTGAGCAGCATCTTGCACTGAATCTGAGAAGGTGAGCAGTTTTTTATCGCGGTTGAATGGGGTGGTGTAGAGTGTCCCGATCATGGCGCTGGTCAGGCTAGCAGCTTGTGCGCCCAAGATGGACAAGCCATTGCTGCTGTTACAGAAGGGGCAGTCACCACTGGAAACGAGCTTTTTCTGTCCGGCGGCATCTTCTGTTGGTTTTGTAATCTCAGGGATGTGAACGCGAATCAGATCAGGATGCCTACACGCAAGACAGCTTTCCACTCTAGAACTTTAAGGTCAGGCATTCTGAACACAGCTTGCGGATGTACCTCACCTCTAGCCCTTCTCCCAGAGGGCGTGGGGAACCAGAAAGGCTCGGCTCCTCTTTCGCCTGTAGGAGAAGGGGGTTGGGGAGATGAGGGTGATCGACTGGAAAGGCAAAGGTAACAAGTAGCTTGTGTCCAAAATATTCCCGGTAGAAGCGTTGCAGATCGTTGGCAACAAGTTTTGTCGATCCTTGAGCGGGTTTGATGCCTCCCCAGCCAGTGGCTCCGCAGTCGCGGTAGTGCATTACGGGCAGTGTTTTCTTTGCCTGCTCTGGAGTCAAATCGTCAGAGTAGAGCAATTGAGGGCGGGGTTCGACGGTGGCAACCATCCGCTTTAACTCGCGAAACCGAAGCTGGACGTGTAAGTTGACCCAGGGCAAAATGAGCGCTGTGCCATTGGGCCGCAAAACGCGACGGCGGGCGATCGCCACCAAACTGAGCAAACTATCCAAGGAGTAACTGACTGTAGCCGGGTTGCTCTTGGGGGAGCTGAAGTCGGCGGCTGAGTCGATCCAGCAGATCAGCATAGGTGAGGGCTGTCTGCCCCAGCAGGCAGATCAGATTGTGGATGATCGGTAGGGTTTTGAGTTCTTCGCCAAGTTGGACACGCCACTCATCGCTAAAGGACGCGTCAGGGTCAGCAGTATCGGTGAGAGTCAGATCTTGCAGCCAGAGGGTCGCCTGTGCTCGGATGTAGGCTTCTGGCGTGGTGTAGGAGTCAGGATTGAGTTGGGCGATCGCCTCTAGCCCAGGCACAGGCAACACATTCAAGAGTGCCTCTTGCAAAAACGCCGCAGCAGTGAGGCGATCTTCCTGAATCAGTGCGCCGTCTAGAAAGGGTTCTTGATAGGACTTACGCAAAAGCGGTCATCTTTCGCCCCCTATCCCCCAATTTTGGGGGAACAGAGCCAACTAAAGCCCCCAGCATTGGGGGATAGGGGGCAAGTGCGTAAGTCCTACTTGAAAGATGGTAGACGCATAGTTGAGCACATCCTCCTGGCTGGCATGACTGCCCAGGGTGGCGGACGTGCCCACGCAGGCGAGGTGATTCACAGGCGTTTTGAGCCGATTTCTTAATGGAGGATAGCAGCAAAACCACGACAGGTCAGGAGTGCCTGGATTGAGGTCGGACGATCGCACACCCCCATTGCCATAGCTGGAGTCGTTTGTTTAGCTAAGCCCCAGTGAGAACGAACCCAATGATGGAGCAGTCGTTGCACCGCCAAGACTCGTTGTCATCCCGGCACGCACTTGGCGTAGAGGTTCTGTCGTCTGCAATAGGCACTAAAGCGTCGTCTGAGGGCGCTGTTTTGAGCCTCGTTGTGATTGGCATGAACCTCAGATGCGGGACTAAGGGCTGTGCATGGATGCTCAGACTTAACCCACTCAACCCGCCTGTTTCCCTAAGACCCTTTGATTTTCATAGCGCTTCTAACCCTTCGCGCCAAACCTTGCGGTGATGATCAGCCTGATGGGCTTCTCCTGACTTTGAGTCCGACTTTTTACAGTCCCTACAACTTCTGTCCTGTACTTAGACCGTCGATACTTCATCATCCCATTGGCACCTGCTGTATTTAAAACAACCATTAAGTACAATTACCGGAAAGCCCTGAGCCAGTTGTGTTTAAACCACTGTAAAACATTTGAGTCAGTCGATGAGGGCACCGTTAATGCAGTCGTTGAACCGCATCAAATTGAGAAGAAAGCGTCTTTGTCAATTTGTACTGACTGCTTTTTGTGTTTTCAATGTTCTATCGTTTGCGGGTGCCTATGTTCTGACACATTTTAGTTCCCCAAACGCTTGGATATTAGGGCTTCCCAGACCAACCAGTGCTAAGCTCCCAACGGATATTGGACTGGCATATACCACACAGCGCATACCAATCGGTCAGGCAGAGTGGTTAGAAATCTGGTTTATGCCTGCTCAGCCGCTTGAGTCTAAGGGGACTGTCCTACTCTTTCCTGGTAACGCAGGCAGCAAAGCCAAACAACTTCTAGCGCCAGCCCAGGCCTTTCATCGTTTGGGCTATGATGCTTTGCTGGTTGATTTTCGAGGGGTAGGCGGTTCTAGTGGCAACACAACAACGCTGGGTGTACGAGAAGCTAAAGATGTCGCCGTGGCAGCGAGTTATGCTCAACGCTCAAACTTGAAACGCCCAATCGTCCTTTATGGTGTGTCGGTGGGGAGTGTAGCCATTCTTAAAGCCATCGCTCACGAAAACGTTAATCCTGATGCTGCCATTCTTGAGCTTCCTTTTGCGCGTCTTCTTGATACGGTTAGAAGCCGGGTGAGAGCCGTTAGATTGCCTAAATTCCCGATCGCCGAGCTGGTTGTTTTTTGGGGAAGCATTCAGCATGGCTTTAATGGGTTTACGCATAACCCAGTCACGTATGCCAGTCGAGTGAAGTGCCCTACGTTGCTACTACACGGCAAACTTGATCAGTGGACAACCGAAGCAGAGATCAAGCAAATCTTGCAAAATCTGCGTGGTTTCAAACAACTGATCATTTTCCCTCATGCGGGTCATGATTTACTCGTGACGGTTGATAGAGAACAATGGGCGCGCAGCGTTAACCAGTTTCTCAAACAAATCTGGCGTGTCAACTAGCAGCGTTGCGGTCAAACAAATCTGGCGTGAGTTGTTACCTGTTAGCGGTTGAGGCAGAATAGACGGTGGGTAATGGGTCACTCAACTTGCAAATTCTCTTCATTCGTCGCGTCATAACTCTACCCTCAAAGGGGCTTTTCTTCTACATAACGCTATAACGCTTTCGTACACTCACTTTCGCCACACTCAACCTTATGACACACGCATTTGAGCCAGCCGTTTACGAAGGTCAGTTTGGGACGTTTACGATTACGCCCGACGATCGCCGGGGTGTCGTAATCTATCGAGCCGGGCTGATGGTCGCAGCGCTCTGTTTTGCGATCGGGGTTGCACTCACCCTCTGGCAGACAGAAAATCCCACGGTGTTGCAGGGGCTGACGTTGCTCTATACAGGCTTTAGTTTGGCGTTAGGCGTGAGCTTGCTCACCATTCACATTTATATGGCACCATTACATCGGGCGCTGCAAGCCTTTTGGGTCATTGGTAGCCTCTCGGCGCTTGCGATCGGGCATCTTCACCTCGAACCCCTTGCTGTAACTGTTTATAACCAACCGTTGAGCATTCTGGGCATTGGGTTTACCTTTGCAGCACTCACGGGCATTTTCTTCAAAGAAGCCTTTTGTTTCAATCGGCTAGAAACCAAGCTGCTCACACCCCTTCTGCCGCTGCTGTTGTTAGGGCACCTGTTTGGCTGGCTACCGTTAGCGATCGAACAAAGCCTACTGGCACTCTGGGCAGTTTTGTTCCTCATCTTTGCCATTCGTAAAGTTATTCAACCTATCCCGCCGGATATTGGTGACAAGAGCGTCTTTGCCTACCTTAAGCAGCAGCAACTTACCAAAACAGGAGCGTTGTAATGCAGTGGCGTAGATACGATCGTCACCTTAGGGGAGCCACATATGAAAGCTGACAAACCGCCCTCACTCTCTCGATCGCCCTGGCTAAAACCTGCCCTCTGGCTTTCCATCCCTTGTCTGGGTGTGCTGGCAGTTTTGGGTGTGGCCTTCAGTCGTCAGCAAGTACAGCCAGCGACTCAGGCACCCAGTCCCTCACCTGTTGCGTCGTCGGTTCAGGTTCTCACCCCTTCGCCTTCAGCCACGCCGAGCAAAACACCGCAAGTAGCCAAAAAGCCAGCCGCTAAACCCTCACCCAAACCTGTTGACCCAACGGCGCTGACGGCAGAGCAGAAAGCGCTCAATCAGAAGGCGAAAGCGGCCTTTGGCTCCGTTGGTTCGTCAGTCGATGCCTTAATTGAGATGCATGTGGCGATTGCAGAAGGACAACCTTCTGTAACGGTCGGTGCACCTGGTGGCGCACGTTTGCTCGATCGTAATGGGAAGCAACTCCATCAACTAACGCCTGGTAGCGCGTACAGTGCTCAGCCCGAAGGACAGGCCATACGCTTTGGTGAATGGCAGGTACCCGAAGTGGTTTGGCTAGAAATACCGTCAGGCAGTCTTTTTCAGTTAGGCGATCGTACTTACCGGGGACGACTTCTACTAGTGGCGACTGAAGGCAAACTCTGGGGCGTTAACTACATCAACATGCGGCAGTACCTTTACAGCGTGGTTGCCAGCGAAGTGTCGCCCAGTTGGAAGATGGAAGCCTTAAAAGCTCAAGCGGTTGCAGCCCGTTCCTACGCTTTAACCTATTACTTCAAACCCGTTAGCCCGCTCTTTCACATGGGCGCGACCGAGTATTACCAGGTGTATAGCGGCACCCAACGCGAAGCCGCCACAACCAGCGAAGCAGTTGACGCAACAGCCGGCGAGTTTGTCAGCTACCGCGGTGGCATTGTGGAATCTCTCTATGCAGCCTCTGATGATATTGTGGCCGAAGCCTTTCAAGGCAAGGGGATGAGTCAGCTAGGCGCACTGGCTCTTGCCGAGCAGGGCTACTCTTACAAGAAGATCTTGAGCAATTATTATCCCAGCACGGGAGTCGCACGTATTGAAGAGGATAAAGATTAGGGGCAGCCAGAGACGTGAGAAAGTTTAGGAACAGTATCAATCCTTACTAAATATCTTACTAATGGTAGAATCGCCGTGGGTTGAAAGAATTTACCTGGGTTTACAGGATTCGCATTATGCCACTTACGCTACCGTCGGAAAGAGCAAAGCACAGGTCTGGTATTAAGCTGGGGCGAGTTTTAGTGGTTGAAGATGAGGGATTGATCTCAGAAACCATTGGGCTGGCGTTGACGGATGAGGGCTACGATGTGGTGAGGGCAGAAGATGGTCGAGCAGCGCTTGATCTGATCCATCAGCTTAAAGAAGCGGAGTCTAGTGGCAGTTTTGGAATGGGCTTGTCGGTATCCCAACTGAGTAATCGATCGCTCGACCTGATCATCCTGGATTTGATGTTGCCTTACATCAATGGGCTGGATCTCTGTCGTCTCATTCGTCGAGAAGGTATCAGCGTACCCATTTTGATGCTCAGTGCAAAGGGCAGCGAGACCGATCGCGTCGTGGGTCTTGAAGTTGGGGCGGATGATTACCTGACCAAACCTTTCGGCATTCGTGAGCTGATTGCCCGCTGCCGAGCCTTGCTGCGCCGTCACCACCAGTTTCAAGTACAGCCAGAGCAGCCAGCGATCAAATATCAAGACATTGCGCTGTATCCCCAAGAGTGCCGCATTACCGTACGGGGTGTCGCCGTCAGCTTTTCGCCTAAAGAGTTCAAGATTCTCGAACTGTTTATGAGCTACCCCCGACGAGTCTGGTCACGGGAGCAGTTGCTAGAGCGCATCTGGGGGCCTGACTTTATTGGCGATAGCAAAACAGTGGATGTCCATATTCGCTGGCTGCGCGAGAAACTTGAAGTCGATCCCAGCAACCCCACTTACCTGGTAACAGTGCGTGGCTTTGGTTACCGCTTCGGTTAACGCCACCCTTCACAGCCAGCAGCCAGCGATCGGCTTAGAATAGCGACACATTCTACCTGTATTGGTTACGGCTACGTAATCTGACTTTGGCTGAGGGCTAACGCTACTGTGACATTTTTATGGTTTTTGCTGGGGCTGGGGCTAGGGCTGGGGCTGTTGGGTTGGTACCACATTCAACTCACCCGCAAACTTGGGCGACTGGCTGAGTCTCTTCAGTCAGAAATGCCGCGCTGGTCTCTTGGCACACCATCACGGCTGATACGGACGATCGCAGGTCATGTAGATTACCGTGAGCAACTAACGCAAGACCTCGAACTTTGGCAGCATCTTTGCAAAACTGCCCCGATCGGGATGTTGCAGGTAGATGAAGAGAATCAGTTAGTCTGGTGTAATGCTCAGGCTGGTCAATTGCTCAGCATTCAGCTACCTCACTCGGCTCATCGCCGTTTGTTGTTGGAACTTGTTCGCTCCTATGAACTTGATCAACTGATTGAGCAAACACGCTTGTTGCGTAAGCCTTGTCAGAGTGACTGGACGTTTCATCCGGTCTCTGCCGATCCATCACAGCTCTCGCGTCAGTTGTCTCGATCGCTGCGAGCGCATAGTGTGCCCCTTCCCGATGATTGCGTGGGAGTGTTTTTGGAAAGCCGTCAGGAAGCAGTGCTGCTGGCTCAACAGCGTGATCGCTGGATTTCTGATGTGGCCCATGAATTAAAAACGCCATTAACGTCAATTCGCCTAGTAGCAGAAACCCTTCAAACGCGTTTGGAAGCGCCCCTACGCGATTGGGTCGATCGCTTGCTGAAGGAAACCATTCGGCTCAGTAGCCTCGTGCAAGATTTGCTCGATTTGAGTCAATTAGAAGCAAACCCTGACCTGAGCTTAAAGCTCAAAACGGTGGATCTTGCCAAAGTGATTCAATCTGCCTGGTTGAGCCTGGAACCGTTGGCGCGGCGAAAACAGCTTCAACTGGATTACGCTGGTCTCGATCGTGTACTGCTGCACCTGGATGAGTCACGGATGTATCGAGTTCTACTGAATTTATTGGACAACGCCATTAAGTACAGTCCGGCCCATCAGACTATTCGAGTGCATGTGAGTTTTATTGCCGATGGTCAAACTCACGACCAGTTAGTCCACCTGGAAATTATCGATGCAGGCCCAGGCTTTCCACCTGAGGCATTACCGTATGTGTTCGATCGCTTTTACCGCGCAGATCCGTCACGCGCTCGCAATTATGCTGAATTAGAAGTCTCCAAAGTGTATGCGTTGGGCAAAAGCGCCCTGGCTGGCAATGCCTACACCGATGAGACACAAACAGGCAGTGACACTCAAACCACACCAATCAGCAGCGGCAGTGGTCTGGGTTTAGCGATCGTCCGCCAAATTGTAGAAGCTCACCAGGGCAGGGTTCAGGCCAGTAATCATCCTGAGACCCACGGCGGCTGGCTCCAAATCTTCTTACCGTGGCAACTGCTGGATGAAGCGACCTCGCTTTAACGGGTTTGGAGCGGTCAGCTATCAGCGGTCAGCGGAGAAGTTTTAAGTTTTGAGTAGCGCTTTGCGCCGACAAGCTAGAGAGTTTTTAGTTAAAGAGCGATCAGCCGTCAGCGGTCAGCTTTTTTCTAATAACCAACAATTTTTTTGAATGACCAACGGGCTATACAACCAACAACGGCTTTAGCGGCCAGCCTGAAATTTAGAGCTGAAAGCTGATGGTTGATAGCTAATTAAGCTAGCGATCGCGCCATAATCACCCCACCAAGATCGCCGCGATTTGCGATACTAGAAGCTGGTTCTGTGACGCACGCAACACATGTTTATTATCGACATTACGCTCAAAAATACGCCCCTCTCGTTGTCTGTACAGCGCAAAGCGAAAGAAGATGCCGAAGCGACCTATCAAAAAATCTTGCAGGTGCTTCGCTCTGGTAGCAATGAACTGCTAGAACTGTCCTGTGAAAAGCAGCCTGGAAAAAAAATTGGTATCCTTGGCAACGAAATCTCCGCTGTGCAGATTTCTGATAAGTCTGGTACCGCCGCCGCTTCTGGTAGACCACCTGGCTTCTTTGCCCTAGCGGAATGAGTAACTCAGGAAGTTTTGCACGGCAAGAGGATGACAGCTTTGCCAATCAGCCCGCTATGTATGTTGGCAAGCTAGAGCCTCTAGAGGTACTGCCTGCCATTCAAGTACAAGATGTGTCGTTTCGCTGGTACAAGGGCGAAACGGTCTTAGAGTCTTGCAGTTTAGAGGTGCCTCAAGGCGAATTTTGGATGCTCTTAGGCACCAACGGCAGTGGTAAATCTACGCTGTTGAAATTGCTGGCAAAGCTTTTGCAGCCTCAGACAGGTTCCATTCACATCAGCCCACACATTGGTTTCGTGTTTCAAAATCCCGATCACCAGCTTGTGATGCCAACTGTGGGCGCTGATGTTGCCTTTGGGTTAGTGGCCGAAAAGCTGACCTATGCCCAAGTGCGGCGACGGGTAGAAGAAGCGCTGAATGCTGTGAACTTGCTGCCGCTGCTCCGGCGACCCATTTATGCTCTGAGCGGAGGACAGAAGCAGCGTGTGGCGATCGCGGGTGCGATCGCTACACGCTGTGAAGTGCTGCTACTGGATGAACCGACGGCACTCTTAGATCCTGATAGTCAGCTTGAGTTGGTTGCACAGGTGCAGCGGTTGGTCAAAGATCGTGGCTTAACAGCACTTTGGGTCACCCATCGCCTAGATGAACTGGATTACTGCGATGGTGCCTTTTTGTTAGAGCAGGGCAAGGTGGTCGATCGCGGCGATCCGCACCGCCTAAAGCAGCGTTTGATGCAAACACCTGTTTCGTAGGGACATTACGTGTAACGTCCCTATAGAACCATTAAAGCGCCTGAACCCATTCTTTCACGTCATACTCAGTCCACACACCATTTTGCCAGTAGGGGTCGGACTCAACCAGTTGACGCACGATCACTTCATCCTCAGCCTCGTAAAGGCCAAAGACTTTGGTGAGGTCTTTAGTCGGGCCGATCGTAAGCAGCACTCCGGCTTCTTTTTGTTTCGCAAGACCGTCGAGATGCGCCTGCCGATGAGGGGCACGCTTTTCCAGCACATCAGCGCAATAGCTGCCCCAGAGAACGTATTTGGTCATAAGAGGGAGAGGAGGAAGAGTTTTAAGTTTTGAGTTTTGAGTTGGTTAGCCATCAGCGGTCAGCTTTTACCTTCTGACTCCTGACTTCTAGCTTCGGAGATCAACGCGGAATTTATCGACTAACGCTTCGCGCACCTTTTGATGCACTGGATCAATGTCTTCGTCCTTGAGGGTACGATCGTCCGCCCGATACAGGAGCCGAAACGCTAAGCTGCGTTGCCCATCAGGAACGTTCTCGCCGCGATACTCATCGAACAGGTCGATCGATTCCAGCAAACTACCGCCCACTTTGGTAATGACGCGCTCGATGTCTGCCACCAATACCTGGGTCGAAACATAGAAGGCAATATCGCGATCGGACGGTGGATAGGTTGAAAATGGCTGAAAGATAGGGACTTGGGCTTCATCCTGATCAAGCTGATCGAGTAGCACATCCAGATCCAGTTCAAACACGTAGACTTCATCCGGTAAACCCCGTTCTTGACGTAGCTGTGGGTGCAGTTGCCCGAAGGTGCCTAACCGAATGCCTCGAATCCACAGAGACGCGGTGCGACCGGGATGGAGACGCTCATCTCGACGATCGGGCTGGTACTCAACCGCCAACCCCAACCGCTGAAAAACACTTTCTAACAAACCTTTGGCCTCAAACCAGGTTAGCGGTTGTTCACGACCAGAGCGCACCCATGTACCGCGCGTCGCATCACCACCCAAAACGCCTGCAACGGAATCTGCCTCGCTAAAACCGTCTTCTTCAGACCAGAAGATGCGACCAATTTCAAAAGCGTTCAGAGGGCCATTCCCTTGCTCCAGGTTGTACTGAAAAGCGTCAATTAAGCCCGCTGTCAGATTTGTTCGCAACGCCGAATATTCTACAAATAATGGGTTTGTCAGGACAATTTGCCGTGTGTCACCGGGTTTGCCTAACGTGTAGTGGGTCACTTCGGTAAGCCCGATCGCCCGTAATGCCTGCCGTAAGTTGCGACTAAGCGCCTGCTCAATCGAGAGAAAGCCCGCCTCGGTTTTGTCAGGCAACGTATCGCAAAAATTGTTGTACCCGTACAGTCGCGCAATTTCTTCAATGAGATCAATTTCGCGCTCTAGGTCTCGATAGCGATAGGGTGGCACGGTCACAGCCCAGACACGATCTGGGGTAATGGTCATTAGTTCGCAGCCCAACGCCGTTAGAGTCCGCTCAATGTCTCGCGGTTGCAATTCACCTAACTCTTCGCCGACGGTAACAGGCCCCAACACTTGATTGACCCGATCAAGCCGTAATTCAACCGATCGCACCGTCGATGGCTGGCTACTACGGGCATCCGCAACAGCTTGGGCTGCGACCACACCACCCGTCAGTTCACTAATGAGCGCGATCGCACGACGGCAGGCAACCTCCAGCTCCGCTTCGTTGACACCCCGTTCATAGCGCGCCGATGCTTCTGTGCGCATCCCTTGCGATCGAGCAGAGCGTCGAATTGCAGCAGAGTCGAACAATGCTGCCTCTAGCATTAAGCGCTGCGTGCCAGCATGAACTTCCGTGGCCTCACCACCCATCACGCCTGCCAACGCTACAGGTTCATTATCCGCTGTGATTAACAAGGCCTGCTCCTGAAGCGATCGAGCTTGCCCGTCCAGCGTTTTGAGCGTTTCACCCGCTTCCGCAAAGCGCACACCGACTGTAATAGTTTTGAGTTTTGAGTTTTGTTCGCGAAGCGTCTCCGAAGGAGATATTTTGAGTTCTGACTCCTTGCTGACCGCTGATCGCTGACCGCTGACCGCTGACCGCCGATCGCCATCAAACGCATGTAGCGGTTGCCCCCACTCCAGCAGAATGTAGTTGGTAATATCCACGACATTATTGATGGGGCGCGTTCCTGCTGCCTGTAGCCGCTGTTGGAGCCAAAGTGGCGAGGGTGCGATCGTCACCTGCTCAATGACCGTTCCAATGTAGGTTGGGCACGCCTGTGGTTCTGAGATTTTGAGCGTCAATATCTCTGCACTAGTTGGAATAGTAGTTGTCGCTGCTTGAGGAAGCTTTAAGGTGGCACCCGTTAGCGCTGCAACTTCACGCGCAATGCCCACCATACTCAAGGCATCGGCGCGATTAGCGGTTGAGGTCAAGTCCAAAATGACATCATCCAACCCCAGTAGCGAGCGAACATCGCTGCCCACCTGTAGCTCTTCCCCCTCAAAGCTATGAATGCCCTCAGATTCCTTTGTCAGACCAAGTTCAGCTAACGAGCAAATCATGCCCTCGGATGCTACACCACGCAGCTTGGCAGGCTTAATTCTGAGACCCTCCCCAGCTTTAGGCAAAAAGGCACCCAGCGTTGCTACAGGCACAAAAAGCCCCGCTTTGACATTGGCAGCCCCGCAAACGATCGTCGAAGGCGTTCCCATACCAATGTCTACCTGGCATACACTCAAGCGATCGGCATTGGGATGCTGCTGGCGATCGACCACCTTACCGACCACAACACCCTCAGCCCACATCCGCCGATCTTCAATTTCCTCTACCTCAAACCCTGCCATCGTCAGCATTTCTGCCAGCGCCTCTGGACTCATTGTGATGTCAACCAGTTCGCTCAACCAGTTCAAAGAAATACGCATGACCTGCCTGCTAACCTTCTTTTATGCAAAACTATTCTATCGTTCTCCCCGTCATCAGCGGTCAGCCGTCAGCGGTCAGCCTTTAGCTTTTAGCCTTTAGCCTTTCCCCCTTCTCCTGTCCCCCCTTCCCCTCTATTTCTTACTTTCTGCCTTCTCCCCTCTCCCACAAAATTCTGCCAGCACCTTTTCAAAATCCTTTCGGCAATGGAGAATCAAGTAAGCGAAAATTAATCGCTAAATGTTCGGAATTTTTCTCAGCCTTCAGTAATAACTTAGTAGGATTAGCTCTCAGCCTGTTGAGCACCTTTAGCTTTTGGGCACATTAAAAGTAAGGGTGTATCTTGAAGAGACAGCGAAGTCCGTAGATGTAAGGACAAGATCAATAGCTTTACGCGCAGGCAGAAGAACTTTAGCAACTCTTCAAGGGGCAACCCGCATGAACGACACTCCTGTTTGCTGTTCCTGCACAGATAATGAAGCTAGGGTAGCAATACCCCGGTAGGCAACGTCAAAGCGAGTGATGCTAAATGAGCTACTGCTTAAACCCAAGCTGTCCTAATCCTGAAGACTCAGTTACGGCTGACATCTGCCCAGCCTGTGGCTCAAATATTTTGCTGAACGATCGCTATCGGGTCATGCAAGCATTAGGACAAGGCGGTTTTGGCGCAACGTTTCTGGCGATCGATGAATCCTTACCCGGTCAACCTAACTGCGTAATCAAGCAACTTCGTCCTAGTGCTACCGCTCCTCATGTTTTACAGATGGCACGGGAGCTGTTTGAACGCGAAGCTCGTACATTGGGCCAAATTGGAAACCACCCTCAAGTGCCACGCTTACTCGACTACTTTGAAGCGAATCAAGAATTTTACTTAGTACAAGAGTACGTCAGTGGTTTCACCTTGCAGCAAATTGTGAAACGTGACGGTCCTATGATCGAGCAGGAAGTAAAGCGCTTCTTGAGCGAGGTTTTACCTGTCTTAGAATACATCCACAAAAATCGAGTCATTCATCGTGACATCAAGCCTGCCAACATGATTCGCCGTGCTCAGGATGGCAAGCTTGTGCTGATTGATTTTGGTGCCGTCAAATACCAGCATCAGCCAAACTCGACTAATTCTGAGCAAACGGCCTTTACGTCCTACGCGATCGGCACACCAGGGTTTGCTCCACCTGAACAGATGGCGATGCGCCCAGTACCCGCCAGTGATATTTATGCCCTGGGCGTGACCTGTATTTACCTGCTTACTGGAAAATCGCCTAAAGACCTGGATTACGACCCTTCTACAGGCGAACTGCTCTGGCAAAAGCACGTTCACATTAACGACCACTTCATCACCGTTTTGAAAAAAATGCTTGAAGTGTCCGTGCGCCATCGCTATCAATCTGCGGACGATATCTTTAGAGCGCTTGACTTGGAGCCGTACCTGGATAGCCTTGCCAACAGCATGATTACGCAGCCAGGTAGTGCGGCCCGCAAGCCAGGTGACTATCGCTTTGGCCCTGACTCCACAGGCACACCCTCCTCTCCTCATGCCCGTGCAGCGGCTGCGATCCGGGCACGACAAATCAAATCCGATGCGACCAGCCTTCAGTCTGGGCCAGCGCGGAGCCGGGTCTTTGACTCTAGAGGCGCTGCTAGCACATCGCTTAAAAGCAAAGACTCGACAGGGCGAGGCAGAGACGGTCAGGGTGAGAAGACCAAACCGCCCACGCGCCTGGATGCGGAAGGCCTGCAAAGCTACTATTCTAAGGGACGGCGCGACTTTGCTTCCTTTGACCTCAACTCGCTTAACGTGCCCAAAGTAAACTTATCTGGCGCAACATTTCATCAAGCCAACTTGAGCAAGATCAACTTGCAAGGTGCAAACCTGTTTAATGCAGATTTTGGGCGGGCAAACTTAAACCGAGCCAACCTGCGCGATGCCACAATGGTCAAGGCATACATGAACAACGCCGATTTAGAAGGGGCTGATTTACGAGGCGCTGACCTATCCCATGCGTATTTGCTGAATGCCAATCTGCGCGGTGCGAATCTATGTGGTGCCAATTTGACGGGTGCCAAGTTGACTGAAGATCAGCTCTCAATGGCACGAACCAACTGGATGACGGTTCGCCCTAGCGGTAAACGAGGGATGTGGTAGATACAGGACGTTGGCTAGTAATACAGCTTCCACCACTGGAAGCTGTGGTTATATCCTATGCAAGCCGCTCTCTACCAAACCGACCGCCCCGTGCAGCTAATAGTCTTGTGTAGCTAATTATGCGCCATGCGGGTAGTTTTGAAGGTGACGTTCGAGCCTTCCTGGGTTTGCTCCAGTACCAGAAGCGGCGTTGGTTTCGCTTTTTGATCCCAGCGCATGTTGGCAATGCGCCCTTGAATGGTAGGTTGCCAACTATCATGTTCGCTAGTGGGGTTGAGAAAGGTTTCCATGCAGTCGATAATCTGTCCGATCGTGACGGATGTTGGCTGCGTGGGTAGCTTAAAGATTTTAATTTCAACCCGAAAGAGCACGCGCTTGGTGCCTTTGGGCAAATCGCCCGGTTCGTATTCTACGTCAAAGATTTCATCGATTTGTCTTCCGGTGCTGGCGATGCCGATTTCACCCTGATTGGCCTGACTGGGGCGTAAGGCGACCGAAATCTTATCCTTGACCTTAATTTTAATTTGGTTCAGAATGGCAAAGTGGAAGACCTCCTCATCCATCCGCATTCTAAGATAGTCGAGGTTAAACTCGCGGGAGTGGATTAGATCCGGGTTTTTCTCCATCTTGCCGATGGTTTCCACAGCAAACTTTAGCTTCTTTTGTAGCTCCCGGTTCTTAAAGGTTTCAAACTTTACCTGCTTGGCAAGTTTGTCCATCGCCAGTTTGGAGAAAACCCCCAAAACAAGCAGCAGCAGTAGTAGTCCGCCAGATGTCATCATCCATAGCTGGTTAGAGTTAGCATCTGGAGCCTTTGCAGGTTCTGTGGTGATCGGTTTTGGCTTTGCAGTCTTGCTGGGTGTTTGAGCCAACCAGGTTTCTACAAAGAGCATAGGGGTTGACATGGCAGTGAGGGTTGAAACGTGTAGTTCTATTGGTAGGATTCCCTAAATAAAGCGATTGGACATCACTAACCTACCTTAATTTGCAAAAATAAAAACCGCTGAGGAGCTGTTGCTTATGCTGCTCTTGGAATTGTTGCATAAGGCTCAAAGCCTCCAACAGCCAGTCTTTAAGTTGGGTTGATGTACATAGACCGCGATTGATGTGCCAATTTGCCTTTGGTGCATTGTGACGAAGCGGTAGAGCATTACTGTACCCAGCGGGCGCGATCGCTCCGGGCATTGACGTAACAGAGATAGGGAAAAGATTCATAACGCCCCAACCCTCCTGTCCACCAAGGGTCTAGAAACCAATAGAGCTGGTTGCCTGTGAAGCCGTGGCAGTAGAAGGTGAGGGCATCGCCCAGCGAGTAAGCGTAGGAGGCAGTGTCTGAGGTATCGGTGATATCAGTGGTACAGTACCAATTTGTGATGTGAAACGGACGATTGAGGCGATCGCGTGCCTGCTGGATGAGTTGGGCCAATCGCACAATGGCATCCACGATTGATTGGTTAGCTGGCATCCAGATGCCACCACTGGTTGCTTCTGCCCAGGTAAAACTGCCGTTCGGGATGATAGCAACATCGAGTTGAAGGGTGTCTGGAGTCCAGCGATCAGGGCGAGTTGGTAACGGGAGTAGAGCAGGTGCGGGCGGCGCTTCTAGTGTATCGCGCTGTGCGGTTGCCATGTGCTTTAGATCATTCAGCAGCGACTGAAGGGCCTGTTCGGGGGTGCTGATCGATCGCCAGAGCTGGGTTAACCGCAGCAACGCATCACGCTGTCCATCAGTCTCTGTGTAAAGCCTGGGTAGGCGATGAAAAAAGTCTAGCAGTGCCTGGTCAAGCTGAATGGCGGCGTTGGTAATGTCGGTCTGCGATGGGTCGGCCGTGGTGAAAAGGTCAGGATTGATGCCAAGCGCAACCAAGGACTCACTACGGGTGCCATGTCGATGCCAGAGGCGAAAGGCTTCGACGAGTGCGTTACGCTGGTCGCCTTTACCTTCGTAGCTTTGGGGAACCCGCTGGACGATCGCAATCAAAGCTGCATCCAGGCTATTGAAGTTTAGGGTGGGTGAACGATGTTGCAAAAGCGCGTCGATCGCGGCTTCGCGTGAGTCTAACTGCTGCCAGAGTTGCGTCAGCCGCAACAGAGCCTCATGCTGATGAGGATAGCCAGCATAGTCAGAGGCGATGAGCGGAACAAACTGCCGTAACGCCCTATCTAGTTGAACTTCGTCTGCGATCGCGCCCTGATTGGCTGACTCAATTTGAAGGAAGGCGATCGCGGCTGCGTGCGTATCTAACTGCTGCCACAGGCGGACGGCTTCTACTAACGCATTTCGTTGGTGAGGCAGGCTGAAATAGCAGCGAGGCAATTGCTGTAGAAAGGCTAGCAGTGCAGCCTCAAGACCTGTGAGCGATTCGGGTAGCCCCGCTGCTTGCGCGTCTGCTGCAACGTTGTCGATGTATGCCTGTAATAACCCTTCTGCGTCACTTGCTTCCAAAAGGGCCGCTGTTGGATCGCTTGATCGTGCGGTGTAACCCGCTGCGATCGCCTGCACAAACCTGTCTGTATAGCGTCCCTTCTCTACATTCCATAGGTCTGTACTTTGCCATCCTGCCTTGATCAGGTCATTGATGAAGCTACGGATTGTGTGGGCGGCATACTGTACCTGGGCAGGGAAGGTATCAAGTTGTTCCAATAAAATCTGATTTGCAGGCGCAATACCCATGCCAATTTCACCATCGGTTAGGGCTGGCTTGGCTTGCACCCGGTAGAGTGCTGCAAGGATGGCATTGTGGATTCCCGATCGGGCTGCAGCTTCCACATACAGAAGCCTACGCTGAGCAGAAGTGAGTTGTCCCATAGAGACGAAGGGGATAGGGTAGGAGGAGGCAAAGAAGGTAAAAGGCTAAAGGTAAAAGGCTAAAGAAGTTGGTTGTTGGTTGTTAGAAGAAAGCTGACCGCTGATAGTTCTTCAACTCAAAACTCTCTAGCTTGTCGGCGTAAAGCCCTACTCAAAACTTCTACCTGACCGCTGATAGCTGATGGCTAAGCCAGAATCATTTTCATAAATTTAAAGCTTTTTTCCCATTCATGTCGATCGCACCCCTACTACAGCCATTGTCTGCTATTAACGCTCAGTCCGTGTGTCTGGTGGCTACGGATATGGATGGGACATTAACGACGGTAGGAAAATTTACACCTGCTTTGCTGCAAGCGTTTGAGCAGTTAGCCGCTGTAGGGATTCAGGTGCTTATTGTCACGGGACGATCGGCGGGGTGGGTCAGCGGCTTGGCTCATTACCTGCCTGTTTGGGGCGCGATCGCTGAAAACGGTGGCTTGCTCTATGCTGGAGCGCAGGACTCAGAAAGATTGCTTGTTTCCATCGCGGATACAACACTGCATCGTCAGCAGCTAGCAGAGATGTTTCAGCGTTTACAGTCCCTATTCCCAACGCTGAGAGAGTCGGATGACAACCGCTTTCGTTTGACCGACTGGACGTTTGATGTGCAGGGTTTAGCAACGGCAGAGCTTGTCCAACTTGAGCAGCTTTGTCACGAGCATGCCTGGGGCTTCACTTATAGCACTGTGCAATGCCACATTACATTGCGATCGCAGACAAAAGCCGCTGGACTGCAATACGTGTTGCAGCACTATTTTCCGACCTGCACGACCGAAAATATTGTGACGATTGGCGACAGCCCTAATGATGAAAGCCTCTTTGATCCGAGCAAATTTCCCCTTTCGGTGGGTGTGGCAAATGTGTTGGATTACTGCGATCGTTTGGCGTACCAACCAGCTTATGTGGCAGATCTAGCAGAGGGGGAAGGCTTTCAAGCCTTAGCCCAACAGCTTGTCGCACAAGCAATGATGAGGCACTGAGGTAACGGGTGTCAGGTGAAACGCGATCGCGGTATTCTGACAAAGGCAAGTTGGCTTAGCGTTGACGGTGAGTGATTTCTTAAAAGGTACAAACCTTTACCTGATTGGCCTGATGGGTGCAGGCAAGACGACGGTTGGGCAATATCTGGCAGACAGGCTCAACTACCGCTTCTTTGATACCGATCGTGTCATTGAGCGCGTGACTGGCTTATTGGTCAGTGACTTGTTTGCTCAATCAGGCGAGGCAGCCTTCCGCAAGCTTGAAAGCCAGGTTCTGGCAGAGTTAGCGGCGTATACACGGTCGGTGATTGCGACTGGTGGTGGCATTGTACTTAAACGCGAAAACTGGGGCTACCTGCGTCATGGCATTGTCGTCTGGCTTGATGTTCCAGTCACACAACTTCAGGTGCGATTGCAAGCAGACAACACGCGCCCTTTGCTCCAGGATACCGATCCAGCCGTGAAGCTTCATGCGCTCCTTGAGCAGCGGCAGTCACTCTACGCGCAAGCTGATGTACGCCTTAGCCATCATGATGGTGAAACGCCAGAACAAGTAGCCGATCGAGCGATCGAGCAAGTCAAACAGGTGCTCAGAAAGGCGTAGCCCTGGTTTACCAGCAGGACAAAAGCAGAGCAAAAAAGCTTATGAGGAAAACACAAAATTAGCCTCTGAACGATGGGTCTTCCTGGGGTAGGAGGGGTATTCTAGATTTGTCGAACATTTACGAAAGCTTAACCACAGCCCTAGACGGACGCTTTTAGAATGATTCTGTCATCAATGATACAGACATCACTTACACAACTTCTAGCAATGCCCCTTAGCAAGGCAATTGCTAGCTAGAGATGACCGTGCTGAATGCTTTGATGAAAGCCATGCGCAAATGACATTGATTGATTGCATTTGTTGCATGTTCTCACCATAGATTATGCCGTAAGGCGTAGATATGAACGTCTGTTTTGCTGCAAAGTAACCTATAGAGACCATTGGGAAATGTATGAAAGGGAAAGCTGAGAACGAACAAAAAAAGGCTGCTGAAGCCATTGGCAGCAATGCAAACGACTTTAATTTTGACTTGTGGGCAAAGCAGGTTCGCCCCCAACTTCTTGCTTCACTGCATAAGCGTGGAGTCCGTTATTGACCACGATCGCCGTTGCTTGTGATGGTGCACCGAGGTACACCGCAAGAAAGCAAGCAGTGGAGTGGTGAGTACATGACCTAACCATTGCTGGATTACGCTTTAACATCATGTGTCAGCCCTTCTCTCAACGAGGAGGGCTTTTGCGTAGAACGCGCTACAGAAACTGAGCGAGTCGCTAGCAGAGTAGGGCGACGGCTGTGCGCCTTTACAACAAATAATCTCGGCTGACTCAAGTTGCTTGTAGCCATCAGTCAAGCAGCCTATGATTAAAAGGCTGAGACTGCTTTTCTTTCACAATGCTTGTGTCTGCCACACACTGGGGATGTTGAGTTTTGAGAAGGATGAATGCAGACGATCGCCCTGGAAAGCAGAATCGAACTACACATGTGACTGAGCACCCGAAGACCTGAGGCCTAAATCGTTTTCTCCGTTTCTGGGCGTACATGACGTTGAAATCATCGGCACGATCACGGATTGCTCTTCTTTTTTAAGAAAAGCATCCGCATCTTTATGTTTAAGTTTGCTATGGCAGTCCTAAATTATGCGTGAAAAGCATGCTGTGTTGGATTCAAGCAGCGGCCAGCAGTTAGCGGTCAGCGGTCAGCGGTCAGCCTGGAATTTAAAGCTGAAAGCTAAAAGCTCTTCGCCAAAGGCGTAGGCTAAGCCAGAATCATTTCACAAAGCAAAGAGGATCGCTGTATTTAACCGCTAAAGCATAATTGTTACTACGCAAGCTACAGATTAATCGCAATCTTGAGACTATTAGCAAAAGAGGCATGCATGAAGCGTCAGGCTGCGCCAATTGGGACTGTGGTTATAGCAGCCATTCTTCTCGTTGTGCTTGTGACTCAGAGCATGGCGCAACAGGCAATACAGGTACGGGTCGATCGCTGGCTTCAGGTACGTGAAGTGACAAATGAGGTCACGATCGAACATAGCTCTAGCCGTCATGCAGCGCAGGTTGGCGATCGACTGCAAGCGGTGGGTGACAGCATTACGACAGGTAAAAAATCTTCGGCTACGCTCATCGTTGACACGGGTGTGGGTGTCATTGAAGTGTCTGAGCAAACAACGTTGCGCGTGCGATCGTTAGCGATGGCACCTGATAACGGTCGGATTACACGACTAGATGTGCCTATAGGCAATGCTCGACTGCGAGTGCGTCGCTTTACTCATAAAGGCTCAGAGCTTGAGATTCAAACTCCTGTGGGCTTAAGTGGAGTACGTGGTACTGAGTTTGGCGTGGCAGTACAGCCCAATGGCAAGACCGGTTTAGCAGTTCGCCAGGGGCTTGTGATGAGTACAGCACAAAATCGGTCTGTTACTGTAGGAGCGGGGTTTCAAAGTTTTACCTTACCTGGAGAACCGCCATCACACCCAGTACGGTGGACAGATGACACCAGTTTGCAATATGACTTTGAGAAAAGAATTGAGAGGGGTGTGCGTAAAGTGCGACTCCAGGGCCAAGTTAATCCGGTTAACAGTGTGGTGGTTGATGGCGTTTCGCAAAGCACCGATCGCGAGGGAAGGTTTATCACTGACTTGCAGCTAGTGCCATCATACCTGAGAATTCAGGTAGTCGTTATGACACCGCTTGGAAGACAAAAAATGTATGATCTGGCGCTTCAGTAACTATGGTTGGCGGTTGCTTCCGGGTGGGTTAACGACCCTTGTTTTTGCTGGCCTACTTTCTTTGGGAGCGCTGAAACCCTTAGAGCAAATAGCTTACAGCGTTTTGTTTCAATTAAGAGGAGAGCAACCGTGGGACGAGCGCTTGGTGCTGATTGCGATCGATGATGCCAGTATTAATCAGTTGGGTCGGTTTCCGTGGTCGCGTGAACAGTACGTAAAATTACTGAAAGTGTTGTCACAAGATGAAGCGATGGCACCGAGTGTGATTGCGATCGACCTGATCTGGTCTGAGCCTAGTCCAGAGGATGCTAATCTGGCACAGGCGATCGCCCATTCTGGTCGTGTAGTGCTGGCGCAGGCACGTGATAGCACAGGTCTACCGCTCAAGCCTGTGCCAGTTTTACAAAATGCGTCGATCGCCACCGGGCACATTTCCATTCAGTCTGATGCGGATGGACTGGTACGTCACGTTGACTTGTACGATAAGGGCGTGCCAACGCTGGGATTAGCGGCTGTAGAAGCCTATACGCTGGTTCACGCTCCTGTACCTTTACCAAAAAACAACCAATCTCTGTGGCTGAACTGGGCAGGACGAGCCCAGAGCCTACAGCAATACTCGTTTAGTGACGTTATGCAGGGTCGAGTGTCAGAGCAAGCACTGCAAAATAAGCTTGTTCTGATCGGTGTAACGGCTGCGGGCATCGATCCATCCCTGACTCCCTTCAACCGCAATCCACCGATTGGGGGAGTGTATCTTAATGCGGCTGTCATCAACAATCTCTTGCAGCAAAATGCCCTACAACCGACTTCGTTTATTTGGTCATTGCTGCTGTTGTGTTTAGCAGGACCTGGTCTGAGTTGGCTGTTGAGCGGTCGTCGAGAGTTATTTCAGCTTCTCATCTTCTTGGGATTGTGTTCCGGCTGGGGTGCTGCGAGTTTGCTGCTATTCAAGTTCGGTTACTGGGTGCCAATTGCCTTACCGCTGGGTTTGGCTAGCTTGACGACGCTTGCAGTCAGTATCAACGATCGCATGCGGCTGGCAACATTGCTACAAGTGCAGGTGCAGCGTCTCTGGCAGCACCATCAAGGCGACCTGATTTCACGGTCACGGCTACAGCCAATTGCTTACAAAACTACCAGCCCCTGCCAAAAAGCGGGATTGGTGCAAAGTGTCACCCGCATGGCGACGCTGGCAGAACAGTTTGCACGCTCTCAGTCGGCTCAGGCCGCGATCGCTCGCAGCCTGCCGATCGGGCTACTGGCCGCTGACCTGGATGGTTTCGTATGGTTTTGCAACCCAATGGCTGCGCAGTGGTTGCAGGTAACAATTGGCAGCCATTTAAGTGAGCACCTGGTACCGTTGTGGCTCAGCGCTGAGCAGTGGCAGTCTGACTTGCAAACCTTGAGACAGCAGGTTCCCGTGCGCCCCAATGAGTTGCAGCAGGGCGATCGCTGGTTTGAGCTACAGCTAGAACCGCTGACCTATCAGCGGCAGATGACGACGGATGACCCTTTTCAATTGGATGGCTTTCTGCTGGTGCTAGAAGACATCACTCCCCGTAAGCAGGTAGAAGCTACCCTCGAACAACAGGTCAAAGAACTTCAGCGACTGGCACAACTCAAAGACGACTTTTTGAGTACCGTTTCGCACGAGCTGCGATCGCCGATGACAAATATCAAAATGGCGATCGAATTGCTCAAAGTCACCCGTTCGGAAGCCTCTACTGCCCATTATCTAAAGATTTTGCAGTATGAATGTGCGCGTGAAACCGATCTCATCAATGATCTTCTCGATCTACAGCGTCTAGAAGCGGGTGCTCAAACCTACGCGCCCGAAAGCATCAACCTCAACGATTGGCTTCCACCTATCATTCAGGGTTTCTTAGAGCGGGCAGAAACGCAACATCAAAGTTTGTCGATCGATCTGCCACAGCAACTCCCTGTCCTGGTCTCCGACCAACCGAGTTTGGAGCGCATTGTAGTAGAACTTGTCAACAATGCGTGCAAATATACGCCGCCAGACGGTGCAATTAACGTAGCGGTCAATTGGGCACCTCCCTATATGGAACTGGTGGTGAAGAATTCTGGTACCGAAATTCCAGCATCAGAACTTCCCCGCATTTTTGAAAAGTTTTACCGTGTGCCCCAAGCCGATCCCTGGAAGCGTGGAGGCACAGGATTAGGGCTAGCCCTGGTTAGTCGCCTGGTAGACTATCTAGGCGGCAAAATTCTGGTCAACAGCGCCTCTGGAACGACAACCTTTACAGTTCAGCTACCGCTGAAATATCCAGTCAACTCCAAACAAGACTTAAAAGAAGGCGAACGAAGTTTTTAGTTGTAAAGCCCTAAAGCCTTTCAGGCATATAAGAAAGGGCATACAAGAAAAGTTTTTGGTTGTCAGAAGCAAATGGGACAGTGGAGCAGGTAGCTTGCTTCCGTTTTACGGTTGGCTGCCCGCTGATAGTTCTTCAACTCAAAACTCAAAACTCCTCATCCACTGGAATGAATCCAACCGTTGCGGGTTACTTGATAGAGTGCCTGAAAGCGCGTTTTGGCGTTGAGTTTCGCCAGGATGTTGTTGATATGAAATTTGACTGTGCGATCGCTGATGTGCAGAGTCATTGCAATGTCGCGATCGCGTAGCCCTTGCGCCAGCAATGCCATAATTTCTTGCTCACGCTCCGAAAGCTGCTTTGTATCGGTTTCTGGCTTTTGGTCAAAGCCCCAGGTTTCGCCTTGAGTGACTGCTTCGACCGCAGCACGCAATTGGACAGGCGCGATCGTCAGGTTCAACTTGGCTCTTGCCTGTTTCGGCACAGGTTGCGTTTGCGTCTCGATCCACAAAAGCGGACTGAGCCTTTCAGTGGGGGTAAGTGTATCGGTAAGAATGGGCACGGTCATATCGTCTGCCGTTTCGCAAAGAGTTAAGCCTGCCAGGTAGGCGAGGTGCGTAAACGCCATCTGTAGGACAGGGTACGCGCACCGGACATGTAAACGCGGCCCTAAAACACAGCCCGGATAGGGAACGGCCAGCAACACTTGGACAGCCCGTCGATCGCCCCCCATATAGATTTGTAAACGTCCCCCCAAGCAGCTCACAGCAAACAACAGCTCGCTAAAAGGCGAGATACTGAGGTGATTGGTCTCTGAAGCCTGGGGTATCCACGATGATGTCATGGCTTCTAAAGAAATGGATGCGGTGTCATACGTGAGGCGGCAGTACAGACATTGCATGTCGCGCAGAATCTCCGCTGCCCGTAGAAACAGGTAGGTGAGCGGTGCGGATAATGGCACTTCAGTTCCAACGAGAGTCGGTCGCACGTTGGCAAGAATGCTTGCGAGTTGCTCAGACAACGGACTACGATTTGCAGAATTAAGCTGAGGCGATGCTTGCCATGCTTGCTTTTCCTGAAGCCATGCCTGCTTTTCTTGCTGATGCTGTAGCGCAATTTCCAGGGCAATCGTGACCGTTGCACAAAGGCTCTGCAACACTTCGAGAAATTCTGGTGCCATTGGCTGACGGCTGAAAACAGCCAGCACGCCAACCACGTCGCCACCTGCTGTTAAGGGGTAGCCCGCAAAACCACGGATGCCGTTTGCGATCGCCCATTCTCGATCGCGCACCCACGCTTCATCAGCCAGGGCATTACTCAAAAAAGGAATGCCATTCTGAGCAATTTTGCCTACTTTGAAGGCTCCCATCGGTACGCTGGCAAAAGACCCATCAATGCGGGTATACATACCAGAGGACGCCACCAGTTTAAGTGTGGTGCGGTCAGGCTCAACCAACCAGATGCGGGCAAACGCACAGCCAAACTCGGCTACCATACCCTCTGTAACGCGGTGCGCGATCGCTTCAGGCTTCAAGCAACCGCTGAGACTGCGAGCAATTTCGTTGCCTTGCTGCAACTCAAATAACAGCCGAGTAGAGTTTAAAAATCCAGAAGTCGGCTCAGGCACGAGCAACCTCTACAACGCGTTCCTCTCTATTGAGACGCAATTATCAGGCTTGCTTTGTATCTAGAAATACAATTCAACTCTACACAACAGTAGAATTGCTTGGTGCTTGCTGTATTATCTGCCCTCACAGTAAGAGTGCTCTTGCCGCAAGAGAGACTTTGCTGATAACAATGCCAATGTTGTCAAAGCACTGCTCCAGTTACGGCGCACCATACCTTACAGAACAAGGAGTTTTTCCCACAGGGTTAGTAACCGTTTGAGAAGGGTTTGATATATGATCATCCTGACATTGTTGCTCTTCAAACTCTGAAGTTTTAGTCTTACCTAAAACCGAATCTTGTCCTTCCCAACTCAGTGGATCAACGGGCAACTCTAATAGATCAATCATGCAGCTTTGCAGAGTGTGTTCTGTGCAGTGCTCTAAGTTATGCGCTTGGGCTGCTTCTCTCACAGCGATCGTTTGAGCCACTGTCCAGGTTTGGGTAACGGCGCTAGAGGTCTCATCCTGCCGAGTTTGTTGCCTACAGTCTTCATAACGCCGCCGTTGTACGGTGCACTGGCGAGCATATTCTTCTACGCCTGTTTTAAATGGTGACGACATAATAAATCTATCCTTGTTAAAGTTGAGGAGCTTTGAGCCGTAACCGTTTTAGTGTCATTAAGGTCTTTGGGTATGACAAGGGCAACGTATGTAGAATGCCAACCGCAAAGAAAACGTGGCAGCAGGGGGAAAGATCGCACAAATTTAGGCGCTCGATCGCGATCTATTCACAGAATTAGCAACGCTCAGTTAGGCGTTAAGTACACGTGCTGGTTGTCACTTAAATGCCGTTCAAGCCACTGAAAGATTGAGAAAAGAAGCCACTTGCCAACATATTTAATATGGCTCTTTCCACTCATATTTTCCATGTTTATCCGGAGTATTTTGATTCATTTGAGTTAACAAAGCTGGGATCGCTGATTTGACAGACCTTAGCAAATCGTTAAGATCTCTAACCATCTGTTGCGCTATGTAAAACCCTTTTAAGCTTTGCGAAAAAACTGGCGATCGCACAACCCTTTGCTCAAATTCAACGGATCGAGAGGAGAGATTTTGCACGCCGGAATGTTTCTACGCATCCCAACTTGAGAAATGGTTTAGAATCAGCCGACGACCGAAATGCTCAGGCTGCTGAAACGATTTAAGTCCAGGACTTACGCAAATTCTCTAAAACTAGCCCCCCAGCCCCCAATTTATAGCCCTAGCGGGCATACAAGAAAGGGGGAGCAAGCACTCAAAGTCCCCCAATCCTGGGGGACTTAAGCCCCTTGGGCATACAAGAAAAAGGGGCGACTGCGTAAGTCCTAAAGTCGTTACTGCTGAAGCGTTGTCATCAACCATACGAATCTTTGGTCAACTGCTTGTGTGGCTCTACATTGTTAAACGATTGCTCAGCCTGGTGCCCGTTTTGTTTGGCATTACTCTCTTAGTCTTTGGCTTCCTGCACTTTATCCCCGGCGATCCAGCAGTAGCCTTGCTTGGAGAACGCGCAACACCCGAACAGCTGATCGCACTGCGAGAACGGCTTGGGTTGAATCAGTCATTAGTCACTCAATACCTCACGTTTCTCAATGACCTGCTGCACGTTCAGCTGGGCACTAGCATTATGAGCGGCATTCCTATCGCTGAAGAGATTCGGTTGCGATTTCCGGCGACGCTAGAGCTGTCGATCGCGGCCATGCTGGTTGCAGGGCTAGTTGGCATCCCGGCTGGAATTTTTGCGGCGGTTCGTAAAAATCGCTGGCTAGACAACCTGGCGATGGCTGGCTCACTGTTGGGTGTTTCGCTGCCTGTGTATTGGTTGGGATTGCTACTGATCTATCTGTTTGCGGTTCACCTACATTGGCTGCCACCCGGTGGACGCATCAGCGTTGATGCTGGGTTTCGCTTTCAACCACTGACGGGCTTCTATGTATTGGATGCACTGTTGCGCCTTGATGGCAACGCACTAACCGATATTCTGGCGCATCTCATCTTGCCTGCACTGACGCTGGGCACCATTCCGCTCGCTATTCTGGCACGCATTACCCGCAGTGCCATGCTCGAAACCCTGTCGCAGGACTACATTCGCACGGCTCGCGCCAAGGGGCTACCCGAACGCTGGGTCATTCTACGCCATGCCTTTAAGAATGCGCTGCTGCCCATCACCACGATCGCAGGCTTACAATTCGGCACCTTACTAGGAGGCGCAATTCTCACCGAAACGATTTTCTCGTGGTCTGGCATCGGCTCCTGGATTTACGACGGTATCTTGGCGCGCGATTATCCTGTTGTGCAAGGCGGCGTGATTACAGTGGCGATCGCCTTCGTCCTCATCAACCTACTCGTCGATCTGTCCTACGCTGCGTTTGATCCTAGAGTCCAGTTTAAGTAACAGATGAAGGGGAAGTAGAAGTTTTGAGTAGCGCTTTGCGCCGACAAGCTAGAGAGTTTTGAGTTGAAGAACTATCAGCGACGAATCGTCAGCCACCAGCTGACAGCTTACTTTTAACAACCAATAACCTTTCTTGTATGCCCGTTTCTGATATGCCGAAAGGCTTTAGAGCTTTACAACCAACAACTTCTTTAGCCTTTAGCCTTTAGCCTTTAGCCTTCTGCCCTCTGCCTTTTACCCTTCTCATGCAATACACTACTCAACGCACCTTCCAGCACTTCTGGCAATCTACGGCTGGCAAAATTGGACTCATCTTGACGATCGCACTCATTGCTCTAGCACTATTCGCTCCGGTGCTGCATCCCTACGAACCAACGACCGATCGAGATTATTTGGCGAGGCTTGTGGCACCCACAGTCACGCACTGGTTTGGTACCGATGCGCTGGGGCGTGATGTGCTCACGCTGGTGTGGTACGGCATTCGGACATCATTATTGATCAGCGTCATCTCAGTGGGGTTTGGACTGGCGATCGGCGTTGTTTTGGGGCTGCTATCTGGGTATTTTCGAGGCTGGCTAGAACGCATTATTGGCTGGCTGACGGATATTTTGCTAGCGTTTCCCTCCATTCTGCTGGCGATCGCCATTGTCACGGTGGCTCGTCCCAATTTGCAGAGCGTTATCGTAGCGGTTGGAGTAGTGCAAATTCCCATTTTCACGCGTCTGACTCGTGCAATGGTGCTTTCGTTAAGAGAGCAGGAATTTGTACAGGCAGCGCGTGCGTTAGGGGCTACGGACGATCGCATTATCATTGACCATATTTTGCCAGCGAGCCTTGCGCCGATCGTGGTACAGGCAACGTTGTCGATCGGCACTGCCACACTAGAAGCGGCTGGTCTTGGGTTTCTGGGTCTGGGGGCACAACCTCCCACGCCAGAACTCGGCACCATGCTCTCAGATGCCTTTAAGGGCGGCTACTCGCTCTCATCGCCTTGGACAACAATCTTTCCCGGCTTGTTCATTACGCTGACCGTGCTTGCCTTCAATCTTTTGGGCGATGGACTGCGAGATGGGCTTGATCCACGATCGAGTCATGAATAGAAATCGAGTCATGAATGAAAATCGGGTGATCAGTGAATTTAGAGCGGATGCCGAAGGGTGGGTGTAGGTTACAGGGTATAGGGTGTAGGGTGGGAGGAGCACAGAATCACTGAGCTAGCGCTGCGATCGTGCTGCTAAAGATTCCACTGCCCACTCCCGACTCCCCACTCCCCTTCTATGCCTGCACTGCCCAATAACTGGAACCAATGGCTCAAAACCCGGCTGGCTCTGCCGCTGATAGTCCTCAACGGTTGGGTTTTACTCCAGCTCATGGATTACTTTGAGCCACTTTTTACAATTTTTGTCCTCTCTGCGGTACTGGCCTATGTGCTCAACTACCCCGTGCGGTTTTTGTGTCAGCGCGGCATCACACGAGGCTATGCCGTCTTAATTGTGCTGGTCATCAGCCTGCTGGTGCTGGTAATGCTTGGCATCACACTGTTTCCGACGGTGGTAGCGCAACTGACCGAAATCGTCACACTGCTGCCAGATTGGGTGAATGCTGTTGGTCAAAAATTAGAGGCACTGCAAGGGTGGGCTGTCAGCCATCGGTTGCCCATTAATTTGAGCCGCTTAATTGCTCAGTTGTCCGATCGCTTGCCAACAGAAGTACAAGGAGTGGCTGATGAAACACTGACGCTGACCCTGGACGCGATCGGTAGCCTTTCAGAAGCTTTGCTGGTCATTGTCCTGACACTCTATTTGCTGCTGGATGGTCGGCGTGTTTGGGATGGGGTGCTTCGGTGGGTGCCGCTAAAATACCGCGATCGTATGGGCCAACAGCTAGAAAGCAATTTCCATCGTTACTTTATCGGTCAAGCAGCGATGGGATTAATTATGGGCACCGCGCTAACGATCGCATTCTTTTTGCTCAACGTGCCCTATAGTCTGCTGCTTGGGCTGTTAGTGGGGCTGATGACTCTCATTCCATTTGGGGATGTGCTGAGTTTCGGGCTGATTAGCATCCTGGTAGCAGCGCAAGATTTAGGGTTAGGGATCAAAACGCTGGTCACGGCTGCTGTGATTGATCAGTTAGTCGATCAGGCGATCGCACCGCGTGTATTGGGTGGCTTCACAGGACTCAAGCCCATTTGGGTGGTCATATCGCTCCTGATTGGCACGAAGATCGCTGGTTTACCAGGACTTTTGACGGCAGTCCCGGTAGCAGGTTTCATTCAGGACGTGCTAGAAGACCTGAACCTACCAGCGAAAGATGAGCAGGAGAACAATGGTGGGGTTACAGCAACGCACGCGATCGGGTCGCAAGAACCATCGCAACCGATCGCAGAAACGACCTCCCAAGGCTTAACCCCATCTTGATAAGGCAGCGGACTTTGCGATCGGTGCTTTAGAAATCGGCACGTTGAAACCACCCAGGTCATGCAGAATGCCCCATACATGTGTTGAACGCTGAAGCAAAGAGCAAGAAAATGTCCTACCTCCTGCCCTCAGCAATGCCAGCAGGCTACAAAGCATTAGACCTCCTGCGCGAATACTTAAAAGCCCCCTCCCGTCCCCCAAGTTTGGGGGAAGCTAAAACTGATGCCCCCCAAATTTGGGGGGATGGGGGGGCAAAATCTGATTCATGCAGGAAGTCTATTGAAGTTGCAGCTTGTTAGACCAACTTGCGTGAATTTATGGTAGAACTACGGT
This sequence comes from Stenomitos rutilans HA7619-LM2, assembly GCA_019358945.1. GTDB lineage: Bacteria > Cyanobacteriota > Cyanobacteriia > Leptolyngbyales > Leptolyngbyaceae > Stenomitos > Stenomitos rutilans. Next base: position 7,901 of record JAHHIE010000010.1, on the reverse strand, counting down.
ATCCCAATCAAAAAGCTGGGTTTTGGGGTCAGATTTGTTCTACAGTGACTAGGAGTTCACACCGTGGGAATTACCGTTGACAACGTTTCAAAGCAGTTCGGCAATTTCAAAGCAGTTGACGAGGTCAGCGTTGAAATCAAAACAGGTTCGCTCGTAGCGCTGTTAGGCCCGTCTGGCTCTGGAAAGTCAACGCTCTTACGGCTAATTGCTGGTTTAGAAAAACCTGACAGCGGCAAGATTTTGCTTACAGGGAAAGACGCAACGCATGCCAGTGTGCAAGATCGTCAGGTTGGGTTTGTCTTTCAGCATTATGCCCTGTTTAAGCATCTGACGATTCGCCAGAATATTGGGTTTGGGCTGGAAATTGCGAAGTGGAAGAAAAATCGCATTGCCGAACGAGTGAACGAACTGTTGAGCCTGGTGCAGTTACACGGTTTGGGCGATCGCTATCCGTCTCAGCTTTCGGGTGGGCAACGTCAACGGGTGGCGCTGGCGAGAGCGTTGGCGATCGAACCAAACGTCTTGCTGCTGGATGAACCGTTTGGAGCGTTGGATGCCAAAGTGCGGAAAGATCTGCGGAGTTGGTTACGCCATCTGCATGACGAGGTAAATGTCACGACGGTCTTTGTCACCCATGACCAGGAAGAGGCAATGGAAGTCTCTGACGAACTAGTGGTGATGAATCACGGCAAAGTGGAGCAGGTCGGCAGTCCGGCTGAAATTTACGACCATCCAACCACGCCGTTTGTCATGGGCTTCATTGGGCCAGTCAACGTGCTTCCCAGTCATTCCCAAATTTTTCAGCGCAATGGTATTGATGCGGCACAGGCTGAAACATTCCTGCGTCCCCACGATATCGTGATTGAAACAACACCCGGAGTTGCAAGCGCACCTGCAATCCTAGAGAGGCTGGTGCATTTGGGTTGGGAGATTCAGGCGGAGCTAACGCTAGAAGATGGGCAGGTTGTCAATGCTTTCTTGACGCGAGAAAAGTTTGACCAATTAGACCTCAAGCCGAAGCAAAAAGTTTATCTAAAACCCAAGAAAGCAAAATCGTTTGTGCTGCAAAATGCTGGTAGTGGTATTTAGTCTGGGGCTTACGCAAACCTCGGAGGTTTTGACCAAGCATCTGGCATTGTCACCAGATATGGTCGGTCAAATCTCCAAGGTTTCAGTCAGAATGCGTCAGTCTTGTTAGAGTTGCGCTAGCTTTCAGCCTGGAACCTATCCCTGCGAGCGAGTTGAAAGCGCTCTGGCACGCACTTGTTCTGCGTACATGGCACGTAGCACTAGCGCTGGATCGACCCATTTTCCGATGTATTTAAGGCCCCAGTGGAGGTGTGGCCCGGTAGTACGTCCTGTCATGCCGACTCGACCAATACGAACACCTGCTGGCACAACCTGCCCTTCAGAAAGCTGAATGCCACCACCGCGATCGCTCAGATACCGTGAGCCGTTTGCGGATTCTACGTGCCCTTTCATGTGGCAGTAGACGTGTTCCCACTCACCCGACTGGATGACGATCGACGTACCACATGCGCTATCGTCGGAGACTTCGACGACCTTACCTGCCCACCAGTTGCGAATATAGCTGCCTTCGGGAGCCGCCATATCTAACCCGCGATGAAACTCTTGACCGGGAGAGCCATCAGGAGACCCCCGATAACCAAAGGGAGAAGTATACGCCTGAAAATTCTCCACTGGGAAAGAAGCTCCGCGCCAAGTACCGCCTGACGTAGCTACCTGACCGGAGCTAGCTTCGGACGCTTTGACGGTTGCCTGCTCAGTCTCAAGGGAGAACGCAGTTGCCAGTCCTACACTTGTCAGAAGGAAAATCTGACTGACGAGAGCGAGCCGATGGCCCCATGAAGGGGTTAAGTGCTGTGTCATGTCCATTGCTCCTCAACGGCCTGAGGAGTCGATAATCTGTTTTCGCTGCACACAATCGGTGAATGAGGTTCTGTTACGGATTTCTGCTACATTGACGAACTTTGCGAGCAGCAATCCGGATAAAGCCACCTTTTACGGCTAAACCGTTACTGCTGAAAGTGTCTTTGAGGCTCTCGCCTGAAGGTGCCCGATGTATCTTACTGCACGATCCCGATCGATAAATTTATTTTTTTGGTAAACCTGCCTAAAGCCGCATCAATCGTGCTTCTTCAATCGCTCGATTGAGTTCTGACATGGCGGCATCATTGCTATTTTGAGTGATGTCGCTATGAACCGTTCTGGCTAAACTTTTGTACGCTGCCTCAACCACGATAAGCGGTGCATCTGGTGCGACGTACAGCACTTTCCACCAGGGTTTGCGACGAGGCGAGGCTTCCACTGGAATGGTGGCAGTTTTGTACCCAGCAAATTCACGCTCGATCGACGCACACGGGTGAAGCTGGCTCAGCATACGTTTTTCACGGAGCAATTGACCAATGGCACGCATATTTCCCTGAGCACCGTCAAAGTCATCGCAGGCAAAAAGGTAAGATACGCCACTAAGCGTAAAATAGACCGCAACACCTGGATCGATCGGCGCTTCGTACTGTTCAGGGTAACCGGGAAACTGTTTTAGCGGCTCCACGTTGCAACTGATGATGATGGCGGTTGCGTTAAGCAACTGAAGTTCGTACAGCAAATCATCTGTAGCGCGGGCCAGCGATATTTTCGATCGCACAGGTTCTCTTTGCTCGGCGCGTGGTCGTCCCATTGCCCACAGCAGCGGATATTCTAATCTGGGGGTGTCATTCATCGCATTGGGCATCTGCTTAACCTCCTGCCCGCTCTACTGCACTGCAGAACTCATCCAGGCTAAAGCTTACAGTTTAAGCTTGCACTCGTGATAACCACAAATACGGTTGAGTAGAGTTGGACGCTACAACGGCAGCCAAACACAAAACGTACTGCCGCTTCCCAGTGTTGAACAAACGGAGACGCGTCCACCATGCAGCTCTGCCAACTGCTTGGTGAGAGAAAGCCCTAAACCTGATCCTTCATACTTGCGATCGCTGGCAACATCGAGCTGTTGAAAGGATTGAAACAGCAAATGCTGTTTTTCTGGTGCAACACCAATGCCGGTATCCGTTACCTCTAGTACCAGAAAGCGGTCATCAGGCGTGATGGTCATAGCACTAGTGTCTGTGGCAATGGGTGGCAGTGTGCTGTTTTCTAACTCCAGTCTCGATGCCAAGCGACTGCTGATGGTAATCGTGCCGTCTACGGGTGTAAACTTTACGGCATTCGACAGGTAGTTCAGCAGAATTTGCATTACACGCTGTTTGTCTGCCACAACCGACTCCACAGCCAGTGGCAAATTTAGAGAAATGATCTGCTGTTTTTCGATCGCGCGGACATCCACCATCTCGATCGCGTTCTGACACAGTTGAACAACATTAACGACTGTCTTGTTTAGCTCCTGCTTACCCGCTTCAATTTTGGCAAGGTCTAGCAAATCATTAATCAGCTTCAGCAGATGATTACCACTGCTATGAATCAGATCAAGATACTGCTTCTGCTTAGGATTGAGAGTGCCAAAATGCTGTTGCAGCAGCACAGTTGACAGCCCTAAGACTGAAGTTAGCGGCGTTCGCAGTTCATGAGACATATTGGCAATAAAGTTGGACTTGAAGCGATTAAGTTCTTGCTCTTTTACCAGGGACTTCTGCATCTCCTCTTCAGCCTGCTTTCGTTGGATAAACAAACCTAGTTCAGTGGAAGCTGCAATCAGGTCAATCAGCCGCTGATCTTCCTGACGAGCTTCAAACATATAGAAGACGAGGATTGCAATGACATCATCGTTTGCCAGCAGTGGAATGCCTAGCGTTGCCTTTAGCCCCGCCTGCATTGCCACTTCTGCTCGACAGTAAGTCGGTTCTAACGAAACATCTTGATGCCATTCGGTGCGCTTAGAAGCCCAAATGCGACCCGGAAGGCCGGAGTTCAGAGAGAATGTAAACGCTTCACTTTGCCGTCTAAATTCCGTCAGACGATCTGTTTTGCTATACCAGGCAGGGCTACATTCGATGACCGTTTTATCCGGATTCGGTACCCACGCTTCCCCAAACTCCCACTGGGTTGCTTCGCACACTTTTTGAAGCGCCACCTGCAAAGCAGAATGAAAGTCGGCAGAGGTCATGATCGCGTGAGTGACGGATTTCAGGAGTTGGCGATCTTGCTCTGCCTCTTTACGATCGGTAATGTCTACGCAAGAGCCAATAAAACCATTGAACCGCCCATTTGGTAAAAACCGAGGCACGCCAGTTTCTAGTACCCAACGATACTCGCCATCTGCCCGTTTGAGGCGATACTCGGCGGTAAACGGTTCACGAGCCTCAACGGCTAAGGCATAGCGTTGCGACCAGAATAAGCGATCGTCCGGATGTACGCCTTTATGCCAACCATCACCGGCTTCTTCGGCAGACGTTCGACCTGTAAAATTGAGCCAGGTCTGGTTATGGAAAATGCAGCCTTCTACAGGATCATCAATCCAGATCAGCACTGGAGCACTATCGGCGATCGTCCGAAACCGGGCTTCACTTTCGCGTAGGGCCAATTCACTGTGCTGAAGCTCACGCATCTGGTAGTTGGCCTCCAGCAGTTGCCGTCGTAGTTCTAGCTGTGCGATGACTCGACGAGCCAGTGCTTTCAATGAGTCAATTTGCCTGAACGTGAGTTCACGTGGGACAAAATCAACTACGCATAGTGTTCCTAATGCGTGACCATCTGGCATAACCAGTGGCATCCCGGCATAAAAGCGAACGTGAGGTTCAGCCACTACTGCTGGATGAGTTGCAAAGCGCTCATCAACCAACGTATCTGTCACGAGCAAAAGGTCAGATTGCAAAATGGTATGGCTGCAAAAAGCAATTTCACGAGGGGTTTCCACCACATCTATACCCACTTTTGCCTTAAACCATTGGCGCTGAGCACCTATCAAGCTCACAAGTGCGATCGGGGTATTGCAGACCCAGGCTGCTAAGTTAGCGAGATCGTCAAACGCGACTTCAGGTTCAGTATCCAAAATGCGGTACTGACAAAGACTTTGCAATCTGGCAGGTTCATCATCAGGTAGGGGCGCAATCAACATAAGTTTTAGAATGATGCAGTGGGATGTAACTGATTGGCAATCACGACCGTTGCGCTTGCGTCTAAAGAAACGCTTTAAGCGATGGTCACCTTAAAAGGACTGATGACAACTATCGGTAAGACTTCGAACCAAGGCGGAAGAGTCGCCAGAACTTAATATGCTGTTACAAGATACCCAATTAGCAAATTTAAATTGAGACGAGCGGTGCCCTGATCATGCTTAAATTGAACCTTCAAGCCTGAGCAGAGGGAGTGATTTATGTCATGTAAGCTCATGTAAAGCCTGTATGATAAGCGTTGGCGTCTTTGAAGCTGATGCTCACGCCCAGTCGATCGCTATTTGCCTATGGCGGATGAATCGCACCTCCAGGTAGTGCTCTGTGTCATTAGCAGGTAGCAAGTCACCTCATTCAGTGTGAGCGATCGCGCCTCACTATAACCCTCCTCCATGCAAGACCGTAGCTTTAGCGGGCGGTAGATGCGGGCGAGATTTTGTAGCGGATATAGGCAGACAGTAAGCTGTCTCTAATTTCAGGGCGTTTCTAAAACGCGATCGCCGAGGTTTGGCTTGGGCACCTTGGCGAAGATGCGGTGCGAGAGGTTGATGGGCGTAAACAAATTAGTATGGGTGAGCAGCATTTCTGCCTTACCCAAAAAGAGAACCCCGGTATTGCTGAGGGCAAAATGCAGCCGCGATAGAATGCGAGCCTGCGTCTGAGCATTAAAATACATAAGCGTGTTGCGGCAAACTAGTAAATCTAGCCGCGAAATGGGCGCATCCTGCACCAGGTCATGGCGACCAAAAATCACCACCCGGCGCAAGTCAGCCCGAAAAATGTAGCGATCGCCGCTTAGCTCAAAGTACCGTTCCCGATAGCCTTCTGGCAGTGGCTCTAGATCGCGCTGACTGTAAGTTGCATGACGAGCATGGCTCAACGCGTCTTCATCGATATCGGTGGCGTAGAGCTTTACGCGCTGCCGAAAGGCAGTGGCTCCCAATAATTCAGTCAGAATCATGGCTAGGGTATGGGCTTCTTCGCCCGACGCACAGCCCACACTCCAGATGCGAATCGGCTCATTGGGAGACTTTGCCAGCAACAATGGGGGCAGCGCTTGCTCTTGCAGGTAGCTCCAAGCCGCCGCATCCCGAAAAAAGCTGGTGACGTTAATTAAAACGGTGCTAAGCAGGCTGACAAACTCTTCTGGATGCACTTCTAGATAATCGATGTAGTCTTCATAGGAAGATGCGCCTCTAAGATGCATTTGCTTTTGCACGCGCCGTTGAAAGCTAGACCGTTTATAGCCCGAAAAGTCAAAGCCCCGCGATCGCTTCAGATACTCTAGCAGAGCTTCAAAGGCCGTATTGTCATCACTCAACATCAAGTTTTTGCAGAATAAGGGAATCGGTGACAAATAAAATCCCAGGTTGAAGGGCGCGGATGAGTGGATGAGCAATGGAATGTGATTTTCCAGCGAGTCCCTAAATGGAGATGATTACACAGTTGGCTCAACAGTATGAACAATAGGCTCAAGATGGCGTTCATACTGTTGAGCCAACCATCCGTATAGAACCGGGTCATTCCATATGGCTTCAACAATGCTTTGAGTGTGAGAAAGGCAGATCCCTCAAGCCGTTTTTAGATTACCTCAACACGATCGTGCTGCCCTAAAGGATATCTTAAGCAGTTGTCGAGGAGCCATAATGTAGAACGCAAACATACACCTCTAAAGGATTTGTGATCAGCTAAGGAACGAGAATTAATTAAAGTGTGATCTTGAGGTACGGGCGCACGGCTATACGACCCCTACAGAACATCTCACTTGTCGAAGTTATTTAAGCCGCGATCCTAAGTGTTTCTTCAAACCTAAGCATTTCTTCAAACACGGTTAGACTGCTCCAAGAGTCTCCTCATTTTTAATGTCTCAAGTTTAATCATGCCAAAGCTCATTGAATTCAATACAGAACGGCTTCACCTGCGTCAGTGGTGTGCGGACGATCGCGAACCCTTTGCTCAGCTCAACGCCGATCCACGCGTGATGGAATTTTTTCCAAACCTCCTCGATCAGGCTGCTAGTGATGCGCTGCTGGATCGCATTGAAACAAAGATTCGCGATCAAGGTTGGGGATGGTGGGCCGTTGAGATTACGGCAACCAGGGAATTTATTGGCTTTGTAGGATTGAATATACCTGCACCAGATCTCCCATGTTCGCCCTGTGTAGAAGTGGGTTGGCGGCTGGCCTTTCCCTACTGGGGCAAGGGCTACGCGACGGAAGCAGCAAGAGAAGCCTTACGCATTGGCTTTGAAGTTCTCCAATTTGAGGAAATCGTTTCGTTTACTGCCATTCCCAATCGGCGATCGCAGGCCGTGATGGAACGCTTAAACATGCGTAAGATGCCCGAAACCTTTCTGCATCCAAGGATTTCGATCGGTCATCCTCTTGCAGAGCACTGCCTTTACAAGCTGTCACGATCGGACTTTAAGAGATATACTGATAGCAGCTACTAATTGGTAAAAGCCACAGTCATATCAGGACGGGTGTAGTGTGGTGTAAATGACAATAGACTACTGCACGGCCGCGCACAGCATCGCTAGTCTAACAGGGTTATCCAGGATGCTTCAGGTATTTCGTTACAAAGAACATCAACCGTTTGACTCAGCGTTACAAAACAGTAGTGAATAATGTCTCCAGAATAATCGGCAGTGCATTAGATTAATGTGGGATAGGTGGCAATGTCATGCCAATGCCACGATCGCGTCGTTAATCCTGCTCGTTGAGCAGCAGTGTTTTTGAGTCGGCTGTGTTGCCAAATCCAGTTGAAGTA
>JAHHIE010000009.1 GCA_019358945.1 Stenomitos rutilans HA7619-LM2 | reverse complement strand
GATGAGTTACTTGCCTTAGTCCGGCTCTCTCAGTCCGGCTTTTGTTCACTCTAATGCACGACTACATCGTGTTCTCTGGAGCGGTCTATGTAATTGTCTTGGTGGTCTATCTAATCGTCACTCAACACGCGGTTTGCCCATCGCCTGTGGAGCTTCACCGTTGACCCACGAAATTTGGTGTTTATTGATGAGACCGGGATGCATTTGGGTTTGACGCGGCTGTATGGTCGTGCTCCCAAAGGTGCACGCTTGTACGACAGCGAAGCGCCTGGTAATCCTGGGCAAAATATTTCCCTGATCGGTGGGATGAGTCTCGATGGCTTGATTGCCAGCTTCAGCGTGGTGGGCAGTGTCAATACCGATGTGTTCTTGTTCTATATTCAGGAGATTCTCATTCCGCAGCTGTGGGTGGGAGCCATTGTCTTGATGGATAACTTACCGGTGCATCATGCGCAGGTGATTCGGGAGGCGCTGGAAGCGGCTGGAGTCAAGCTGGTATTTTTGCCTCCCTATTCACCAGACCTCTCGCCGATTGAGTTGTGCTGGTCAAAGCTCAAGCTGCTGCTGCGCTCTGCCAAGGCGCGCACTCGGGAAGCACTTGACCAAGCGTTAACTCGCATTATCAATGATTGTATTTCCGGCGATGATGCCCTTGGTTGGTTCGCTCACTGTGGCTTATGCATTTGAAAACCGCTGTAATAGGGGAGAGATGGACACGGAAGCGCTGGGACACAAAGACGCGGGAATTCTTTCAATCTTCTGGCTCACCGCGTCTTCCCTTCTCCGCGTCATCTTCTATTGCAGATGTTTCTTCAGTTCAGCGGCGGCTTGCACAAACAGAGAACGGACTGCCGGAACCTCGGCTAAACCATTGAGCAGCCCAAAGTCATGAATCATGCCGTTGTAGCGCACGGTGGTTACTTTCACCCCAGCTTCATCCAGCTTGCGCCCATACGCTTCGCCACCATCACGCAAAATATCGCTTTCTGCAACCTGAATGAGCGCTGGAGGCAAGCCTTGCAATTGCTCAACCGTAGCTTGTAAGGGCGAGGCGTAGATATCTTGGCGTTTTTCTGGATCAGTGATGTACATGTCATACATCCACTTCATTAATGGCGTAGTCAGAAAACGCTTCTCACCAAATTGGTGATACGACTCTGTTTCAAAACTAGCGTCTACGATCGGCCACATCATGATCTGTAGCTTGATGTGAGGTCCTCCGTTTGCTTTCGCCTGCAAAGCAGTAACTGCCGTCATATTGCCACCAACACTGTTGCCAACGACTGCCAGATTTTTGCCATCCACCCCAATCTCTTCACCATACTCTGCAACCCATTTAGTCGCGGCATAAATCTCATTGATTGCCTGGGGGTATTGAGCATCTGGCGTGCGCGTGTAGTTGACAAAAACTCCTGCAAACCCTGAAAGCACAACGAGATCGCGCACCATACGCTTGTGGGTTGGGTAATCGCCCAGTACCCAACCGCCACCATGAATAAAGATGAAAACAGGCAATGTGCCTTTGACTCCTTCCGGTCGCACAATATTGAGCGTAATGGCATACCCATCAGCGGTAATCGTCTTCTCAGACTCTTCAATGCCTGAAAGATCTACCGGAACGGAAGCCTGTGCATCTACAAGAACTTGACGTGCTTCGAGTGGTGGTAATGTTTCTAGAGGCACACCACCTGCATTCAGCAATTTCAAAAATGCCTTTACCTCTCTGGAAAGACGCGGATCATCTGCAACTTCCAAGACTTTCACTGCTGACGAAGTTACTTGAGCGATCATATATTCTCCTTCGGTGGTTGATGGTAAACAATCTGTTGAATTGGCACTACCAAGCTAGCTGACTCGACAATGCCTGTTGATGTACAACGAGCGAGAAAGGGCAATCACCGACTACCCTAAATACTGTTTCAAAAACGCCAATGTGAGACCGAACGCTAATGCTGCGGCTTCTTTACGCAAATGACTGCCAGAACAATCATTAAGCCTTTCTCATTAAGCAGTGATGGGTTGCAGCCGGGATATAAGAAATTGGCTGATATAGGCTGAGATCGCATCCCCATCTTCTTCTAAAGCAAAATGTCCTGTATCGAGTAAATGGAACTCAACGTCTTTCAGGTCGCGCTTGTAAGGATAGGCACCCTCAGCAGGGAAGATATAGTCGTTCTTGCCCCACACAATCAAAGTAGGCGGTTGATATTTGCGGAAATACTCCTGCCATTGGGGATATAACGGTGGATTCGTGCCATAGCTATACAGCAGCGCTAATTGAATTTCACCGTTACCGGGGCGATCGAGAAAATTTTGATCCATCGTCCAGGTATCGGGGCTAATTGCTTCCAGGTTGCGAACGCCGTTAGTATATTGCCACTTTGTTGCCTCCAGCGTGACAAGGTATTCAAGCTTGGCAACATTCTCAGGCGATCGCTCCTGCCAGTAAGCCTTGATCGGCTCCCAGAATTCGCGCAGACCTTCTTCGTAAGCATTGCCATTCTGCACAATCAGTGCTTGCACTCGTTCTGGGTGTTTCGCTGCAAGCCGATAGCCAATCGGCGCACCATAATCCATCACATAAAGGCTATATTTTTTGAGATCGATCGCGGTAATAAACTTCTCCATGATCTCAGCCAGATGATCAAACGTGTAGTCAAATTCATTCACAGTTGGCATGGAACTGTTTCCGTAGCCGGGATAATCCGGGGCAATCAGATGGAATTTATCCGCAAGCGCAGGGATGAGATTGCGAAACATATGGGAGGAGGTCGGAAAGCCGTGCAGAAGTAGAATCGTTGGATTATCACGAGAACCCGCTTCACGGTAGAAGATATTCAAACCGTCGATCGAAACTGTACGGACTGTAGTCATGAGCTTACTCCTTGTAGGGTTATAAAGTTATAAAGAGCGAATGATGGCAGTTTAAGGTAAGTTAATTTACCTCACATCCTGACGGCGACCTTGCTCCTGGAAGTAATTGCGCCAACTTTCGGGTAACGCTTCCAGGTGAGCCGCGCGGTGAAGTAGCGCTGGATCGGTCTGCTCACGGGTATACAGTTGAGTAATATCAGCAACTGTGATGTTGTTCTCGTCTCGGCTGACCAACTCTAGAGTGTCTCCGACCTCGACTTCACCTTCTTGCAAAACGGAGAAGTAAAAACCAGTGCGACGACTCGCAAGAAAACGTTTCACCATATCCGGTCGCCCAAACCGAATGCCGAGCTTATAGCAGGGCATGCGCGGTTGGGTCACCATCAATTGCACATTACCAATCGCAAAGCGATCGCCGATATTCAAGTCCTCTTCTTTCAGCCCAGTAGTGGTGAAATTTTCACCAAAATTACCCATCGTCAACTCAGCGTCAGGCAATTCACCGCGCCAATAGTCGTAATGCTCGAATGGATAGACATAGACGGCTTTTTCTAAACCACCATGAACGGTTAAATCAGCCTGTCCATCCCCGTCTAAGTTGAGCGATCGCACCATAACACGATCGCCGACTGGCTCTTTGAAAATACCTGTGCTTACCGTTTTCCCTTTCCAAGTCACTTCACGCGGAAGCCCGACATTGACAGAGATGAGTTTCATTTGCAGCTCCACAATGTTTAGTCATCAGAAATGGTAACCCTTTATTGGTTTCCATCATCTTTGCTGTCACGCTATAACCGTTTGTATGGCCTTACTTTAGAAGATACACTCGACTTTGTCGTCCACTCCAGGGCTATCATTTGCGTAACCCATCGATTACAAATTGATTGATCCAAAGTATGGGATTTGATTCCAACTTAAGTTTATAAACTCAATCAACTCTAAGTTGGATGTGACAGATTTAAGAGCTGGTAAGCCCCCGTTTCATTGCAATAATGGTTGCTTGGGTGCGGTCTTTCGCTCCCAGCTTGCTTAAAATGCGGTTGATATTCGACTTAACGGTGCTTTCAGTAATTGTTAAGGCAACACCAATTTCTAAATTACTCATGCCCTGAGCGACTAATTGCAAGACTTCTAATTCGCGATCGGTTAATTCGGGATTGTTCATCCGCTCGACTAACTTAGCGCCAACGTGTGATGGAATGTACTGCTGACCGCTATAAACGGTACGAATGGCTGTGCGCAGTTCACTGGGTTTAGAGTCTTTGAGTAAATAGCCTTTTGCACCTGCTCGTAACCCTCGATAGATGTCCTCATCGCCGTCATAAGTGGTTAAGACAATCGTGCGAGCCGTGTTAAATTCAGCACAAAGCGCCGTGATGGCTTCCACTCCTCCCATTTCGGGCATCCGCAAATCCATCAAAGTTACATCAGGCTGTAGCTGACGAAACAACTCGATCGCCTCGATCCCATTCTTTGCGCGACCAATCACCGTCATATCCTCTTCTTCATTGATGATGGCAGCGATCCCTTCCTGAACGATCAGATGATCATCCACAATGAGCACTCGAATCTGAGTATGGGATGTAGACATTGGGGTTAGGTAGAGTGTGGGGTGTAAGGTGTAGGGTGTAGCAAATCTTATTGCGATCTACAACCCTTGAAGATTTTGACGAAGGCGATTGAGTAAGCGTCCTGCACTTTCACACAAACGCATCAGTTCGGTAATGTTACCAATGTAAGTCAAACCATTAGCGAGGAGAAGCAGCGTCTCCAGTTCTTTAAAGCTACCATTAGCAATGCCGAGGAACTGGAGGTATTCCTTACGATGATGCCGCCCATAGCCTTCAGCAATATTTGCAGATACACTAGCTTTGCGAATCTGAGACGTTAAGCCATAGATCTCATGCTTCGGCATAGCTTCTGTCGCTTGGTATACGGCTCGTGCTAATTGCATTGAGACTTTCCAAACCTCTAAGTCACGATAGCTTTCCAATTTACCCATACCCCACACCCTACACCCCTACGCCCCAACTATCACAATGATTTCTGTACCTTGGCCTGGCTGACTTTGGATCATTAATTCACCATGCATCCGCTCAGCCCGTTCACTCATGCCAATTAGACCAAAGCCCCGCTCTAGAGAGACCTGAGTTACATCAAAGCCTTGCCCATTATCTTTAACTCGCAGAAGGCACTGCGTTTCCTCATACACTAACTCGATGTCAATGGTTGTAGCATGAGCGTACTTAATGGCGTTAGTGAGGGCTTCTTGCCCAATTCGCAAAAGATGGTTCTCAACGTGGGGTGATAAAGCGTAGGTGACTCCAACGATTTCACAGGTGAGCTGAGTCTGGCTGGACACCTGCATTTGAGCGGTCAGGCGTTTGAGGGCACTTGGCAAATCGCCTTCTTCCAGGAGTTTGGGACGCAAGGCAACGACCGATCGCCGCGCTTCTGCCAGTCCAGAACGCGCTAACTCATCCACGGTTTCCAGGTGTGTTTCTGCCTTGGCTGGTTTTTTAACCATAATTTCCATCGCGGCTCCCACATGCAGCAAGATGCCCGTAAACGCCTGGGCGAGAATGTCGTGAATTTCGCGTGCCATGCGGTTGCGTTCATCCAGCAGGGAGGCTTCTTCAGCCCGCTTGCGATCGCTAATGTCCTGCCCGATTCCAACAGATAGACGATGATCAAGCTGAACATTTGCCCAGGCGGTGTTTACTAAGCGATCGTCTTTGGTTCTAATTTTTAGATCGAGCCAGGTGCCAGTGGCGGCTAACATATGGTCTAAAATCTGCTCCCGATGTTCTGAATCGGAACTACATTCAGCGACCAGGTCAATATTCTGCAAATCGGCAGATGACCAGCCCAAAATTTGCTCAAACTGATGATTGACAAACTCAATGCGCCCCGTGGCGTCGTAAAGCGTAATCATTACCGGAATGTGATCCACGATCGTTTGGAGAAGCTGTTTCTGCTGGCTTAAGGTCTCTTCTGCCTGTTTTCGTTCAACAATTTCCTGTTCCAGGTTCAGGGTGCGCTCTTCGACCTTTTGTTCAAGTGTGTGGGCATACTCCTTCAGATTTTCCCACAATAAATAGCCATGGCTGGTGATGGCAGATCCCAGTAGCGCCAGCAACGGTGGGATGAGCATGATCCACCAGCCCAGCAGAAAGAAGCCATAGGCACCGCCACAAAGAGCGATGCCTAAGAGAATCACTCTCACTAAGGCTTTTCGTGGTGATGAGGCTGTCCAACCAATGACGGCTCCGATCGCAGACCAAAGTACCAGCCATACCCATTCCATTGGTTCCGGGTAAACGTTCAGTAGTGGTCGCCCATCTAAAGCAGCGCTCAACAATTGACTGGTTAATAGCGCGTGGACTTCAACACCAGCAGGTACGGCAGTAGAGTCAGTGGTGTAGGAAGTAAAAAATTTGTCTTTGAGACTTTCTGCGGTTAACCCAATCAGGACGATGCGATCGCGCACCAGATCGCGTGGCAACTGACCCTGCAAAACATTCGTCAGCGAGATCGTGCGAAACCCTTGCTGGAATCTGGGAAAGTTAGACAGAATTTGATAGCCACCCGCATCAAGACCCACATACCCACCAGTATTGGTTTGCAATGGCTTAAAGACGGCTCGACCCAATCGAAATTTTGTCTGATCAGCATTAAGGGGTTGGCGGCGAATGCCTTGTCGATCAAGGTACAAAAACGCTAGGCGTGCTCCCAGCGCGAAGATTGAGCGATTGTCCTGAGTCCTCAAATACAACAAGCTGCGACGCACCCGACCATCCCTGTCTAGTAGCAGATCGCTGGCACTGACTTGATCACGCTGCTTCAAGAGCGGTGGGGCTTGAACGACTTCACCGTTCGCTGCTTTAATCACATTCTCAATGCCAATTAAGTTTGGTGTGGTCGTGAAAACGTTGACCAATGCCTGATGTCCCGGTTCAACGGGTAGATCGCGAAAAATATCCAGACCAATGACTCTGGGCTGCTGTTGTTTGAGCGTAGTGATGACGCGAGCTAGCGCTGCATCAGACATGGGCCATTGCCCAAGCTGTTTGATATCTGACTCATCGATCGTGATGAGGACAATGCGATCATCAACGGCTTCAACGGGACGAAGGCGAAACATCTGATCCAGCGCCACTAGCTCCATCAGTTGTAGTGCGCCTGTAAAACGCAGCAGCAGCAAACCTCCGGCAATGCTCGGAACGGTAATTAAAACGCCACGCCATCGCCAAAGCTGCTGCTTTAAAGTTGTCCACATGGAATAAATGCGATCGCTCAACGTGGGTTTGTAGTCTCTGGGTTGCTATCAATCATGGGATCCACTCCTCCTGCTTGCAGCAGTTCGCGCCAAGCGGTGTTGGCGGTTGAGTCATTCGGTTGACTACGTTTTAGCTGAAACAGAAGGGCGAGGGCATCGTACCAGGCATTCACTTGCTGATAGAGCACTAGCTGTTCCTTGAGTGATGCCTGCTGGATTTGACGTAGACGACCCGAATCAATCGCAAGGCGTTGCACCATGCCTGTGACAAAGCGATCGTCCAGGCGATCGTTCAGGTTGCAAATGATGGCAAACGCCCAGGTATAGGACTGATCCACCGCTAACGGGGGTGTTTGCGCGGGCAGGGTAATGCTGATGAGTTTGGGAGTCGCGGACAGGGCAATCATGGTGCGATAAATCCCTTGACCCATCCGGCTGCGAAGGCTAAACTCTGCATTCTTTGCACTGGTTTTGGGCACATAGACGAGAAAGGTCGGACGCTCTGCCACTGTGAGTCCTGGTTTTGTCATGGGGCTAAGGGCAGTGAGTAAGGGGCTGGTTGTTACTCCCACATCTTGAGGGCAGTTGGTTGGATCACGCCGTCCCCCAGCGGAGGAGCTACCCGGATTCGTCGGGGGTGGCGGGGGATTGCTTTGTGCAAGTTGTCTCTCCATTCGATCCCCCCATCCCCCCTTAAAAAGGGAGGGTAAGAGTGGCTCTGTTTCCCCCTTAAAAAGGGGGACTAAGGGGAATCTTTGTTGGAATATTGCTGGCGAAGCTGTCCCAGGCACGATCGCCAGTTCTAAACCCAGAGCGATGCTGATGGGAATGCTGCTTAGAAGCACTTTAAGGTCAGCCATAACGTTTTTTACAACCAATTTCCTAATAGAACAAATGGTGCCCAGTAATAAGGAGAAGTGTAATCGTCTTGATGTAATAAAGCGACCTGAGCACGACGCAACGCCTCCGCTTTCGTCACTCCAGGCTTGCCTAACTCCCGGTAAAACTCGATCATGAGCAATGCTGTGGAACGATCGCTGACCGACCACAGCGAGGCAAGCGTACTGCGCGCCCCCGATCGCACCGCTACCCCTGCCATGCCCAACGCTGCGCGTTTATCGCCAGTTGCGGTCTGGCACGCGCTCAGTACCAGCAGTTCGATCGGGTTAAGCTTGCCCTCCCTGGAACGAAGCAGTTGATCCAATTGTTTGACGTTGATGCGCCCATCCCAGGACAAAACAAAGGTGTCATCAGCCTGCGAACTAAACTGACCGTGCGTTGCCAGATGCACAATGGATGAAGCATTGGAATCAATCTGAGCTTGCAGCGATTGGCGGGTGAAGGACTGATCCAGCAACATCTGAGCGGGAATTTCGGCTTTAATTTGCTGCATTTCAACTGCTACATTGGGCAATGCCGCAAAGCCTTCACGCGCTTGACTCAAGCCTGCCAGGAGTCCTTGTAGCCGCGATCGTTGCAGCGATCGCGGTTGCAGCAATTGCAATCCGGGCGTGAGCACCACACTGTACTTTTCAATCAAATATTGCTGTTCATCATGGAGGGCTGCCATTGGCAAACTGCGAAGTAACCCATCCGGTACAAACACCAGAGTTTTCACACCACTTGCTGCCAGTTCAGCCTCTACTGGCTTTAGCAGCAGCTTGTAGACCTGTTGAGCAGCAGGCAACCAATCCTCCACAAAGGCAGTGGGTCTGAGCGCTTGACGCATTTGAGTGAGACGGTGTTCGACTTCCACCTGGGGTAGCAATGTCTTGTGATAGCGCAAGGGCTGGTTGGGCAGTGCCACAATGACGGCTAACTGGTTGGGCAGCATGATGGGGTAAATGACCGCTGCCTGCGGATCGATCTGGTCGATGTTGACGGGACGCGCGTTGGTACAAGCCTCTCGAAAGAAGTTGTCAAGTTCTGCCAATTGCAGCGCTTCGATCACTTCACGCGCTTGTTTCAGGTTTGACTGGTTGGGCGCGTTGCTGTCAGTCTGCAACAGCAGTTCTACAAACTGTCGATAAACGGGTTCGACGCTTTCTCGAAACGAAAATTGTACCTCTGGATTAATTGCTGCCAAATCACTGCGAAGGGATTGCAAGGTTTTGACCGCTGAACCATAGGCAGCAGTAGCGTTGTGTAGATCTCCTGTGGATGTACAGGACTGCGTGCCTTGACAGAACACTCGTCCGAGTTGCCATTCCCATTGATAGGCAATGTCAGGCGCGTTAATCGACTGAGCGAGACTGAGCGCCTGTCGTGTCAGCGTTTTGGCAGCGTCCCATTGCTGGGTGCCTTCATACAAACTGCCCAAGGTTCCAAGCACGTAGGATTCAACACGTCGATCGCCCAACATGCGAACCTGTTGAAGCGCCGTAGCAAGTTCCTGAGCTGCGGCTTTAAGAAGATTGGGAGATGCCACCTTCCCATCACGGCTGATTTTGATGGCGCTTTGAGCCAAGTCAATGCGGGCATACGCAGCTAGCCGACCAGGAGGTAACTGGGCAAGCTGAGATTGAATTTGCGGCAGCCAGCGATCAACTGCTGTTGGGCGATCGCTGGCTGCTAGCAAATTGAATTGGGCAAGTTGAATCTGAGTTTTTACTGTAAGCGAGGGAGCAAGCGCTACAGCTTTTTGATAGAAGTCGAGGGCTGCATCCGTTTCTCCCTGGGAGCGAACCGTGTTTCCCAAACTGAACAGAATACCGCTGATATCGGATGTAGGTACTTTGCCTTGAAGTTTCTGGGCGATTGCTAAACTCTGTTCCAGGACAGTCCGAGATTGCTCTAGATTGCCAACTAACCGCAACATCTTGCCGAGATTTCGCAATCCTGTCACTTTGAGACGCGAATTGGGTTGACCTTGGAGGGACTGCCCCACCTGCGTCAGTAGATTCGTCGCTCGTCTGTACAACCCCTCTGCCTGTAAAACCCTTGCCTGATTGATCTGGCTCCCTAACACTCCGCTGGTATCGTTTATTTTACGGTAGACAGCTTCTACCTGTTCCCAAGTTGCCAACGCTTCAGAGGCTTTCCCTTGAACCAGTTGTAGCTTTCCTTGAGTAGTCAGAACCTGGGCGAGAAAGAGTTGTAAATTTGGAGTTTGGAGTTTGGAGTTTGGAATGAGGGCAAGGCTGGTCGCGATCGCGTCATTCGCCTGTGTCCACTGTCCCAAATCGGCAAACGCGGTGGCGAGGAAGCTGAGAACGAGTGCTTGATTTAGGCGATCACCGTTCGTTTCGTAACTGGTGGCGGCTTGTTGCCAGAGGGCGATCGCGTCCAAAAGTCGCCCTGCCTGATAGTAATCTTCTGCCTGTTGCACTTGGGCGAAAGGAGAAATTGTAGAAGACGGCAGGGTCTTTGATGCCATCTTGATCCGCTCTATATCCTCCGCCTTCCAGTTACCAGCCTCTTGAAAACCACCTGCAATCCCAGCGTGCAAGCTAATCGCGACGAGCCATCCCAACAGAGCCAAAGGGAGCGATCGCCACCATCCCCTGCCTGAAAAGAGGCGTTGTATGACGCGATTGATTTGCCCGCCCCGGTATCCCTCATTCATGACATTGTGTGGCTCCTTCCGATGCTGATAGCAGCGAATATCGGTTTTTGGCTGGGTTTGTACTTTATCGTCGCAGGTTTTGCAAAGCCAGACCAGACTAGATAGATAAGTTAATCCAATTTAAGCCGTTCAGTATGGTGCATCTGGAGGTTAAGGAAGTCATTCAGAATGACGCTGAGAGGTTTACGATCTCGTCTCCGTGGCCCTCTGTCTCCACGTCAGCGTATCCTCCAATTACCGGATACGCCTTACTAAGCTTTGACCATGTAAACTTTAGGCATGGTTGATAAAGCACTGAGTGATTTCCTGACGTTGTGGGTGACAATCGAACCGATCGGAACACCTGTTTTTTTTGCTTCGTTGTCGGCACATCTAGCTCAAACGCAGCGCCGTAAGTCGCGCTTAAGGCTGTTGTTTACTCCACAGTAATTTTATTAGGGTCTATTGCAGCAGGACAAGCAATTCTGTCGGCGATGAAAATTCAGTTGCTTTCTTTGCAAGTTGCAGGCGGTTTGATCTTATTATTGCTTGCCTTGCAAATGATTTTCGGCTTTTCGCACGAACCATCAGCAACACCTGAAAAGGGTCATGATATTGCGGTTTTTCCGCTGGCGGTGCCGTCTATCGCAGGAGCAGAAGCAATCATGGCTGTGGTTTTGCTGACAGACAATCAGATCTATTCAATCTCATCACAGGCGGTAACAGCTTGTGTTGTTGTATTCATTATGACCATCATCTATGGGTTGATGCTGCTGGCTAATCCGATTTTACGAATCATCGGTAATAACGGTGCTGCAATCTTAGAGCGTGTTACAGGCATGATTTTAGCTGCACTGGCTGTCGAACTCATCATGCAGGCTATTGGTGCCCAACGGTGGCTTAGGTAAAGATTAAGAAGATGAGCACGAGGCAGAACAAGGCGCTGCACTTGACCTGATAAGCAGTATGGGTGGTCGAATCGTAGCTTATTTTCTCGACTGCCAAAATGGATGCAATCCCGCAAGAACCGAGAAGCAATCCTGAAAGCGATCGCAAAACTCCGTGAATCACTGTGAATGCGTTCGGTTGATAATACTCCCAACCTTTCAGGATTAGGTTTGAGCTAAAATATAGGCGAAGCAGTTAACTCAAGGAGTCTTAGTATAGCTGCATTAGGCACTGGGCAACCAGAGATTACGCGAACAGAGCGTGGTCTGACAATCACAGGAACCCGCATCACGCTTTATGATGTGATGGACTACTTCATAGCTGGCTATCCTGCAAAGCTCATTCGCGAAAAGCTCTGTCTCACAGATGCTCAAGTTGATGCTGCGCTTTCCTACATCGAAGCTCATCAAAGTGAGGTAGAAGCTGAATACCAACAAGTATTGCAAATTGCGGAAGACAATCGGCAATATTGGGAAGAACGCAATCGAAAACACTTTGCCCATCTTGCTGCAACACCCCCGAAACCGGGTCAAGAAGCTATCCGTTCTAAACTCCAAGCTTGGAAAGATAGGCTTGAGTCCAAGGTATGAATTTTCTGCTCGACTACAACTTGAGAGGACAGGCAACCTTACTCTGGGGCACGATCGCGGCTGAAGGATGGCTCGAACTGATACCGATTCGCTTCATTGGGTTTGAGGAAGTTGGTTTACTCGAAAACAGCAGCGATCGTTTAGTTTGGCAGGTCGCTTAAGACAATCAAATGATTATCCTGACTGCAAATCGGAATATGAAAGGGGACGATTCGCTGGAGCAAGTGATCCGGGAAAACAGTACACTGACATCGCTCCCTATTGTGACGATTGGCAATAAAGAGAGACTTGATGAACAAAATTATCGTGAACGATGTGCCAGTCGTCTAGTTGAGATTCTGTTCGATATTGATAACTATACGGGAGTGGGGCGGATCTACATTCCCTAGCCCTATTCTCTCCAATTGGTGTTTTGATTTGCGATCGTAGTTGAGAAACATTTCGTTGGGCGCGGTCTAACAATTCAAATGCAGCGGACGGTTGAGAGTCGTTGGTGCTAAGTTCAAGGTTGTCTGCCGCCGCTGATTTGAGCCGTTATACAGCTAAATTTTTGGCGGGGCGCAATGCAAACCTCACTTGTCGATGTTCTAGGTTGAGTGAATATTGGGGGTATTGGGACTGCCCTCTACCAGTTCAGCTTGCCCATATCTTTTGGGAAATCGTTTTAACTGCTTTGCGTAACCAACGGTTTGCTTCATCTTGATCGTTCAATGCACTCCAAAGCATGGAAACCATCCACGGTTTTGTTTTGATTGGAAGTTCAAAGATTGTCAAGTTGCAGACCGTTGCTAAACGAAGAGCGATGCGGTGAGGAAGTGCTGCTACCAAGTCACTGGATGCGATCGCAAAGGGCAAGGTCAGCATGTGCGGAGTCGTTAAGGCAATGCGACGCTCTAAATTCCGCTGACTTAAGGCTTGATCAATTTCACCAACGGTATCTCGCCGCAGAGTTGTCAGGGCATGGGAGAGATGAGTGAATGTTTCCAAACTCATGGTTCCCTGCCTCAGTTCTGGGTGCCCTTGACGGGCAATTCCCACAAATCGTTCTTCAAAAATCGGTTCCCATTGGGTTTGCCGGGGTGGGTTGGGAAAAACGCCCAATGCAATGTCGATCGCTCCTTGTTCTAACAACCCTCCAACGCTGTCTTTCTCAAATCCAATCATCTGGAAGTTGAGCGATGGGGCGACTTGATGGCTAAATTCCAGCAGCAGTGGCACCAGAACAAAGCTTGTGTAATCTGAACTGCCAATGGCAAAGGTGCGATCGCTGGAGGTCGGATCAAATGTCTGACTGCATGTAATGGTTTGGCGAATCTGTTGCAATGCCGCCAAGATGCCTGGAGCGATCGCCAAAGCTTTGAGGGTTGGCTCCATTTGTCGCCCTAATCGGACAAACAATTCATCTTCAAACAAGACCCGCAAACGATTGAGCGCTGCGCTCATGGCGGGCTGTCCAATTTGAAGCTGTTCAGCGGCCTTAGTGACGCTACGCTGCTCTAGCAATGCTTCAAACGCAACCAGCAGATTCAGGTCGATCGCTGCTAAGTTTATTGATTTCATTAATAGTATTCATGTGTAATATCGACTTGTTCACTAGTCTAAAGGTTGCTACCGTAACAGCATTGCGAATCCAAGATCTATTTTTTGATGAATATGATGCCGAGAGTTGCAGTGGTCACTGGTAGCCATAAGGGGTTAGGCTATGCGATCGCCCGTCAGTTAGCCCAGAAAGAGGATATTCAAGTTGTACTGACGAGCCGTAAGGAGCAAGAGGGTCTTGCTGCCCAACAGCGATTATCCGGTGAGAGCATTCCAGTGGATTATCATCCCCTGGATGTGACGAGCGATATCAGTGTGCAGCAGTTCACCACTTGGTTGCAGCAAACCTATGGACGAGCCGATATTTTGGTCAACAACGCAGGGATTAACCCAACGATGCAGCCAGAGGAATCTAGCCTATTAACGGTTCAAATGGAAACGATGCTGGCAACCTTTGCAACCAATGTTCTAGCAGTTGCTCGCATGACCCAAGCCCTGTTGCCCTTGATGCAAGCACAACACTACGGGCGAATTGTCAATGTTTCTACCGAGATGGCTTCTCTGATGTTGATGGGTAGCGATGACTATCCATTGGCTCCTTCCTACCGCCTTTCCAAAGTTGGGCTAAATGGACTGACGGCTATCCTGGCAAAGGAACTTCAGGGAACCAACATTTTGGTAAACGCTTATTCTCCTGGCTGGGTAAAAACCGATATGGGTGGTTCTAATGCACCCTTCACCGTCGATGAAGGTGCGGAAACGGCAATGTATCTAGCAACGTTGCCTGATGACGGCGCACAGGGCAAGTTTTTTGCCGAAATGCGGAAGTTGGGTGGGGTGATCGCGCTGCCCTGGTAATCAGGTTTGTGATATTTGATTGCAGTGTTATGACAAAAGGAAACAACGACAATGACTCCAACAGAAGAACAAAACTTGACGATCGCTCGTATTTTTGTTGAGCAATTTTTGGGTAGGGGCGATATGTCCGTAGCAGCAGACGTTCTAGACAAACAGGTGCAGGCGATCACCGGATTGAAACCAGATGGTCCGATCAATGGACGTGAGCAGTACCAGCAAATTTTCAGCAGCTTTTTCGACGCCTTTCCTCCGATTCCAGGTTTAGAGATGATCATTGAAGATATGTTTGCATCGGGCGATCGCGTGGTCGTTCGATTCCGATCCGTACAGAAACATGCCAAGGAGTTCTTTGGTCTTCCTGCAACGAATCGAGATATCACCTTCATTGAAACCCACGTCATGCGGCTACAGAATGGTAAGATTGTCGAAAATGTAGTTAGCGCAACGAATCTGGAGTTTGAAATGTTAATGGCTCCTGTTCTGACACCATTAATCCTTAAGTAAACGCGTAATGCCTACTTTGCGCCACAAACTACCAATGATCGCCGTATAACAATTCTGTTGGAGCGGCGAATAAGGTCTTCACGCTTCGTTTGAATGTTATTTGTCTCCGCTCAACAGACCCGTTACATGCAGGCTCAGTTGAGGAAAGTTGCGGATGGCAATACCTTTACGCTGGATCGTTGCGATTACAGCTATCATCGCTCCAACATTACATCTCTTGTCAGATGTACTTGAGTGGGATAGCGGAAGCACAGGGCGATCGATCTACTTTAAGTGGTTTACGACCTTACCGCTGCAAGTGCCTGGCTGATTGAACCAATTCTGTACGCTTGGGTTGGGGGCGATCGCGACTAGAAAGATTTTTCCATTGGAAGTGATTTGTATTCCGGTTGCTTCGACGATTGGGGCGTAGGGTGTAGGGTGTAGGGTGTGGGGGATGAGGGATGGGGTGTAGGGTAATTTTGAATTTTGAACGTCTCCGCGTCTCCGCATCTCCGCGTCTCCCTGTCCTCCTATCCCAGCTACGACCAGCCTCCGTTGATCGCTCCACTCCGCATCATCGTCTAGCTGTTGTTCCGGCGTGGGCGGCAACCCACCGCGACCCGTGATGACAAACGAGTTGCCATTATCGGCAGGACAGCCTTGAGCAATTAATCCTGATGCATCTGCAAGATCAGTGGGTAGCGCCACTAAACCAGAAGTCGGGTCAATGCCTGCGGTAATGACATCGATTGTGCCGCTCAACGCTGACGTTGCACCTGTGGCAGTGATGTCACTGAAAGGGGTGGCAACCAGACTGGGTTGAATGCCAAAGATGGAAAAGGCATTAATGCGAACGTTGCCGCCCTGAAAATCTTCAGAGTTGGCACTGATATTGCTGTCTTCACTGAGCACCGCAACCAGAAAGCGGGTATCAATAGCAATGTTACCGCCAGGAACGTTATTGCCCGTAGCGTTGGTGGTAATGTTGCTGCCATTACGGAGGAGGATGAAAGGCGATCGCAGATTGATATTTCCACCACCGCCCGTTGTATCGGCACGGATGCTGCCTTGATTGTTAAGGAAGATGCGATTCGCATCCACAAATAGAGAACCCGCCGTGCCAGTACCGGAACTACTCACCGTGACTTCCGCTTGGTCTTGAATGTTTAGACTTCCAGTGCGGAGACTTAAATTTCCACCTGCCCCAATGCCCCCCGCTCCAGCGGCGATGATGGAACCATTCCCTGCTAAAGTAATGGATTCGGGAGCAGCGATTGTTAATTGTCCTCCGCGACCGCTGCTGGCGGTGGAGGCAGAAATCTGCGCCCCATCTTGAAGGTTCACTTGGACACTTTGCCCGTTTCCGCGTGGCTGAATTGTTAAATTACCCGCATCTCCGGCACTGGTCGTGCCAGCAAAGAGACCACTGTTTGCGCCTGATAATTGCAAGTTTGGAGTCTTCACTGTAATGTCGCCTGCTCGACCGTTACTAGATGTTGTGGTGAGCAGTTGTCCACCGCTGTTCACAGTCACCGTATCGGCACTGGCTGTAATATTGCCCGCATTCCCGTTGCCAGTGGTGGAAGCTGAGAGTTGAGCGTTATTCAGAACAGAGAGCGATCGCGCCTCAATCTCAATATCACCGCCCCTACCTGCTGCTTCTGAATCGAACGTACTGATAGCATCGCCACCATCAAACAAGACAACACCACTCGCTTGAATCTGGATATTGCCGGCATCGCCTTGCCCTTCAGCATTTGTAATGATTCTTCCCTGGTCGGAAACGGAGAGTGAGCCTGTTGCAAGGCTGACATCCCCGCCGTTTCCCACCGATCCTGGCGTTGCCGAGGTAAACACGCCACTGCGGAGATAAGTATAACTAGGCGCTGTGCCACGAATCTGCACAGAGTCACGTGCCTGGATGGTAACGCGACCGGCATCGCCTGTACCACCTGTGTTTGCAGTATTGATAGCACCCCCGTTGGTTAGAAACAGCGTTCCCGTTGCGATCGCCACATTGCCACCCTGACCGAAAGCACCTGGATTCACTTGCGTGAAGATAGTGCTGGCTATAGTTCCATCCAAAGACTCACCGTCCACGGAAACGCGATCGCGGGCATTAATTGTAACGTCACCAGCATTCCCCTGTCCCGAGGTTCCAGCAATCATTTGAGAACCCTTCACGAGAGATAGTGATTCCGTAGTGATGTTAATAGCGCCAGCATTCCCGATGCCTGTTGGTTCCACAGTATTAAATATAGTACTGCTGTCTAAGGAGACGCGATCGCGGGCATTGATAGTCACACTGCCTGCGTTTCCCTGTCCACTCGTGTTGGCAAGCAGGTAACTGCCCCCTGTGAGCGTAAGTAACCCTGTCGTGATAGCGATATCGCCAGCATTACCGATACTCGTTGGTTCCACGGTATTGAATATCGCACTGTTATCTAAAGAGATGCGATCGCGGGCGTTGATAGATACATTGCCGGAATTTCCTTGTCCTTCCGTTCTGGAAATCAGTGCAGCGTCGTCTGTGAAAGCAAGTGCCCCCGTCGTGATACTGATGTTACCAGCATTCCCAATACCCGTTGGCTCTACGGTATTAAATACCTTACTGTTATCCAAAGAGACCGTATCGCGGGCATGAATATTCACACTTCCTACGTTTCCCTGCCCTCTCACGCTGAAAACTAGTTCAGTACCTCCTGTAAGAGAAAGCAATCCCGTAGTAATGTTGATACCGCCAGTATTACCGATAGCCGCATTTTGCACAGCGTTAAGTATGTAGCTATTGCTATCGAAAGAGACCGTATTGCGGGCATGAATATTTATACTTCCTACGCTTCCCTGTCCGCTCGTAGCAGCAACTAGTCGAGAAACCCCAGTGAGAAAAAGCGATCCGGTCGTGATCGTCATGTCACCCACATTACCTGTGCCCCTAGGAAGTACTTCAATGCGGATCGAGCCCGCATTAAACAAATTGACTGTTTCTGTCGCATCAATCTGAATGCCCCCTGTTTGAGCGCCAACAAAGCCCAAATCAGCATCAATTCCTACCCGAAATCTGCTTTCCTCACTCAAGGAAACGTTTCGGGCTGTGACTGCAATACTCCCACCTTCCCCACCAAGAACGTTGATTCGGGAGTCATTACTGAGAGAGACATCTGCTCGCACAACACTATCGGGAATACTCAGTTGCCAATCTTCGGAAGTAGTTGACAAACCAACGGTTCCTACTCCACCCACATTTCCTGACTCGACATAACTGCCCGGACTCGCTATCCGTCCGTTATCGAATTGCACAGCGCCACCAACCAGTAATAAGTTCTGTTTCACTGGAACTTGTAAACCTGTGCCGTTGAATGTTGATTGATTGACGATCGGCTTGGGTGTCAGTTGATTAAAGAAGAAGGCATTGGGATTTACAGTGAGCAATTGACTCGGTAATGGTTGCGTCGCGTCGCTGCTGAACACCTCACCATTGGGGAAGCCGATCGCATTAGCAGTCGTTGCCGCAAAGGAACCGCCAATGTTGAGGGATGCATTTGGGCCAAACAAAATCCCGTTGGGATTGAGCAGAAATAGATTTGCCGCCCCATTTGCCCGAATTAGCCCGTCGATATTCGAGACTGACCCACCCGTCACGCGGCTGAAAATGTTCTGCACATCAGCGGCATTGTTGAAATAAGCAGAGCCTCCCGTTGGCACAGAGAACTGACTGAAGCTGTGGAACAGGTTGCCGCCTCGCCTTGCCCCACCATCAATTTGCACGTTAGGGTTGCCTGTGACTTGCGATCGCTCTCCAGCAGGCAACGTGGCATCAGGAACAACTTGAGCGGCGATCGGTTGCACACCACCGAATACCCACATAACACTGCTCAGCAAAACCCATGTCCTTAAATTCCATTCGGTCATCTCGCTGCCTCCAGCAATACGTGAAGCACCTTTATCGTTCCCTAGCCGACTTTGAACGATAACCAGATTGCCAGGAGACTTACTTTTGCTGCAATAGTCATACCATTTCAGGACTTAAACGGCTGTTCCTTTTTAGGCCTTTTTTCTACAGAGCTTGAAATGATAGTGACCACGCTTCAATCCGTTTTAGAGCTGCTGGCTTCTATGTTCCATTTGAAACGCCACTGCTGGCCGTTTCGGGTGTGGTTGGGGTTCGGGCATCATGGGTTGCCCCTCAATAGAGCGGTGATCGCCTTCACCAACGCTTCTGGTGCAATGGGTTTACTCACATGCTGTTGAAATCCGGCTTGCAAGGCCTGTTGGTAGTTAAAGTCTCCAGCGTAGGCGGTGAGAGCGATCGCCTTCACCTGTCCATTTTGCTCAGGTGGAAGACCTCTCACCTGCTGCATCAGCATATAGCCATCCATATCCGGCATCCCAACATCACTCAGCAGCACATCGACTTGGGATTGCAGCAGCAGGGCAATGGCTTCTGCCCCAGAAGCCGCGATGCTTACGGTTGCCCCCGCCTGCCCGATCACAAAGGCAATGAAGTCACGCGAGTCAGAATCATCATCCACCACCAGAATGTGTAAACCAGTGAGAGGGGCGTGGGGTGTGGGGTGTGGGGTGTGAGCATTTTCTCCCCATCCCCCCGTCTCCCCATCTTCCTGTCTTTTTATTAACGGTAGCCTGACCGTAAACGTGGCTCCTAACCCTTCGCCCTGGCTCTCTGCCCAAACGGTGCCGCCGTGCAGTTCCACAATCTGGCGGACGATCGCTAACCCTAACCCTAAGCCACCAAACCTGCGCGTGGTGGCGCTATCTTCTTGCTGGAAATAGTCAAAGACATGCGGTAAGAACTCTGGCGCAATGCCTTTGCCATTATCACGGATGGTCATTTGAGCTTGATTGTCTACTGATGCCAGTTTCACTGCCACATGCCCCCCAGCAGGGGTAAACTTCACCGCATTGGAAAGCAAGTTCCACACGACTTGTTGTAAGCGAGTAGCATCACCCGAAACCATAAAGGCTGACAAGTCAGCAGGGAGAGGTGCGGGGAGGTCTGGTTCTTCACTCGCCACTCCTCTCAACTCACACTTCACTTCTATCCCTTTGGCTTCCGCCGCCAGACGCACCGTTTCCATTGCCGCTCGCATCACCGTTGCTAAATTGACTGCGCTAATGTTGAGACTGAGTTTTCCTTGCAAAATGCGGGAGACATCCAGCAGGTCTTCAATCAGTTCCGATTGCAGTTGGGCGTTGCGTTCGATCGTCTTGAGTGCCTGCTCGGTTTTTGCGGCGTCTAGTCTGCCTTGTCGCAAGAGTTTCGACCAACCGAGGATTGGGTTAAGGGGCGATCGCAACTCGTGAGACAACACCGCCAAAAACTCATCCTTGACGCGATTGGCGCGATCAGCTGATTCTCGTGCAGCTTCGGCTGATTTCCGTGCGTGCTGTTCTCCTTGGTACGATCGCGCACTTTCCACCGCTACCGATGCCATCTGCGCCAGTTGCACCAGCAGCGCTTCGTCTTCCTCAGTAAACTCACCCACATATTTATCGGAAAGTTGAATCAGCCCAACGGTTTGCCCATCTCGCCCGACTAACGGTGCAGCTAACCAACCCCGCATGGGAGGATGGTTTCTAGCTTCTGCACCAAAGCCCCGCCAGCGAGGATGCGCTTCCAGTTCAGCTTGAGTCATGCGGATGGGTTGGCTGATCTGACAAATCAGGGCATAGATGCCCGTCCCGTCTATTTGTGCGTCGTAGTCTCGCCACTGGGCATATTTATCCGAGAGGTGAGCGACGGTAATCGCTTCCGTCCAGTTCTGCTCAAACACGATGTTGATCACCGCTTGATGAGTACCAATGATGCGGTAGGCTTGTGCCGTTACAACGTTTAGCACGGCTTCAATAGAGAGGGTAGCGTTGAGCGCGATCGCCGCTTGATTCAACTCGTGCAGTTTGGTGGTGTAGTATTGCTCTCGGCTCAGGAGTTGCTCTCGCTCGTATTCGACTTGTTTGCGATCGCTGATATCCAGTGCGACCCCTGTCATCCGTATGGGTTTACCTGTCAGGTCATAGGTGCAGGAACCTTTCGCCGCAATCCAATGTACGCTACCGTCTTGCCAACAGGTGCGGTATTCAATGTCGTAGTCGGCGTGATGGTTAATGGAATGAGTCACGGCAGCGTGTGCACGATCGCGATCATCTGGGTGCAGGGCTGCCAGAAAGGTGTCGTAAGACATCTCCGTGTCCGGTGGTAAACCAAACAGCGCCTTACATTGTTCAGACCAGGTGAGGCAACCCATTTCCAGATCCCAAAACCACACTCCCAGGCAAGAGGCGGCTGAAGCCAATTGCAATCGTGCTTCACTGTCGCGCAAGGCTTGCTCAGATTGCCGTTGCTCAATCAGGTCGGCGGCTTGACGCGCCAGGAGATCGAGGAACCGCAACTCGCGATCGCTGGGTCGATAGTGGTCACTCCAATGGGTGGAAACCATGCCGATCGCCCTGCCAGAACGGGTGATCAGCGGCGTGGACTGAGCCGAGCGATAACCCGCCTCCAGATGCATTCGGCGTGAACCATCGGGGTCTTCGCTAGCGGGGACATCAAAATCAATAAAGGTGCGATCGCCCGTTCTCAGGGCAATGTCGCAGGAGGTGTTGGAACTGGCATCAAGGCGGTAGAAATGCTCAAAGACAGCGCGACTAAAGCCCTGGCTGGCAAGCGTCAGCAACTTCTGCGTTGCACTGTCAAGCATCTGCACCGTTCCGCCATTGGCGCGGGTGAGCGCGATCGCGGCAGACAAAATCTCTTGATACAGGGTTTGAATGTCGCCTTCTGTGACGAATCGTGCCCCCAGTTCTTGCAGCAGTTGCGTATCTCGCAGATCGGCAGCAGTGGCTTCCTCTGCGCGAGCACGCTCCAGGCGTGGAAAGATCTGGTTAGCGAGTTCACGGAATAAATCAATCTCATCCGCTCGCCACTGACGCGGACGCGAGTCATACCCGTTGAAGAGAAACTTCCATTGCCCATCGCGCAGAAATGGCACGTGGATGAATGCCTGGATGTTAAGTGCGGCACAGTTCTCTGCATGGGTACGCGGATCTGTATTCGTATCGTTAACGATGACAATCTCTCCAGCCCGTACCGCAATGTAGAATGCTTCCGATACAAACTCAGAAATGCGATACGTGCCCATTAGGTTTGGTGCGTCTGCTCGATGCCAGTTGTGCTGCACGATCGCCCGATCCTGGGCCTCGTCCACATCTACAAAGGCACAGATCGAAAGATTCAAATAGGAGCCGATTTTCGCACCAACGGTTTGCATCATGGCATCAGCCGTGGTGAGATGGGCGCAGTCGTTCTGGATTTCAGCTAAAAAGACAAGGTTGGCTTCGCGGCGTTTGCGATCAGTGATGTCATAGGATATTGCCAGCACGGCATAGATCTCACCCTGATCGTTCACCAATGGAGTGCCGTGAGAAATGTAGTGGCGATCGTGGCTGTCATGCTCATGGCTAAACGGTTCACCCTTTAGCGCTTGGCGGTAGTTGGGTTCATAGGTCGCCGCCAGGTCTAGGTCGAGTGCCTCCCAAATGGTTTTACCCACCAGGTCTTCAGACGTCATGCCTGCATCTTCAAGCGCTTTGCCCTCCGCCAGGAGATAGCGCAAATCGCGATCGACCACAAACACCGCTCCCTGGGGCAGGTTCGCCGCTACTGCACGAAAGCGGGCTTCACTTTGCCAAAGTGCTTCCTCCGTCTGACTGCCCCTGGTTCGCGCTGCTGCCTCGCGTTCCATAGTTTCTCGGAGCGTCTGATCGTGTGCTCTAGCATCGGCGAGTGCCCTGTAGCGTGACCGACTGAGCCAGCTGATGACTCCTGCTGCGATCGCAAACAGGCCCAACTGCACGATCGTTCTAATGCCAAAAATTTGTAAGGAGTAGCGTGGCTCAATCCAGAAGTAGCCAATGGCTAGCATGGACAAAACGGTCGCCAGCAACCCCGCTTCCCAGCCTCCCACCCACGCACTGACCATAACTGCCACAAAAAAGAGGGGCGTAACGGTGGGATAGAGCCACGGTGCCAGCAGCTTCGTCAGTCCCAGTGCTACAACCACACTGAAAATGGCTATCCCAAAGTGAAGCAAGCGACTGCTCTGGTTTCTCCTTCCACCCCTCATGCGTTTGCTTCCTTTGCCAGAAAATATTTGCCTCGAAGAGCCTGGCTCCGTTCCCGCAACGTTACATTAGGGGCCTGAGCCAGTTGGTTCAATAATGTGTCAATTTGCTTGAGTGCTAAAGGAGACAGCGTGGCGCGTCCATTTTCCCACCGATTGATGGTGGCAAAGGTCATGCCTAATTCGTCAGCAAACTTTTCTTGGGAGAGCTGCATTATAGCGCGCAGTTCCCGCACGAATTGAGCGATCGCGAGTTGTTGTAGCCGATGCGATTTGGGTTGGGAGCGCATCTTACGGGAAAAATAGAGAGAGAGCTACCTACCACTTTTGACGGAGATCTCCCTTCTGTTATCTATCTGTAGGCTGAAGCCTTGCTCTGATACCAATTTGAATTGAAAATGCGACACATCCTGTAGGGGCAAGGCAATGCCTTGCCCCTACCCACCGATTGATCTGTAGCCGTCATTCTTTAAATCGGTATGAGCTTAAAATGATGCAACATGCTTGAGCGCTACTCAGTCCACCGCAAAGCGGAAGCAAGCTACAGCACTCAGCACTCTTGCAACCGACGTTGCAGAACTTTTGCTGCGCTGTGCTAGAGGCAACAGTGGAGCCAAAAGTGATCAACTTATGAAATGGATAAAGTTGCCGCCGCGATCGCACGTTCAATTAAATCAGTGTTTTTCTCGCAAGCGCAATCGGTGAAAAAGACGAAAATCCCTATGATTTCTTGTTCACAGAACGCTGGAAAGCCAAAGCCAGCTTTAATGCTGAATGCTTTCGCAATTTGGTTACGCAGAAAGTAACTTTCTGACTGCATGGAAACATCGTTAATCCACTCAGGCTGTCGCGATCGCCAAATTCTTCCTGGCAAGCCTTCGTCAATGGATAAAGCAAATTTTTCACTACAGGCTCTAAACTTTCTCAAGTCTTCCAGGCGATCGGAGCTTCGGTTTGGGTGCCCATGCCAAACTGGACTGAGTTCGAGTAGATTTATTTCTAGATTGGGTAGCCAAACTTCGCCATAATCCCAATCAATAACCTGACAAACCCCACTGAGCGCAGCGGCGAAATCAGCATGCAGTGTTGAGGAATCCATACGCATGAAACTAACCATTATTGAATCGCTTCCATACCTCCAAAACCTCACACCCGTTCTCAAAGGACTGTGGCTTAGCCAAACAATCACTACTGTAAGTACTGCATCGCCTGAAATATGCACAACAACCGTCAGGCTACCGTTTCTAACGGCTAATTAGTGATGTCTTCGACCGCCAGTAGAATCATCTGAGTGCTATCAATCTTGGGCATTTTGCGCGCTTTGAGCCGCATGACTTTACGTCCGATTTGTTCAAAATGATGCTCAACCACAAAATCTTGAAACTGGGTATTGTCAGCAAGAATCGCTTCAAGCTGCGATCGCAGTTGGGGAATGTCCCACTGTCCGTCGCCCAGTTCAAACAGCGACTGCTGCTCGGTTTGCACAGGCGCAACCTGAAACGCCTCGTAGAATGAATAATTGGCGGTGATGATCTGCAACTCATCATTGAGCACAAGCAGCGGTTCCCAAATAGTTTCGACGATCGCAGCGGCGTAGCTTCTGGCTTGGAGCAATTGGGCATTACCGCGTTTGAGTTCATCAATATCAATCAAGACCAATACTGCCCCATCGATCTTGTTGTCGAGCGTGCGATAGGGACGAATTTGCAAATGATACCAGTGTCCATCCCGGTCTTGAATCTCCTGAGTCCTTAAATTGAGCGTCCGAATCACCTCCAAAATTTGTTGCTCTAAGTTGGGCAGATTCAGCTTGTGGGTAATGTCGCTCAGGGGTCGCCCAACGTCGGTCGAGATCAGGTTAAAAATACCTTCAATGGCGGGGGTAAACTGCCGAATTTGCAGATCCGCACCCAGCATTAAGATGGGGATCTGAATGCTGTTGAGTAAATTCTGCAAATCGTTGCTGACTTGAGTGGCTTCCTGGGTGCGGCGGCGCAGCTCGTCATTCACGGTGCTCAGTTCTTCATTCACCGCCTGAATTTCTTCTTTTGCCGTCTCCAATTCCTCATTCGTACTCTGCAACTCTTCATTGCTCGACAAAATTTCTTCGTTAGCGGCGCGCAAGTCTTGATTAGTGGCTTGTTGCTCCTCAATGATCGATTGCAGATGCTCTCGCGTTGCGGCCAGTTCTTGTTTAAGCCGATTGATCTCCTGAGTTTCTCTGGCCTTGCGCTTTGGGGTGCTGCTGCCATCGTCGGTTATAGGGGGTAACTCCAGCATCGGAGCATCTTCAAACAGCACTAAAAAACACTCCTGAGCGTTCCCCAACTGAAAAGGGGTGACCTTGATGGCGACTTGCCGCATCTGCTGCGAGGCTGTTCCTCCGTCGGGGTAAATGTTCACGGGTAAGCCATCTCGCTTGACGGGCAAATTCTGTTGTTTTGCCTGATAGATGGCAGATTGCAACTCTCGCCGCAATTCATCTTTCGCCATGCTCAACAGGTTTAAGCTGGCGCGACCCGGTGTTGGTTCCAGGTAGGGGCTGGTCTGTCCCCGAAATTGCAGAATTTCCAGGTTGGCATCAATCACTACTCCAGCGGGGGCGTATTGATTCAACACAATGCGATCGGCTTCTCGTTGCAGCTCTAAGTCGTTGGGAAAAGGCCCAGCCACGACCAGTTGGGGATTGATCATCGCTGGTGTATAAGAGTTGGCGGTCAGCTCAATATTGGGTCGAGCCGTTGTCAGCTTTTTGGCATAAATTTTGTTCTTTTTGTCGTTCAGCGTGAACAGGTCTGTAAAGTCACCGATGGTTTCTGACGTACCTAACATGAGAAACCCGGTGGACTTTAACCCGTAATGGAGAATGGGCAAGAGCCTTTTCTGCAAGGCGTTGCCTAGATAGATCAACACATTACGACAGCTAATTAAGTCCAGCCGCGAAAAGGGTGGATCACCAATCAGGTTTTGGCGGGCAAAGACGCACAGTTCGCGCACGGCTTTACTGATCTGATAGCCTCCCTCAACCTGGACAAAAAACCGATAGAGCCGTTGGGGAGCAACATTGGCAACCTGGCTCGCCGTATAGAAACCGTTGCGGGCATGTTCGATCGCCATCTCACTGATGTCAGTGGCATAGATTTGGATCGGCGTGCGGGGCGACTGATCGGCGAGAAACTCTAGCAGGCAAATGGCGATCGAGTAGGCTTCCTCCCCCGTGGAACAGCCCGCTACCCAGATCCGAATGGGTGTACCGGGCGATCGATCTTTGAGAATGACGGGAAAGACGGTGCTTTTTAAGGCATCAAAGCTTTCCGGGTCGCGGAAGAAACTGGTGACATGAATTAAGCAATCTTGATAGAGCGCCATCACTTCTGTCGCGTTGTTCTGAAGATAGCGAGCATAATCCTCCAGGTGCTCTAGCTTGTACAACACCATCCGTCGCTGGATCCGGCGATTTAAAGTAGTCTGCTTATAGTGGGTAAAGTCAACGCCAGTGGTGCGCCGCAGCAAACTGAAGATCACCGTGAGGGCATCCTGGCTGTTGGCTGGAATAACTTCCAGTGCAACGGGGAGAGAGCTGGCAATGTAGGGATGACGGCTAATTTCTGCCAGTTTCTCGGCAATTTGGTCGGGCGGCAAAACGAAGTCTACTTCGCCTGTGGCAACCGCCGTGTTAGGCATACTGTCGACTTGTGCCGTACTGTCAGATTGGGCAAAGGTGACACCCCCCACCCCTTTGATCGCTTCAATCCCCCGCGCTCCATCGGAATCGCCCCCCGACAGAATGATGCCGATCGCTTTGTTGCCCCGCTCCTCTGCCAGGGAGAGCAAAAACGCGTCTACCGACATAAAGGCACCGAGCGCCTTTGAGCGCGGCTTGAGCCGAAGCGCCCCCTCCACGATCGTCATTGACACATTGGGCGGAATGACATAGATCTGATTGGGTGCTACTATCATCCCCTCTTGCGCTTCCTGCACGGGCATAGCAGTGGCTCTACCCAGAATGGCACTCAACCCGCTTTCGCGATCGGCAGGCATATGCTGAATCAGGACAAACGCCATACCCGTATTGGTTGACAAATGATGCAGCAATTGGGTAAACGCTTCCAAGCCTCCGGCAGATGCACCAACCCCCACGACCGGAAAGACTTCATGGTCGTTGCCGATTTGATCACTGCCTGTTGAATTGACACTGGTTTGATTGTCACTATCCGGCTGTGGCTCACTCGGAGCCTTGCCATCCGAAGCATTATCATCCGAAGGGTTAGGTTGAGCTTTTCTGGAAATGCGTCTGGGTGCCATATTTTGTCGCTGTTAGCTGCGTTGACTACGCTGATTCTAGATGAGTAACCGGAATCTGTTCGGTTCGTGCAGGAGCTTTTAGCTTCTCGCCCGGTTCGTGTCACTTCCCTTGCACTGATGAGGCGCGCTGCCTTATTTTCGTCCCAGTCAAATTGCATAAGTTATTGTTAGGACTTACGCACTTGCCCCCGAACCCCCAATGCTGGGGGGTTTAATTGGCTCTGTTCCCCCAAAATTGGAGGCTTAAAGCCCTTTGGGCATACAAGAAAAGGGAGCCACTGCGTAAGTCCTGACTTCAACTGATTGCACAGTTTGATCTGGAAGCACTTTAATTACACGGCAAGATCGGCAGGCGATTGCACTTACGAACAAACACTTAATAGCTTCGGCATTTCTCGTAGGGGCGCACGGCCGTGCGCCCTTACCTGCAAACATTTGTCGGTTTTATCTAATCCACGATCCTTAACACAAACTTACCACCGCTTAATCACGCTTGAACTAGCACTAAGGTAGTGTCGCCTGTTGAGTGCGCGTGTTAGCGTAGTGCATTAGAGTTAGCTTTCTGGTGATCAGGAGTGTTGTGTGTCAAAGCCAGATATCGTCGTCATTGGAGCATCCGCTGGAGGACTCGCAGCCTTTGAAACGCTGGTTGCTCAATTGCCCTCTGACTTTCCGGCGGCAATTTTCATTGTTTGGCACATCGCTCCAGACTATCCAAGTTTGTTGCCCAAAATTTTGGCCCGGTTCACTCCTCTGGCCGTAGCCCATGCGATCGACCAGGAGCCGATTCAACCGGGTCGCATTTACGTGGCTCCGCCCGATCGCCATCTGTTGGTGGAGCCAGGGAGGGTAAGGCTCTCGCGGGGCCCCAAAGAAAACCGCTTTCGTCCAGCGGTTGATGTGTTGTTTCGCTCTGCTGCCTGGTCATACGGAGCGCGAGTGATCGGCGTGGTGCTATCTGGTACCCTGGATGATGGCGCGGCTGGGATGTACGCTATTAAAGAGCGCGGCGGCATTGCCATTGTGCAAGACCCGTTGGATGCCCTGCACTCCTCCATGCCCAAAGCGGCAATGCAAGCAGTAGACGCGGATTATTGTGTGTCGATGAGCGAGATGGGAGCGTTGTTAGAGGCTTTAGTGAACAAAGCCATTCCCACGCAGGAGGAACCGATGTCTGAAAAGATGGAGATCGAAGTGGGCATTGCGCGAGAAGACAATGGATTGGAGCTGGGGATTATGAAGCTAGGCGGACTTTCTCCCTTTACCTGTCCTGAGTGTCATGGGATTTTGTTGCAGTTAAAAGAAAATAACCTGATTCGCTTTCGTTGCCACACTGGGCACGCCTATTCGCTCAACTCTCTATTAGCCGAAGTGACCCAGTCGATCGAAGAGTCGCTCTGGGATGGTATTCGCACGATCGAAGAAAGTGAGATGTTGATGACTCACACCGCCAAGCATCTGCACGAGGTGAATGAGCATGAGGCGGCAGACTTGCTGTTGCAAAAAGCCGAGGATGCCAAGCGACGAGCAAAACTAGTGCGGCAAGCCGTGATGAGCAACGAAATCTTGAGTCAGGACAATTTAGAGCAAGAATTAAAATCTAGTGAAACCATTTAGTGTCTTGATTGGCTACCAACCACAAACAACGCTTAAGCTTGCGGATTAAATCACTCCGCCTTTTGTAGATCTACAAAAAGTGGAATGTACTACGCTGCTATCAGATGCATTAGCCTGTCGGCGATCGCGTCTAACGGCAACACCCAATCCACGGTGCCTGTGGCAATGGCTGCTCCTGGCATCCCAAAAAACTCAGAGGTCGCTTGATCCTGAGCGATCGTCGCCCCTCCGTGCTTCTTAATGCAAAGGATACCCAGGGCACCATCAGAGCCGTTGCCTGTCAGTACTACCGCGATCGATCGTGCCTTGTAAACGGTCGCCATTGACATCAACAGTTTGTCGGCAGCAGGGCGAACAAAATTCATTTTGGGTGTATCCAAAAGCATCAGCGTCCCGTTCGGCTGCATCATCAGGTGATGAGCCGGAACCGCGACATAAACGGTGCCTGGACGCAAAACCTCTCCGGTTGCGGCAGGCTTGACCTGTAACGCCGTTCGCCGACTTAAAATTTCAGGCAGGTAGCTGGGGGAATGAGGGCTGAGGTGTAGCACAACCAGAATCGCGGCGGGAAAATCAGCCGGTAAGGCAGCCAGAATGGTACAGAGTGCGGCGATGCCGCCCGTTGAAGCGACCAGTGCCACAACATAAAAGGCGATATTGGGAAATTGGGAGCAAAGGCGATGTTGCGGATGCTGGATGAGGGCGTTCACAAGCACAGACTCCTGAAGATTGAGCCAAAGGCAAAAATTGTACTGCACCGTACAATTGTCTCTCTATCAGCTGTACTCTAGCGTACATTCTTTGTTTACAGTAAAGTTCCCCTTGCGTCAGAGGTGTTTCCCTCCGTTTCTGTGTTATCCCGTTAGACAAGAAGCGACGTAGTCAGGCAAACCTTTGTGACTCCAGATTTTCCACCTGTCAACAATCGGCTGCTGGCTAGCCTGCCCAGTGAAGAATACGAACGACTTCAGCCTTATCTAGAACCCGTTTCTCTCAGGCTCAAACAAGAGCTTTATCAGCCAAATGTGCCGATCGAGTTTGTCTACTTTCCCTTAGCAGGGGTTTGCTCACTGCTGGCGTTAACGTCAAATGGTGACCTGGTCGAAGTGGCGACGATCGGCAATGAAGGCATGGTGGGGCTACCCGTCTTTTTGGGAGCCACGCAAATTCCAGGTTTAGGCATCTGTCAAATCTCAGGAGAGGCCTTGAGAATGCGCACTGAAGACTTTCAAACGCAAGTCACTCAGGGCACCACTCTGTATAATGTGCTGCACCGTTTTACGCAAGCCCTATTTAACTTTATTTCGCAAACGGCGCTGTGTAACCGAGTTCACTCCATTGAGCAACGCTGCTGCCGCTGGCTGCTCTTGACGCGCGATCGCGTAGGAACCGATGAATTTCCGCTCACCCACGAATTCTTATCTGCAATGCTGGGAGTGCGGCGAGCCAGTGTCAGTGATGTCGCGGCTAGGTTACAAAACGCAGGCTTCATTTCTTCTCGTTACGGCAAAATCACCGTTTTGGATCGAGCCGGGTTAGAAGAGACAAGCTGTGAGTGTTATGCCGTCATTAAAGCGGAGTTTGATCGCTTAATTGGCGACAACATGAATTAAGACAATGCCCTAAAGCGTGTATGACGCTTCCCAGGCAAGTGATACCAATTTAAAATTCGCTATCTTGCAGATCCACAGTAGGGACGTTACAGATAGCAGTAGGGACGTTACAGATAGCGTCTCTGCTCTATACTTCGCTGCTACCGAATGTGAGGATAGCCGTTTCTCAGGTTAACATTCCTTGCCCCTAATTGTCTGCAAAGCGCCACTGACTGCCGCAGTGAAGCTCTCAGCTCCCGACTACTAGCAAGCACTTCTTTGACAAGGCGCTCTTGTTCGGTCGCATCAATAGCTTCTAGCGTGAGAGGCTGTATCGCCGCTGCCTCTGATCGCGGATGACCACCCACCAGCATCGGCACCGGGAGGGGCGGTTCCTGTGCGGTTAATGCGAAGGAGCGACCTAAGACGTCTGTTTTGGCTGTTTGTTGCCCAAGCTGTTTTTGCAGTTTTTCAATTTGGCGATCGATCTGCTTGAGCTGTCGTCCCCGTGCGATCGCGGCACTGTAAGCCTCCACTTCATGCGCTTTCAGGTGTTTTAGGGTCTTGCCATTAAAGAGCGGTTGGCGGCTTCGTACCTGCCAATACTTGCAGTTGGTCTGGGCAGTACCTCCGGGTTTTACCTGTACCAACCAGCAATGTTGCAAAAACCAGCCTTCCTCAACAACCTGTGCTCGTTGGGTCTTGAGTGCTTCTAGGTCAAATTGAACTCTTTCTACTGGTGACATACGTGGCTAGTATGCTGACGACAATCTCATCTTAAAGCTTTTTCTATACAATCATGCATATTCGTACTCAGTACTTCATGTTAAAATTTGCATACGAATGATATACCGACTCTCGCTTCATGATGGACAAAATTTTGCAATCAAGAATTTTATACCGATTTAAAGAATGACGGCTACAGATCAATCAGTGGGTAGGGGCAAGGCATTGCCTTGCCCCTACAGGATGTGTCGCATTTTCAATTCAAATTGGTATTACATCTGTCATTGCGACAACCGCAATTCTTTAAAGACGGGATCTAAACATGCCTGTTCAAACAAGCTTCAAGGTTGATTCTGTTCGCGATCACGTTAAGAACACCAACATGGGTAAAGAAAATTATCTCCTTGAGTCGTTTCCCCCTGAGGCATATCAAAGGCTTGCTCCTTCCTTCCAAACTGTCTTCTTAGAGCAAGGCAAGCGACTTCACGAACCGGGCGATGCACTTGAGGCGGTCTACTTTCCCATCGACTGTCTCCTCTCAATCACCGTTACCATGAGCGATGGTAAGGTGGTTGAAACGGGTGTGGTGGGTTGCCGTGAAATGCTCGGCATCAATGCTTTCATGGGTAGAAAAGAGACCACCCAGACAGAGTACACCGTACAAATTTCTGGCAGAGCGATCAAACTAAAGGCGCAGCGATTGCAAGAAGAATTTGACCGTGATCAAGAGCTGCGTGTCGTTTTATTGCGCTACACGCAAGCCTTTATTGCTCAGGTTTCACAAACCGCCGCTTGCAACAGCGCACACATGCTAGACCAGCGCCTGGCACGCTGGCTACTGGAGGCCCAAAGTCGCATC
Organism: Stenomitos rutilans HA7619-LM2; assembly: GCA_019358945.1. Lineage (GTDB taxonomy): Bacteria > Cyanobacteriota > Cyanobacteriia > Leptolyngbyales > Leptolyngbyaceae > Stenomitos > Stenomitos rutilans. The sequence goes on along the minus strand of JAHHIE010000009.1, from coordinate 96,601 downwards.
GCTTCAAACGAGCTGAAATTAACTCATGAGTTTATTGCAGAAATGCTAGGTGTACGCCGATCGGGAGTCACCCAGGCAGCCCAAATGCTTCAGGACATGGGACTCATTCGCTACAGACGCGGACATATTCACATTTTGAACCAGGCTGGACTGGAAGCCCGTTCCTGCGAGTGCTTTAAAACCGTCAAAGATGAATACGATCGCTTGCTGGTTTCCAGCAAGCGAGATTTAGTATGAATAGCGACCTGTCACCCACGATTTTACTCGTTGAGGAGGATAATCAGGTACGACCCATCCTCAGCCAAAATCTTCGTAATCACGGCTTTCAGGTCATTGTGGCGCTCAATGAAGCCGATGCGATCGACCTCACCAGGGGCAGCAGTCTCTGCCCTGTTCTCATTTTGCTGAACCAGGTACGGCAATCAATCCAGGAGCATGTGGTGAGCGGACAGCGCATTCGACAACGCGCAAACCTTGACAGCCAGACGCCGATCGTGGTCATAGCAGAACACTACGGAGCGGATATGGAAGGGAAAAACATTCAACTGAGTGACACTGAGTACGTCACCTATCTGGAAGATGGGCGGCAGTTGATGGATCTATTGCATCGTTTGCGCCCCCTCCACAGTCCCCAGGACTGATTGATCGTCTTTAGCGTGGTGATCAATCTGCTCGTGAAAGCGATCAAATTCCCACATCAGTTTGAAGTAAGTCTTCATCGACCAGCAGTAGGTCAGCTCAGCTCTAATCCGCCTGCATTCGTTATTTTCTTCACGCGTTCTCATACCAATTTAAAGAATGACGGCTACAGATCAATCGGTGGGTAGGAGTAAGGCAAGGCCTTGCTCCTACAGGGTGTGTTGCATTTTCAATTCAAATTGGTATCACTTGTCGCTTATAGAAAGAAGATTTAAGCGCTTTAACGGTTCCAAGCCAGACCACGACTCAATAAAAGCAATTTACAAGCTAGCCACAACCGTTAGAAAAACGTTTTTCTAATCTAACAACGTTAAATAAGCAGGAAGTGATTAAAAATAGATCCGAAAAGCAAAAATCGAAGTAGAGTATTTTTAGTAGGACGTATGCAAATTCTCGCAAAACTAGCCTCTCAGGCAGTGCTTTAAAACTTCAATCGTTTCATTGCTGATAGCTTCTGGCTCCTTTCCTTGTATGCCTAAAGGGCTTCAAAGTCTCCCATGCTGGGGGACTTTGAAGCTGGTTTGTAAGCCCCCAAAGTTGGGAGTTGAGGGCTTCCGGGGGTTTTAAAACACGCCCTAGCACTCAGCTCCGGGGGGCAAGCACTCAAAGTTTTCAGAATTAGGGGCTTAAAGCCCTCTGGGCATACAAGGAAAGAGGGTGGTTTCATGTATCAGAAGAAAAAAGGTTGGCAACAGATTGTGGAGCGGATGAAACAGATAACCCAAACAAAAAGCCACCTAACTCATCCGTTTCATCGGTTTGCCATCCGTTGCTCATTTGATTTCCTTATATGAAAACACCCTGCTCTGGGCATACAAGGAAAGGGGGCGGCTGCGTAAGTCCTATCTAGAACGTTGTTCTCTCAGAGAGTCAGCTTTTTAGAAAAACGTTTTTCTAACTCTATCAGCCGAGCAGGCCAGAGATGGATTAAAGGCTTTAGAAGTCAACGAGATCAGGCACATTGCAAAGCTAATAAAAGTATTTACGTGTAAAAGGATTTAAGACAATGGCAGAGGCAGTTGTAATTTGGATCGCTTCTAACGCCGGAGGCGTCGGAAAAACGACTTTGAGTATTCACATTGGCTATCGGTTAGCGCAGCACGGCGTTAAAACGCTTTTGGTAGATCTTGACACTAATGGCTCTTTAGCTCGCTTTTGCGGACTAGAGTCTCCAATCGACGCAGAGCAGACCAGCGCTGCACTCTTCTCAAGACAGTTTAATGGAAACTACCCTGTTGCTTTCCCTACCTGGAAGCAAGCAGCACCAGAAAAGTTTGGCTTATGTTTAGGTGGGGATATTATGGTCTCGGTTGCCCTCGATTTACCAGCCCGGACGGGTAGAGAGTATGTGCTACAAAAAACCTTCAAAAAATTTCCACCCCCGGCTGAGGTGATCTTGCTTGACTCACCAGCATCCCTTGATGTTTTGAGTTACTGCGCCTTAGCAGCAGCAACTCACATTCTGATTCCTAGTCCTATGAGTATCAAAATATCAGGTGTGGATTCCTTACTTCAAATGATTCGAAGTGAGTCCGAAGAGTTAAATCTGATTCCGCCGCCTCAGATTCTGGGAGGAGTCCCCATGAAAGTTGCCAAAAATGCTGATCAGCAAATGTTTGCGACCGAAATCAAGGATATTTTTGAGGATCAAGACGTTCATTGCTTCCCAGCAATTCGTGAAAATAAACATTTTGAAAATGCCGCTAATCGTGGCATTGCACCGTTGTATCTTTACCGTCCTGGAAATGAAGCCTGTAAAGATTTTGAGCCAATTGTTGATGCGATTCAAAGCTTGCTGAACAAGAAAAATTAGAGGAATGCCAATGCCAGTTCAAAGACCAAGCGCCAGAGAATTTTTGTCTAGTAGTCAAAAATCTCTGAATGTTCAAGCAGAACTCAAAAAAAAGGTAGAGACCTTAGAAGCAGAGCGAGAGCAACTCCGCCAAAAACTAGAGCGAGCAGTAGGAAGCCAGTCGATCAGAGAAGGGATTGAAATTCCTATTGCTCAGATCAAGCGTCGCCCTTATCAGTCACGACGCGAAAAAGATCCTGTAGCTCATGCGGAGCTAGTAGAATCGATCCGGCTTTACGGGTTTCGCGGCTCAATTTGGGTGCAGCGGCTCACGGATAGCTCAGTACGTTTAATTGCTGGGGAGTCACGTTTAGAAGCCGCGATCGAGGCTGGATTGAGCACGATCAAGGTCGATATTGTTGAAACTGATGATGTTACAGCCGTCAAACTATCGAGAATTGAGAATGCTCGCCGTCGCAACCTTAATGAGCTTGATGATACGAAGGAACTACTCTACTTGCTATCACTCACGCTCGAACTCAATGAAACTGAAGTGATCAAGCTGCTGTACCAAATGAAGAATGCAGCGGAAGCAAAAGCAGCGCCGATTCCCTCAGACCAGGAACAGGCAATTCAACATGTCTTTAGAGAAGTTGCACCTGACATTTCCTGGCAATCGTTTGTCTCAGTGAGGCTAAGGCTACTAAATTTGCCTGAAGACGTGTTAGCGATGTATAACACAGGGCAACTTGCGTATACGAAGGCTTTAGCGATCGCGCAAGTGGAGGATGAAAAGTGTAGAGAACGATTGCTGAAATTGACTATAGAAGAGGGCTGGAGCGTAGAAACCCTCAAAACTCAAATCAAGCAACTCGTAGCAAACCCTGAGCAGACTCTATCGCCTCAAACAAAAGCACATCCCATCATCGCTGGGTTAGAAAAGATTGAGGCTCGCATCCAGGCAGTTAACTTTCAAAAGGCCAATAAGATGTCTCCAGTAGAACACCAAAACTTACTGATGACCCTGGAACGCATGGAGAAATTTTTGCAGACCAAGCGAACAGAGCTATCAGGGCTGGAATGATTAAACGATGACCAAGCCCGGTACTTCTAGCTCGGATCTCATGTTTGAGCAGGTATTCGTGTTACATATAGTGAAAGCAATTTGTGACACGAATACTTATGCCGTCCTCAAATGAAGCCTTACAGCACCAGTTGTCCTCTTTAGAAGCAGAGATGGAAACTTTAAAGGGAGCTGGAGATTATCTCATCGGAGTCCGCCTTGAGCGATCGCCAGCAGGCGGATCGGCTTCCAAGGCAGCTAAAGAAGACTGCAAATATGCACGGCTTCGGGCTGGCAGAGGCAAGCTCCTTCCCAATGGGAAGAAGAGCCTTTACATTCCAGTGGAACAAATCGCTCATTACGAGGCAGCGTGCGATCGTGGTAAGCAAGTGCAGCAGCTCGAACGGCAGATCGAGCACCTCAAAACCCAAATCTGGACGCTGGAACAGTCCCAGTACCGTCACTGGGATGACAAAAGCCGCAAACCGCAAAGGCACAGAAAGCTTGCCTTGCCTGTTGCCCATCAACCGTCTGCAATCATTGAAGTTGAACCACCGCTACGACCAACTGCGCCAGCTGCCATCCTGGTTCTGTATCGCCAAGCTGCCGATACACCTGTACATGCGGTAGCGGCAGAGGTTTGGCAAGGTGATGAAAAAATCATGGAAGTCAAACCTATACATTGCATGGGCATGAGAGCAGACAAAGTATCCGACTACATCAAGGCACTTTTGAGCGACCTGCACCAACGGTTTGCTGTCACTCGCTTCGAGGATGTCATCAAAGAAAGGCCAGTGCAGCACTGCCCTATTCCCTCATGCCCATTGAAAGATGACCGATGATGATCTGATCAAGCGCCCAGTGTAGGCCAGGTAATTTTTGTTTTTCAGCCATCTTATAATCAGTACAGTCCTTCACTGGGGTCTTAGCCATGAGTGCACGCTCAGCACCCGGATGCTCCTCAACGCTCAATACAGGCAGCTTGAAGTTTTTGCCTGAGCACGTTGCAGCCGTCTTGCCAGACGATGCCGCCCGTACAGGGCTGAGTGAGACTCAGGTTGTAGAGTGGGCGATCACCCGTTTTTTGGATTTAGCAGCGCCAACTTTTGCCAATCTCGATTCGAGCCAACTCCAAGCCGATGCCAAAAGGGAGGCTCGTTTAGAGTATCTGGAAGAGACTTGGAGTGCCACTACGGAAAGCAAACTAGACTCAGCAAGCCATCACTCAGCCTGCCGGATTGGGCTGGTAAGCGTCTGACTCATGGAAATTTCTTCGCAGCAAAGCGCCAAGATACAGGCAGAACAGCCAAAACGCAACCTAGACCTGGCAGTGCAAGCCGCGATCGCGTCCCCTCGCTCTGCCAATCTGCGTCAACTGCTAAGCGACTTTGACGACTTGCTAAACCTCCTGCCGCCACACTTGCATCTGAAGCTAGCAGGCGATCTTTTGGCTCAACTCACTGGCATCCTGGCGGCTCGTGCCGATCAATTATTAGAGGATTGGGAAGAAAAACACAATCCTGTCCAGGCTGAACCAGTTTTAACAACGGCCATGCTTCAGGAGGTTTTGCGACACACGATGTCGCTCAATCTGGAAGCAGTTTTAGGGGATTCGCCGTTGAAACACCAAACATCGCAGTCGTCCAATTCTGTGATCGGCACCGTTGAGAAAGACAACCTCTTAGCGTTTTTAGAGCAGGTTGATCAGAAGCAAGCACAGCAAGAAGCACTCGCAATCGCCCACGACGAAGATGTCACAGCCTGGATAGACGCCATTGGTCAATGGCAACAAGCACATCACCACCAGGCAGTCTCGCTGCCAGAACTACAGCGATCGCTCCAGATGCCGCTCATTCAACTTTGGCTTGCACTCTTGCTGGGCGGGTTTACCATTGAGCAGCGGGGAGAGTTTTACCAGGTAGATGGTATCTGGCTTACCCAAATGTCTAGAAAGCATAGGACTTAAGCAGAGTGAAAAGGGCAGGGAGATCCAAAGTTATACCAGTTCTCAGTTTTGAGTAGCGCTTTACGCCGCGTTGCTAGAGAGTTTTGAGCGATCGAACCTGCGTAGCATCGCTGGTTGAAGTGCATCATCTGTAGCTCAATTAAAGAGAAATGGGATTAGAGATGGGCCGCTAGGCTGTGTTGTAAAACTCCTAATCGCTTCGTTGCTGAAGCTTCTGCCCCCTTTTCTTGTATGCCCAAAGGGCTTCAAAGTCCCCCAAGCTTGGGGGACTTTGAAGCCTGTTTGGAAGCCCCCAGAATTGGGGGTGGGAGGCTTTCGAGGGTTTTAAAACACGCCCTAGAGTCAAAGCATGAAAAACCCTGTCACACGGCTCAAAAGGCATTGGCTCAGCTTGCTTTTGCACTATCTCATACCAAATTAAATTGAAAATGCGGCACACCTTGTAGGGTCAAGGCATTGCCTTGACCCTACCCAGCAATTGATCTGTAGTCATCATTCTTTAAATCGGTATCACGTTTGGAGATATGCCTGTGCCGCAATGATTCAGACCCTCCGTTCACCAACGCCCGCGGTTGTTAGGATCGCGAATTAAATAACTTCGATAAGTGAGGTTTTCTGTAAGGGGCGCACGGCCGTGCGCCCGTACCCAAGATCACACTTCAATCAACTCTCGTCCCTAGCTGGCGATCGTATCTCAGCGTCGCAGCAGCTTAAAGCCAACTTGTCCAAGTTGCTGAGTATACGCCAGTTGAATCAAGAGCATCATGGCGGGTTCAACATAGCGCGAGTTCTTCAGCGACCCAGCATCAACTAGCTCAACATCCGTTTCGCGCAACAGGTTTGCTACAACCTGTTTTGACGGCTCGTCGTCACCTGTGTAGAATACGGTCGCTTGCTGATCGCCAAAGCGGCGTGACTCAGAATTGAGAACTTCAGCAAACACGGGTAACGCTTCAACGACATGGGCATTGGTCGCCAGTTTAGCAATTTCCTCGGCGGCTGATGTAGTGGTTCCAGCTGCCATGCCGCTCATATCGGGCAACAGCGCATTGACAATACTGAAAAGAATTTTGCCATTGAGTGAACCGGCTGCGTTGAGGGCATCTTCAACTGAACCGTAGGGCACCGATAATACAACTACATCAGCAAACTGAACGGCTTCAGCGGGTGTGCCAACACTGGCATTGCTACCGATCGCTTGGGCAACTTTCTCCAACTTCGAGATGTCGCGGGAGTAGCTAAACATCACCTGATGCCCGTTCTGTGCCCAGATTTTACCCAAGCCGCTACCCATGTTGCCTGCGCCAATAATACCGATGTTCATAGAGTTCCTTTTAGCTTTAGCGTTAGTGAGAAGAGTTGAACCTGTGGTTTATTTGCAAAGCCATAAGCCTGACAGTTTTCCTAAGGGCTTAAACCGGAGAGGTGGCCGGAACAACAAATAACCGAGGGACAAGGACTCCATTGGGTTGTTCCAGAATAAACCGCACACACCGAGCAACATCTTCACTCTTGAGAGGATCTGGCACGATTTCATCAAAGCCTTGTTTGCCCCGATCCCGCCAAGACTCATACAGATTAGTGGCGACGGCTCCAGGTTCGACGGTTGCGACTCCTACACCAGAACCCGCCAGTTCCATTCGCAACGAATCTGTAAAAGCTTCGAGGGCGTGTTTTGTGCCATCATAAACACCCGTCATGGGAGTGGTTTTTAATCCAGAAATACTAGATATGTTGACGATGAACCCACTGCCCTGCTGTTTCAAGTATGGCAACATGGCATAGCTGATGCGAACAACAGCTTCAAAGTTGACGCGAATCATGGTGCAGAGAGCTTCGATGTCAGCCTCTTCGATCGACATCATATGCATAACGCCAGCATTGTTGATAACTGCATCTAACTGACCGAATTCAGCGAGCGCTTTGTCTAAAAGCTGTTGAGGCAACGCTGGATCGGTGATTTCACCGGGTAAAATCACCGCCTTTTGCAATTTGCTCGCCAGCTCAGTGAGCTTTTGCTGCGATCGCGCCGTCAATACTAACTTCATCCCTGCCGCATCTAGATTGGTCGCAATAGCAGCACCAATGCCGCTGCTAGCACCTGTAATAACAGCCACTTTATCTTGTAAGTTCATAGTGTCTAAATGATTTATTGGATCGATTGAGCATTCTTTAAGCCTGGGTAGTTTTGGCTTTTTCCTTTTCAATCTCCGATGCCAAAGCATTTGTATGCAATTCTGGCATCACTTGTGCCCAGCGACGAATCTCTATTGAGTCAAAAACTCTACCCGATGCGTAATAAGGTTCTGCATCAATGAAGTGTCTGGCTTCAGTGGGGTCGCTCACTGCAACAACCAGAATCATCATCTCTGGGATGCCGTCCTCATCTAGGGTTGGACCTCCAAAGGCAATCTTCTCATAGTTCGCCTGAATGTATTCCAGATGCTTTAGCCGCAATGTCTTTCTGGATTCATCACTGTCTCGCTTCAGTTTGCAGAGAATCATGTAGCGCATCGTGTATTTACCGGAATTGTAGTCTTGGTGAAAATCATTCAATTTAAGCGATGAGCTTTTGTCCTGCGATGCCCACATCAAGCCGCACCACTTTGCCAGCTTGCACCCCATCAACAGGTGGCAAGCTCATACCCCCATTGGTCGTCACATAAAGGGCCTGGTTGTCTGCGGCGGTATGACCGAAGGCGATCGCGGTGCTGCCTGTCATGCCCTGTTCGGCTTTGGCGATCGCGGTCACTTGCCCATCCGGCGAAATTCGCACCACGCTGTTGTAAACGTGGGTTGCCGCATAGAGATTGCCCTGAACATCGAAAGCAAAATCATCCAGGTTGACATTTGTTAGGAAAACTTCGAGTAATCCGGCAGTCCCATCGCTGTGCAGTGGAATGCGGATCAGCTGTTGACGTTGCGTATTAGAGACATAGAGAGTATTGTGATAAACCTTAAGACCGTTGGCGGCTGGAAAGGGTGGAAACTTAGACTCTGACGGGGCAAGCCGTTCATGCTGCAACCAAATTTGAGCCGTTTTCTTAGCAGCATCAATCTCCCAAATTGCGCCTTTAAAGGAATCGGCAATTAGATAGCGATCGTCCCTCAAGTAAGTCATGCCGTTGAGAAAAACCGCGTCAGGGAGCGTTAGGAGTGTGGCAATTGCACCAGTTTGATCAATCCGATAAACAGTTTGAACTTGATCGACACTGGTGCCAGCGACCAGCAAACTGCCTTGAGGTTCAAACGCAATTCCGGCTAAATTGCCGCCAATAGTGGCATAGTCAGCAACACCGCCTGTTGGCGTGACGCGATAGATTTTGCCTTCCTCGTAGCTTGTGACAAACAGATCGCCCTGCTGATCAACCGCAATATTTTCTAGAAACGTATTGACCGGAAACTCCGCCGTAATTTGGGCAGGGACGATCGCCTCGGTCGTCTGCGTAAAAATGGGTGGAAGTTGGTCAGTGAGAGCCGCGACGATCGCTTGGGCAATGCTGGCGCTAGAGTTGGGATTCTGCCCTGTAATCAGTTGTCCATCCCGCTCAACGTGATCGGCTTTATTTTCACCTGTGATGAATGTTGCACCTAACTCCTGTAGACGGTGTTCTAAGATAAACGGCACTTCCTGATCCAGTTTCGCTGCTACCTCTTCCGAGTAAGTGTAGGAGGTCAAAATTTTCCCTTTCACCAGGGGAGTGCCATCTGCCAGCACTGCACCCACTAATCCAACCGGCCCGTGACAGATCGAAGCGATCAATTTCCCCGCTTGCTGAAACTCAGGCAGCAATCGCTGTAAGTCAGGATCATTGGGCAAGTCAAACATGGGACCATGCCCCCCCGGTATAAAAATAGCGTCAAAGTCCTCCGACTTTATCTCAGCTAGTTTGAATGTCTGTGTGGCGGCTGTGATCGCAGGCTGCCATTCTGCTTCCTGCTCTGGCGTGGGTAAACTGCGTGGATCAATAGGCATCGCACCGCCTTTAGGACTGGCAACCGTTAGCTCAACATTGTGTTTGAGCAACTCAATATAAGGTACGGCAAATTCCTCCAGCCATACCCCTGTTAGATGCGGATTTGCCCCTTCAAAGCGATCGTGACTGGTCGTTACCACCAAAACCTTTTTCATGTAACTCCTCTATAGAGCTTTACCCTGGATACAGTTCTCATCGCCAGGACTAGGACAGATCAACCCATACAGTTTTCGTCTGTAGATAGAACTCCAGAGCTTCCCAACCTTGTTCACGCCCATAGCCGCTCATTTTATAGCCACCAAAGGGAGCCGATGGATCAAAGTGCCCGTAGGTGTTGACCCAAACTGTGCCTGCTTTAAGCGCTGCTGCCGCTTTGTGGGCTTTCTTAATATCGCGGCTATGCACTCCAGAGGCTAATCCATATTGGTTACTGTTAGCGAACTGAATTGCTTGATCAAACCCATCAAAGGGAATGATGGCAAGAATTGGACCAAAGGTTTCCTCGCGGGCGATCGTCATCTCGCTATTAACATCGGCAAATACCGTTGGTTCGACAAAATACCCTTTGCCTGTACCGATATCGGCAGCTTTGCCGCCAGCGACCAGTCGCGCCCCATCTTGCTGACCTACCTGCATATAGTTGAGTACTTTGTCGTACTCGCTCTTGTTGGCGATCGGCCCCATTTGACTGCCTGGATCAAGGGGGTCTCCCGGTTTCGTCTTTAATGCCCGTTGACGAACGCGATCGACCACTTCGTCGTACACTGCCCGTTCCACCAACATTCGTGAACCTGCATAGCAAATTTCGCCTTTATTGTAGAACATGCCGTCGTAAGCGGTTTGTGTCGCAGCATCCAAATCGGCATCGGCAAAAATAATGTTGGCGCTTTTACCACCCAGTTCCATCGTCAAATGCTTCAACGTGTCGGCAGAATCTTTAATCACGCGAATGCCGCTGGCAGTCGATCCGGTGATTGCCACCTTTTCAATGCCCGGATGGGTGGATAGGGCATTGCCGACCGTACCACCTGGCCCCATCACCACATTGAAAACACCCGCTGGGACGCCAGCCTCTTGCATGATTTGAGCGACCTTCAAGGCAGAGAGGGGGGTTGCCGAAGCCGGTTTGTGAATGAGGGTATTTCCAGCAGCGAGAGCAGGCGCAAACTTGCTGATGGAAAGTATGAGCGGAAAGTTGAAGGGTGTGATGGCAGCGACTACACCCAGTGGCTCTCGAAGTGTGTAGGTGTGCAGCCCTTTTGTAGCTTGTTTGACAGCACCTTCGATTTTGCTTGCCCAACCTGCGTAATAGTGAAACATATTGGCAAGATGGGGAATGTCTACGGTCATAGAATCGGTAAACAGTCGCCCCATTTCTTTGGCTTGCAAAAACGCAAGCTCTTCACCATAGTGAAGGAACAAATCTCCCACTCGCCAGAGAATTTCTCCCCGCTCATGTCCACTCATCTGTCCCCAAGCGGCAACAAAGGCAGTCTCGGCAGCCTGAACCGCCAATTCAACATCTGCAACAGTGCCTTCTGCTAGTTGGGCAATTTCAGCTTCAGTGGTGGGGTCGATCGCCGCAAAGGTTTTGCCGCTAGCTGAATCACGCCATTCGCCATTGATGTAAAGCTGAGTCAGGTTAATGGGAAAATCTGGGCGTGCTGATAATTTGGGTTGCTCAACTGGTTCACAAACTTTCATAGGTATTCCTGAATGTAGCGCTACTACTTAATAGCAGCGATTCATCCCGCGCTGAAAGCTTGAAAGAAAGAATCCAGATTAATCATCCATAGTTGCCAAATTTATTGGAATCCTGCTCTCTGATTAAAGTTTAAAGATTTTTGCGATAGCCGCTGGGTGTTGTACCTGTGAACTTACGAAATTGAATCGTCAGTTGATTCTGATTGGAAAAACCAGTTTGCATCGCGATCGCGGCTACTGAAAGCGACGTCGTTCGCAGCAGATGTTTTGCTTGCTCAATTCGCTGCTGCATGACATATTGATAGGGCGATACGCCAATGGATTGCTTAAATAAGCGCGAAAAATAGTATTGACTCATCTCTAACTCATTTGCGATCGCACCAATCGTTAAGTCTTCTCTTAGGTGTTCATTGATGTACTCGATCGCCTGTCTTAACTTACGTTGGGGTAGACCGTTTAGACCTTCGCGCAAAGATTGCTGCCAGTCTGAATAATGTCTTAGTAGATGAATTGAAAGCGCGATCATCAATGCATCTACAAATAGACGACTATGTAGCTGATTATTTTCTAATTCTGCCGTGAGTGATTGTCCAATTTGGTTAATCAACGGATCATGCGTAGCGCTATGGGGAATGAGTTGAACACGATCGGCCGTGATGGATTCGTAAGCTACTTGAGTCAGACGGTTTGGATCGAGAAATAGCAACGAGAAGGAACATTCTTGTGTCCAGGTTACTTGATGCGAAATCATCGCTGGAATAAGCACAATGTTATTGCGACCCCCAACGCCTTGCTCCTGCTGCCTCCGTCCATCAAACCAGCGTTCCGATTCCACTGGCGTTGTATGGTTATGCATCACCAGCATATGTTTGATCCCGTAATTCTCAGGTACTTCCCACGCAGGTTGCCAATGCTGTTGAACAGAAATACCATCCCAGCCCAAGTTTGCACTCGATCGCAGTGCTGGACGCGGCAAAATCTGCAAAAGCTCATCTTCCTGAGTCAGATCGATGATCGGGGGCTGTGTTTCTGCCATAGCGTTTACTTTTGCCAAGTAATGACGATACTATCACAAGCTCAAAAAGCTAGAATCAAGCTCAAAAAGCCAGGATTGTAATAACTGGTTATATCAGGGCAACCGCATGAAAAGCATTGAGAAGATTCTGAGCCAATGGGCATCACCCAACCCGCCTCTTTGCGTTTAGCGCACCACTAAGGCTCTACCATAGACGACTATGCTGTCTTGTCGCGATCGGAGGAATTTCACTTTGCCACAACGAGAATGGATGATCAACGGCTTGTTTCTCGCTATCTTGTCGCTTTACCATTAGAAGAAACTCCCAAGCAATGGTGGCGTGAAAAACAACGGCTTGAGAGCCGCCGATAAGACCTAAGCTTATTGATGGGAGCGTAGCTTTTCAGGATTAATTTGAAACTGAATGTTAGCCGCTTTTTTCTTACCGGGTAATTCCTGCGCTCCTAACAAATAACCTTCTTGATTAAGTTCATCAACAGTCCGCCAAAAGATTTGATTGTTACGTGAGGAATTACTTCCCAATAGGTCAAGGTTCTTAAATAAATACTGCTTTGAGATCACTAAATATTGCCCATCTTGAGGCGTATCCCACTTCATCCGACTTGCAAGGTAAATCAGTAACTTAGTCTTATAATCATTTTTTGTATTACTGCCCAGTTTTTGAGTAATATCAATGTCATTTGCCAATAATACATAATCTCCGGTACGGCTGGGCCCATCAAAAAACTCCAGAGAGATGGTGTAAGCATCGGCTAATTCGTAGGTATAATCCGCTGCTTTAGCGAGATCAAAATCTCGTGGAACATTATCAATTTCAAAATCCTTAATCCGTAAAATGCTTTTGATCGTGACTTTGGCACCAACATTATTACCCTTACGAAGGGACTGAGCAAACACTAGCTCCGTTCGGTGTAGGGCAACCAGATCGCGATTGAGTTGCGATCGTAGCTTGGATGCAAACCCTCCATCCTTAGTGCGAGTGTATCCAAGGCTTTCAAGTAAGTCATTGGAGCGAAAGGAAACGGTTGCCCCAGTTCTTTGACGGGCAGCTTGTTTGTAGAGGTAGAGAACGATCGAGACTTGTCGGGGATTTAAGAACGTCAACAATGCCATAAACAGGCGCTGAATTTTCCGGTCTTGAATTTTTTCAAGTCCCTTACTAATTCCCTGATCAGCACAATCGCTAAAATCTAACTTGGCATATTGCGCTTTTAATTCTTCCCACTCGTCAGTCGAAAGATCTTCTAGCGGCATTCGACGAGTTACAGCTACTTCAGTCGGGTCAGCAGCATCGGACTCAACTCGCATCTCTAAGTAGTAGCCATCGGGGTCAGAGCGCAGAATTGGAAGTTTCACATCTGGGTTGTGAATCGAAGCGCCCGCTCTAGGCAACACCATTAGAAGCTGCCCGTCAATCGGAAAGGCTAACTCATCACTTTTACTCACAATACTCTAACCCTCAACGTGAGCAGATCTTAGCAGCGATCTTACTTTAAAGCACTTTCTTCTACGATTTGCCCACGACTCACATTTAGCGTTTTACTCAAAAAAGCGATCTCAAAACACTATTTGTAGGTTTAAAGAATGAGAGTGCCTGTAACTCTCGCGTATGATTTTGACTGACTGACCTGTAACTCCCACGTATAGTTTTGACCTGTAACTCCCGCGTACAGTTCCACAATTTGCCTATAACTCCGGCGTATAGTTTTGACCTGTAACTCCCACGTATCGATCTAAAAGACACTAATTTTTGCGCTTAATTTCTCTCAATTTGAAATTGGAAACCTGTAACTCCCACGTATAGTTTTGACCTGTAACTCCCGCGTATCATTCACAGCTAGCCTATAACTCCGGCGTATAGTTTTGACCTGTAACTCTCGCGTATAAACCACCTGTAACTCTGGCGTAATCCTTAGCCAGTCATAGTTTGAGTATGTTTTGGTTTGTATTTTTCGGTGTTTAATAGGTCTCAGTCGGATCAAATTAGTTCTTTTGTTCTAGGTCTATTAAGAGCAGAAGCGCAGACTTTTAGTTGCTTAGGCATCCGTACTCACTTATTCGATCGAAAGGTTTCTATCCAAATCTTTTGATTTACCCTTCAGATCTGCGGTTGCACTATCTGTTTGATCTGTTGGCTATTTGTTGACTCACAGCCGTGAGAGGAGGAAAGACAGGTAAAAAAAAGCTCTCAATCACAGTCGGTTGTGGAGAGCAAAAGCATCAAAACTGAAAATAGCTATGGACTCTAACTTATCCGCCGACCAAGCAACAAGTTAAGAGTCCAGTAATTGACTACAGGGGAAAGCCATGTAGTGGCGATTATGCTTTTGTGGGCATAGTCTGCTTTATCTTGCTCAATTTTAGAGGTGTTTATGTAGATGTTGCAACCTATCTGCAAACATCTTTAGCTGCTGCATGGATATTTCTCCCTTTTGCGTGTGAATTTAGGGAGACTAATGTGTTTACTTCTTCTAGGGAGCCGATTTCAACGAGATCTTTCAGGCTAGGGACTAGCGCCACACAAGTTAGCAGGCAAAATACTTCTCAAATAGAATTCTCTCAACAGATCGAGCGAGAGTTTATGCAAGGGAGTGCGATCGCTCGGTCTCTCTATCAGACGGCTACTCACGTCGTTAGCGATACTGAAGTCCTCCCTGGCGGTGACGTTACTTATCCCATTCATGAGGCTTTGAATTGGAATGTGACTCGCTTTGGCTATCAGGCACGTATCAATCTGTATGCCATCTTGCTGGTTAACGAAGATGGTTTTTGCTGGCAGGCAAAGCTGAGTCACCCCCGGCAAGATGCCAAGAAAGGCAAAATTCAGAAATACGAAACCCCTGTAGGAAATGGATCTCGCGCTTATTTACCTGCTATCCCATCTGAAATTAGGTCATTAATCAGCGATCGCTACAGCGTAGAAGTCCCTCTGTTCGGCTCTTTTTGGGATTGGTTAGAAGCCCATCCAGAAATTCCAATGGTGCCAACTGAAGGCGGCAAAAAAGCTCTTGCTCTACTCAGTCAAGGCTTTGTTCCCCTCGCATTCTATGGAGTAAACGGGGGCTATCAAAAACGATTAGATGGGACTCGTCGGCTCAGCCAGGATGCAGCCCGCTTTGCCAAGAATAGTCGGCGGTTTGTCTTGGCGTTTGACCAGGATGAAAAGGCAGCCACCAAACGGCGAGTATCGGTTGCTCTGTACCGGTTTGGAGGCTTGCTGCATCAGGCGAGTTGTCCGACCAGCGTCACAACTTGGAAAGCGGAACAGGGGAAAGGAGTCGATGATTTAATTGTCCAGGGTGGCGCTGCGGCTTGGGAAACTGCTTATGCCCAGGCGCTTCCTCTGCAACACTGGATGATTTGGCAACGGTTAGAGAATCGGCTGACCTATCCTGCTGCCGTCAAGGTAGTGACGGCAGATCTTTCTAGCTTAGTGCTTGAGAGCGTACCAGAGAGAGGCATTATCGCGATCGAGAGTGCGAAAGGGACTGGAAAAACGAAACACATTCAGGCATTGGTGAAGGATGCTGAGAAGGCGATTGCCGGAGGACATCGCATTGCTTTAATGCGTAACCTATCGGCTCGATTGGGACTGGATTACAAAGGAGACCTTGATAAGGTCAACGGAGCGTTTATTAATGGAGCTGGTTACACCCTGCGGATCGGGCTGTGTGTAGACTCTTTGCTGAGCGTTGATCCTAGCAAGTTTAGTGACTGTGACCTGATCCTTGATGAAGTCGTTCAGGTGCTCCGACATCTGTTGACCAGCTCCACCTGTGCCCGTGATGGCAAACGTCCAGCCCTTTTATCTCGACTACGGGAACTGATCCGGCTGGCCCGTCGCGTCATTGTCGCTGACGCAGATCTGGATAATGCGACCTTGCACTATTTGAAAGAGCTGAGAGGCGATGATACAGCCATCTTCCTGATCCGCAATGGCTATCAGTCCGCAGGTTACCCAGTACGGTTTATTCAATCCCCCGATCGAACCGTCATTACTGGAGAACTGCTGGCAGACGTTCAAGACCTGATTGTTGGGAACGTCTTATTTGTCGCGACGGATAGCAAGGGCACGAGTAAGGCGATCGCCCGACTCTTGGCGAAGGAAGCTCCTGACAAGCGAGTGCTACTAATCAACTCCGAAACCAGCGGGGGAGAATGCGAACGAGAGTTTATTCAAACGCCTGATGCAGTGCTACAGCGAAGCGAGTACGACATTATTATCTGTTCTCCCTCAGTGGCAACTGGAGTTAGTATTGAATCTCAAGGCACGATTCAAAAGATCTATGGCATCTTTACAGGAACTTCCAGCACGGATGCTGACATGGCACAAGCCTTGGGCAGGGTTCGAGCACCTGTGAATCGCGTTGTCTGGTGTGCCCAGCGGGGCAATAACTTCTCAAAGGTAAGTCGTTCCACAAATGCTTTAGAGCTAAAAGATCACCTTCAGCAACGAGCAACCGCCACAATTCAACTCATTCGCTCCGGTTTAAAGGAAGATGTTACCGGAGAAATCAGCCGCTATGACTGGCAGAGTGATCCTCATCTGAGCCTATTTTGCCGCATTGCTGCCGAACAAAACTTTGCGATGCACAATTTGCGCAATGCACTTCTGGTGCGGCTTCGGTTTGAAGGGAATCCAGTGACCGTCGAAGACCGAGACAGTAACCCTGCAATGCGAAGTTTGCTGCTGATTGCCAGACAGGAACAGCAGGAAGTGGATGCACAGGCAATTTTAAACGCAGAGGATTTAATGTATAGCGAACTCCTTCTGCTAGAGCAGAAAGAGGGGTTAGGACGGGAAGAATCGTTAGCAGTCGCCAAATTTTACTTCAAAGAGTTCTATTGCCTGGACAGCCTCACCCTGGAAGATGTGCTGTGGGATACCGAGGGCAGGCGACGCGGGGAGTTGCTGAATCTGGAAGTGCAACTGTTTCCGGGGGTGGCCGTTGATCGCACCGCGAGGGCACTAGAAAAACAGGCAACTTGGAACCAGGGCTACTGTCCTTGGGACCTTTCCGGCTCAGAACTCCGGCGCTGGCTCCGCTCCAAAATTGGTTTAGATGAACTGCTTGCCAAGATTCAGGCTGGATGGCAATGGTGCAAGTATGAGCTGAAACCTTATGCCGATCGTGCTAGGGAACTGGCTCAGCAAATTAAAGTCGCTTTGCATTACAGGATTACTAATGCCATCAGTGACACGCAGATCATTCATCAGCTATTGTCCCAGTTAGGTATTAAGTTAACGATGAGATGGTCACGCTCCCATCCTGGCTATGAAGGGGAAAAATTGAGGCTTTACAACTTGAACGTATTACATTGGGAGCGCGTGTGGTCGATTTTGCAGCGACGGCAGACGAAGCGGGAGGCTTTACAGCAACAGCGAATGGAAATTGAGTCTGGAAATGGATCACCCGTCCCTTTTAATTTTGAACCTCCTACGGGTGATCCAACTGCCCCTGCTTCTTCTGGTACAGATCCGTGGTCAACGGAGGGAGCAATTGAAGCTGTGACGGCATGGACAACAGCCTTGGGGCAGGATCCTGACGTAAGGGCAGAAATTGAGCGCACGGTTCCTGCTGTTGTCTTCCAAAAGTTGACGCTACCTCCTTCTAACTCATACCAATTTGAATTGAAAATGCGACACATCCTGTAGGGGCAAGGCAATGCCTTGCCCCTACCCACCGATTGATCTGTAGCCGTCATTCTTTAAATCGGTATCAGATTCACTGGGTTCGCCCTCATGACAGCCTCAAGATAAACACATCTCCAGCATTGAAATCGGACGATGATAGAGTCCGATTTCAATGCTGGAGTGCTCTGATGACGCGCGTCATTGCCTCACCAATTAACCCTTGCATTCTGTAAGGGTGTTAGCTGTTGAAAGTCCGACTACGCCATTTATTCAAGCGGGCTTCCCCAATCGCTGCATAGGGTTGGGCATTGGCGATCTGTGCTTGCAACGCCGCTATTTGAGTCGTCTGTGCGTCTGCCTGTTGTTGTAACTGAGCCGCTATCTTTTCAGGAGGAGAAGCTACTGTGGACTGCCAATCGCTTTTGAGATAGGCAGATCCGATCGCAGCAAAGGGACGCAACGTCGTCAATTGTTGTTGCAAACGGTCAATCACTTGGGCTTGCTCTTGAATGGTCTGTCTCAAGGCTGCTTCAGCAGCGTAATTAGGTGCGGTAGCCCAAGCTTGGGTTTGGCTGGCTGGATGCTTGGGCTTGAAGACTGCTGCCAGGATGGCGCTTACATCAGTGCCAGCAGCCGGGTATTGCCACGAGGATGGTGCGCCTTCAACAGGCGCGATCGCGCTAGGGCGGTTAGTCATGAGGGATGCATTCAACCGGGAGCGATTCTGGTGGGTCAGATCTTTGTCGCTACTGACAGAACCGCGCAAAAGTTGAAACATGTGGGTAAAGCCGACCATTTTCTTACCCGTCTGAGTTTTGTATCCCCGGTAGTAGGGCACGGTATGCTCACCAAAAGCTGCCTGATATTCATCACTATCAATATAAGAATCGATTTCCGCCTCAAACCCGCCCTGATCGAGCCACTGACCATGTTGAGCCACTTCTTCATGACTTTCAGGCGCACGACCGAGTAGGTGCTTGAAGTTAAGCTCGATCGATCGCGATCGTGAACAAGCTTCAAAAAAAAGCGCGCGGTAGAGAGCCGACTGGGCCACCTGACGCACAAACCCCCGCACACTGATGTCTCCCTGTCTGAGCTGAGATTCTGAGACGATCAAGCGTTCACTTTCCATCACATGAGCATTGCCCAGAATTTGGCGATAGGCTGCTCGAATAACCACATCAACCTCTGCGTCAGAGTGGTTCTCCCATAGACAGATGGGTGCAGTGTCATTGAATGTGCCTACTCCAAGGCTCGCATCTGGATTAAGCAATGGATTAATAAACGTACTGACCATATGAGTCATCTCCTTAACGCACCAATCGCGTTTATAGCGGTTTTCAATCCGGTAAGCCACCGTCTTGTAGAGACGGGTACCGGGTGTAGAGTATCGGGTGTGGCGAATACAAATGGAAATAGCTGGTAAGTTGTAAAAATCTGAATCTAACAGGGACTACCGTTTCAATCAGCCAAATTGTCAGGCGGATTCGGTCAAGTGCTGACTGATTAAACGCCAACCAACTGACTAATCATGATGCCTAGTGATGGAATTCCCAAAAGCAGCATCAAACCAGCAGGCATAAACTTGCGCGTTTTGATCCATCGCATCACAAACGCCACTAGCAAGATCAGCGTGACAACTGTGGCAGCTACCAGCCCCCAGGGTTGTCCTTGAAATTGTAACAAGGCACTGACCAGCAACAGAATGCCACAGCCGCAGCCAGCAAACAGAGAAACCTTACTCTGTGCCTGAACATAGCCTAGAATGCCGCCCACGATCGCAAGGATGCCATAAACGAGTGTGACCATTACACCTACATCCATTGTTATTTCCATGCTATAGCTCCATAAAAAAGTAATGAAACCCGACGTGACCAAATTCATCTTCAATCGAGCGATCCTTAGGTTGGGCGATCGCATCGCTTATGCCGTCTATCTAATCTTGAGGATCAAAGCGAGAGCGAAAACCGCCATATTTCAGCCAATATTGTTTCAAGGCATGACAGGGTGTATGCAAACTGGCTCTGGCACGATACAAAATCACTTGTCGGTGATCGCCCATCCAGATTTTGTCAACCGGATCAACGGAAATGACGCTGCCACCCAACGTTTCAACGCACTCACAAAACCGATCAACCGCACTATAGTCCACCGTTTCAAACACAAAGAAATTGCCTGAGCAAACTAAATGGCGGCTGCGAATCCAGCACTGCATTTTTTTCTGCGCTTCTGGGGGCAGCATTTTAGTTTCAATGGGTGCTAGATAGGGCAGGGAGAGATCAGTCAATAGTGGGGACTTCATGGGCAAAGCTCTCCTGTTTTTCAAACCGCAAAGGTCCAAAGGTAGACCCCCAAACTTGCTGATGTGTATTGATATCTAAGCCCTTATCCAAGCTGACCCAGGTAGTTTCACTGATTTCAACATAGCTATCCAGATACGTTTGGCAACCATGTTTTTCAATCAAGCAAAGGTTTCCAGGCTCAACATTGCCTTGAAAGCGATCGCCCTCTCGCTTAAAAATCATCGAGCAGTGGTAGCGACGTTCAATGCAGGCAGGCGTGATGGTTTTGAGAATATTTAAATCACGCGCCGATCCGGCATAGAGCATTGGTTTTTTTAAGCTGTAGTTTTCAATATAAATCTGATCATCCTGTTCGACTAAGCGGTGCACTCCTTGCCGATAAGGACTCCACAAATCGTAGTCATAAACCTGCTCTGAATAGAGTCCAATACCAGAAAAGAATGCATAGGGTAAGGGACGAAAAAAAACATGGATGTGGGCGTAATCCTTGGCATTTTCAAACGCCTGCTTAGCATTACTAAAGTCCCCCGCCATCCAGCGTGCCAGGGTCATTAAATCATTGGATGTCGCTTGAGAGAAAGACAGTGGAGTCGATGACATGGGTATAAAGGCGATGAAAAATTAAAACCAAAAATTAAGACGTTAATGAGCGCGAATTTTTAAGCTTTAATGTTTAATTTCTTGGCGAATCTCTGAAGAGAACGAAGCCGTAACCACTCCCGTACCAGCACTGGTTTTAATCAGAGAGACCCTACAGCGAACATTGGGGTTAACAAACCAGATTTTTTCTTCAGCAGCGGCGCGATCGTACGCCGTAACAAGCACAAACGTGCCGTCTTCGGTGAGGGTGTAGTCACCCACCGCCGCGATTTCTTCAGCGTACCCTTGATCGCGCAGGAGTTTGCCACGCTGAGGCTGGCTCGGATCGGGAACAGGCACCAAAACGCACGTTCCTTTGACAAGCTCACTATCTTCCCAATCCGACTGACCTTCCCAACTCATACGGAAGGGTGAAATGGCAGCCTGTGGATCAATGCTGTAGGTTTTGCATAGATCTAACACTGCCGGATCATCCACCGAGAGAGCCACAATGTCGATCTCGGACTGAACGGCTTCAAAATGACCAAATGCCAAATGGTGAGCGCTGCGCTGCGATCGCCAATGCCCAATCGAACTCGCAACAAACTCCGTAATGTTCATCAACGTTTTGCTTTTCGTTGTGATTGTTTCTTTTGCGTCTCGTCCGCCGATTTTGGGGTCTGCCGAGCATTCGACGCAGGTTTTGCCTGCGGTTGAGCAGACAACGCTTCACCGGAATAATGAGGGATGGCTACATTCGTAACCTTTCCACCAAACCGATGAATCCGTTGCATTGTTTGAGAGAGGCATCTGTAAGGAATCGTTACTGTATACAATCCCTTCCGTAGCATCTCCTGGTGACCACCCCTCACTTCAATGGTTACCAGACGACTATTGTAATCACTGAGGTCAATGGTGCCAGAAGCAATCATTGCACTTGCCATACAAATCACCTTGAATGCGATGCTCCACTATAGCAATAGAAGAGAAACTGTATTCGTCAGTCTTAAAGTAACTGCCAGAACAGTGGTGCTGGCTCATGGGTGCGTTTCTACTCAGACTTTACCCAGGTATGATTCAGCTTTTTCAGAAATGATCTGATCAGTTTTGGCACGTTGAGCGGCTCTAAAAGCCTGGGTTCAGACGGCTGTAATGAAGTTAATGTGTCCGCTTCTGCCACAGCTTCTGCTACAACAGTCGGCTGAGTTGTTTCACTAGCTGTCGGTGCGTTTTCGAGGGCTAAAACAGGGTCAGGGTCAAAAGTAGAGGAGGGGTGTGCGGCGATCGCTTCAACCACTCCTGGATTAGCTAGTGATGTAGCATGGTTCCAACTTGCCGGAGTTGGTAGCAATAAAGACGGAGCCTGAATCCGAATAACCTTTCCACCCTTGCGGCTAATGAATTGAAGGGTGCGAGCAAGTGAGCGATAGGGAACCTTAAAGGTGTAATGACTCGTTGGCATCGTACCCTGTTGACGTAAGCCACTGACCTCAATCAACAAGATGCGATCGTCATATTCAGTAGTCGCCATAGTCGATACCTGAGATCACTAGAAAGCAGTCAGACAAAGCTAGGGGTTGGTTTTGCCTGTATCCTTACTAGACCCAATCGCTCAACTGCGATCGCCCTTCTCTAAGCTACCTCAGTAATACTCAAAATCTTGCCGCCCGTCTTCTGAATATTTTGAATTTTTTGGGAAAGCTGATTGTAGCCAACTTCAAAGGTCGTGGCGCTTCGGGTCACACGCGGACCATAGCTGGCTTTGGAAACCGCAACACGGAACCGCTTCTCCCGATTGCTGGAAGCGCCAGAGCCGCTCGCTGGAGCAACAATTTTGGTCGGCAAATTACCGCCAATATCGCTAATTAGTTTTGCTGCTTTGCCCACATCATTCGCTGCAAAGCCCCGCATTAAGGCAAAAGTACGGTTGAATCCAACATTTTTGATGCCAGCTTGAGTGCGATTTCCACGTGCAGAAGGCACAACATGCTCACCAAAATTCAGAATGTATTCATCGCTGGAAATGTAGGCATCAATCTCGGCTTCATAGCCCTGGTTGTTATACGTTTGCACATGCTCCGAGATTTCAGTTTGATCCTGTGGCGCACGACCCAGCAAATGCTTAAAATTCAATTCAACAAAACGGTAGGGAGAAGATGTCTCAAAAAACAAAGAACGGTACAGATCAGACTGCGCCACTGCGCGGACAAATTCTCTGACGGTAATATCACCATTCCGTAACTGAGACTCAGCGCTGGTGAGCCGCTGGTTGTCCATGACGTGTGCATTACCCAAGACTTGCCGATAAACCGCCCGAATAACGGTTTGCAGATTCTCTTCCGTTGCATTGGGGCGTAATTCAACCGACTCAGCTTCAATCCAAAGTGCCATACTAATGACTCCTAAAATAAGGTTTGTAGTTAATGAGGATGGCTTAAATATCAGCGTTGCCATGATGTAGTCTAAGCGAACTACAGCGCAACATTAGATACTTCTCGACATCCTCTGTGCTTTATCGAAATGGAGCAAGTGGGCATTGCCCACTTGCTAAAACGATTAAATCTCGGTGATGCTGACGATTTTGCCAGAAGTACGGTTAATCCGCTGGATTTGAGGAGTCATCTTGCTCGCTGAAACAATGTATTCAGTGGCACTCACTCGTCTAGGGCAGTCAAATTTTGACCCTGCCACCAGAATTTTGAACCGCTTTTCAGTACCAGAACCCGTCACGGTTGCTGAAGACGGTTTGATAGCATTGGCGCTGTTGGTGGCAATGTCATATACCAATTGCGATGCTTTCACCGAGCTGTCAATCTGAGAGGGGCCGCGATCGATCGCAAAAATGCGGTTATACCCTACTTGCTTCGCGTTTGCCTCGCTGCTGCCGCCACGCGTGTAGGGCACAATATTCTCACCAAACGCCGACTGGTACTCACTGCTGTCGATATAGGAATCGATTTCAGCATCGTAGCCTTCGGTCGTCGTGCGAACAATGTGCTCGGATACTTCCTTTTGATCCTGAGGTGCCCGACCGAGCAAATGTAGAAAGTTGAGTTCCACAAAGCGGTAGGGAGCGCAGGATTCAAAGTAACGGGCACGGTAGAAATCAGATTTCGCTACGGCACGCACGAATTCTCGCACGGTGATGGAGCGATCGCTCAACTGGGACTCAGCGGTGACCAACCGCTCACTTTCCATCACATAGGGATTGCCCAGCACTTGCTTATAAACGGTTCGGATGACGGTCTGAATTTCCTCTAGATCGCTGGTCGGCCAGAGTTCCACCGGAGTGGCATTGATGACGATACTACCCATTGAAACCTATCTCCTAAAGTCCTGTAATCTTGAGCTGAGGCTATACAAGCGTAATACTGGCAATCACGCCACCCTGCTGGTGAATCCGCTGATACTCCTGGGAAAGTTGCTCGTAGGGCACCAGAAACACCTTGTTGCTGCGGCGGAACTTAGAGACCCGGTTGACTGCGTTAGAGCGATAGCCTGTAACCTCAATCCGATACACTTTGCCATCGGCACTGGCACCCACACCCAAGCGCGTCTGAGGATCATTAGACGGCGCAGAGAACAAGGCACCGCTACTGGCAGGCGAAATCACCGGAGTGGGAGTGCTTTGAATCACCAGCGCATTGAGCTTGGGACTCTTGCCAGACAAGTCACCCTTCAGGCTGCTGCTGCTGGCTCCACGCACCAATTGAAACGTGTGGGTAAATTGCACCATGCTCTGACACGCATCGCTCTTGTAGCCCCGAATGTAAGGGACAAAGTTTTCGCCAAACGTGGTTTGATACTCGTCACTGTCGAGGTAGGAATCGATTTCTGCTTCAAAGCCCTGAGTATCGAGAATCGTGCTGTGCAGCCGCATCTCTTCCAGATCCAGGGGTGGACGACCCAGCAAATGCCGAAAATTGAGTTCGATCGCCCGGTAACGCGCACAACTGGTAAAGAAACGAGACTGATAGAGGTCAGACTTTGCCACTGCCCGGACAAACTCACGAACACTCAACTCACCCCGCTTAAATTGGGATTCGGGCACCGCGAGCCGCTCGCTTTCCATTACGTAAGCATTACCTAACACCTGACGATAGACTGCCAGAATAATCGTCTCGGCTTCTTCTTGTGAGCGACCGGGCACCCACTCGACGGGAGGGGTTTCATCAAAGAGGCTGACCCCTAAGCGTGAAGCTGGTCCAAATGGCATGAATGGAATCTCCTGGCTAACGACAAAGATTAAGAAAATTGTTTCAAAGCAAAAAGAAATTTCAGATTTCTCAGCCAACTCGCTTAGATACCAGATTAAATCTATCGTCAGAAAAACTCCTGCGATCGTTTAGGAAAAGGCTAATTTCTAAGCGGTTCAGACCTCTCAAGCGTTTCATACGCTTTGTTATGATCAATCTTCCTATAAGCCTGCAACCATAATTATCAAGATTTATAAAGCTTGATACAGTCAGCTCGTATAGAACACTACTGGAGCATAAACTCCTCAGGCATCCAGTTGTCGTCTGGAGATGGGTTTTCAGGTTGGCGATCTACTGTTACAGATTGTAGGACTTACGCAAAGTCTCGCAAAACTGGCCCTCCAGTCCTCAATTTATAGCCCTAGCGGGCATACAAGAAAGGGGAAGCAAGCACTCCAAGTCCCCAAGAATTGGGGGCTTAAAGCCCTTTGGGCATACAAGAAAAGAGGGGGGAATGCGTAGGTCCTAAGATTAAAGGACAAATTGATGTGCGATCGCTCTCTGGCTTGTTATCCCATCACCGCAACGCGCTGTCTAAAGCCGCCGCAACCACGTAATGATTCTCGTCTTGTTGCAATTTCGCCAGCATTGGCTTGGCTCTAGGATCAGTCGCCAGGGTCAGGGCTGTGGCGGCTCGCCAGCGATCGCGCCAGAAATCAGCCTCGGCTAAGGATTCCAATAGATCAAGCGCCTCCTGCTGGAGAGGTCCTTTAAGCAACTGACCCAGCGCCAGAATGGCCGTTTCTTTAACCGTTTGGGTCTCGTCGAGTAAGGCTTCCCGGATCACTGCCAGCAAAACGTCGTCCTGGTCGGACTCCATTAAGATCGATAAAATAGTTTGCCGGGTCAGCCAGTGACGATTGCGCTCAAATAGCTGTTGTAGCAAGGGGATGGACGCATCGCCAAAATCAAACAAGGCATTGGCAATCTCTGCCAGAACATTATCATCCTGCTCGTTCTCTAACAGAGTTCTAAGCGCCTGGAATGATGCCTCGGTGCGATGGTTGCCCAGCCCCATGACGGCAAAACGACGACAGAGGAAATCGGGGTCAGTCGAGAAGCGTTGCAAAAGCGGCACTGCGATGTC
This sequence comes from Stenomitos rutilans HA7619-LM2, assembly GCA_019358945.1. Taxonomy (GTDB): domain Bacteria; phylum Cyanobacteriota; class Cyanobacteriia; order Leptolyngbyales; family Leptolyngbyaceae; genus Stenomitos; species Stenomitos rutilans. Next base: position 70,504 of record JAHHIE010000009.1, on the reverse strand, counting down.
AGAAGGGAAGCCAGCCAACTCATCGATCGCCTTTTTGCGCTGGTCGATCGCGCCCGAACGTAGCCAGGATTCTAACTGAGCCAAACGATCAACATTCATCTTATTCAATGGCTCCGGCTCGGATTAACAGCTCAGATGCCTGCGCCGATCGAAACGATTTGCGGGCTTCACTCAGAGCAGTGGCACCCCAGCGATTGACCGAACGAAAATCTGCGCCATGCTCCAGCAGCAGGCTGATGATTTCCAGATTGCCCTGAGCTGCTGCCATCATCAGAGGAGTCCAACCACCGATGTTGGCGGTATTGATTTCAGCCCCCAAATCAATCAGCGCTTTGACGGCGTAAACCTGATCTCGCTCTACGGCTAAATAGAGGCCAGTGTTGCCAATTTTATTGACAGTATTGACCTCAGCACCCAGTTTCGCAAGGCGTTGGACGAGATCAGTCTGACCATGACGTGCCAGTACCATCAACACGGTTTCTTCGTAGGAATTGCGATCGCCGATCGCTGCACCATGATCCAACAGTAGAGAAACAATTTCACGCCGATCGCCCTCTGCCGCAAACATCAAAGCGGTATAGCCTCCGGCATTTTTCGTATCGACATCGGCACCTTTCGCCAGAAGTTGTTCCACGATCTCAAGGTAGCCTTCTGTAGCAGCCCACATCAGTGCCGTATTACTCGCGCCGACGGCAGTAACCCCTCCAGCGGTATTGGACTCTGCACCTTGGGCTAACAGGCTCTCCACCGCTGCCGCATCCCCCTTGATGATCGCCCGGATTAGTTGTTGATTCAGTTCTGGATTGGAGGGCATCGTCAGTCTTCCTGCCATTCAATTTTGAAGACACTTTCAATGGGCTTCTGGGCAATAGTGGCATCCCAGCCTATCCCTTGCAAAAAAGCTTCCCTGGAGCGAGTTTCCACCACATCGACTCCCCACTCTCCTGGTTGCAGGGCCTCGGGTGAGTTGGTGGTGGGAGGCGTAGTTTTAATACCCCCTAACACCAAAATTTCTGGGAAGGCGGCGCTTAATTGCTGCGATCGTCGCTTCTCTGCCAAAGCTTTTGCACACAGCGCTCCAACCTGTGACGGTAAAAACTGGTTCGGCGGAAACTGGATCTCGACTATCCAATGCGGATGATTGATCATTCTGCATTGCAAGTGGTCTTGCTCACTTAGACCCACCTGAAACACAGCCGCAAACTCTTGACGACTCAAAGCTGGAATGGTGTCTGGTAAAACATCAAAATTATGAGAGAGTAGCATCCGCCCCTGAACCTGTTTACTCACGGCTGTAGTGAATTGTCATAAAAGTGTGGCTTGCATCCCCTAGACTACCATTTCCCCTTCACCTCTTGGTCTCTAACTGCACCTCTTTTAACCCCGTTTTGCAGAGGATAATTGAGCATCCGTCACAATCGCAAAATCCTTTTTATAAATCAGCATTACATCCTTCTAAAGGCTTGGGTTAAAGGCTTTGTAGAGCTTTAAATCGTTTCAACTCTCTACCCTTAGTAGGGTTAACAACCTGAGTATGATTGTTAACTTTGGTGAAGTTAGAGCGATTCCTTTGAATGGTCTAACAGCAAATTGATTGATGAATTTGGAATAATTTATGACTGCATACACAAGCCAATCTGCAAAACATGCAGAAACTTTCAAGCAACTATCTGTAGACGACCAACTTGCTGTTTTGTGGTACGTTTACGGCTTTATCTGTAGCGAATCGGGCATGAAAGAGCCAGATGGAACGGCACCTGATAGCCCTGACGAGTTATTCGGTAAAGCGAAAGGACTCTCTCAGGATGAACAACTTCAGTTGATGCGTGACATTCTGAAAGGAACCGACACAGGAACTGCTCGTGAATATCAAGCTCTTACCAACAACACCAAGCTAGCCTTCTGGTATCAACTAGCTCAAGGAATGGAGCGTTCTGAAATTATTCAAGCTCCGTCTGACTACCAGCCATCATCGGCGGTTCAATCGTTGGTATCTGTGTTGAAACCCATTGGCTTTGAGCAGCAATTCGTCTTCCTGCGTGATGCCTTACTATCAGATGGTGGTACACCTTCTGTGTAGTGCAAGCGTAACGGCTATGAGCTTAACGTAAGTTCAATTGCACCATTTCAGCCATTTCATGTGGCTGAAATGGTGCATATCCTGTTGCCGAGTTGTAAATCGTAAGCTAATTGGAGTAATCTAATCGGCTTCCAGTATGCTTAATGGCTTATTAAGATTTAAAATACTAGTTTAATTAACTTGAAGTTTTAACAAATCTGTTTAAATCTGATTAAAATTAAATGCTTTGCACTGTGTCAGATTTTTCGCAGTGACTCTCACTAGCAACAATTACCTGTATCATCTTTAGAGGTGCTGGCGAACTCCACCAGCGAGCAAACTGGCAAGTCGAGTGCTGAACCGCTTACAGTGCGTTTTGTGCCTGGGCAAGTTGAACGCTGCACAGTTTTTGTACAGGCTTCATGCTAAGGCGTTTATTACAGATTCAACAAAGACATTAGTCTAACGTTTATGCAAGGGTCATTAAGAAATTACCAGCACTCCTTGATCCGTCAACTGGCAGATTGCGTAGAAGAGGCCTGGCGGCAACATCTGGATTTGTCTCCATACCCGATGCCAAATGATTTAGGCTACATTGAAGGTAGCCTGGAAGGCGAACGATTAACCATTGAAAATCGCTGTTACCAAACGCCACAATTTCGCAAATTGCACTTGGAATTGGCTCAAATGGGGAATGGCTTAGATATTCTCCATTGTGTCATGTTTCCCAATCCCGAATATGCCCTTCCTATTTTTGGCGCTGATCTAGTCGGTGGGCGAAGTGGGATCAGTGCCGCGATCGCGGATCTATCTCCCGTCAATGCAGATCGATCGCTGCCAGCCCATTACCATCAAGTTCTTTCAGCACTACCTGAGCTACAATTTTCCCAGCCTCGCGTCTTGCCAGAATGGGCAGATATATTTTCCGAATTTTGCTTGTTTGTCCGCCCCGTTGGAGCGGCTGAGGAAGCAGCCTTTCTTCAACGCGTGCGCGAGTTTCTGATGCTCCACTGCCAAATCGCTAGCACAGAAGTCCCCTTAGCCTCCGAACTGGAAGTCGCTAGTACGATCGCAGGGCAACAGTATTACTGCACTAAACAACAGCAAAATGATAAAACCCGGCGGGTTTTGGAGAAATCCTTTGGTGCAGAGTGGACTGATCGCTATATGACCACTATGCTGTTTGACTATGTGACCTGAGTCAGCGCGCTAAGGCATTAGAAGCAGATAGTCTAGTTTGCACATAGTCGAGACCGCCAACCGATCGCTGAAGCGTTTGTAGGGCTTACGCGCTTTGATCAAAAACTCGGAGGTTTAAGCCACTACATTGAGTTTGTGCTTCATGTTTGGTTAAAGCCTCCGAGTTTTGCGTCATTCCTACGGCTAGCAAAACTGTTTTAATCGCTCAATCAGATGATCAAAATAGGGAGATAAAATCGCTTGCTGATCGGGTTCTACTCGTTTTAAGCTAGCTGTTTTGATGCCTTCCAAGCCCACCACCATCGCATCCAGGGGCACCTGCAATTCTTGATAGAGCAATTGCATATAATGCAACCCTTCGGGGCTGGTGTAGTCTACATGCTGTCCAGCGATGCCATAGGTGATGCAGCGCAAAAAATGCCAGAAATCTCGCCAGCAGGCATTTGCCCGTTCGGCTGGGTAAAGCCCACCACCGGGTTGAGTAATGGTGGGAAAGGTCTGCAATACCTGATCTCTCGCTTCATCGACAATTTCACTCACGCGATCGCGCAACTGCTGCGCCAAGGAGGCGAGAGCGATTGTCGTAGGTGCAAGCTGTTGAATTTGCTTCACATCCTCATCTGTGAGATACCGTCCCTCATCATCTGCCGCCTGAAAGCGCTGAATTGCTCCTGTGGGATGAGTATGATGCCAGGTGGCAAAACTAACAATCCTGGCTTTTTGAATCAATTCTCGAACTTTTTCGCTAATCTGTGGCTGGGTCATTGTAGAAATATGAGAGTTAGAGATTGTACCGTTGTAACTCGTTCAATTTACAGACTGTCTTACCTTAAGAATTTTCTTCTTTGAGAAAATTATCACTTTTGGTGGAATCAGCCAACTAGTGGAATCAGCCAACTGATGGAGTCAGCCCACACATCTTTTCAATATCACTGTAGTTAGACGATTCAGCAACAAAGCAGGCTTGAACGGTTCCAGAAATTGGAATTGAAAATCTTGATGGTTGAATTGCTGAATGGCGTACTCTGTAGCGAATGGGAGCATTTCAAATGGTTGGACAAATGTGTTGGCTTTCCAGATTTGGCGGTGGTGAGTTGATTTTACATCTTCGACTAGGGCTCCTTCAACCCTGGAAGCCCTATACCCAATTTCCACATCTAGCTGTTCCAGACTACCCTATTGCTGGTGCATCTAAAGGATTTGCAACCTCTCAAAAACTATTATCGACAGGCTGGACATTGCTTTCTGTAACTGAGGCCAAAGCCGCTTTTAATCGCTCTCAAGCAGCATAATCAGGAGTTAGAGTGTGAATGAGGGGATTGCCTTAAGCGTTAAAGTAGAGGGTGACGTTCACGCTTTGCCTCATGGATCTCAGCCAAATTGAAACTGATCGGCAAAATCCGGACTTTCAATACCGCCTCAAGGCGATCGCTGCTCTTAAAGATTACCCGCCCGATGTTGCAGTGCCAATCCTCACTCAGCACATCCAGGACTCAGAATTTCTGGTGCGAACCTTTGTGGCTAGAGAATTAGGCAGGCAAAAAACCTCTGAGTCCTTTGCCGCCCTCCTCCAGATTATGCGGCTTGACGATACCCCCAATGTGCGTGCAGAAGCCGCTAACTCCCTGTCGCTGTTTGGGAGAGTCTCCGCTTCTCATCTGGTGCAAACCTTCTTTAGAGACGACCACTGGTTGGTCCGCCGAAGCATCTTGGCGGCTTTAGTTGAAATGGACTGTCCTGAAGAAGTTCTGGAAGTTTGTAGCTTAGGACTGGCAGGCAAGGATGCGGCTGTACAGGAAGCATCGGTTGATGGTCTGGGGGCGTTAGTCAATTCTCGTCAGTCTGTGGCTGCGCTAGCCCAACTTTTGGAGCTAAAAAATGCGGGGGCAGACTATATCCGAGTCAGAGTCTCCTACGCCTTGAAGCACTTTGCCGTTCCTGAAGCAAAAGAAGCCTTAGCCCAACTCAGACAAGATGCCGATCATCGAGTGGTGAGAGCAGCAATGGAAGATTTAATCTCGTAACATTGCACACATCTTCACCCTGATTTTACCCTCTGCCAAAAAGGTACCCCTTCAGGTTATGGTTACCTGACTTTGGAAAAGCTATATTTTATCTACGCTCTATAGCAGTTTGGCAAAATTGTCTAGAACTAACGTAGCATCGTTTACAGAATTTAATATCTAGACTGGCAAAATTAGCAGAGATATAGCTTTAGACTGGCACTTTTGGTTAGATAACAGGAGGAACCTATGGTAGACATTCCAACGGGTGGTCAAATGCTCTGGAAATTAGAGGGAGACGATCGAGTCCTGCACTTACGGCATGATGAGTCAGAGCCCTGGTCTCACTACGAAGAGTTTCCACAATATGTGCTGCCTGATCCTGAAGGCTTTTCTAAAGGAATTGCCACGTTTCTGGCATTATTGAAAAAAGATTGGACAGCAACTAAGTCCTAAACGAAGGCATGCCAGTCATTTTGGCAATGGTTGGAAACCAGACAACATTTGTTAGCTTCCTCGTTCTCGCCATACAGTCAGAGCAGATTGAGGGCACAACTAGCAGGTCAAGCTTTCCAGGGTCGTTCTGAGAGTAAGAGGATGAGTCGTTTCCAATTGATCGTCGGGGTGACTGAGTAGGCACGATCGCATCGCTTCACTGAGTCCCTGAACCTGCGAGAAATCTGCGCCAGCAATGCTTTCAAACTGCTCAAATTCTACGTCGGTGAGATCGGCTGCCCGTAAATCGACGCTGGCTAAATTTGCCCCATTCATACGAGCCTTGCGTAGAAAAGCTCCAGTCAACATCGCTCCCCGCAAGTCCGCCTGGACTAGCTTTGCTCCTTGCAAGTTTGCTCCGGTTAGATCTGCCCCCCCTAAATAGGCTCCTAGCAGAGTTGCTTCTTGTAAATCGCTGTGTCGCAGATTAGCCGTATTTAGCGGTGCCCCATTCAGGTTGGCTCTGGGACCGATCGCCCCAGATGATTTGTAGGCAAAGCCCTCTGGAAAAAGAGTCCGGCTATCATACCGCGCCCACTGCATCTGCGTCTCAGTTAGATTCGCCCCACTCAAATCGGCTCCACTCAAATCAACTCGATATAAACAGGCTCCCTGTAAATTGGCAGCCTGCAAAACAGCGTCGCGTAGATCAGCACCGCGTAGATCAGCACCGCGTAGATCGGCGGCACTGAGATTGGCTTGTCTGAGGTTTGCTCGAATCAGGGTAGCTTGCTTTAACGTCGCGTTTCGCAGATCTAACCCATTCAGGTCGAACTGGTATAACTCTTCTTGCTCCAGAGTGAGACCTGCTTGAAGCGCTGCCAAAAGATCTTGTGGGGTTCTCTGAAGTGCTATGCCCATGAGTCCTATCGGTAAGGCTTACGAGCATCATACCGTTTCTTTAAGTGGTTTCCGGTTGAAATTACAGAAGATCCACCGAAAGACTGCTTTGTTAAGAATTTTACTGACGGTGCGATCGTAGCTAAAACGAGGGGCACTCTCAGACAGAGAGCGTAATTGGGTTAACACTGCCCCCCATAAGGTTAAACCACCTCTTTCCCAGACTGAGGAAGCCATTGTTAGTGATTGGTCAAATTAAATCTGACGCGCCATTAAGCCCTGGACGCTGATTAGGGTTGAACTTTGAGGTCTTTGACCCACCAAACTTTCTTGACAAAACATTCGCGCTCGGCTTATGTCCTCAGCCGAGGCACATCTGCAACTTAAAGGTTAGAGGAATTTTCTATGCACGACTTTACATCGGTAACTGTCAGCCGACGGTCTTCTCTAGAAGAACGTCAATTTGCATTGACGCAGCTCTACCGCCAAGTTCTAGAGCGGCAACCCTATGAATCAGAGCGGCAGACCATTGCGCCGCTGGAAAAGGACTTTCTCAAAGACAAGATTGGCGTGCGCCGTTTTTTGAAACACTTTGCCTGCACAGACATCTATCTCAATCAGTTTTACTACAAACTCTCCAATGTCAAGTTTATGGAGGTATGTTTTAAGCATTTCCTGGGGCGAGCAATCCTGGATCATCAGGAAATGCAGGTCTACAACAATATTTTGATCACCCAAGGAGTGGGTGGACTGGTGACAGCCATACTGGATTCAGAAGAGTATCGCAAAGCCTTTGGTTGCTTTACCGTGCCGTATCCGCGTACTTACAGCTTGTATCGATCGCCCGAAGCTTTTTTAGAAACGAAATTTCTGAACGAGGAACACTATGGTCAACGAGGACAGTCAGTGCCAACGATGTATTGGCGACAGCTTGGGTTGAACTGCGCTAACGGTGTTTGTCGCCACCCTGAAGTGGATGAATTCTTTACAACGACTGCCGAGCCTGTCCGGCGGGCATCGAGCGATGTCGAAACCTTACTGCATATTCTCAAGACGAGTGATGTTGGCAAAGCCAAAGCCTTGCTCGCCAATTTATCGCCCCAGCAACGAGAGGCATTGTTAGCTTTGTGTTAGACAGTTTTTCCCAGACCCCATAACCTGTCTAAAATCAATAAGGGCATGGCGTCGCCATGCCCTTATTGATTTGAGAGAACTCCCATGCCACTTGTCCAACCGCTGACGATGATGGATTTTTTCCGCAAGAGTGAAGGCATCTGGTTTACCCAACGGACTGTGCATCATTTTGATGCGGTCGCCGATCAGTCAGGGGAATCAAAGCTTTATGTGCAAGTGGTTGCAGCCGACGATCCTCGGATCAAACAGGTTTGCGAACCACAGGGTGTTGATCCGGCGTTCGCCGTTGGTGGAGCTAGCTTCATGTGGCAAGAGCATCAAGATAACCAGGCACCCAATGCTGAGCGGGCGGCTGTGTTAGTGGATGTGCCCGATGATGAGACGGGGCGATCAGGTAAACTTTTGCGCAACCAAGGCTACGTCGAAAAGATTCCTGTGGTCAGTCGCTACTGGTTTGGTAAGGACGGCATTTTGACGATCGATACTGATTACGATCAAAATCAAGGTCAGGAGCGCTGTTGGTTTATCACTGATGACTTCCGGGTGCGCGTCAGCACCGTGCGGGCCATTAACGGGGTCTATATGATGACCTATTGTTCAGAACGGCGCTTTGTTTCTGATCAAGATTTAGCTGCCATGATTCAACACAACTTGGCTAGAGCCTCTCAGCCCGACAGTACCCCTATGCTGAAACCTTAAAACGCTATAGATGCAGTCGAGTTGTGTGCCATCACATTAAGGATCATTACTTTCTGGCGCTCGTTTGAGACAGCGTACCCCAAAAGCACCTATTTTGAGGGATGACGCATGTTAATGTTTGATCCAAATGTATCAACCTTTCCTTGACTATTTAGAACAATCGTTGCAGGCACAATTTGCTTTACAAAGCCGCCCGATTCCAGCAGGGTTAGAAGCTCAAACGAGCGATCGTGGCAGAAGCCCCGCTACAATCAGAAGCTGGTGCTATCAATGTCCTGAACTGCGCAAAATCCGCTACACCTACATTGATGCAGGTGCGAGTGCTCAGATTTTTAATAGTGTCATTTATCCCAATCATTGCTACGACTTACCGTTACTTGGGGTTGATTTTCTATCATTTGGGCAGGTCAAAAACTTGATCGTGATGGATTTTCAGCCCTTATTTCAGGATGATGCATATCTGAAGAAATACATCCATCCTTTGAAAGCGCTACATGATCAGTATCCAGACCTGGCACAAGATCTGGAAATGAAGTTCTATGATGCGAACCAATATTTCTCTAAGTATTTATTATTCGCCAAAACTGATCCTGAAACCGTGAGGACGCGAGTCTTTGAGGCATTCAAAGATTATTTAAATCTATACTGGCAGATGCTGGACGAGGCTGCGCCCCTGAATGAACCAGAAGATATGCAGCGAATTGTGAAGGCCCAAAAGGAGTATGACCAGTACAGTGCTGACCGTGATCCGGCTTCAGGCTTATTCAGCAGCTATTTTGGACACGAATGGTCGGAACGCTTTTTGTATGGCTTTCTCTTTGAAGATGCCGTGCCCTTAGCGGCGGCCGCTAAACCGTAATTTGAGTCCCCATGACCTTATATCAACCTTTTTTAGATTACGCGATCGCCCTGCTGCAAGATCGCCTGGATTGGCAACCCTACCCCATTCCAGAGGGGTTTGAGTCAAAAGCAGCGATCGTGGGTAAGGGCAAACATCAAGATGAGGTCTTGACGACAAGCTATGGGTATCAAGCCCCAAAACTGCGGCAAATTCGCGCTGCCCATGTGCAGGGAGGCAACTCACTCCAGGTTCTAAACTTTGTCATTTTCCCTCAGCTGAACTATGACTTGCCCTTTTTTGGTGCCGATCTCGTGACCCTGCCAGGGGGACATCTGATTGCACTGGACATGCAACCCCTGTTTCGGGATGACCCCACGTATCAGGAAAAATATACGAAGCCGATTCTGCCCCTCTTTGAGTCTTATCAGCCATCTTTGCCCTGGGGCGGAGATTTTCCTGAAGAAGCGCGCCCCTTTTTCTCCCCCGCCTTTCTCTGGACTCGTCCTCAGCAAACTGAGCTGGTGGAGACCCAGGTGTTTGCTGCCTTTAAAGACTATCTCCATGCCTATTTAGACTTTGTTGATCAGGCAGAACCGATCACCGATCCGCAATCATTGAGTGCGATAGAGCAAGCCCAATTGCGCTATCTGCGCTATCGGGCTGAGAAAGATCCAGCTCGCGGTATGTTCACCCGCTTTTATGGTGCCGAGTGGACTGAAGAGTATATTCATGGCTTCTTGTTTGACCTGGAACGCAACCTGCTCCTTCACAAGGGGTAGCGATCGCGATCGCAGGTTGCGCTTGAGGGACAAAGAGCGGTGTTGTTCAGATTCATCCTATCAATGCCCTGCACGAAGATAAATCGGCTGGGTTTTCAACCTCGAAACAAGCCTTTGCAATTTGTAATAAATAGCGATCCAACGGCATAGTATAAACAGAGATGTTGGAAAACGAACAAGCGGCTATAGATGTACAAATGCAGGTTGCTAAGTCATCTACATGAGTGAGGCGATCAAGCCACTTAGGAGATGTAAATTCTCTGGACTTCCGACAGGACAGTCTCAAGAAGCATTTCATCGATCTTGATTCACTGGCTTTGCCTGGTTCAGTTTATCCATGTGGATCATGTTTTTGGTTTAACCCAATTTGGTTGTGATCTCAACCATCCTCGACTAACACACTAGGAGATTGAAGTTTATGTTGGACGCATTTGCAAAAGTGGTTTCCCAAGCGGATGCACGGGGTGATTACCTGAGCACTTCTCAGATCGATGCTCTCAGCGCTATGGTCGCAGATGGCAACAAGCGCACAGACGTTGTGAACCGGATTACCAGCAATTCATCTGCAATTGTTGCGAATGCGGCTCGTTCTCTGTTTGCAGAGCAGCCTGGGTTAATTGCGCCGGGTGGAAATGCTTACACCAGCCGTCGTATGGCAGCCTGCTTGCGTGATATGGAAATCATCTTGCGCTACATTACCTATGCCATCTTCGCGGGCGACGCCAGCATCCTGGACGATCGCTGCCTCAATGGTTTGAGAGAAACCTATCTGGCCTTGGGAACCCCTGGTGCTTCTGTGGCAGTTGGCGTTCAGAAAATGAAGGATGCTGCGCTGGCGATCGCGGGCGACCCCAATGGTGTCACGAAAGGCGATTGTTCTAGCCTCCTGTCTGAGGTGGGCAGCTACTTCGATAAGGCTGCATCCGCAATCGGCTAAAAATGGCTCGTTAAGGCTTTTCAATTAGCTCCTGGTGGCTCAGTCACCATCCGCTCTTTTACAAAACAAGGTTATTTGGAGACAATCTGACCATGAAGACCCCTCTGACCGAAGCAGTTTCTGCTGCTGATTCCCAAGGCCGCTTCCTTAGCTCAACTGAAATCCAGGTTGCCTTTGGTCGTTTCCGTCAGGCACAGGCTGGCTTATCTGCTGCAAAAGCTCTGAGCGAGAAAGCACCCACCCTGGCAAGCGGTGCAGCGAATGCTGTTTATCAAAAGTTCCCCTACACCACCTCTATGCAGGGTCCTAACTACGCCTCTACCCAAACGGGTAAAGATAAGTGCGTGCGGGACATCGGCTACTACCTCCGCATGGTCACTTACTGCCTGGTTGTGGGTGGCACAGGTCCTCTGGATGACTACCTGATTGGTGGTATCGCTGAAATCAACCGCACGTTTGACCTGTCTCCCAGTTGGTATGTGGAAGCGCTGAAGTACATCAAGGCAAATCACGGTTTGAGTGGTGACCCTGCTGTTGAAGCAAATTCCTACCTTGATTATGCTATCAACGCATTGAGCTAGTCATTGACGGGTTTTGCCCGGAGAGGAATATAACTGCCAGCTTAGGGTTGGTTGCTATAGGCTTCTCCGGGCACTTTTTAAGTCAGATAACGGGTACTCTTCTTTTCCTGATTAGTGTGTATGGATGGGGAGCCGAGCATACAAAAGCTGAGCATACAGAGCGATAGTTCGCTGACCGTGGAACAGGCGATCGCCAACCTCCAGAGTGAAGATCTGGGATTGCGGGTGTATGCTGCCTGGTGGTTAGGGCGCTTTCGAGTCGATGCCCCAGAAGCCATTAATGTTTTGATTACAGCCTTGTCCGATGAAGATGATCGCACCGATGTGGGTGGCTATCCTCTCCGACGCAATGCAGCGAGAGCCTTGGGTAAGTTAGGCGATCGTCGAGCGGTTCCTGTGCTGATCCAAGCGCTGGAATGTTCTGATTTTTACGTGCGAGAAGCAGCAGCGCAGTCCTTAGAGATGTTAGGAGACGTGGCCTGCATTCCCCGCTTGATCGAGCTACTCAACAATCAGGTGCCTGGAACCCTGCCCGCCCGAGAGCCACCCCAACTGGCCCAGCCCTTTGATGCCATCCTGGAAGCATTAGGAACATTGGGTGCAATCGATGCGGTTTCCAACATTCTGCCCTTTTTAAATCACGACGTGCCTCGAATACAGTATGCGGCAGCACGCGCGATGTACCAGCTAACGCTGAACCCTGAGGTCGCTAGTCAATATGGCGATCGCTTAATACAAGCACTTAACAACGATGACTTGCAACTCCGTCGAGCCGTTCTGGCAGATCTGGGCGCGATCGGGTACTTGCCTGCTGCCGATGCGATCGCTCAGACTCTGGCTGAGAACAGTCTTAAGCTGATTTCGCTGAAGGGAGTGTTGGAAAAGCAACTCCTGCACACTACACCACCCAATTTATCCAACGGGGCAATTAAAGTTATGGCCTTAATGGATGACTTGTTGTAGCAAAAGACGTTGCAAGCTAAAAGGCTTTAAACCAGGACTTACGCAAATTCTCTAAAACTAGCCCCCAGCCCCCAAATTTGGGGGAGCAAGCACTCAAAGTTCCCCAGAATTGGGAGCTTAAAGCCCTTTAGGCATACAAGAAAAGGGGGCGACTGCGTAAGTCCTATAAACATTCAATTCTATTTTTTTAAGTATCAGCAATGTTCAGCAGAAAGAGCGAGAATGTAGATGGTAGAACTTATTGCTCTTCTCCTCTGTCATGACTGATCACCTTTCCTCCCTGATTCGAGCTGTAGAAAAGGCAGATTCTTCTAGTCTGTTGTTAGAGGCGGTGGAAAACCTGGCGTCAGCCCGTTTTGAGGGGGCTATCCCAACATTGATTGCTGCTCTCAGCTATAACAATCCAGGAGCGGCAGTAGCAGCGGTAGATGGGTTGATTCAACTAGGAGAACCCGCCGTACCCGCGCTGCTAGAGCAATTGGATCTTCATAACTATACCGCCAGAGCCTGGGCAATCCGTGCCTTGGCTGGCATCGGTGATCCGAGAGGCTTAGTGACCTTGTTAGGGGTTGCCACGGCAGATTTTTCGCTCAGCGTCCGACGGGCAGCCGCTAGAGGATTGGGGATGATGAAGTGGCACTGGTTCCCAGACGAGCTCCTGGAAGTTGCTCAGGAAGAGGCATTAGAAGCGTTGCTCTTTGTGGCGCAGCAGGATGAGGAGTGGGTGGTGCGTTACTCAGCGATCGTGGGCTTACAGGCACTGGCTCATGCCATTCCTTCGACCCATCCAGAGTGGAAAGCGCAAATTCAGTCCCAATTTGAGCAGATGGCGGTCAACGAAGACAGTTGGGCGGTACGGGCGCGTGTCTGGGTGGCACAGCAGAACCTTCAGGCAGAAACAGTGGTACAACTGGCTGGAGTTGAAGAGCAGCACTCACCCCTATCTGCAAAGGATTGGCAGACGATTTTAGGGAAGCTGTACGATCGCAAAGGGCAGGAGCGACTTGTTTTGGCAGAAGGCGATCCGCGTCGCTATCGAGATCTGGCAGTGTCACTTTCTCCACAGACTGGCAGTCTTTAAGCCTAACTTTAAGGACGATCGCTGCTTGATGTTAGTGATTGAATACTAATAATCTTGCCACCTAACCGATTAATCCGCTGGAGTTCAGAGTTGAAGCGGCTCAAGGGTACTCTAATCAACACACTGGCACTAGAGCGAATAGCGTAATTGTCTTGATCAGTCCTATCGTTTTGATGCAAACCCGACACTTCAAGCTGAAAACTTCGATTCTCTGAAGTAGAACTGGCGTTTTCATTGACAGCAATTTGATAGACCATGATAAAATCCTGCAAATTTGACGAGTTATATAGCTGTTACGGCGCTTAACCTATTTCAATAGGCTTGAGCTTTCAACCTGAGATTGATCTCAAAGTGAATGGCGCTGAAATAGCGCTCTGCCCTCCAGCCTTAAGAAGGGCAGGGTGGTTTCCATGTAGAAAAAGAAAAACTTGAAAGGTTGTGAGAATCCCACCTTCGCCCCTTAAATCCCCAAAATTGGGGGACTTCAGACAGATTTCCCACCGAATTGGGGAGATGGGGGGCATATGCAAATTCTTTGTATGAAACCGCCCTGCCTCCAGCCCTAAGAATGGGGGCAGCCGAACTTCACAACTCCTCAACTCTGGAAGATTTAAGGGCCAACCAGGGTGAAGCGCGTTTTTAGATCAGCGCCATTCAACCACTGGCGACAGGGATTTTTAAAGAGGGGTAATGCTGGCAATTTTGCCGCCCCGTCCCTGCACCTGTTGAAAGTAGTTGGATAGCTGTTCGTAAGGAATCACAGCGGACTGATTCACCCGGCGTACTTTGGGATAACCCGGCTTAGAAACATTAGACACTTCAACCCGATACAGTCGCCCAGTGCCAAAAGCCTGAGAGCCGCCAAAGGTACTGTTGGGAGTTTCTCCCTGCAAGGGCGCACGATAGGCAAAGCCATTATTGCTGCCCGCAGGTGCAATCACTGTTGAAGCACTATTTTTTGCTAGTTCGCCAATTAACCGCGCTGATCGTCCTGGAATCTGGGCGCGATCGCTGCTGGCGTACCCCCGATAAAGCTGGAAAAGGCGGGTAAAGCCAACAGTTCTTTGCCCTGTTTGAGTGGCAAAACCCCGGTAATACGGCACAATATTGTCGCCAAAATTGCTCTGGTACTCGATCGAGTCAATGTAGGAATCAATGTCAGCGTCATATCCCTTCGCCTGGTATAAATCCAGGTGATCAATCACCTCAGATTCATCGTAAGGGGCACGACCGAGCAAATGCTTGTAATTCAGTTCAGTGAAGCGGGTATGGAATGTATTTGAAAAAAACTTGGCTTTGTACAGATCGGCTTTTGCCAACTGCCGTACAAATTCTTGCACAGTGATGGTTTGATTCAGCAGCAGCGATTCCAGCCCCACTAGCCGTTCCGCCTGCAAGATGTAATCATTACCTAACACCTGACGATAGATTGCCGCAATCACCTGGTAAATCTCTGGCTGGCTGGCATTAGACCGTAGTTCAATTGGGGTCGCGTTACTAAAGGCAGACGTTCCAAGCCGGGATGCAGCGGTGGTAATAGCCATCAAAAAACTCTCCAAATCTCCAACGTTTGTAACCTGTTAATGCTTTGGTGTCCGCGATCGTGGTAGAAGCAGGCAAAGCAATGCTTCACTCCCAAATTCAACCATGCCCCCACCCATCAAATTTTTATTAGACTGACTTTTACGAAAGGGCAACGCTGATCACCTTTTTCCCCTGGCGATGTAATTGTTGTAACCGCTTTGACAACTGCTCAAAAGGGACAACAATTTCAGTAATGCTTTGTCGAACTGTGGGAGCGTTGGCAGAAGCCGCCTGCGTTAGACGAATGCGGTAGGTTTTGCCCCCCTGCCGCCCGGTCGAAACCCCAGTTAAGGAACCTGTCGCCGCTGGAGAAATGGGAGACACCAGATTCCTTGCTAAGTTCCAGGTTAGTTGCCCTGCGGGCTTGCTTTGAGCACGATCGCTATTGGCATACCCTCGATATAACTGAAAAAAGCGGGGAAACCCAGACGTTCTTTGCCCAATTGTGGTCTGAAAGCCGCGGTAATAGGGCACGATCGCGTCGCCAAAATTCTGTTGATATTCTAGAGAATCAAGGTAAGAATCAATCTCCGCCTCGTATCCCTGAGATGTATAGAGATCAACGTGGTAAGCGATTTCTGCCTCATCGTTAGGAGCACGACCTAAAAGGTGTTTATAGTTCAGCTCAATGAAGCGAACCTGAGCATTGGTATAGAAAAACTTTTGTCGATAAAGCTCAGATTGAGCGATCGCCCGGACAAAATCCCGCACAGTGATCTGCTCCTGGTGCAAGAGCGATTCAGCGCTGGAAAGGCGATCGATCTCAAACAGATGCTCATTCCCCAACACCTGGCGATACGCCGCCCAGATCACTGCTTTGACATCAGCATCAGTTTTGCTAGAACGCAACTCAACCCTAGCGGTATCTGCAAACGGACGGACCCCCAATCGACTTGCTTCTCTCAGCGCTGCCATCATTCCATCTCCTAACGTGAGAATATAATTGCGAATCTTTCGATCGCCTTTTTTACAAAAAGTAGAAATAGCAGAAACCTACAGTCGTTTTTAGCAGGCACTGCGGATTGACTGACAAAAGTCTTGCAAGGCTGCTCAATCCGTTGCTCCCCCGCCGGTGCTTAAAAGCCGGGCTAACGGTGCGAAACCCGTTAAAACGGGTTGCCAGACGCTTGCAGTCCTCTACCCTTCGGGAAGGCAACGCCTACAGAGGACTTCTTTCTGTTAGCCTGCACTTTTAGTGCAGAGTAGGGTAGACGATCTTGAGGCTTCTTGATCTGAAACTGTCGTAAACCATTAGGAAAGCGTTTGCGTAGCCAGTGAAATGTCGTTTCTACCACAGCATCGGTCACTGAACCAATAAAATTGACAGGCACCTGTGCACGTCGTAGCATGTAACCCTTCAAGTTGACTACGCAAAGGCTTGACGCATTTGCAACGTTTCACGGCTGCAAGCTCAACTCAAGTTTTTGCGAGGCACGATGAACTTCTGACGAAAAATCTGGCAGTGCCATACACTGGCTGACGCAGGACCAAATGATTCCCCAAGCAGCATCGCAAAAACTGAAAAATCTGTGGTAGCAATCCTACCTGATTGATCGGCTTCAGCTTAAAACAGGTGATATTCGTTCTCCATAGCGACCCGAATGGCTGCCTTGATCTGCTTCCACAAGCATTTAGGATTGCTACAAAGTAAAGAGAAATGAGTGGAGTCACGCCACAAACCAACTATTTTTGCTGGCTTGACGGATGATGACTAGCTGAGAGCATTGATAATGTAATCGATGTACGAATTTGCCTCAACGGCTGCATCACCGCTCAAACCATGATTCGCCTTGATATACTTCAGCGCTTCAAGATACCAGCTGGGAGATAGCTCAAACGTGCGGTTAATTTCAGCCAGTCCTCCAATCAGATAATCATCGATCGGGCCTGTTCCCCCTACCACCAAAGCATAGGTCACAATCCGCAGATAATAGCCGATGTCCCGCACGCACTTCGCTTTGCCGGTGGAGCTAGACGCATAGTTAGGCCCGTCTAACTGAGTGGTGTAGGGAAACTTTTGATACACCGCATTAGCGGCAGCTTCTGCCAGACTGAGTGCTTTCTTAGAGAGTGCCTTTGCAGCTTCGAGGCTAACGGCAGCCTGCCGAAAACGACCGAACGCGACCTGAATTTCGGTGCTACCCAGGTAGCGACCTTGAGAATCAGCAGCGACAAGCGCTTCGGTTAATGGAGTCTTACTCATTGACTTTTTGTCTCCTAATTCTTGTACAAAAGACTGGTTAAATAGACTGCTGGCAAGTACAGAATCAAGCTTGAAGCCTGATTGTTTGTTGTTGCAAGCATCCTGGCAACACCCACAGAGAGAAATTAAGCAACCGCTGCGGCTGCGCGATCGAAATAGGATGCGACTTCTGCAACCAGGGCACTGCAATCGCCTTTGGTGATCCCATTGGTATCGTTCGCGATCGCGATCGAGGCTTCTTTCAGTTTTTGAATACCAACCGCAACCGAAGCTCCCGGCGTTCCTAAGGCCAGATAGGTTTCCCGTAAACCATTCAAAGCACGGTCTTCTAGAATGCTGGCATCGCCCGCAAAAATGGCATAGGTCACATAGCGGAGGATGATATCCAAATCTCGCACGCAGGCAGCAGCACGACGGCTTGTATAAGCATTGCCGCCCGGCGCGATTAGTTGCGGTTGCTCAGCAAACAAAGAGCGCGCGGCGTTAGCAACAATGGCAGAGGCATTGCCAGAGATACGGTTGACAACATCAACCCGCTTGTTGCCGTCTTTGACTAAACCGAGTAGAGCATCTAACTGGGAGTCAGTCAGATATTCTCCTCTTGCATCAAACTGGGCAACAACTTTAGAAAAAGCATCTTGCACCATGTGTTTCAATCTCCTACATGTTGATTAATTGAACTTGCTCAAGAGTCCATACGAGAAGGTGAAGAAGACTGCCTTGCCTTTTTCTGGTCACACAATCATGCATCCAAACGCTTTTTTAGACCAAAAATATCTAAATTAAAGCTTTGCGAAAGCACAAATTGTACAGGAAGAAAAAACGTTCCCTCACCAACTTGAGTCGTAACATGATGTTGAGGAAAAAGGTTATCAAAGCGACCTCTAATCGAACTTAAAGCTCGTCTTTATCTCTTGGAACCCTTACAAGAATTTTTATACAATAGCTAACCAGGCTTTTTTATTACGAAATATTTAGGAGGCGCTAAATCTTATGGGATCGTCTATTGAGCTGTTTTTTGGCACTGTTTACTAATCATTGAAGGCTGAAATAAAGCTAAAGTTTTTCCACTTATGATGTGTTAATCGCTTTCGTATAAAGGCTTCAGCGCTTTTATCTTGTTTGCAAAACTCTACCCTGCGATCGATTGCTTTAACCGCTTTCCCTTGATAGAGCTGGCCGAGTTTTAATAATTGAATGTAAGGAAAGTTATCTCAATGAGAGAATTGTGATGATCGATACAAGAGCTTTGTCGTCAGAATTACTTCTTTGCTGATGATGTTTGCAAAACTTAATAATATGCTCCGACTAGAAAAAGCGTTATGTGAATGATCACTTTCAATCAACCATCATTATTAAGCAAGTTTTGTATAAACTGTACTTGACAACAGTTCGCTGCATTGATTGTGCGATTCTAGTCAACATTGGCATAAGGCTAGCAACCATTGTTGGGGCTGTGTAAGTCCAAAGTGACCGAATGGCTACTGTTCATGCTGCGTACTCCATTGCGACTCGACCGCTAAAACGACCGTGACGATGTACAACCTGATCTCCGGCCTCCCTCGCGCAGGCATTACATTTGCTGAGGGCTTAAAAAGAATTGTTTACTTGGTGGTGGAATCTGAGAAAATAGGACAGAAGCGTTTAGCAAAATGAACATAACAAAGGCACTTATATGGCAGACACTCAAGAACTGACCGCGATCGACCAGGCAACCTCTGAGGAGCTGACCGAAGTGATTGCAGAGTTGGAACAATATCGGGAACGTTTGGTGAACGACACTCTGTCAATGGCACAGAGAGCCAAGATCATGAAGGCGCAAGCGATGTCTAGCCTGGAGCCACAACTTGCTCAAATTGACGCCCAACTTCAGGCACTCCGCCAGCGGCAAGCCACGCTAACCACTGGTAGCTAAATGACTAAATAGCAGTAAACAGAGAATGAGTATTTAGTTACTCTCGTAACTCCGAACCTTTAGCAGTGGATGATTTAAGGTTGCAAGTGAAGGCAAAGCAAGTTCAAGCTGAGAATGATGTCCTCATCCAGAGGGTAAGTGAACAGATTACGCTGGGTACCTTTGAGGCGACCGATCCAATTCTGAAACAACTAGTAGAGGGTTTAGGCGATCCTCGCGGACTGGTACGGTTGCAGTTTGCGGAAACGCTGGGAGAAATTGGTGAGCCTGCGACTCCGTTTCTAATCGATGCACTGGCAAGCCATGCTGATGTGACTGTGCGGCGGGCAGCGGCGAAGACCCTGACGCTTATCGCTGACCCGGAAGCTGTTCCACCCTTACTCCATGCGTTTCTCAATGATGAGGACACGGTTGTAAGAAGTTCCTCGGCAGGCGCACTCGCAAGAACTGGGGAAGCCGCTGTACCCGATTTGTTGGCTATCCTGGCATCGACCGAGCAACCGGAGGATATCAAAGGTCATGCAGCGTGGGCGCTGGCCTTTGTTGGGTCTGAAGCCGCAGATTATTTATACAAGGCATTGAATAGTGCCTCTCTGGATGTCCGGTGTGCGGTGATCGGGGCGCTGGGGCATGTAGCCCAAGAGCAGGCCGATGAAAAGCCTTGCAGCCTTTTAGTAGCCGCTTTAACCGATCCAGAAGCCCTCATCCGTACAGAAGCGGCGGCGGCGTTAGGGCAGGTGAACTACCCTGTTGCAGTGCCGCATTTAATCTTGGCGGTTCAAGATGCAGATTTAGATGTGCGCAAAGCCGCCATTAATGCTCTGGGCAAGATTGGGGATCGCTCGGCTTTAGAGCCATTACGGTCATTGCTTACGGATGAACAAGAGGTTGTGCGAGTGCTAGCGAAACTGGCGATCGCCCAAATTGAACGTCAGTCTGAAGACGATTGGTAGAGCGATTGCGATGGCGTTAACAGGATGATTTGTTGCTGTTGCAACGATCGCACCTCTGCCAAACTGGCTTCTACCGATCGCACAATCTCCGCAACCGTTTTCTGCTCAGCCGGATTACCGTCACAGCCCAGCAAGAATTGCCACTCAGACTCTTTGAGATGAACAATCTGATAGTCATAATTAAAAAATTGTTGACTATCTCGCCATCCTTGAATGCAAGGACTTGGCTCAGGTACAGCCGCTAAAAGATCGGTATCCGATGCCCAGTCTTGCTTGGGGAGAGGGCTACGTCCTAGAAAGAACTCGTAGTGGGTAATGGCTTGCGGATCGAGTAATTCAACCAACCGATACCGCTGACGATCGCTCAACTGCTTTGCACGCTCCATTAACTCTGGTGCCTGACCCATCAATCGATCCAACCCCCAAACCTGCGGATTGGAAAAACCGATAAATTCCAACCCTGACGCATCAATGAGTTCAAAGACGGTATGAATGTTGTAATCAATCTCTTGTGGATGCACATACATATCCGCAAAGTAGCCATCGCGTTGATTTTCCCACGACCAACGCTCCTCTTCCCGTTTGCGCAGGCGGTTGTCCTCTGGCAGGGCAGCAAACAATTGTCGTCCAACGGAGACTCCATCCACATAATCGCCCCGATTCTCTGCTTGTAAGAGGGCGATCGCTTCCTGCATTAACTTAATTTCCCAGCGGCCCAGCTCACCGTACACAAAAATATGGAATATTCCCCCTGGTGCCAGCTTTTTCGCCAATGCTTGAATGCCGCGCACCGGGTCGGGCGTGTGATGCAACACTCCCACACAGTTAATGAGATCAAACTCTCCGGGCAGTTGTTCAACATCAAATAAGCTGAGGTGATGAAATTCCACTCGCGTTGCTCCCGACTTCTGACAGCGCTCTTTTGCCACTGACAGCGCCCCAGCACTCAGATCAATACCCACAACCGTCGCCTCTGGATTGAGATGCACCAGGTATTCCGTACCCACACCTGTGCCACAGCCAGAATCCAAAATTCGCACAGGCTGCTGAGCAGGCTTTTGTCCTGTGCAGAAGTTGTAGGCGGTCAGCCAATTCCAGCGCCAGTTGTAGCCCGGAGGTGGTTCATCCAGTAACGGTTCGGGCGGAAAGGGGTAGGTGTTATAGAGCTTGGCAACGGCAGCACTAATGGCTTGAGAATCGGACATGATGGGTTTTTGTTAATGGCTGAATGAATTGGTCAATCCAGTTACCATTGTCCCAAACTCTGTGCTGATGGTGGTAGTGATGTCAGAGAAATGATGAGAGTGCCGAGCGGCGATCTCGCTAATGATGAGAGCAACGATCGCGAACGATCGCGCTACTGCTTAGAACAAACACCGCCAAAGCTGAGCTTAAATATCTAAAAACGGTGCTCAGCATTCGCCGCGAGCAGCCTTACAAGCTCAATGAAGAAACTCAACACAGCTGGATACAAGCGGATCGTTAACCTGCGATTATCCAACCAGGACTTATAAGTCACCCTTGCTTATTAGGAGCTTCAGCATGGTTTAGCTCATGGACATGCTTCTCCGCCCAGACGTAAAGCATCGCCAAAGGATCGACCAGGGTTTCTCCTAAAGAGGTAAGTGAGTAATCGACTTGAGGAGGTACAACTGGATGAACGACTCGTTGCACTAATCCACAGATTTCTAATTTTCGCAGGTTTTGAATCAACATTTTGGGCGATATCCCTTCAATTAGTTGCTGAAGTTGGCTATATCGCTTTGTTCCCTGAGAAAGGGCATAGATGATCAAAATTGCCCACTTGCTGCCAATCTGATCGAGAACTTGCGGCACTGAACAGGTTGAACTAAATTCCGACTTCTGAGTAAGGCAAGCTCTTGCCTGTTGTATCACTGCCGCATCCATCCTGAGAAACCTCTACTGTCGGCTATTTTTACCATCAGGTAAGTATAGCACTTTTCGGTAAATACCTCCTAATTGGAAGTGTGTTGTGCTTTGATTTAGAGACACTCAATCAAGCCAAGGATTAGGAGAAAGTTTAATGAAACTCGGTGGAAAAGTTGCGCTGGTGACAGGCGGGAACAGTGGAATTGGATTAGCAACGGCTAAATTGTTTAGTCAAGAAGGCGCAAAGGTGGTTATTGCTGGACGCGATCAAACTGCCCTGCGTGAAGCAGTTTCAGCCATTGATGGTGATGTTTTGGCACTGCAAGCAGACGTTGCACGGTTAGAGCAAATTGATCAGTTTTACCAAGCGATCTCAGAAAAATTTGGTAGGATTGATATTCTGTTCGCAAATGCTGGGATAGGCAGGTTCACATCACTTGAAGATACGACTGAAGCAATTTATGATGAGGTATTTTCAATCAATTTGAAAGGGCTATATTTTACAGTTCAAAAGGCTCTCAATTATCTGAATGATGATGCTGTGATCGTTCTCAACACATCATTTATTGGAATGCTCGGTCGTCCAAATACCAGCGTCTTATCAGCCAGCAAAGCTGCGGTACGATCGCTGACTAGGACATTTGCAGCAGAATTGATTGAACGAGGAATCCGTGTAAATGCTGTAAGTCCGGGAGCGATCGCAACTCCATTTCATCGTAGAACAGGACTCTCTCAAGAAGCAGTCGAAGCAAATGCACAGAAGTTTATCGCTCAAATTCCGATGAAGCGCTTTGGAACTCCTGAAGAGATTGCAGAGACCGTCTTGTTCCTTAGCACCTCAGATTCTGCTTACATTTTGGGTGCCGAAATCGCTGTTGATGGCGGAATCAGTCAACTCTAAATCTACCGATAACCTCAATTCTCTGTTGCATAGCAAACCTTTGAACAGCTTAACCTTGGCAGCTAGCAGATCATTTTACATCTACCGCCACAAACTGAAATGAGAACAGTCCAACAAGTGTTGTATAGAATTCTTCCGTGTATCCCAATCTAAGTGATTAGGTTGAATGCTTCTGCTTATGATTCTCGCCGCTGAAACTTTGTTGTCATCTCCAGGCGAGAGAGGGCGCTAGTGGCAGACTCTCGTACATAGGAGTCGGTTGATTCATCCTGAATCAGTGCCGTGAGTACGTCTACCCCTCGTTCATCACCAATGGAAACCAGAGCATTGACGATCGAAATCGCCAGGGCTGGATTATCTGTCGTTTGCAATGCCTCAATCAACGCATCGACAACAGGAGCGCCAATTTCACCCATTGCCATCACGGCGGCAATATGCACGACTGGATTTGCATCGTGGAGTGCTGTCGTTAACCCCTGCACCCCTTCGGCGGGAAACGGATCATCGGGATAGTTAATGGCAACCTGTGCCAGTGCTTTGGCAGCACTCCCCCGCACTGTGGCATTATCGCTCTTGAGCAATGCCTCGACCAGCGGCGGCACCGCATCAGCTCCGATTGCCCCTAACGCTTTAACCGCTGCCCGCCGATAGGTCGTATCTTCCTCATCCAAAATACTCATCAGTCGCGGGATGGTGGTTTCATCTGGATTTTCTGCCAGTTCCCACATGGCCTCATCGCGTAAATGGGGATTGGGATGCTTGAGTTGTTGAAACAGTTCTTCGGTGGTTGACATGATCAAAGAAGGAAAGGGAGACAGCAAGGGGAGGGAGCGATATTTCGTCCACCCGTCATTACCTTAACGAGCGATCGCAAGTTTTGAGTCGGCTTTTGCTCGAATGAGCCAGTCATCATCATCAGTAACTGCTGTATAGCCAGTAGTGTCACCCAATTGCTCTAAAGCGATTAAGGTTGCGTACTTCAAGTCCCAAATTTTAGTCTCCAGACAGGTTCTTAAGGCTGGGATGGCCCGTGAATCGCCGAGTTCCGCCAGGGCGATCGCCGCTGCCGCCCGTGATTTTTGAAATTGGGGCTGTTTGTTCTGTAACGCTTCCATGAGTAAGTCGTAGGCGGGGGCGTGCTTTAGCCAACCAAACAATTTCACCACATGAAAGTGGGCACCGTAGTCGTTAGTTGCCTCTTGAGCGTAAGTGTCAAATAGCGCCGCTGGTGCCGCCTCGGAGTAATGTTCCAGAATGGTTTGGGTGGCTAAATAGCAACGCCCAAAGTCAGTTTCATATAATTCCTGGATCAGAAATGGGAGCGCTGGAGGTTGATCATAGGCATGAACCAAGTCCAGATCGCTAGGATGGTCGCGGAGAGATTGCTCTAAGTAGGGTCGAATAGTGTCAAAGGTAAGCGCCCCTGTCGAAAGTCCCTCTTCTGCCAACATCCGAATCCCGCGTAGTCGAAACACTAGCGATACGGGACATCTGGCAATGTTGGGGATCGCGTCGTAATACCGAGCATCGATCAAGTCTTGAATAGATAACCGCCGTGCTAGCACATTCGTGTGTTGCAGCATTTCTACCACTTGTCCCATCTGAGCATAATCCCCAGTAAACCGACAAATGGCTGTAATGGCAGCACTTGCGGTTGGCAGATCAGCGTCATGGGTAAAGCGGCGAATCCGTTCTACTGCGGGTTCATAGTTCAACTTGGTCAACGTATGAATAATGACCCGATAGGTTTGTCCTGGTTTGTCTAGTAACTGAGCCACGGTTTCTAGAATTGCAGCATTCTGGGTGCCAATTTCGCCGATCGCCCAAACCGCGTTTTCCACCATGTAGCAGTCATCATCACTCAGGCAGGTATGGATGACTGGCAGTGCCTGCACCGCTTCCAAACGACCCAACGTTTCCACAGACTTGCGCCGCACAATGCGGTTTTCCATGACCGGATCGGTTTGCTGAATTGCTCGGATAAGCGCAGCAATTGATCGTTCAGTGGGAAAGTTTACCAAATGGGATGCTGCAATGTAGCGTGAATCATCTTCACTGATCTGGTCTTGAGGGGTATCTAACAGGGCGATCGCCTGATCCTCGGTGAGATTAAAAAAATTAAAAAACCGCTTATCCATAGAGAGTCAATCACTAGCTCATAGTCATTGTGATTAGCTTAGAACAAAACAAGCCCAGAGATTCTGTGCCATTACTTGACCTTAACAGGCAAAGCAAAGAGCCAAGAACCTCCAGGCTTGTAGAGAGGAATTTACCCTGTTACGCAATTACACGTCTGGTAATTGACTAGGATAGCGAGTTGATTGCATAGTCAAGCAGTGCGTTGTACTCAGTCAACGCTTGGGAAGACATATCGCGAGGAGCGCAACCACGGGTGCGTGCAAAGCTCAATGCTTCAACGTAAGGAGCGGTAGGCAGACCCAAAGCGCGATACACTTCACGCTGACCGGCAATACCCCACTCATCCAAGGGACCTGTACCACCCACAACGAGGGAGTATTGCACCAAGCGCAGGTAGTGCTTGATGTCACGCGCGCACTTAGACTTGAACGTATCGGTAGAATTTGCTTCACCCTGGTTGTTCAAGTAGGGGTACTTCTTGATGCAAGCATTGTAAGCTTCGGTAGCTACTGCATCCAGGTTGCCAGCTAGCTTTTCAGCCGCTTCCAAACGAGCAGCAGCCCGTTGGATGGAACCTTGAATGGACTCTAGATCAGACGTGCTGGGGAAACGACCGGCTGCATCAGCCGAGGCGATTACGGTGGTAACGACGGATTTCATTGCTTAAATCTCCAAAGTTGCTTTTGTACTGTGAGCTTAGTTTCAATTTTCCTGAGCGAATTGCGCTTAGCAATTGACTAGCTCAGAGCCGAAATCACACGATCGAAGTAGCTGGATGCTTCAGCAACCAGGCTAGCGCAACGATCTTCGGTAACGGGGGAACCCATTTTACGCAGCTTAGCGCCAGCAAACTTCTCGCTGGGTTCGTCTTTGATGTGAGCAGCCGCTTGAGCCTTCATGATTTGAACGGCACGCACGGTGGAGGTGGTGGGTACGCCCAGTGCAGCATAGGTTTCTTTCAAACCGTTGAGGCAGCGATCATCCAGCACAGACGCATCACCAGCCAGTAGAGCGTAGGTCACATAGCGCAAGATGATTTCAGCATCGCGCAAACAAGCAGCCATGCGACGGTTAGGGTAGCAGTTACCACCAGCTTGGATCAAACCTTGGTTTTCACAAATCATGCCTGCAACAGCATCAGATACCATACAGCTTGCGTTGCTGGCGATCGCATTTACCGCATCCAACCGACGATTCCCGCTAGCAACAAACGACTTGAGGGCACCAATGTCGGAGACTGTAGCGGTGCTGGCATCGGCTGAAACTACAGCTCTAGAAAAAGCGTCAAGCATTTCGCTCTCCTTAAAATTAATAAATCTGTAAAATCTTTTTGCTTGTCAGTGACGACAAAACAATCAAGACACTCAAAAACATAAAAGATGAGGGTGACTATCGTCTCAGTTATGAGAAACAAAGTAACAATCCGTAATATGACGCACAAAACCCCCCGTTAGGCTGTGCTAACTGGGGGATTAAGGCAGTGATGCTTAATAACGAGTGGATGGCAGCAAGAAGCAAATGCGGAGGTCTAAGCGCGTTTCTGACTCAACCGTCTAAGTTTCAACTAATTCCGTTTGAGAAAGTGCTTGATCATGTTGTCCTTTACCATGAGCTGGCGCAGCACCTCTAAAAGAAATTCTTGAGATTCTTCTGGGCTTAAACCCTTAATCTGCTCTCGATATAGCTTGAGGTTAAATTCTTGCTCCAGGCTCAACTCCAGTGGGATATTCATACGTTCTACTCTCCGATATGACACGACATCGATTTTGCTGACCACCATCACTCTAAGATTAACAAACATTACACTCACTTGACAAGTGTGACGTTTTAGACGTTTTCGAATAAAGCCGCGCCACACTACTCTTTATTTGGGGAATTCAGCTTGACCCTGCTCACTCGTGGGGAATATCGCTAGCAGGTTTAACATAGAGTCTATAAGGTTACCCAGCTTGGCGAATCTTCCTCTTAGAGGGTATTGGCGTAACGTGCTGAAGTTGTTGTTCGGAGTTAGATAGCAATCTATGGATGTCATGGAATTTTTTCAGCTGAGTACGGGGGTTTGGCGATCGCAACGAACGACGCACCACCTTGCATTCAAGCGAGTCGAAGCAGGCGAATCTGAGATTCAGGTCGAGGCACTTGGGGCCGATCATCCTAAAGTTGTTGAGATCTGCCAACTCCATCAAGTTGACCCTCAAGGGGCGATCGGGGGCGCATTTGTCTCCTGGAAAGGTGAAATGCAATGGGATAGAGACGATGACAACCATAAAGGGTCTACGGTCTTTGCTCTCATTCCAGATGCCGACCATCCTCGCCAGGGAACCCTGTTGCGAGAACGGGGGTATGCAGAAATTGTCCCAGTGGCGGGGCAGTATCACATGGATGATGAAGATGGGTTAGTTTTGACAACCGAGTATGAAACCATGAGTTCGATCGAACGCTTTTGGTTCGCTGGTCCTAGCCTGAGAATGCGCACCAGCACCGTAAAACGCTTTGGTGGTTTCAGCACCGCCACCTTCTGTACAGAATTTCGCACCCCTGATGCGTCAGAGAATGCCCCTGGCTTGAATGGGGCTGACCGCTCAAAGCTCACCCCTGACCCGATTGAAAACGCAGTTGAACCCACAAAACACTTCTCTTTCTTTGGTTGGTAGATCTTGACCGATAACTTGATCATGACAACTTCTACCGATCCATTTACTCGTGGGTTGGACTATCTGTATGGAGTTCGCAGTCTGGCTTTAGCGCCTGAAATGGTTTGTCTGGTCTATGACCTGACTCACCGCGTCTCTATCTGTACCTGGATTGGCAACCATATTGAAGCTGTAAACATGCAACTCAATGCCTATCTCCAGGCTTGCCACGACTGTTTTCACCCTTGGGAACAACCTGAGATCCAAATCTTTGCGGCTCCTCTAGCTCAATCGTTTGGGCTTGATGCGCTCTGTAATTTTCAGACCCAGCCACTGACCATCTTGATCGATGTGGGTCGAGTAGAACCGGAAGATTGGCTGCTACTAGTTGCTCATGAATACGCCCATGCCCATGCAGGTTCTCCTGGGCACCATCACCAGTTTGGGCAATCCCTGGATCACGTATGTCTGGGTTTAGAGATTGCGCCACCCACGTATGAACCTGGAATGGAAAGCTGTCTGCGGTTTTATCCTGGTTGTCTACCAACCCCAGATCCGCTGATGTTTTGGCGAGGGGAAAGGGCGATCGGCGATCGAGGGTAACCAACGTCTGCTTTTCACCTCAACCAATAAGCTAAGCGACTCATTCGGCAACCATCTGAATGAGTCGCTCAACCATCGCAACGCATTGCTGACCTGAAGAAACGGTTCCGTTTTAACGAGGCTACCAATTGTAAGTTATGTAATTTTTATCAAACTCAAGCGAATAATGCTGACCTCATGCTTATATGATTAAGAGTGTCTTTGATAGGATTTCGTGAGAAAAGGGAGATTTATAGGCGTGACAATTCCTCTTTTAGAATATTCCCCCGCTAGCCAAAATCAGCGGGTGTCAGGGTATGAGGTTCCTGGAGACGAGCAGCCCAGGATCTACTCTACAGAGAACTTGCTTTCCCCCGCAGATACAGATGCTCTGATTGAAGCGGCTTATCGTCAGATTTTCTTCCATGCCTTTGCCGCCGATCGAGAACGATTCCTGGAATCCCAACTTCGCAGTGGACAGATCACCGTCCGCGATTTCGTTCGCGGCTTACTGCTCTCTAACACTTACAAGCGCAGTTTCTATGACCTCAACAGCAACTACCGTTTTGTTGAGCAGACTGTGCAGCGAGTATTGGGGCGTGATGTTTACAGCGAGCGAGAAAAAATTGCCTGGTCAATTGTGGTAGCTACGAAAGGCACCGTAGGTTTTGTGGATGAGCTCCTCAATAGTGAAGAATATCTTGAAGCCTTTGGGTATGATACGCTCCCCTATCAGCGTCGTCGGGTACTACCCAGTCAAGCAGAGGGCGAACGTCCTTTCAATATCAAGTCTCCCCGCTACGATGCATACTATCGAGCTAAGCTTGGTTTCCCACAATTTGTATGGCAAACGTCTGTTCGTGGCTATAAGCCCCAAGAGAAAAAGCTTACAGCAGGCAACCCGGCCCTCTTCCTCGATATGGCACGGAGTATTGATGCTCGGGGTAACGCGCCTCAGCGGATTTCAGCCGTCAATATTGATATCGAAAAATCAGTTCCCTACCGCCGCAAGTAAGCGAGTTCTCAAATAAGGAGAGCGATCGCCACAGCATTGTCAACCTAATAGCGAAAATTCAAAGTTAGGCACAGCTAAGCCTCTCTCGCCAAGCATTGATTGTTTAGCGAGAGAGGCTTTGTGGTAATGATGAGCGGTGAGTTGATGTTGTTTCGGATGGAAATGGTCTCGCATCGATTCAAACGCAGCGAGAAAACGTTGGGCTTACCCCAGTGACTTAACCTTTCCGCTTATGGCGCTCTCGCGTTCGTATGGGTTGATGCGAGTCCTCCGTTCGATTGTTTAAAGCTTTGTGCTGTCGATGCTCGACACTCTTGAGCATCTCGTTTTTAGCAGCTTCGTAGCTTTTCAGCTTGTCCGTCACGATTACGCGAGGTGCAAAGCCCTGTGGCTTGAGGCGTTTGTGGAAAAACTGCTTGGTTGCCTCGGTACCCCATGCTGTTGCGGTTAACTGTCCAGTATGTTGCCCTCAGCCCCCAACGTTTGCCACAAATAAGAGTGCTGCCCCAGGCTGGTGCTCTCAACTTTGGCAAGAGGCCAATGATCTGTTAAATAGGGGCGCGGATGGGGCACTGAATTCGCGTATGGCTGTAAACTGATGACACCATGCTCGAATGGATGCGTCGGTCACTTCACTCCACGCTAGAGCAGCATTTTCTCAATAGCCCGATCGCTGCTCGGAAAGGTGTCATCGAGCTAGATGCCGTAGCCAATAGTTTTGGTGGAGAAGCGATGATGAGAATCGATGGGCATAACTAGACAATCAAGGCATGATGCTGTATTCTACCGCCTCCCTCAAGTTAAGTTGACGATACCTTACAATCGGAGTAATAGTTTATGATTTATCCAGCTTCGAGAGTCCTCACCTCAAGCTAGTAATTAGTTTCTCGATCGCAAACCAATGCCAGCAAGGTTGCAAATAAAAGCTGAAGACTGTTCTCCTCTAGGACAATTCATCCTGCAATACCTGGAAGAACAGGGAATAAGCATGAATCGTCTGGCTGAATTGGCTGGAGTTCCTCAGCCAAGGCTAAGAGGAGCTTGCTTTAAGGGCACTTGTCCGACACCTGAAACCTTTAGAAAACTGTCCAGAGTGATGGGGAAGCATCACCTGGAGCTGTATACACTAGCTTACGAAGGAAGAATGGAATACTTCCCAGAAGATACCGATGCTATCTCCCTGGATCTGTTAATGCGGGAGCTGTTTGAAAATGCCAGAGAACTGGGCTTAACCTGCCCGAAGGTTCGTCCCTCGAAAGCCAAGATTCACAAAGCTCTCTTAGAACTAGGCTTTCGTGCAGAGAATGAGGAACGCGTCAGAAATCAGTTTGAGGTGAGTTAGATCAAATCATAAAGAGAGCGAGTGCCGAATTTCCCACCCGCAAGACGCACTCGCCCAAGCGGCTAGGCGTGCTGATACGTTAAGTCAACTGTACAAAGCACCATAACCTGCTCAATGTGGGCAGGATTGGGCGGCCTGCTGCTGCAGGCGGTGACAGTGCTATCACTACCGCGCCACCTCGTGCAATCATGCCGCAAAGCGGTGGGTTTTCCTTTGTGAGCGCACCGCGACCCCGTAGCTTACTTCCCGAAGGGTACCCCCTTGAGGCGGTTGCGTCCTTCTTTGCGTCCCTTTTTCTGACCGCTTCAGGCTATCCTTTGTGTCCATCAATAACATAGACCTCATCGCATCCCACCTCGCCCGCTAAGCCCATCACTCATTTTCTCACCGCAATGCCCTGACGCAGTTGAGTAGTCATCGCGTGCACCAACGTCTTGATCAAGGTCTAGCTCTTGGGCCATGCTGCGGTTGCAGTCATATAGCCCGTTCAGCAGGTGCAAGTTTCCGGGTTCACAACTTCCCGTACACACGGTTAAATGACCGCTCAATTGCGCTTCGCCTCCCGCAGCAAAAGCGGCAACTTCCTCGTGGCGGACGTGCACTCACTCGATCGCGCGATGACGAGGGACTTCATCAGCGATAGTTCTCGTTGCTCAACTGTAGAAAGAGGCTATTTTGCAGGAGTTTCTGGCTCCAATTTGGGTCGATGGTAGTGGTGGAAGGTTTCTTCCTTCAGCCATTCGGTGGTTGCCTTAAAGTCATGTATTGGAGTGGGCAGCATTTCCAAATACGTTGCATTGCGAATTAAATCGCCGGGTTTGCCAGTTACCTGCACTTTGTCAAACAGGTTTGCTACTCCGTTGTTCAAACCCAACTTCATTAGCGTGCCGCGAAGATTTACATGCGCTGGGTTAGGAGTTGCCCCTTTGGCAAGTGCAATTAAATTATGGGCAATGGTTGCGCCTTGTTGATAGGCCACCTGTGCTAAAGCTGGTAGTGGCTGTGCCTGCATGCCTGCACAATCGCCTGCGGCAAACACCTCTGGAAAATCCAGCAGTTGCAGAGTTGGAGTCACGAGCGGTAATCCATGCTTATCCAGATGGTCTGCGAGAATTTGAGACTTGAGGCTTTGGATAAGGGGATTCAAGGCAGTACCCGCTGTCCAAATCGTGGTTTGCGTCAGTAGTTTTTGGGTCTCTGTGCTGTCAACAGGTTGATACTCCAGGTAGTTTGCACTAACAGACTTTACGCCTGCACCTAATATCAACTCAACGGGAACTGTACGAGTTCTGAACGCGTGGAGAGCATCCTCCTGCAAACCTGCATTGACATCTCCTGCAAGAATCGTCTTACCATGATTGATCAAAATAATGCGAATCTCACGCATATCGCCACCAAGTTGAGCGTACCAATAAGGCAACAAATCCGCTAACGTTGCCGCCATTTCTACCCCAGTTGGACCTGCCCCAACCACAGCAAAGGCCAACAGCGATCGCCGTTCTGCTTCATTAGCCATTTGACTGGCACGCTGCAAACAATCCCGTAATTGATGTTCCAGTGCAATCGCATTCTCTCGTGACCGAAAGGCAAAAGCATTTTCTTGTGCGCCTTCTGTTCCCAAATAGCCTTGAACGCTACCAACCGCTAGAACCAAATGAGCATAGGTATAGTCTGCATCAGAAGCTAACATGAGGCGCTTTTCTTGCAGATCGATCGTCACTACTTTGTCCTGCACAAAGCTGATATTGCTGCCTTTCAGCAACTCCTTATAAGTCGGACAAACAGTGTCTTCTGGCAATTCACCTGTCAGCAATTCATATAGCATCGGCTTGAAAACAAAGCGCTCTTGTGGGTCAATCAAAATAATCGAACGCAGATCATGTTGATGACGCAAATGCAGAGCTGTAAAAAGCCCCGTGAAGCCTGCTCCAACAATTACTGTAGGGTGAGAAGAATTCATGTCAGGAAAGGGAAGATAAACAGTGGTAATCTAAATTAATTCACTTGCCAAAACGCCTGATGGCAAAGAATTGTGGAATCAGGAATTGTTGCCTCATACATCACATTTGCCTCTTGCTAAACCATTAATATTTGCGATCGCCAACTAGCTTCCACCAAAATGTATGGACAAGAAATTATCGTGACCAAGATTACTCTTCTGTGTAGAAATCTATCTTCAGGTCATTAGACCCGAATTGCATCAGATGCCAAACATAATTAGTAATTGAATCAACTTACGCTCGAATTTCAGTGTCGCTTATGATCTCAGACTCAGCCAGCAAAGTTTGATAAGTTAGGCAGGAAGTTAACAAGCACTAACCCAGCGTAGTTTAGTGGCTTCCCGAACAGGCGACTGGTTGATACAACGAATTCTGCACGGTTGAGTGAGATGCGTTGGCAACTAGAAAGATCTCGCCAGTAGGAGTCACCTGCATTGCGTTTGCTTCAACAATTGGGGTGTAGGGTAATTTTGAATTTTGAATTTTGAATTCTCCCGACTCTCGACTCCCGACTCCCGCTCTAGCTCCTGCCTGGGCCACTGTGAGGATTTTGCGATCGCTCCACTCCGCATCATCGTCTAACTGCTGCTCTGGGTTAGGCGGCAAGCCGCCGCGACCTGTGATGACGAAGGAGTTGCCTTTGTCAGCAGGACAACCCTGGGCAATCAACCCAGGTTCTACTGGGTCAGTGGGTAATTGGACTAAGCCAGAGGTCGGGTCAATGCCTGCGGTGATGACATCGATGGTGCCGCTCAAGGCCGAGGTCGCACCTGTGGCGGTGATGTCGCTCAAGGGAGTGGAGACTGGACTGGGTTGAATGCCGAAGAGAGAAAAGGCATGGATGCGAACGTTGCCACCGCGAAAGTCCTCAGAGTTGGCGCTGATATTGCTGTCTTCACTCAGCACGGCGATTAAGAAGCGCGTATCAATGCCAATGTTGCCACCCGGAATGTTGGCTCCAGTTGCGTTGGTCGTGATGTTGCTGCCGTTGCGGAGGAGGATGAAAGGCGATCGCACATTGATATCACCTCCACCTCCCGTCGTGTCTGCCCGAATGCTGCCCTGGTTGTTGAGATAGAGGCGATCGGCATCAACAAACAAAATACCTGCCCGACCACTACTCAAACTGCTCACTGTCACGTTGGCGCGGTCTTGAATGCCAATGGTGTCAGCCTCGATTGTGATGTTGCCCGCATTTCCTTGTCCAGCCGTGCTGACAGACAATTGAGCACCATTCGTTGCTAAGAACGATCGCGCCGTGATGGCGATATTGCCTCCGTTGCCCACTGCCCCCGACTCCAGTGTGCTGATGGCATCTCCCCGGTCAAATGAAACCGCATCGTTCGCCTGAATTTGGATATTCCCTGCCCTGCCCCGTCCCTGTGCATTGGTGTTGATTCTCCCCTGATCGGCAACCGAGAGTGTCCCGCTGTTGATGCTGACATCTCCTGCATTTCCCGTTGATCTGGGTGCCGCCGAGGTATACACCCCACTGCGGTAGTAGATACGAGCGCCAGGTATTACCGAGGTAAGCACTTCACTGTTGTAGTCGGTAAACGTAGGGGCTGTGCCACGGATCTGTACGTCACGCGCATTGATAAGGACGCGGCCGGCATCTCCCTGCCCCGCAGTAGAGGTATTCACAACACCCCCATTGGTCAAAAACAGTGAGCCAGTTGAGATTGACACCTCTCCTCCCTGACCCTTAGAACTTGGAGCTACTTGTGTGAAGATACCGCTGGTTTTATATCTAACGATGCGTCCACCATTCGTGTATTCTATAAAATCACCCTCTATGGAGACGCGATCGCGGGCATTAATATTGACGCTGCCTGCATTGCCCTGCCCAATCAGGGTGGAAAACAGTTGAGCGCCATGAGCGAGAGAAAATGCTCCGGTTGTGATGTTGATACCACCAACGCTACCAGTGCCACCAAAGATGAAATTGATGATATTACTGTTATCTAAAGAAACCGTATTGTAAGCACTCACACTGATACTGCCTGCCCTGCCCGACCCACTTACGTAGGAAGCTAATCCAGAGTTCTGTGTGAAAGAAACGGTATCACGAGCAGTGATATTAATGCTGCCTGCATTGGTCCCCGGTTTGATCTGAAAGGAAGTCAGTTGAGCGTTATTGGTGAGAGAAAGCGATCCAGTTGCAATGTTAATATCGCCCGCGTTACCTAAGCCTGTTCGGCTGACATTGTACACAGAGCCGTTATCAAAAGAGGTGATGTTGCGGACATTAAGATTAATACTGCCTGCATTGCCCTGTCCCTGTGTGTAGGCCTGCACACTAGCACGATTGTTGAAAGCAAGCGATCCAGTTGAGATGTTGATGTTACCTGCGTTACCAACACCCGTTGGTTCCACACCACTATAGATAGCCGCGCGATCTAAAAAGACTCGATCGCTCGCCGTGAGATTGATGCTACCGAGCGTTCCCTGTCCAAACAAACTGTTTTCCAGAGCGCTCATACTCAGTGCGATCGAGCCAGTTGCATTGAGATCTAGATCTCCGGTTTGGCTATTGGGTAATCTTGAATCTTTGAGAATCCCAGTCTGAAGTACGCTTTTGGAGATGTCAATGTTTTGGGCAAGCATTCTAATACTGCCACTGGCTCCTGTGACATAAATGCCACTCCCGTTGCTTAAGGAGATATTGGCTCTTGGTACTGCATTCGAGATCGTGAGTTGCCAATCAGCGTTGACCGTCGATAAACCAACAGTTCCTATCCCACCCACAGCCCCTAGCTCGACGTAGCTTCCTGGACTCATTAACCATCCACCATCGGGTTGCACGTCTTGTATGCTAGAGGTGAAAAACACCAGCAAAGGTCGTCCAGGAGGATTGGTGGCAATAAACGGTTCTCCACTCTCTAGTTGAATCGATCCGCCGACGAGCAATAGGTTTTTCCCAGGGGGAACGTGCAAACCCGTGGCGTTAAAACTAGAGATCGTGAAAACCCTTTCGTCAAACCGAGATTGAACGATGATGGGTTGGGGTGTCAGTTGGTTAAAGAAAAAGGCATTGGGATTCACCGTGAGCAATTGACTCGGTAATGGTTGCGCCGCATCGCTGCTGAATACTTCACCATTTTGGAAGCCGATCGCATTAGCAGTCGTCGCTACAAAGGAACCGCCAATATTGAGGGATGCATTCGGACCAAACAAAATCCCATTGGAGTTGAGAAAAAACAAATTTGCGGTGCCATTTGCCCGAAGCAAACCATCAATATTTGAGATTGAGCCACCTGTGACACGACTAAAAATGTTTTGCACAGCAACCGCATTATTGAAATAAGCAGAACCGCCCGTTGGCACTGCAAATTGACTGAAGCTGTGGAAGAGATTGCCCCCACGTCTGGCTCCGCCATCAATTTGCACATTGGGACTGCCTGAGATTTGCGATCGCTCCCCCACTGACAACGTAGTATCGGGCACAACTTGAGCAGCGATCGGTTGGGCACAAAGCAGCACACTGATGAGACTGCCTGTTAAAATCTGTGCCCTTAAGTGCGATCGGTTCATGTTGTGACCTCTGTTCTGATTATGATGCCTGGGGCATAAACGTTCAACAGATCTAAAACGTTACTCTACTGAGCATAGGTTGGCAGAGTCTGGCTCATTCGGTTCAGATTACTGGCGATCGCTTTCATCGTTATAAAGGTGGAACTGAACGCGATTAATTGTTCAAGGGGATAGCTGCGACTTTCAACTCGCTGGCTCAAAAGCTGCTGTGCAATCGACTCAATTTCCTGAGCTAAGGAGGAGACCTGAGAAGATTGTAGGAGCATTGGAGCGGTAATCATTGCCGATAGTTGATTAAATGCATCGACCGTTTGCTGAGCGATCGCCTGGAGTTCTGATAAATACTGTTGTCGAATCGCATCGGGCATCGGTTGTTGCAATTCATCTACTAATGTTTCAAGTTGGGCAAAAAGCATTTGTTCGTAACCCAGCAAGAAATTCCAAAGATTTTTATGCTTGGTTGCCAGTCCACTCGAACCTTCCTCAAGACCCGCAATCTTTAAACCCATTGGATGTTGAGCAATCGTCTTTGCCAGGGTTGCTTTCAGTTGAGTGCTTTCTAGGGATGGAGTTGCACCCTGAAGATATGTTGTTAACAGGGATTGATAGAGTTGTCCAAATTGCTTAAAGGTTTGAGCAAAACTCTTTTCTAATTCATTTGCAGCAGAGCCACCCATGAATACGGTTGTAATCAATAAAGCAATCAACACGCCACAGGGAATAGCAATTGCCACCGCTGCCAGTCCCTGATAAAAGAACGGGAAAAGGTCTTTTGCGAGCCAATTGGCTGCAATAATGGCACCCACACGAGCAATCGGGGTAAATCCCAGTAAGGTACAGCAGACATAAATGAAAAAATAAACTACACAGCAGGTGATGGGATTATAGCCAAAGGAAATAGAGAAGAGATAGATCAAGAAGAGACTGAGCCAGAGACAAATGACGGCTGCCAGACTGAGCGCGATCGCCTTTCCCCGTGTCGGTTGAACGAGCATTGTAATGAGGGCAACAATAATCACTTCAGCCGCTTGCTCATAGGCAGAAGGATAGGGAAAATCGATATGGTGAACAATGGCGATGACCATTCCGATCGCCATACCCATACCCACAATTTCGATCGCCCGCTTCATCGATATAGACCTGTGCTTCGGAAAGGTCAAAAGCCTCCTGCGTTGATGGGTTGCAGCAACATTCGCTTTATAGAGCAGTCGATTTTGCAGCGATCGCAACTCTTGGGTAAATTGGTTCAGAAGCTGGAGCAATTGAAAGAATCGCAATGTTTCTGAAATGTTGTATTCGCCAATTTTTCCAGTGGAGCGCAGGTAATTCAGTTTATCATTGATAATGACTAAGTCTTGCTCTAGTTCAGAATCAGGATTAAAAGGATAGGATGGATGGGCGATCTGCGCTTCTCTGCGAGACGCTGCGCGAACGTAGCAGCGCTTCGCTATCGTGCTTAACTGATCACAGCTTTTTTCTAAATGTTGAGTAAACTGATTGAGTTCAACTCTAAACTGACGAGCTAACGTTTGCTCATTTTGATCAGCCAGAACTAACATATCCGCCAATTGTCGAGACAACTGGTTTTGACTGGTTAAAATTGCACTCCAATTCTCCTCTGTGAGTGTCTGACTCTGAAATTCAGTTGCAGCTTTTGTCAAAGTTGTCAGGCTGGCTTGTGTGGTTTTTGTCAGCCGATCGAGTAGCGAAGCTGGCGGCACGAAGGTGGAAAGAAGGGGAGTATGATTATTTTCGGCCTCCAACTGGGAAGACGTGGCATACTGATTAACGATTCCTTGAAACAAATGAGGTACACCCTGCAAAAACTGTTTCAAGTTTTTGGTTAACTCGGTGCGAGTATCCTGTCGCCAAAACAGCAGGGTTACGACAATTCCCACCGCAATGCCAATCCAGTTATCAATCAGACGCGATCTAAGATACAGCCATATATCTTGCTGACTTGATGTCCCAACTGCTCGCATTGCAATCAGCGTTCCCAGCAATGTTGCTTGTGAATAGGCTGCCTGCCAGCGATAGGTTTCACAAATGAAGGCAGATAGAATGTAAGTAATCGGCGGGATGATAAATAAGCCTGAGCCATAGAGGCCAAATGAACTCACCAAAAGAGCCGCAATAAATCCACCTAGAGCACTGCCGCCAACCCGCCCCAACCCCGCGACGATTGCGCCCCCTACGGCGGGTTCAATCAGGACAGAAACATAGCCAAAAATCGGGTAAACAGA
Organism: Stenomitos rutilans HA7619-LM2; assembly: GCA_019358945.1. Taxonomy (GTDB): domain Bacteria; phylum Cyanobacteriota; class Cyanobacteriia; order Leptolyngbyales; family Leptolyngbyaceae; genus Stenomitos; species Stenomitos rutilans. The sequence goes on along the minus strand of JAHHIE010000009.1, from coordinate 31,958 downwards.
GTTATCTAATACGTCTGCCCGATGCCAGAAGAAGTTACCCAACAGGGCGGCACCCAGGGAAAATTTCAATCCCTGTTTGATGATTGTTAAGTATTGAGTGTTCAAAGAAGTTGCACCTCAATTTAACCGTTAATGGCGCGTTCAACGGAATAGAGAAGCAGCGCAAAAAATGAGACCAACCAGAACCAAAGCTGGGGTGGCTCACTAAAGACCATTAAGATAAATACGATCGCAGCTGCAATGTCCCACCACTTCAGCCACCAACCCCACCACTTTGTTCGTCTTTTAGAATGTTGCATGGTATCCAACTCCAGTAAGGTTTCACTTAAAATTAGCGTCCATATACTCCCGTAATCCAACGAAAAGCGGGAGTCAAGTAGCTGAACAGCGATCGCTCTTCGATCACAGCTTTGACATCAGCCGTTGTCCCGTCGGTAATTGCTCTGGGCGCTCCTTTGCCTTCAGTCCACTTAAAGCCGCTGGGCGTATGAGGATCAGTTTGGAGTTCCAGGATGACCTTCGTCACGCTGGCGTTTAACGGTTGAGGCTTATCGCGATCGTCCTTATCGCGTCCTAATAGCAGCTTCTCTGCCAGATCCTGGCTGCCGACCAAACTGGATAATTCAGACGCGGTGACTGGCTGTTGAGCGATCTCAATGACTTTTGCAACGATGCCACCATAGCGTTCGCGATCGTACAGATCAGGAATGACTTCGACTGCCATTCCTGGTGCTAACTGTTTCGCATCACCCACTTTGAACAGTGCCACTACGTTGACTTTGGTACTGGAGTTATCAACTGCCAACCTGCCGATGCGACCACTCGGAGGCACGACTTCACCTGAATTAACCGAGATTTCCTCAACTTTACCGTCGTAAAGACTCACGACCTGGCTGTTGGCACGAATTTCGGCTTGTAAGGTATTAATGTCTCGTTGTTGATCAGAGATCGCATTGTATCGAGTGACATCACTGACGGTATCTTGCAAGTCGATGCTGCGCTTCTCGGTCGTCAGTGCCTCGTTCGCTGCTGTCAGGCTTTGCATCTGTGCTCTTAGACTCTCATCTTCTCCCTTGAGGCGATCGAGGGCGACTTGCGTCTGATTCACAGAATTGGCAACTTCTTGTTGACTGAACTGAAAGAAATAGGGTTGGAAGCCAATCCGAGGAACAGCCCCCTCTTTTGCCAGATTATCGTAAGCAGAGAGTCTCTCATCCGTAGATGCTTTAAAGTTATGCAGGTACTTGAGATGGTCGAGGTACGCTTCTCGCTGACTCTGGTTGCTTGCTAATTGCACCCGCAGCGATTCAACTTGACCCAAATTTGCCCGACGCTTCTGTTCCACTGTACCTGCATTGAGCTGACTACGACTCGTTTGAACAGAGCCAATTTGATGATCCTGTACCTTGAGGTCTGCAAGGCGATCGCGCTTATCTTGTAATTCTGTCTCCAGTTCAGGAAACTCCAGTGTGGCTAATACCCGCCCTTTCTTGACAGAATCACCCGGTCGAATATTCAGCGCCAATACCCGCCCTCCTTCGCGCGGTTGAATCGCAATGCTGGAACGAGGAATCAAAATCCCTGCACGTCCCTCAGCCCGATTGGGAATCTTCCCAAACACTCCCCACAGGGCAAACGCGATCAACAGCACCTCAACGGGAAGTAACCGCCGCCGAACCTCCCCGCTCTTTTCAACCGCGCTTGGCTCTTGAAGTCCCAACTCAGGCTGATTAGGTTTAATCTCAGGTTTGTTCTTTTCCAGAACTCCCATTGATGATTCTGGGTCTTGTCCACCCTGTTGAACAGGCCTCTGTACGTTGCTTAATGTGTCAGGTGATTCCATTGTTAGCTCCCTTCGCGGGAAACGGCTATGTTGCAAAAGCTTTGAAGAGAGTAAGAGAGACTTCTAGCTTGTTCGGGCAAGATGCTCAAATTACAAATCAATCAAAACTGCTATGTATTAGATTGTGTAACCACCCCACATTTCTGACCATGCAAATTTGCGTAGTTAAGCAAGAATTCCATTACGTCCTTAACATTGAGCGGTTCCAAGAACCGTAGAAATTTTTATAGACAAACCAGGCATCGTTAACCAACTCTAGAACAGCAATCAATACCCAAGCTGCCAGAGTAATAGGAACGACTTGAGCGGCGATCGGTTGGTACAAAGCAACGCACTCAAAAGACTGCCTGTTAAAACTTCTGCTTTTAAGTGCGATCGATTCATTTTGTGACCTTTGCTCTAGTGGAAAACCGCTAGCTTTGGCAGAGTTGCCAGTTCGGTTGCATCATGCCGCTAAAATTATCACTTATGTAAGTCGTTGTCATCAGAAAAGCCAGAGTGAGAAGCTATACCTGCTTGCTTCGCAATGATGGCTTCAAGCCGATCGAGTTGTTCTTGCTGCATCGCTTTGATAGTATCGGATTCTTGCGTAAAAAACCGCTCCAGGCGATCGAACTTATCATGCAGTAGTTCAATCTCCAACTCTGCTTTCATATTAATTTCGTAGTCATGTCTAGCATTCTGGCGATCGACCTCTGCCTGCCGATTCTGGCTCATCATAATAATGGGCGCAGTATAAGCCGCTTGAAACGACAGTGCCAGGTTCAGCAAAATGAACGGATAAGGATCCCAGTGTTGAATGAACGCTGTGACATTCAGCACAATCCAGATGACTAAAATTCCGCTTTGAATCGTAATGAATCGCCAAGAACCCACGATCGCAGCAACTTTATCAGAGAGACGCTGGCCTAAAGTTAACCGGACTTGTGGGGATGATTGAGAAGGCTCCCGCTCTCGCAGTTGTCGTAAGAGATGATAATCGTCTTGATCAATGAGGGGAAGTTGATTAGGAGCAAGAACCATAGTGTTTCATCCTGACTAGTGGGCAAGACCAGCCCGGAGTGATCGGATGGCTGGGTACGATCTTCAACGTAGCGCTTCCTCAAAACAGTGCAAACATGAGTCTTCACCGTCCCCTAGATGATACCAATTTGAATTGAAGATGCGACACATCCTGTAGGGGCAAGGCATTGCTTTGCCCCTACCCACCGATTGATCTGTAGCCGTCATTCTTTTAATCGTTATGATATAGAGTTTGGCAGCAATCGTGGAATTTTTTAGCAACGCGATCGCTTCATCTCAAGCGCTTCAGCCCCAAAACTGAAAGCTATGTTGATGACATTAAACTGTTCTTACGGCAGCGTGAACGCTACTGTTTCACTGGTGATGACTTTATGCGTAGGGTCAGCCAGTTCGATCAGCACCTTGTGTGGACCTGGTTCCAGTCCGACCAGGATGATTGTTTCGCCGCTGGCATCGACAAAGTGCCACGGTAAATCATCAACAGTAATGTGGAGATGTCCGATGCGCGGCGATACGTCGAGGGCACCTTTACCGAACACGGGCAACACGCGCAAGTTCTCTGTCCGGTACTGGATGAAGACGCGCCCCTGAGCCAGTGGTTCGGGCAGGGGTGGGTCGACAATTAGCTTGGCAGGTGCTTCGTTGTCGATCGCAACTAACGGGGATGAACCGATAATGTCTCTGGCGCTTTGGATTGAGGCAGTGGTGGCGATCGGGGTGTAGTCAGTCATGATGGTCGATTCCAGTGAGTAGATGTCTAAAGAAATGCTTGATGGATGAGCGGTGCAACAACATCAATGTTTTTCACCAACTCATCGGGAAGAGAGTACCGCTGCTTCAAATAATTGGGATCGTTGTAACCCAGCCAGACTTTGCCATCAGCCGCTTCCCATGCCACCACTTTTAAGGGTAAATCGAGGGCGATCGTCGGTTCTGCTACCATCAGCGGCGTTCCGGCTTTTGGGCTCCCAAACAATAATAATCGTGTGGGACGTAGACTGAGTCCCACTTTTTCGGCTTCTACTTGTTGATCAATACGGGCAAAAATGGTGATATTTTTCGCTTGAAGAACGGCGACTAAGCGATCGATGGTTTCATCGACTGAATAGGGGCTGGATTGGCTGATAATGCCATTCGTTGCAGTCATAGCAATGGACTCCTCAAACCCTTATCTATAGGTTGGTAGACTCAGCTAAAGCTCGCCATTTTGCGGTCTCTTGCTCAACGTAAGCGTTCTTCTCGGCAATTGCTTGAAGCGTATCCGTGCCCAGAGGCAGGCGCAAGGGTGGATCATCTGCGTTGACAAGCTCAAGAATGGCTGGGCGAGCTTGGTGGGATCTCCTGGCTGTTGATGGTTCCGTTCAGCCGCAATATTGCGGGTCTTACCGACCGTCTCAGCATAATCAGAGATTTGCGCTGCACTCTGACGTAGCGAACTGCTGTCTAGAAAATTGGTGCGGAAGTATCCTGGCTCAACCACTGTCGCGTGAATCCCTAACGGGGCTAACTCGCCATACAAGGCTTCGGTAATACCTTCGACGGCAAACTTGGTCGAGGAATAGATGCCCCACCCCGGAGAGGATCGATAGCCACCGATCGACGAGAAATTGATGATGTGTCCAGAGCGGTGCTGACGCATACTGGGTAGTACTGCACGAGTAACATTCAGCAACCCAAAGACATTGGTGCGATAAACGCGCTCAACCTCTTCGGCACTGCACTCTTCGATCGCTCCGAGCAAGCCGAATCCAGCATTATTGACTAACACGTCGATCTGTCCAAACTTTTCCAGCCCGGTTGCGATCGCGACTTTCACCTGAGCCTCATCGGTGACATCCATGCTCAGTGCCATCACGTCTTGATTGGTGCCATGTTGCAGATCAGCCTGATTGCGAGCAGTGGCAATTAATCGGTCACCCGCTGCCAAAACTGCTTTTGCGATCGCGGCTCCGAATCCCCGTGAAGCACCAGTAATGAGCCATGTTTTTTGAGTCATGTTTCCCTTTCAGATAAGCAGGACTTACGCACTTGCCCCTTAAATCCCCCAAAATTGGGGGACTTGGATCGCTTACTCCCCCTTTCTTGTATGCCCGCTAGGGCTATAAATTGGAGGACGGGGGGCGGATTTCAATTCAATCTGCGTCAGTCCTGATAAGGTTGCTAGAGTTTCTTCATCATTATCCAATCCAGAATATTTGCGATCGCTTTAGAATGCTTCAAATCTGTGCCATCCCGCCATCCACAAATAGCTCAATGCCATTCACAAAGCTGCTATCATCTGACGCGAGAAAGACAACGGCTTTGGCAATTTCATCGGGCGTGCCAACTCGTCCCAAGGGGATGGTAACGGCTTGGCTATCCACAAATTCCTTCAATTGCTCGTCGCTCAGCCCCAGGTGATCGTAGCCAGCAGTCGGCACCACGCCAGGACTGATAGCGTTCACCCGAATATGGCGCTCTTTGAGGTCGAGTATCCAATTACGGGCAAACGATCGCACAGCCGCTTTGGTCGCGCTGTAAACGCTGAAGGCTGGAGTACCTTTGATGGAAGTAATCGAGGCGTTCAAGATGATGGAAGCACCGTCCGGTAATAAAGGCAGCGCCTTCTGCACGGTGAACAGCAGACCTTTGACATTCGTATTGAATAGTTTGTCAAAGTGTTCTTCGGTGATGGCTCCAAGCGGGGCGACTTCACCAACACCCGCATTGGCAAAGATTACATCGAGATGCCCTTGCTCTTGTTTGATTGTGGCGAACAGGCGATCGAGATCTGCCAGCTTAGAGGCATCACTCTGCACACCCGTGACGTTTTTGCCAATCTCTTTCACAGCGGCATCCAATTCAGTTTGGCGACGTCCCGTGATGAAGACATAGGCACCTTCAGCAACAAAACGCTTGGCAGTGGCAAGACCGATACCGCTAGTGCCACCCGTAACCAGCGCAACTTTTTCGTCTAATTTGTTCATGATGTTAATACCCCTCTATTTCGCGGTCGCAGCGTGTTCAATGATCTTGGCAACGGCATCGGGATGGGAAATCATCACCACATGCGACGCACCCTTCACGGCGATCGTCTCCTTTGAGTTGGCGCGCTTCGCCATGAACGCATGCGCCACTGCTGGAATGTTCAAGTCACGGCTGCCATAGATGAACCAGGACGGGGTGGACTTCCATGCAGGCGCGCCGGATGCCTCGTTAAACGCAACGTCCGTCGCTGGTCGCTGGGTGCTAGCCATCAGCTTCGCATCGGCGACGGGCACATCCGCCGCAAACTGAGCGTGAAACTTGGACTGCTGGATGTAGAAATCCTTTCCGCCATCAGGCAGCGCGACTGGTGGCGCAAGCGTGGGACCAAGCGTGCTACCTGGGTAACGACCGGAGAGTCCGAGGGCAGTCTCACCCGTCTCAGGAGCAAAACCAGCCACGTAGACCAGTGCCTTCACGTTCTGGTTGCCCTTGACCGCATTGGTGATGACCGATCCTCCGTAGGAGTGCCCGACCAGCACGATCGGACCCTCGATACTTTTGAGGATGCTGGCGACATAATCCGCATCGCTCTTGACTCCGCGCAAAGGATTGGCGGCGGCGATCGTTGGGTATCCTTTTGCGATCAGCCTGGTCAAGACGCCGTTCCAACTGGCAGACTCGGCGAACGCGCCGTGAACAAGGACTACGGTGGGCTTACCGTCTTGTGCGCTTGCAGGGTTCAAGATGGTTCCCAAGGACGTGATCAAGATGATGCCCAGTGAAAGGGCGGCGATCAAAAACAGACGAATACTATTCCTGCGGATGAGCGTGTTCATGGCGTGATCTCCTTTATGTTATTGGGTTTGAATCTGAAACGAGTGCCTGAATTGCTGCCTCACAGCTTTGAAAACAGTAAATTCAATCCCTCAGTCATCGTGGGATGGGTTAACACACCATCACGCAAAACGGTGTAGGGCAGTTGAGCTTGTATCACCATCTGCACCGTCGAAATCATTTCACCTGCGGCATGACAGAACAGTGAACAGCCTAGAAGGCGATCGGTCTTTGCATCGACGATCGCCTTCAGCAATCCATCCGTTTGACCGAGGGTTCTGGCACGTGGAACGGCGGACGCATCTAGCTTTGCTACCCGAATGTCATACCCCTGCTGCTGAGCGGCGGTTTCAGTTAACCCCACCTGCGCCAGTTCTGGATCAATGAATAGACACGATGGAATGGGACGATCGCTGGTACTGCGGTTGTCCCCATCAATCAAATTTGCTTTGATAATCCGATAATCGTCGAGCGCCACATGGGTATATTGTGGTCCGCCATTAATGTCGCCCAACGCCCAAATGCCCGGTACGCTTGTCTCCAGACGATCGTTGACTTGGATAAAGCCACTTTCACCCATTGCGACACCCGCTGCGGCTAAATTTAAGGTGTCAGTGGTGGGCGCACGACCGACCGCAACAAGCAAATGAGACCCCTGAAGCGTGATCGTGCGATCGAGAACCTGAATTTGCAGCAGAGTGTCATGACCCGCACGATCGACCCACAGCACCTTTGCGTTTAGCAAGAAATCAATACCCTCTCGTTCGAGCAATGCTTGAGCGGCAAGGGCAATATCAGGATCTTGTGGAGATAAAATTTGTCCCCGTTGCCCAATCACGGTCACGCGAGAGCCAAAGCGCCGAAACATTTGAGCAAACTCTAACCCAATGTAACCACTGCCAAGCACGATCAGGTGCTCTGGCAATTGTTCCAACTCCATGATTGATTCACTCGTGAGAAACCCGGTTTCTTTGAGTCCAGGCACCGATGGAATCAACGGTCGCGTACCCGTATTGATAAACAACCGTTCGGCGGTGAGGTGTCGCGTGCTGCCCTCTACCATTGCTACTTCAATGGTTTTAGGAGCGACAAACCGCGCGGTGCCAATGATGAGATCGTGATCGAGAGCGGTTTCTAACGTGTGCAAGTTCATGGCACGCGCCGCTTTCACCACCGATCGCTTGCGTTGAATGACGGCACCTAAATCAACGGTGGGTATGCTGGTGTTCACGCCATAAGTCGCACTGTGCCGCACAGTATGAGCAACCTCTGCACTCACCACCATCGTCTTTGTGGGAATGCAAGCAATGTTGATGCAACCGCCACCAATCATGTTTAAACTGCGCTCCACCAGAGCGGTTTTACGCCCAGCCGCAACGAGCGCGGGTGCCAGGGTTTTACCCGCTTTGCCGCCACCAATAATAAGGTCATCGTAGTATTCAGTGTTCACCTAAACCTCCTTTTAAGCTGACATTACGTCATGCAGTGGGCAAATCTCCGGGTACACCCAGAATTTCGTCGCCAATTTCGGTAGAGATGCGATTGAGCAATTCCAGGTCAGGTGCCTCATTCTCGTTTAGCGTCCCTGTTGCTTCAACGAAGTGAGCAAAAGCACTGGGCGAGGCAACGACTAACCCGCGAGCGGGTCGATCACTAAGTGCAGCAACAACATGGGTGATGCCCATCGGAATCAAAGCACTTTCACCTACCTTTAGCACAACCTTGTTCTTACCAATCCAGACCGTGAATTCTCCTTCTAACACATAGAGTTGTTCGGAATAGCGTGTATGGCGATGGGGTGGAGTCTGCGAACCAGGAGGGAAATAGCCCTCAACCAGGTCATATTTACCATCAGTCGCAGTGTGGTCGGCGACGATGGTCAAGCGAGAACCCATAAGCCAGAATGATTGTGTCATGGAAGTGCTCCTTCTAATGAATGAATTGTGTTGTGAATGCCCAAGCTTGCGGCTCAGATGAAGTAGGTGTTCATGCCATCAGTGCCAGTAGTCATCGAGACCTAATGCTAAAGCGACGTGTTCGATAAACTTTTGGAAAAGAATTCTGCTTTCTAGATCGATGCGTGCATCTTGAGAAGGCTGTGCGAGGGACGCTCCACTTTAATTAAATCTGCCGCCTTCTCACCAATCATGATGGTCGGTGCATTCGTATTTCCTGTAGTAATGGTTGGCATGATGGAAGCATCCACAACGCGCACTCCCTCAATCCCATGTACTCTCAGCTCCGGGTCTACTACCGCCATTGTGTCAGTGCCCATTTTGCAAGTACCGACTGGATGATACACTGTACTGCCAGCAGCCCGGATGTAAGCTTCGAGGTCAGCATCACTTTGAACCTGGGCACCCGGAGCAAGTTCCATGCCGCGAAACTCATCAAAGCCATCACTATGCAGTAATTGGCGCATTAACTTAAGCGCCTCCACTAGCTTTTGCACATCGGCTTCACTTTGCAGATAATTCATCCGAAACATCGATGCATCATTGGGATCAAGGGAACGTAAACTGACACTGCCCGTGTTGTGGAGACGCGTTAAAGAGACAGCACCCGTGAAGCCATACTCTGCTGGGGCATAACCTGGTGGTAAGAACTGAATGGGACCAAAGAAGAATTGCAAGTCGGGTGCGGGTTTCAGATTGCCCTCACTATGCAGAAACAAGCCAGCTTCGATTCCATTGCTGGTGATATCAGGATGTACCGCTTGCGTTGCCTCATACACCACTGAGACAAGAATATGATCTTGTAGGTTCTGACCTACACCGGGCAGATCAGCCACAACTGAAATTCCCATCGCTTGCAGATAATCTGCATTCCCAATGCCAGATAGCAGCAGTAGTTTCGGTGAATCAAAGGCACCTGCACTTAAAATTACTTCCTGATCGGCTCGCACTTGGTGCAGCGTGCCCTCATGCAGGTATTCCACTCCAACAGCGCGAATACCCTCAAACAGCAACCGAGTCACCAACGCACCTGTTGTCACAGTCAAATTGGGACGCTGGAGAATGGGTAGGAGAAAAGCCGTCGCTGCACTGTGTCGTTTCCCATCCTTGACTGTCAACTGATAGGTACTCACCCCTTTCTGCTGTGCCCCGTTGAAATCGGGGTTATAGTCATAACCCATTGCGACACAGGCATCGACAAAACGTTGGGAAACTACAGCAGAAGGCTTAATATCAGTGACGCTCAGCTCCCCATCAATCCCATGATATTTGGAGGCTCCGCGTTGCTGGTGCTCCGATTTCTTGAAGTAGGGCAAGACATCCTGGTAACTCCAATCGGGGTTTCCCAGAGACTGCCAGTGGTTATAATCGTGCTGATGACCTCGGACATACATCATGAAATTAATGGAACTGCTGCCACCCAAAACTTTGCCACGGGGACAAAACATTTTGCGATCATTCAGGTATGGCTCTGGCTCAGAAAAGTACGCCCAGTCCACCTCGGAACCCAGTAGACTTATGAATGCCGACGGGATGTAAATCTCCGGTTTTGTATCCGGCTTGCCTGCTTCGAGGAGCAATACGGTTGTGTCACTGTCTTCAGTCAAACGATTGGCGACGACACAACCTGCTGAGCCTGCACCAATTACAATGTAGTCATAGTGAGTCATGGCATTGGTATTCTTAAGGTTACTAAGTGGCAGGATGGATTGGAGCATTGTTTCAATCCATCCAACCTCCAATGCATCGCTAGAAACGCAACATCAACGTTCGCTCAATTTGAGTTCCCGTAGAAATTGATGCGTCCATAGCCTAAGAACTGACCCAGCCCATTCTCTCCGTCTGGATAAGCGGTTACACCAAACTCATACACCCCACCCCAACTGGGATTTTGCTGGGCTGCAAGCGCCACTGTGACTGTACTGCCGGGTTGCACTGGTTGATCAAATACAATGGTCACGTCACCTGGGTTGGTAGGTGTCTCACCACCAACGCTGGCTAACCGGATTTGAGCACTGGCTGTCAAGCGATCGCCCACAAAAGCTTTGCTGTTGCTGACGTTAAATTTGACGGTTTCCACATTGGTAGCCTGGGCAATTTTGACTGCTTTCAAGGGTTGCCCAGCATCTTTAGGTACGGTCAGCGTGAATTCATAAGTGGAAGGGGTGTCTTCTCCAATTTGAGATGCAGCGACGCGCATTAATTGTGGAGGATGACTAAAGAAGGTTTGCCCTTCTTGATTAACGGCGCTATTGGCAGCTTGCGGTTCTAATTGAGTTGCCTGTGACTGCACTGCTTGAGATTGAGCGGGTTGAGGCTGAGCTGTTTGTAACCCAATTTGCTTGGCAAGGACATCGTATTTAGTGGAAGCATGCGTTGCCGATTGGATGCCAATGGTAGCAGCGATCGACAAGATTACATTGATGGTAAGGGTGTGGAATTTCATGGTCAATCTCCTTAATGTGTTGATGGTTAATTGGATCGTGTAGCTAGCTTCGTCAAAAACAAGCAGTTAGAAATCATTGCAAAGAAATGCTTTCATTCATCTCGTGTAGACGGAGTAAATGAGAAAGATGACTTAAATCCTGTTTCAACCGTTGATAGAGTCTCATCAATTCCTGATGTGACAAAGTTGTCTCAGCACTATGAATCGTCGAATTGAGATAGTGCGAAAGACTGTCAATGGTCTGATCAGCGGGAGCACCGACAGCAGCGAGATAATCATCGCCATGAAGCTGTAAGCCAAGCGCTGCAAAGAAGGTTTTCAGTGAACGCTTGTCTACTCTCACTTCACAACTAAGAATGCGACTGATGGTGCGATCGTTGAGGAGCGATCGTTCACTTAACTTCTCATAGGTGTGACGATTCCCCCACTGATCATGAAGGACACCTGCTTGAGTCAATTTCTGCCATCCCTGCTTCGACAGTATGACACCGCGACTACGATTGCGCTGACGAGACTCAGATGGCGATCGATCACGATTAGAAGATGAAATTGCATACATAATTTTGCTCTCCGTCTTTGAGAAAGATCCAAATTTAGAACGTGGAGAATAAGCTGAACTTGGTCGATAGCAATGACGCCACCAGAGTTAGGCACCACTTCGACTAGGGAGCACAAGGCTTGAAACTAGCTGTATATCAACGGTGTTTTCGACAGTCGAGCTAATGAACCAGGCCGGAGCGAAGAGCACGAATTGCAGCTTGAGTACGATCGTTCACGTAGAGCTTCTTCAAAATATTACGAACATGGGTTTTCACGGTTCCCATCGTGATGTGGAGCTTTCTAGCGATTGTGGGATTATTGTGTCCATCCACAATTAGTTGCAATACTTCTAGCTCACGCACCGTTAAAGGCTCGATCGCAATGGCTTGCTTGTACTCTGGCTCGATCGCCCGAATCATAATGGTTTCTGGCTGACTGTAGGTTTTCTCAAGACGATTGATGCTGTCAGGTTGAAAAGGGTGAGTCTGCTTTAGCAATGCCACAACCTCTTGTGCAACAGCCGTAAACGCTTGATTCACGGGAAAAACACCAAAAGAATCAATCTGAGTTGAAGCACTTAAACGCTCAATGTCATCTTTGATCAACAAGGGAATGGCTGCCATAAAATAGTCCTCCGTAGGAAACTCACGAGGGTTAAAAAGTAAAAAGCTCAGTGGCTTGCGGTAATGATGGCTGTCAGCAACGTCCGCACTCTGGGAATTTTAATCGTTCCCATACAACACCAGCACTACAGTGGCATTTAACACACCTTGTTTATGCTCCTGTGTTGCAGATGGAACGAATAAGGAACTGCGACTCAATTCTGGCTCACTGCTACTTCTGAGAGAAACAAGACGTACCGCAAGCGATCGCTCGACAACTCTCTTTGCGTAATGGATGTAAAGCAAACTCAAAAGCTGCAACTCAGTTGCTCTCTGTGTTTGTATGAGTTCAATATACGGAGTTGGCTTCGGCTTGTCGTCCATGCAGAGTTGGCACTTTTGCCCAATCGCACGATTGATGTATCAACCCACCTAAAAGAGAGGGTTCACTCTAACTAAAGTTGGTAGCTGGCTGCAAACTTTAGTACAGCTCGTTGACAAACGCACAAACCACGTTTCACAACAACTCCGAAAACCGCTGCCTCTTACCTTCCCTGGCAGGAAATTACCTGATGCAGTCGATTCTGGACTGGGGGGTCAGAGGCGTGGCATAGCTTCAACAACTGGGGTGTAGGGTGGGAGGCCACCTGCAAATCGATTTTCATACCGCATATCGACCTCCTGTGTTGCTTCATACCCGTTCACCGGGATGTTCCGTTACCGTGTTCGATCGTTTACATCCAGCCCTGTCCAGTGAGCGGCAAAAGCCCACATATCCGCTGTTTCCTCAATGGTCTTGTCGATGGGCTTGCCCGCTCCATGTCCCGCTCGCGTCTCAATGCGGGCAAGGTGAGGTTTGTCACCAATCTCCGCCGCTTGGAGCGCAGCGACATATTTGAAGGTGTGACTGGGTACGACGCGATCGTCGGTGTCGGCAGTCGTGGCGAGAATTGCGGGGTATGCCTTGCCAGACTTGATGTTGTGATAAGGCGAATAGCTCAAGAGGTTACGGAAATCCGCTTCCTGTGACGGAGACCCATATTCGTCTAACCATAATTTCCCACCTGTGAACTGGTCGAAGCGGAGCATATCCATCACACCAACCTGGGGCAGTGCAGCGGCGAACAGATCCGGTCGCTGATTGACCACTGCACCAATCAAGAGTCCGCCATTCGATCCGCCCTGAATCGCCAAGCCATTTTGGGGCGTGATGCCCTCTGCCTTGAGATACTCGCCCGCCGCGATGAAATCATCGAAGACGTTCTGCTTGTTCTGACGACGACCCGCTTCGTGCCATGCCTTGCCATATTCGGAGCCGCCGCGAATATTGGCGATCGCGTACACTCCACCCTGTTCGACCCACCCCAGAGCCTCCGGCGAGAAAGCGGGAAGCATCGGGATTCCATAGCCGCCATAGGCATAGAGCAGGGTCGGTGCGGCTGCGGTCACATCCTTGCGCCGGACGATAAACATGGGGATGCGGGTGCCATCCTTTGACTTGTAGAACCGCTGCTCGACTGCGATTCGGTTGAGATCGATCGCTACCTTGGGTTGTGCCCACACCCGTGCCGTGTTGCTGGCGACATCGTATCGATAGATCATGCCTGGAGTGTTGAAGCTGGTGAAGATGAAGAAGGTTTCTGGATCATCCTCGTCACTCTTAAAACCGCCAGCCGTGCCGATACCCGGCAGTTTCACCACACCATCCGCCTTGCCATCCAATGTGTAGCGTCGAATCTCCGTCTTCACGTCAACGAAAGAGGAAACCAGCAACCGTCCACTGATCAGTGACGTATTGCCCATAACCGCATCCTGCTCTGGCAGCACAGCCGTAATCACTGGGTCGGCAGCGGCGATATCCATCGTCACCACCTTGCGGCGCGGCGCATCCTGAGTGGTTCTGAGGAAAAACTTCGTCCCCACATTGCCGACGACGCTCCATTCATCATCGAGCTTATCGACCAGCTTACGGGGTTTCCAGTCGGCGCTCTGGAGATCCACCACAGTCAGTTTGTTGCCGACTGAAACGGGCGTGGAAACGATCGTGAGATAACGCCCGTCTGCGGTGATGTCAACGGTATGCACTAGGGTCGGCTGATCTGGAGTGGCATAGACCAGTCGATCCTGCGTCTGGGGCGTGCCGAGCCGATGGAAATAAACGGTCTGATTTTCTGCAACTGCCTGGAACGCTTCGCCTTGCTTCGGTTCAGGAAAGCGGGCGTAGAAAAAGCCAGACCCGTCCTTGATCCAGGCGATGTTGGTAAGCCTTGCCCATTTGATCTCATCGTCCAGTACCTTGCCCGTGTTTACGTCCAGCACTCGAATCGTGCGCCAGTCCGTGCCGCCATCCTGCACCGCATAAGCCACACGCTTGCCATCGTCGGATGCTGACCATTCAGCCAGTGCAGTCGCTCCGTCTTTTGACCAGCGATTCGGATCGATCAGCACACGCCCTGCGCCATCCACACTGTTTCGGACATGGAGAACGGGTTGGTTCTGAAGTCCAGAATTATGGAGATAGAAATACCGTCCCCCCTTTTTGACCGGAATCGAAAATTGCTCAAAGTTGTACAACTGCTTGAGTCGATCCTTAAAGATATCTCGACCCGGCAGCGTATTGAGATAGGCGTTGGTGACTTTGTTCTGTGCTTCGACCCAGGCGGCGACTTTCTTGTCGTTGCGGACATCGTTTTCTAGCCAGCGGTAGGGGTCGGCGATCGTCTGTCCGAAAGGCTTCTCGACGACATCGACTCGCTTGGTTTCAGGATAGGTGATTGGAGGCATCGCTGCTGTGGACATTGTTGTAGAGTCCGTGCAGGCGGAAGCGAAATGGGTAGTAAAAAGTAGCGCGATCGCGAACAGGGCTGCACGGCGCAGCCGTATTTTTTGAATCATTTTTGTTGTTCTCCAGTTTTTATTAAAAAAGCTATTCTCTGTACCAGACCCGCACACATTGAAAGCAATTGACGGTTACGCCTTGACTGATCATCACTGGGTAGACACCATTGCTGACCCTCACTCCGTAAACACCATCACTTGTACCTTCGATGCGATCGGGTAAAACAACGGTTTCAACATTGATCACCTGTATCGTGCTACTTTCGATCCACTGATTGACAGCACTCACAACCTCAGCGAAAATTTCATACTCGGAGGCGCCGCCGAAGGGCCCCCGTTCCGTAATGCGAGGCGCAAAATCTTTGTACTGAATCATTTTTTCACCGCCTTAAAATTGTAGAGTTGACCATCACTTCAACGAGCCATCGCGGTTTGATTTGTTGATGGATCGATTCACTGTGAGTCCGCTATCAACCATCAACTCACTGTATAGCCGCCATCGATCGCTAAGGGTTGTCCCGTAATGTAGCTAGCAGCATCAGAGCAGAGAAACACAACCGCTTGAGCAATTTCCGTTGCCTGACCGATCCGTCCCATTGGAACCATAGATCCGAGATCATCGAACGTAATGCCCATCTGGTCAGCGCTACGAGCCATGAGGTCAGTCGCAATGGGACCCGGATTGACAGCATTGATCCGAATCCCCTGTTTGGCATAGTCGAGAGCAGCTGATCGCGTCAGCCCCATCACTGCATGTTTGCTGGCGACGTAGGGAGAGATCCCTGGAAGCGCAACGAGACCATTTGTGGATGAATTGTTCACGATCGCGCCTGCGCCTTGGGTGAGCATCTGTTGAATTTCATATTTCATGCACAGAAATACCCCTCGCGCATTGATTGACATGATCTGGTCAAAATCCGCGATCGATTGTTCGTGCAGCGGTTTAACAGCAAGATCAATGCCAGCATTGTTAAAGGCACAATCGAGTTTGCCGTAGGTGGCGATTACTTTTTGCATCAATTCCCGAACATCCGCTTCACTCGATACATCGGATTTCACGAACAAGCATTCCGCCCCAGTCTCGCGAATCAGAGCAGCAGTTTCTTCACCTTTTACACTGCGGATGTCTGAGAAGACAACTTTTGCACCTGCCGCACCGAAGGCGATCGCGGTTGCTTGACCAATTCCTGATGCGCCTCCAGTGACTAACGCCACTTTATCTTGAAGTATCATTGTGCTTCTCCTAAAATCAAGTCCGGTTGTTCTCTCTTGAAATAATCGTGAAATCGCTTTGGAAAAAAGCTTAGACAAATCTTGCCAACAAAAGGCTAAGAGCAAAGGAAAGGGCATGAAAGCTGACATGGGATAACATCGCAGCCTCAAGCGAGTATTGCCAAAAGAGCCAACCAAACGCAATACCAGCAATCCCATTGAGTAATATTGCTCGGATTATCACCAGCGGAGTGAGTGGAACGATCGCAGCAGTTGCGGGCAGGTGTAAAAGTCCAAATACCAGCGCTACTAGCACAATCGCACCTTGGTAAATCCCTTGACTTGGCAACGTAACGCCTTGTTTTAGTCCTTTCCACGCGATCCAAACAAGCAGCGACATTAAGCCCCAGCGCATCAGAATTTCCTCAGTGATGCCGCCATAAAGCATTGCTGTAAGTGAACTCAGCCCATTTGGTTCTGTGTGATTGGCTGCCTGTAGCGCTTCAGGTAGAGCAGGTTTCATGAACCGATCAAGCAACAGGACAATGATTGTCGTCGCTGCACCCAAACCCAAGCTCCATTTCATCTCAATGGCAGAATATGGAATCTTAGGGGTATGAAGTACCCAGTAGTCAATCAAATGTGAGCGTAATCCAACGCGATTGGCACAGCCAATTCCAATCAGAATGCTGATTGCTAGTAGAACTGTAGGCTGTAGTCCTTGCAGCAGCATTAAAACCCACAGTGGCGGAACTTTTGCCAGCATTTCTGGAGACAGTTTCGCCAATTGTTGCTCAATTAATGAAACCGAGGTAATCGCAAGCATCGCAATTCCCGCAATGCCCAACACAAATAGAATCCCAAATTGTTTCAAAACTGCCATTGATTTAATCTCCTTCGTTCATCCGCCATTGATTGCGCCCAGAGTCGTGGCTGCTTGAATGGTGAAAATCGCCTTTGAAACTGCTTTACCGACCAACTCCCCTTCTGCGATCGCTCTAATTCGCGATCGCACGGTCAGACGTTCTTCCGGTCTGAACACCGCATCGGTCAGGCGAGAGGCTTGCATCAAACTAATCAATGCTGCCATACGAGAATCCAGTCCAATGCCTTCTAACACGGCTGTGCGAACTTGCTGGACAATCTCGCGTTGAATAGATTCATCCCTTAGGAAATATCGCTGCGTTGGGAATAGACCAAGAATGCGTTGCTCTTGTCGTTCTAAAACCCCTAAATCGACTAAGTTCTGCAACACAATCGTTTGAATTCCTTTGTATCTTCGTCTCCAACGAGTCACCCAGAACCCTGCAGTTCGAGGACGAGACGATGCTAGAACCTCGTTGAGACGTTGATCTAAGAATTCATTGCCTGTGCTACCTGCCGTGGCTTGCCCGTGTGAAGCACGTATCGCACCAATCACACGATTGTCGTTGTCGATCTCAAGTTTGCCTTGCAGGACTAAGTCTAGTAACACAGAACCGACTAAGCCATAGTCGAGCGCAGAGTAGAAAGAGAAGCGAGTTTTCCCAGTTTCGGGATTGAGTGCAAGAAGGATTAAATCCTGTGAAAGATATTGCATGATGAATTGCTTAATGTTGATTTTGTCAAGAAGAGTCTATTCAGTAGTAGCGAGACACTTCATTTGGCGCAGTTCAATTTCACCACCATCGTGCCCGCATTCTGCCCTGAGAACAGATATTGACTCACTTCAGCCTTTCCTATTAGGTTCAAACTTGAGTTGCAGATTGACTGACTCGATTATTTCTCGGCTTCTTTTCCTTCAAGGGTCTTGTCGACTACAAATGTCCATTGCGTGTCGTTGGCGCAGAACGACAAGAATCCTTCATTGTTGCCTGAGCGCGCGTTCTATCACCTCATGCCAGCAGCTACCATCACCGGAATCGCGGGCAAGTTGAAAACGACATGAACGATGACAGCAGTCCAGACCGATCCGCTGCGGCGGAAGATCTCGGCAGTGGCAAGACCCGCGACTACGGCTGTGGGAAAGACGATGTTGATGCCATGAACGAGGGCAAAGAGCAGGGTGCTACCCACGACCCCGATGAACGAACCGTAGCGCAGCAGTGCGTTAGTGATGACACCCCGGAAGAGCAACTCCTCACCAATAGGCGTGACGATCCCGATGAAAAATGTCGCTAAAACCAGAGATAGTACCCCGCCGCTACCGCCCTCTGCGTAAACACCCTGGACATTGTTGGTGTTCCCAGTGATCTGAATCCAGCCCAGAACTGCCAGTCCCTTGAGCACGAAGGCAACCAGTCCGACTCCGACCCCGATGAGCAGCCAACGTTTGGAGACCGGGCGCACGCCGAAAGTTCTCAGGGAACGAATCCGCAGCAACACTGCCGCTGCGAATCCGGCAATGCCAGCGATGCCGGAGAGCGAGGTGAAGACCAGTCCGAGAACCACGGGGTCAAGACCGAGCCACTTGAGTTGCGAGCCAACCCCGAATCCGACGATCGCGAAGACGACAAGACCCACAATGATTTCAAGCCAGCCAGGACGGGAGACCTTGTTCGGTGTGGACGCGGCGAGGGGCTTCTGTGGGTGATTAGAAGATACTTTTTTCATCCTTGACCTCGGTTTTGATGACGAAAGCCCTTAATTCGACAATCTTGCTGCCGCGAAAGCGCCAGACATCGCAGTACGAGTAATGAGCCGTCTTCCCGTCTTCGTCCTTCATTGTGATGTCGCCGAGTGCCGCGACGAAATCACCCTCAGCAATTAAGTTAGCGACCATAAACTTTGGCGGTTCTACATATGTCGTTGCCATCCATTGGCGAACAGCTTCTTTTCCTTTAAGGGTCTTGTCGCCTACAAATGTCCATTGCGTATCGTCGGCGCAGAACAACAAGAATCCTTCATTGTTGCCTTCAGCGATCGCCGCGTTTGCCTCTAATAAAATTGCTTTATTTTTCTCTGACATCTGAATCTCTCCATCGGTTTTAGCTCGTGATTGCAGTAACACGGATCTCAATCCGCATCGTTGGAAGTCCAAGCGCTGCGACTCCTACCTCTGTCCAAATTGGGGCATGGTTGGGCATGTAATGACGAAATAGCTTGACCATCACATCGTTAATACCGATTTAAAGAATGACGGCTACAGATCAATCGGTGGGTAGGGGCAAGGCATTGCCTTGCCCCTACAGAATGTGTCGCATTTTCAATTCAAATTGGTATAACCTCTGGGGGAAACCCGCCAACATGGTAAGAATTGACGTGGACAACGTGCTCCCAACCCGCACCGGCAGTCGCCAAGGTTCGCTCTACGTTCCGAAACGCCTGAGCAATCTCATCCGCAAGCGATTCGGGGATTTGCAGATTGTCGTCCCAACCGCCTTGCCCTGATATCTCAACTCGATCGCCAATTTTTACGGCTTGCGAGTAATGCAATTGATTCAGCAGGCGTTCTCCATAACCAGGGGTGACAAAAAACTCGGGCTTATTCATTGTGTTCCTTTGTTCAGTACGCATGATGATCAACTCCTTTGATCCATTTGCTGATCGTTTTATGAACTGACGAGATCACCGACGACCATCCCGATCGCTCTGGGAAACGGGTTCGGATGCCTTATCGCGTTTGAACACCTTGTAGGCGATCGCCAAAAACACAGGGATTGCAACCAGCACTGATAGCGCCCCGTAGGTCGCGTGGTACTCGCTGATTGTGAACAGAGCGGGTGAGGGCAAGGCACTTCCAGTGATGTTGAACAGGAGTACCCCGCCGATATTGTTCGCGAAGTGTACGCCGATGGCGAGTTCAGTGGTTCCGTCAATCAATGAGACCACACTCCACAGCAGACCTGGAACAAGGAAGTAGGTGAAAAAGATTGTGAGCCAGCCGCCTGCAATCGCCTCCGGGTTGAGGAGGTGCGGCAGGGTGAAGATCACGGCTGCCACGATCGCCAGAAAGATGCGGTTAGACCAGATCAGGCTTGCACCCTGCACGATGTACCCGCGAAAGAAAAGCTCCTCGGTGGTCGTCTGGATCGCGGTGACAACCAGTGCCAGCGGGACGAAGATCACGAACGGCGTAAGGTTAGAGTTGAAGGAGAAGGTGTCGGGGTAAAAGAGGTACTCTCCCAGCACACCGATCAGGCAGAATGGCACGAACCACGCCACAAATCCGTGACCAATACGCCGCCAGCTGATCTTCTCCCGTGCGGTGATCAGCGTCCGGAGGGGGCGGCGGTGGACGAGGGAGACGGCGAGGATGATTCCCGCCAAGAAGAACGGAAAACCCACCATGATATAGAGGAATTGCCCGACGGGGCTGAGCGCGGTATGATTCGTCTGACCGCTGAGCGCGAACGCGACGAGGAGGCTGGCACCAGTCCCGACGATCAGCCACGCAAAGAGGATGATCATCAGCCCCAGAACATACCGCCATCCCCGATGTTTACCCCACCTCGCAGCTTCCACGTAAGTCGCGCCTTTCACGTCCGTTCCGATTCCCTGATGTCCTTTGATTGCTTTAAGCTTCATCTTTGTCTCCTTGACTCGTGCATGGATGTAGTGCTTGGATCTGACCGCTAGGGCGTGTCATCAATTAAAGGGGAAATGCTTGAGGCATGAGCCTTGTCACGCCCGCCCAAGCAAACAAACTAGAGGCTACAACTCTTTCACCATCGGTAGTGCAGTTAGAATTGATGACAGCCCCTAGTTATCTGGGAGAACGCTTACACTGAAGTGCTTTCACATTTCGTAGATAATTCAACTCAGGCTCAAAATTCGTAGGACAGTTAACATATACGATGTCCTGCGATCGACTAATGACCAAACGGTAGGCAGGTGGAATTCCTTGAGAACTTTCAATTACTTCAATTCTGGGAATCACTTGTGAATTGACTTGAGCCAAAGATGGAACACTGAATAGCACCAATAGACTGAGCAGGATCGTTGCTGAGACAATTCGCGGAGAGCGTTGGAATATGGAGAGAATCTTGTTCATTGGAAGTTTCCTCATAAGTTTTTTCTGAGTGATTAATACGGTTTCCAGGGAAGCGGCGATCGATAGGGATTCTCCTGCCTATCCAGCACTTCCCAAGTCACCGGGTTGACCCATCCTGTAACGGGGATGTTGTAGCGTCGTTGTAAATCTCTCACCGCAGACTCTGTAATCGCGCCAAATGCACCATCAACAGCGGCACCACTCGGATTTTCCAACCTGACTCCAGCAGCGGGTAAGAACCCATTATCTAAGAGAATTTGCTGCAACATTCGCACTCCTGTGCCGCGATCGCCCCGACTCAAAGTCGGTAATGTGAGATTCGTGTAGGCGGTTGCAACGAGAATAGGAGATTGTTGATGTGGAGGGGTAGCGATCGCCGGATGCATTCGCAAAACCCCAACCACTCCTGCTGTGACGACGATTGATAGAGTAGTTTTAGCAAGCATCGCAGTGATTCCGGAAATTGAGCGTTGTGTTGTGGTCGATTTCATCATCTTTCTCCTAGTTGTCGCTATCAATTCATCAGGCTCTGAATTGGCTCTATGTAAAGCCACGCCCATGCGATCGTGTTTTCTCTGAGTCTTATTTACGTGAACTATCTCCACTACTTCAGTGCTGCTGTTGCTTCAATTTCAACTAATGTTTCTGGAGAAGCGAGTGAGGCAACACCGATGCCAGTGAGCGCTGGGCGCGACTCTCCCAGATATTGCGTTAGAATCGGTGCAATATCCTCAAGGAACTCTCCAAGTTCACCCCGAATGTAGATGCGAACGCTAAGCAGATTCTCGATCGAGCTTCCTGCTGCATCTAGGACGATGGTTAGATTCGTCAGCGCCTTTGAAAGTTGCCCCTCGACGGTATGGGATGAAATCTGGTGGTTCGTGTCCCAATCTACTTGACCCGAAATGTAAACGGTGCCCGTTGTGGTATCGACAACAGCATGGGACAATCCGTGCGGTCTGCCATCGTAGCGTTCTGGGGGATTAACAAGTTGCTTTCTCATTGTGTCTTAAGTCCTTTGAGGTGAATATGAATATAGTCAAGTACTTGCAGGCAAAGGCTAGCCATTAGAACTAGATAGCTCATTAGCACTCGCAAACAAATCAGATGTGAATTGGAAGTAGGAATCGGGCAGATCAATGTCTTGCAGCGATCATAGCTGCCATCAACTCTGTCATTTTCCAGTGTCCGGTATATCGAATGTTGTTGGTAAATAGGGCTGGAGCAGTTATTACTCCACTTTGTATTCCACTTGTGATATTTTCATTGATGCGCTCGCCATGCACTTGTTTAGACAACTCTTTGAGAAACTGAGGAATATCAAGCCCTAAATCATTGGCATACTCGATAAGATAACCGTTCTCCAACCTTTGTTGATGGGCAAATAAAGTGTCGTGCATTAACCAAAATTGTCCTTGGGCAGCAGCAGCTTCGGCAGCTTCGGCTGCCCGTTGAGCATGAGGATGAATCTGTGTTCGTGGAAAATGACGGAAGATAAAACATAAATAATTCTCTCCAAAAGACTCACTAAGCTGTCGTTTGATCCCTTGAATTAGCTTGTAAACGTTCGCACTTCTGGAGTCTTGATAGTCTCCATACATCACCAGCACAACCTCGGCACTCAGCACACCTTGCATCCAGTCTTGGGTTGACGGTGGGACACGTAAGGAACTGGGGCTGCGATCGTCATCCATTTTTCTACATCCGTAGCAGACAGGAAACCTTGCAATTGACTTGCTCGATCCCTTGGCTGCATCTCTATTTGCATAAATTCAATATAGGAAATCGCCTTCAAGTCGTCGTCTACAGTGAGTTAAAAATTTCACAGTACAAATTGATAGAGTAACTATGCGATCGCAGTGTAGAAAGCTGGCTATAACTTAAGTTAGAATTCGAAGTTGATCGAAAGTGCATCCTATAAACTGACAATGCCGCGCTTAACGGCAACAATCACAGCTTGGGTGCGATCGCTAACATCTAACTTATTCAAAATTCGATTGACATGAGATTTAACCGTGCCTTCCCCGATACTCAAAGCAGTCGCAATGTCAGCATTGCTCATCCCTTGTGCCAGTGAGCGCAAGACTGCCAGTTCTCTTTCACTCAGTTCTGGATTGCTGAGGCGCTGCACTAACTTTGCTCCCACATCAGGTGGAATATACTGCTGACCTCGATGAACGGTACGAATCGCATTCAGAAGCTCGTCAGGTTCAGTTTCTTTCAACAGATATCCTTTTGCGCCTGCCTGCAATCCCCGATAGATATCTTCGTCACTATCATAGGTGGTCAGTACAATAATCCGAGCGGATTTAGCAGTCGCACAAATTGCACTGATAGCAGCAACTCCTTCCACTTCCGGCATTCGCAGATCCATTAGCGTGACATCCGGTTGGTGTTCCTCAAATAGCGCGATCGCCTGTTCACCATTTTCGGCTTGTGCAATCACCTGCATATCTGGATCACGGTTAATAATCGTGGCTAGTCCTTGCCGAAAAATAGCATGATCGTCCGCGATCAGAACTCGGATTGGGGGTGTGGAGTGTGGGGTGTGGGGTGTGAGATGTGGAGTAGTCATTTCACCTTATACCCCAACTACCACCATAATCTCTGTCCCTTGTCCAGGTTGACTCCGAATCGTGAGTTGTGCGCCAATGCGCTCTGCCCGTTCGCTCATGCCGAGTAAGCCAAACCCCTCAGAGGATGGAATACTCCCAACGCCAAAGCCCTGTCCATTGTCTGCCACACGCAAACAAACCTGATTGCGATCGTAGACTAACTCCACTCGAATTTCGTCAGCATTGGCGTGTCTAATCGCATTGGTTAATGCTTCCTGCCCCATCCGCAGTAGGTTACTCTCAACCTCAGTGGGTAGAGTATATACCACACCCTTGATCTCATCATACAAAGTGGTATTAGTTGCGGTAGCCCTGGTTTGAGCGACGAGACGATGGAGAGCGCTCTGTAAACTGCCTTCCTCCAAAAGCTGAGGACGGAGCGCGACGACCGATCGCCGCGCTTCAGTCAGTCCAGTTCGCGCCAATTCTTTGATCAGGTCTAGATGTGCCTCAGTTGCTTCTAAATCATCCGTTAGCACCTGCTTTGCGGCTCCTACCTGAGCCAGAATGCCTGTAAACGCCTGAGCGAGTGTGTCGTGAATTTCACGCGCCATGCGGTTCCGCTCTTCTAAAATCGAGGCGGCTTCTGCTTGTTTTTGCGGTGTGATATCTCGCACCAACCAAATCACCTGCTCGTGCTGAATTGGAGCAATGCGAGCCGAAAACCAGATTTCTCGTCCGGCGATCCATTGGCTGTATTCAACGGTGAAAACTTCTTGGGTTCTCAGCACCTGCTGAATGTAATGCAGAAACTCATCCGCTTGTTCCTGAGCATAAAGTTGATGCAGTGTTGTGCCAATATACTCCTCCCGATGCAACTCTCCATAGGACGGATTTCCTTGAATGGCACAGATCAATTGCCCCTCAGCATTGAAGATACAGATTGGATCGGGAATGGCTGAAAAGAGCGCTCGCAGTTCTGCTTCAGAGGCTTGCAGTGCTATTTCTGCCTGTTTGCGATCGCTAATATCTGCAATCACGCCTTCGATGTAGTCATCGACTGCATTCAGATAAGAAGAGAAAAGTCCCCAAAACAATGTCCCATCTCGTTTTCGCATCTGGACTTCAAAGCTTCGCACTTCCCCATCCCGCTTCATCAACTCAATGCCTTGTTGGCGATCGCTGGGATTGACCCAATAGCCGATGGTGTGTTCCAGTCCAATGATTTCCTCTGGTGAATCAAAGCCCAACAGATCGGCAAAGCGTTGATTGGCATTGAGAATTAAGCCATCACAGGTGCGGGTGCGGTAGATGCCAACCTGCGAGTTTTCAAAGATCGTTCGGAACTTGGCTTCACTGCGTTGTAATGCCTCTTCTGCTTGTTTGTGCTGGGTGATGTCATTGCCAACGGATAAAAATTCTACGATCTGTCCCTGTTTATCCAAGATGGCTTGATTTGACCAGGCAACCCAAACCCGTCTGCCATCTCGACACAAGTTCTCACCTTCTGCGTGTTGGTAGGATGCGGGATTGCGAAGTAGATCTTGAATAAATTGTTTGCGATCGCGTCCAGAGATTTCAGTTTCTGGAACAATCGTTTCGAGTAAGGTGTGCCCTAAAATCTCATTTTCCTCATAACCCAAAAATCTTAGCCCATAATCATTTATGTACTGAATTCGTCCTTGCGGATCATAGCGAATGATGATTGAATTCGCAGTTTGGATCAGATTGCGGTAGTTCGCTTCACTTTTCTGTAACGCTGCGGTTCGTTCAGCGACCTGTTGCGCTAAAGTCGCGATAGCGGAGTGATCAGCAGCATTTTCAACAATCGTATGAGTTGATGCAGAAGCTGCCCTCTGAGCAAAGAACTGTGGATAGCAAGTTTCTAAATCTTTGACCTTTGCCGTTGCACCCCAACGTTCATAGCAGGAGTGAGCTTCTTTCATGTAAGTTTGAGCAAACTTTTCTCGACCTCGCGCCAGATAGTGTTTCGCCGCTAATTCATAGGCTAATGCTTCTTCTTGAATAAACTCATGTTCAGCAGCACCTGCGATCGCTTGTTCGTAAAGTTCTTCTGCCTCAAGAAATTGCCCCAAGACCCGTGCTTTCTCTGCCTCGACTAAATGAAACTTGTGAAGATAGTTCATTAGCGCTATGAATGCTCCTCAAAATTCTTGCGATGTCGATGCACTCTCACACCCTGATAGACCAGAGAGGCTGAACTTCCACAGATTTGGCTCTGAATTGCAACTCCAGGTAGGGTAATCATTGCACTTTTTCCCTGTCAGTATCATCAGCCATGCCGTAAATTATATCAATGACACAAGCTTTAGCTACTCCTATTTTTCTCTGTCTAGAAGCGCATTGACATCGCGCTTCTCATCACACCCAGGTTGTATTTCCTGCCGCTTTACGGGTGATGGAGTTCAGGAAGCGATCGTCCAATGTAAAGCCTACGAAAGCACCAGTTTTGAAATCTATGCATACAAAAACAATCAACTCAATCGGGTCTTTCAAGGCGCAGGCTATGGTTGCTGATCGCCTCTGTACGCAGTTGGAGTTACGCCTGTGGATTGTCGAAACTGTTTGCTCAAATGACTATGGTTATTGAATCCACACATCAAAGCAATTTCTATGATGGAGTGATCGCCTACCGAGATATTGGACGCAATCCCATCCCCCATGTCGATAAACCCTGGATTGCCGCCGCTTTTACATCACCAGAGCAACACCCCCCGAACTGCGTGACGCAATTCACCTCAGCGAACAGATGGCAATGCTCCCCCAATGGCTTTTTACATTGACGCTGTTGACGGCTTTGGGCTGTGGGTTGGCAGCAGGAGTTTTCTTCGCCTTCTCCACCTTCGTCATGCCTGCTCTAGCTCGACTTCAACCATCTCAAGGGATTGCCGCGATGCAATCGATCAATATTACGGCGATAATCCGTTGTTCATGAGCGCTTTGTTTGGAACGGCTTTCGCTTGTCTCGTTCTAGCGGTTTCCGTTCTGCTCAAATGGCAGCAATCCGTTACTGTCTCCTTACTCGTTGATGCCCTGTTCTACCTTGTTGTCACGATCGATGTGACGATCGCCTGCAATGTGCCGCTCAATGATGCACTGGCAGCAGCAGCATTGTTTACAGGCCTCCTTCTGAAATAGAACTTCAACACAAAAGTTTATCAAAACAATGGAGATTGCTCTTGACAGCTTTGAATAGTACATTTAACCTAATACTTAGTTAACTGAGCGGTTAAATACTCCTCATCTAAATGTCCACTGTCCACGAAGTGTCTCTAAAAAAGATCAATTGAGTGTTACTCTCCGCTTTGGCTGACCCCACCCGTCGGGCAATTCTGGCATAGCTTGTTCAAGGAGAAGCGATTGTTACAGAACTCGTTGAACCGTTTGAGATGGGCCTACCTGCCATCTCCAAACATCTCAAAGTTCTGGACCGTGCCCACCTGATTACCCGCAGTCGAGATGCTCAATGGCGACCCTGCCAACTCAATCCGGAACCGCTGAAGGATGTCACAAACTGGCTGGAACACTATCGCCAATTCTGGGAACAACGTTTCGATCGCCTGGATGAGTATCTCCAGGAATTGCAGACAGAGGAGAAAAGCAGCGATCGCTAGTTGAACAAAGGAGAAACGATGGCACTCAGATTTTTGTGAATTTACCCGTGAGAGCCTTGACCGATCGGTGCAGTTCTTCACACAACTCGACTTTAAATTCAATCCTGAATTTACCGATGAGATAACAACTTGCATGATTGTGGCTGACAATGTTTTTGTGATGCTGTTGGTGCACGACAGGTTAAGACCTTTACGCCGAATGCAATTTGTGATGCGACGAAAAGCACTGAAGTACTCGTTTGCTTGTCTAGCGAGAGTCGAGCCGCTGTGGATGAAATGGTGAAAAAAGCAGTTGCAGCGGGCGGCAACACTTACAGAGAACCTGAAGATCATGGATTTATGGATGGTCATGGTTTTCAGGACTTAGACGGGCACATTTGGGAGCTGGTATACCTAGAACCCAGCCCAGAACAAGGAAATTAATGGAGAAAACTTTATGCAAAAAATCGTTCCCTGTTTATGGTTTAACGGCAACGCTGAGGCGGCGGCTGAGTTCTATGTCTCCCTGCTGCCAGATTCGCGCATTGATCGTATTTGCAAGTCTCCCGCTGATACGCCGAGTGGCCCCGCCGGAATGGTCTTGACGGTCGAATTCACTCTGGCTGGTATCCAATACGTGGGGCTAAACGGCGGTCCGCAGTTTCCGTTTACTGAAGCCGTGTCATTTCAAATCCATTGTGATGACCAGCCCGAAGTCGATCGCCTATGGGCTGCTCTCGCAGAGGGTGGCTCGGAAATCGCCTGTGGATGGGTCAAAGATCGTTGGGGACTTTCCTGGCAAATCGTACCCAGGCGAATGATCGAATTACTCAACGACCCCAACGTAGACCGTGCCCGACGTGCTCAAGAGGCGATGATGCAAATGGTCAAGCTCGACATTGCCACAATTGAGCGTGCAGCAGACGGTATCCGTTAGACAAGGTGTCACGCTACGACAAAGTTTAGAGGCGAGTTTGCATCTAGATGATGCGGGGATGCGGGGACGCGGAGAGTTTGAATGGCATCAAAATCCCCGCGTCCCCGCATCCCCGCATCCCCGCGTCAATCTCCCCCCCTAACTACCGGATGCGCCCATTTGTAATCACTTGGAGTCTGCCAATGATCCCCACCATTACTGCATTTGAACAGTCGCCCGATCGTGGACAGGGAATGGCACGTGATATGCCCGTGCGCTGGGCGCTTGAAGAAGTGGGTCAACCTTATGACGTTCGTCTTGTTTCGTTCAGTGCGATGAAGGAAGCCGCGCATCGTGCGCTTCATCCCTTCGGGCAGATTCCGACCTATGAAGTAGGCGATCTCGCCTTGTTCGAGTCGGGGGCGATCGTGTTCCATATCGCCGAGTGCCATGCAGGACTCCTACCACAGGATGCAAAGGCCCGGTCGCGCGCAATCATGTGGATGTTCGCTGCGCTCAGCACGGTAGAGCCACCGATCATTCAGCACGAAATCGTCACGTACTTGGAGCACGACAAGACCTGGTATGAGCAGCGTCTACCGATTGTCGAGGATCGCATCCGCAGCCGATTGAACGAGTTGTCTAATCGGCTTGGGGACACCGACTGGCTCGACAATGCGTTCAGCGCTGGTGACCTCATGATGGTGCAGGTACTACGCAGGCTGAGCGGATCGAGTTTGCTCGAAGAATATCCGAACCTCTCCGCCTATGTTGCTCGCGGCGAAGCGAGACCAGCCTTCAAACGTGCTTTCGACGCTCAGTTGGCGGTTTTCACTGGCAAGCCCCCCGACCGATTGAAAGGAGCCTCCTAACAAGCTGACGCGTTGCTTCGCGGCTTAATTCAGGTGAAGGAACTATTGTCTGTGTTTACCGTTGTGCCGGAAAACTTGAGACTGGCTCGTGTGCCCTTGATTGATGGGAGGGAGAAGCAACATGGGAGCAAACAATGGGGAAGACGTTGCAACTGTAAAACGCGAGCTAACCATGACTCGTGTCTTCAATGCACCCCGCACACTCGTCTTTCAAGTTTGGACACAACCGGAACATTTCGCTCAATGGTTAGGTCCGAAAGACTTTGTCACCACATTCTGTCAAATGGATGTGCGATCGGGCGGCACATATCGAGCCTGTATTCAATCTCCCCAGGGCAGTGACCATTGGATGCAGGGCGTGTATCGCGAAATCATTGAACCTGAACGATTAGTCTTCACGTTCGCGTGGCTGGATGAAGATGGTCAACCCAAACACGAAGCACTGGTGACAGTCACGTTTACCGCTCAAAACGAGCAAACATTGATGACTTTCCATCAAGCCATCTTTGAATCAATAGAATCGCGTAATGCTCATCAATCCGGCTGGTCTGAATGTTTCGATCGCCTCAAAGTACATCTAGCAAAGCTCTAATCAAAGGAGGAACTCTATGTCTCGCTCCACTTCACTGATCTATCTAAAGCAGAACGTATCTACCACGCTCTATCAGAAAACGGAACCATCCGCATGGAACTTCAGAAAACCTTCTGGGCGAGTCGTTTTGCTATTTGATACGCCCTGGATGGTCAACTGCGATCCAGCTGCCTAACCTTTACTACGCGGTGACGAGCAAAGTTTTCATGTGGAAGGAAAAATTGAAATGATCAAAAACCAGATAGCCTATCCAAAAATCGTTGAACAAGATGAGTGGCTTGCTGCTCGCAAAACCCTTCTAGAACACGAGAAAGAGTATACTCAGCATCGCGATCGTATTAACGCTGAACGACGTAGACTACCAATGGTCAAGCTTGAGAAAGAATACACGTTTGAAGGAACAAACGGCTCTGTCAAACTCTGGGATTTGTTCGAGGAACGCACTCAACTTATCATCTACCACTTCATGTTTGACCCACAGTGGGACAAAGGCTGTACGGGCTGCACAGGCTATGTCAATGCACTGAGCGATTTGACAATGTTGGGTGATCGTGACACCACCTTTGTACTCGTTTCTCGTGCCCCCTTACCCAAACTCGAAGCCTATCAAAAGCTGAACGGCTGGAACATCCCGTGGTACTCCTCCTTTGGCAGCGATTTCAACTATGATTTTCACGTCACGCTGGATGAAAACATTGCGCCCCTTGAATATAACTATCGAGACAAAGCGGATCTGGAACAAAGCAACAGACCAAATGTGATGCAGGGTGAGAGTCACGGTCTCAGTGTTTTCTTCCGCATGGGCAACGATGTTTTTCACACCTACTCGACCTATGCCCGTGGTGTTGAATCGCTCACTGATGCCTACAGTCTCCTGGATACCACACCCTACGGACGACAGGAGGATTTTGAAGACTCACCCTCGGGCTGGCCCCAGAAGCCGACCTATGGATAAACTCACTTTAAACACTGAATTTAGGAGAACGCTATGACCCGTGAAAGCGATCGCTTCAACCTCAGTTCTACCTATGTTGTGCTTGAGGAAAATGGTGATGCAATACCCATTGCCGTGAGCGATCGCTTTTATCAAGACCTGGAACAGAAATTTGGTGACTTCAAAGGAAAGCACCTGGTTTCATACTATACCTTTGAGAAAGACTGGGATAGTTGGGAAATGCACCCGTCTGGAGATGAGATTGTCTGTCTGCTGTCTGGTCAGGTAGATTTTGTGCTGGAGCAAAATGGCAGCGAAAAAATAGTTTTTCTCAATGCGCCTGGTGCTTACCTGGTAGTGCCTCGTGGAACCTGGCATACCGCTAAAATTCACTGTTCTAGCTCGGTGTTATTCATTACGCCCGGTGAAGGCACTCAGTGTCGTCCCGCTTAAGCACTTGATCTAGAATTTGTGGAGATTTCAATACCATGAGTTGCATCTCGATCAGGCTGGAAAGCACTTGCCGAACGCTTGAAGTAACTTGAGAGGGCCTTTGATGCGAATGTCGCATCGCAGCACTGCCCAAATTAAATTTTCTCTTTTGCCACACATCCTAACCAACCCACAATCACAACTTTTTTGACCATACTCCCTCCAACGCAAAACTTCACGCTTCGCTGATGGAATTATCACGGATTGGATTACCACTCGCCATACTAGCGAGAATAGAGCATTAGAGCTGTCTTGTCTGAGAAATCCATCCCCATTCTGCCAGCAGAAACTAGGCCTTGGCAAAGCCTCTCGAAGAGACTCGTTTCATCCGTCTGGCTAAAACTAATCGAAGTTATACCGATTTAAAGAATGATGGCTACAGATCAATTGGTGGGTAGGGGCAAGGCATTGCCTTGCCCCTACAGGATGTGTCGCATTTTCAATTCAAATTGGTATTACTCGTCCAGGAGCAACTTGAACTTGAACCGCAGTGGTAGCTGCTCTGTTGCGATCGACGACCTGGTCGGCTGACTTTTAATACAAGCATTACCACGGCTTGAACAGCGCTTCGTCAAGCTGAGAATTGCTGGCTAGATGCCAGCAATTCATCTCAGACTGTATAAAACTTAGGATTATGGATTCAATAAAACCGGAAATCATAGTGATTGCGGCTTAGCAGTGTAGTTCCATTTTGGCAGGTACTCATCAAACACAATCTCCATCGTCTGCTTGAACGCCTCTGTCACTTTTC
>JAHHIE010000008.1 GCA_019358945.1 Stenomitos rutilans HA7619-LM2 | reverse complement strand
TTCGTATCCACCCCAATTATCAGTATTGAATTGCTTGCAGTGGGTCTTTCCTTCGGTGTTGATGATCAACTGCTCGATGAATGCATCAGTATGCTTGCCCACACAGGCAGCAAGAATCAAGCCACTGGAGGAGGCAAGACTGGTAGTGCTTCAATCTGATGTGGGATTAATAGAGTAGAGGTGATCAGTAACTGGAGCCTAGTCGATGGAATGCCCTCTGTGTGGTCATGTTAAAGCCCATAAACATGGCACAATGCCCAATGGTCATCAACGTTATCGCTGTCCTGCTTGCCATCAAACCTTTTGTGAATCGTTTGATAGTCTCGTTGTGTATCAAGCCGTGCATCAGTATGGTGGCGTAGCATTGGGTGAACATCTGGGGCAGACGTTGCTTGCCTGTTGAACGGTGGGCATTGGATTAGCCATGCGTCCCTCACGACTGTTTCCTGGGTGGCTGATCGGGTTTGGCTTGATGACGGTACCGCTTTTGCTAGTGGGTCAAAGTGAACTGCTGGCAACCGTCATGGCTGGCATCCCTGTACTGAAAACCACCGCGATCGGGTTTGTGTTGTGGGAAGTCTGGCTACTTATGGTAGGTATATCACTCCTGCAAGTGCCCCAACAAAGGCTTGCCCCCAAAGTTTAACGGATGCAACTTGTCAGGACGTGACATGCAACGTCCTGACAAGCAGATGATGAGATCAAGGCGATCGCACGCTTTTTAACGTTCAAGCCAGGTCTCAGCCTGAGTTCACCGCTTGAAGGGAAGCTTGCAGTTTGAAAGGCTCTCTCAGCAAGCGTTTTAGCGAAAGCTACTCGGCATCGCGGGTCGGCTGAAATGGTTGATCAGTGATAGAATGGAACGGTACAAGTGATCGCATTTTTACGCTGCGATCGTCGAATGTTGGGAAGCGCCAGCCGCTTTTCTGGCAGCGACTACTGGCTTGCATTTTGGAGCTTTTCGCACTATGACCTTTTCCCAGGATACCCCCCAGGATCGGATTGTTCCCACCGATTTACGGAACGAGATGTCTCGATCTTACCTGGAATACGCGATGAGCGTAATTGTGGGGCGAGCGCTTCCCGATGCCAGGGATGGCCTGAAACCCGTGCATCGTCGCATTTTGTATGCCATGCACGAACTGGGCTTATCGCCCGATCGCCCCTTCCGCAAATGCGCGCGTGTCGTGGGGGATGTCATCGGTAAATACCATCCTCACGGCGATACAGCAGTTTACGATGCGTTGGTGCGGATGGCGCAAGATTTTTCCATGCGATCGCCCCTCATCAACGGTCACGGGAACTTCGGCTCGGTAGACAACGATCCACCCGCCGCGATGCGATACACCGAATGTCGCCTCCAGTCGCTCACCACGGATGCGTTACTGCAAGATATTGAGGCGGAAACTGTTGACTTTGGTGCCAACTACGACGGGTCGCAGCAAGAGCCGCTCGTCATGCCTGCCCGCATTCCTCAACTGTTGCTGAATGGGTCGTCGGGTATTGCGGTGGGAATGGCGACGAATATTCCGCCGCACAACCTGGGCGAATTGATTGATGGTTTAACCGCACTCATTCGGAATCCGGCTTTGACAGATCAGGAATTGATGCAGCATGTTCCTGGTCCCGATTTTCCAACGGGTGCTCAAATCCTCGGTAGGACTGGCA
Organism: Stenomitos rutilans HA7619-LM2; assembly: GCA_019358945.1. Classification (GTDB taxonomy): domain Bacteria; phylum Cyanobacteriota; class Cyanobacteriia; order Leptolyngbyales; family Leptolyngbyaceae; genus Stenomitos; species Stenomitos rutilans. Next base: position 133,125 of record JAHHIE010000008.1, on the reverse strand, counting down.
TTCGAGAGGCGTATACGACGGGGCGTGGTTCCATCATCATGCGAGGCGTGGCGCAAATTGAAACGATCGAGCATCGTGGTCGGCCCGATCGAGAAGCCATCATCATTACCGAACTGCCCTACCAGACCAATAAAGCAGCGCTCATTGAAAAAATCGCCGAAATGGTGAACGAGCAGCGGTTGGAGGGCATTTCGGATATTCGAGACGAGAGCGATCGGGATGGGATGCGCATCGTCATCGAACTCAAGCGCGATGCCTATCCCCGTGTGGTGCTGAACAACCTTTACAAGCAAACGCCGCTCCAGGCAAACTTTGGTGCCAACATGCTGGCGCTGGTCAACCGTGAACCGCAGCTGTTAACGCTGAAGCACTTCCTGGAAGTATTTCTAGATTTCCGCATTGAAGCCATTACGCGTCGCACCCGCTACTACCTGCGCAAAGCCGAAGAGCGCGATCATCTCTTGCAGGGCTTGCTGATTGCGTTGGGCAACCTGGACGCCATTATTAACCTGATTCGTCATGCGGCGGATGCTCCAACAGCGAAGCAAGAACTCATCGACACCTACGGACTATCCGAACAGCAGGCAGACGCGATTCTGCAAATGCAGCTTCGCCGCTTGACGGCTCTAGAAGCTGAAAAGATTCAGCAGGAGCATGAAGACCTGCAGATCCAGATTGCTGATCTGCGCGACATTCTAGAACGGCGTGAACGCATCCTGGAAATTATCGTGACCGAAATCACGGAGATCCGCGCTAAGCACGCTACCCCGCGCCGCACGATCATCGAGCAATCGGAAGACGAACTGGGCGACATCGATCTGATTGCGAACGAGAAAGCCGTTATTCTGTTAACAGAACAGGGCTACTTGAAACGGATGCCCGTGAACACCTTTGAGTCTCAAAGTCGGGCGACGCGGGGCAAAGCGGGTGCTCGAATGAAAGAGGACGATGGGGTTGAGCATTTTCTGACCTGTTGCGATCATGACAGCGTGCTGTTTTTCAGCGATCGCGGCGTGGTTTATGCCCTTAAGGCGTACCAGATTCCGGTGGGTTCGCGCACGTCACGAGGTACGCCGATCGTGCAAATGCTGCCGATTCCCCGTGAGGAGAAAATCACCGCATTCATTCCAGTGACGGAATTCAGCGAGGATGAATACTTGGTGATGCTAACCCGTAATGGCTACATCAAAAAGACAGCGCTGACGGCGTTTAGCAACATTCGCGCTAATGGCTTGATTGCGATTTCCCTGGAAGAGGGGGATGAACTCCGTTGGGTACGCCGTGCACGTGTGGATGACAGCATCATCATTGGTTCCAGCTTGGGACGATCGATTCATTTCCGCGCCAGTCATGAGCAACTTCGTCCTCTGGGTCGCGCAACGCGAGGGGTGCGATCGATGTCTCTCCGCGAGGGCGATCGTCTGATTGGGATGGACATTCTACCGAGTCAAATCGTGGCTGATCTGGCGCAGGTGCTGGAGTCGGAGGTAGAGCCAGAAGCCGAAGAACTCAATGGCGAATTGGCAGACGGGGAAAACGGGGAGAGCGATCAGCCGTCAGCGGTCAGCAGTCAGCTTGGCCCGTGGATTTTGGTCGTGACGATGGGTGGCTATGGCAAGCGGGTGCCAGTTTCTCAGTTCCGCTTACAAAATCGTGCGGGCATGGGGTTGGTTGCCACAAAGTTCCGCAAGAAGGGCGATCGTCTTGCTGCTCTCCACATTGTCAACGAAGGTGCTGAACTGATGATGGTGACAAACCGGGGGATTATTATTCGCCAGTCGGTAGATGCCATTTCGTCTCAATCGCGCTCTGCTACTGGGGTGCGCGTGCAGCGTCTGGATGACGATGACGCGATCGCGGCGGTTGCACTCGTTCCCTCTTCTACGGGTGAAGACGCTGGTGCCAGCGATGAGGTGCCTCTGCTTGATGTGGATGCGATCGCAACCGTTGATCTCATTGAAGACGCTGATGTGATTGAAGAATAACGGGGTTATAAGGGAAAGCATTGGGTTGCTCAAGCCCTGAGCGGCCGTGTGCTTTGCCCCCAAGGAATAAGAATTAAATAAGACCGACTTTTGTAGGATGTGTTAGGCATTAACCGTAACGCATGCTAAGCCTTGAAGCCAATGCGTTACGCTGCGCGCTAACACATCCTACAAAAGCTGAGTGACTAAGCTCCATCAGGAATTGTAATTTCCTGTTTTTCAGTCAATACCATTGCAATCCCTTTTTCGTAATAAGCCGCTTCGTTAATGAAAACAGGAAAAACGGTGGTTTCTCCTGGGTAAGGTAGCGTCTCGCCTGTAAATGTGAGAAACAGTGGTGCCCCAGGAAAGAGCGGTTCATAGTCCCGATGCTGAAGCTGTGGATGGATCATGGCATCCAGTTCACCCGCTGCATTACGAGGATAATCTACAGACGCGATCGCCTGATAGGTCGTCAAAGTGCGGGGCGCAGACGGTGGCTGTCCCTTATTGTTCGCGTCAATATAGTCCAGAATGGCACGAATTAACTGTTCGGTTTGTTGAAAGTAGTGTGCATCCAAAGCTCCCTGCGCGATCGCACCCACTTCAAGCGTGCAACCCAATGGTGTGAGCGATCGCAGCAGAGGCGCATCCTGATCGCACTGCTCTCCACAACACACACGCACTTCAGGATGCAGCCTACTCAAATAGGCAGCTAAGCGCAAATTGAACGGTGCTTTGCTGGACGGTAAAAGCGACAGACCCATATTCGACGTGGTGCTGTGAAGATCAATAATGACATTAACCTTGGGCTGCTCTCTTGGCCCTAACTGTGCTGCAATTTCCTTGGCACGTTTGTCTTCATACGTTGCCAGGGCAGGATTAGACAAATCCTCACGGGCAAAACAACGGTTTAAATCGCGATCGACATAGCGCTGATTCATCGCCACAGCCGCAGGATTGGCTAAGAGGGGTATTGCCTCAAAGCTCGATCGATGCAGAAGAGTTGGAAACTGCTCAAACTTTTTGATAAGGTAAACCCCAGTCAGTTCATTGCCGTGCGTGCCGCCTACAATTGCAACGCGCCGAATCACGGTTGCAGCTGTAGATTTTGTTTCCTCGTTGATAGCTTCCTGGATCATGTTTCCAACTTCTGCAACGTGGCGCTCATACGGATACCGACTTAACCATTCTCGCTCTAGCAAGGATCTCATTATGAGCATTTGAGAACAGAAAATGCTGATGGGCGAGTCTACGATCGTGTTAAGTAGCTCCTTGCTCAGGCTGGTCAATCTGGTTTCAGTAACCAGAAGCCGCTGTAGGTCATGCCAGAGTCGTCGGGTTGTACCAGCAAGAAATGGAGTCCTTGACTAAGTTGTTTGCGTTGTTCAAAGGTTTGCCCAGCCGTTGCCACTTCGGTATCCTCAAAGGTTGTGAGAATCCAGCGATCGACCAAACCCGCTTCTAAAACCAACCCATCGGGTGCGCCGGGAATATAGCTGAGCGAGACGGGATGCGTCTGCTGCAACCAAAGTGCTAGTCGCATGGCTTGTCGCCCACCATCAATCACAACTCCAGGAATGGGAGTCTTAGAGGCTAATCCTAGTTTGAGGGGTAATAATGAATCGGGCATATACAGTATGGGAATCATGCGATCGCGAAACCCATCGATCAAATCGCTGGCGGGTAAGGTCGCAAACCGCCAGCGATCGCCCCATAGTGTGTCTGATAAAGGGACAGGTGGCAGTTTATCTAGCGTGAGTGGCTGATACGGTTGCCCAGTATAGTTCGCCTCTATGGAATATTCGCGCGCTTTTGCTTCTAGCCAGCGTTTGAGGGTTGGTGTGCGTCGAGTGGCTTCGATGGGGATGCCCAATTGCTTGGCAACAGGTTCTAACAAATTGAGGGTTTGCGGTCGAAACACATGGATGCGATCAGGCCGTACCTGGGTTGCCTCCAACAACGGTTGCAACTGGGCAAGCAGCCATACAGCACTCGCTTCGGCTTGCGGACACGTCGCTGCATACCGAAAATCCCCTACAGCATCACAGACCAACAACTCCCAAAGTGGAGTGCCAGCCTCATTCTGTAGGGGACGACGGTAAAAATCAAGTTCCCAAATATGCGTCACAGTTTTTAGTTTTTAGTTGTTGGTTTTTAGAAGACTCTAACAACTTTTCTGGTATGCCCAATGGGCTTTACAACCAACAACCAACAACTTTTAAGAGGGTACGCTTGCCAAACTGCGACCTACTTCGGTCACTGCACCGGGCGCATAGACCTGAGTGACGTAATCGGCAATCATCCGATGGGTGTTGAAGGCAGGAGAGTTAGTTTTGATCGATGCCTTCATCATTTTGACCCAACCGTGCGGTACGCCGTGTTCATCCTGGTCGTAGTAGAGCGGTACGATTTCGTCTTGCAGGAGGGCATAAAGCGCCTGCGAGTCAATTTCGTCCTGAAGCTTCTGGTCGCTGGTGTGGGCATCTTTGCCGATCGCCCAACCATTCAGACCCTTACCATTAGCGTCTGCTTGATAGCCTTCGCACCACCAACCATCCAGGACGCTACAGTTCAGCCCACCGTTAAAGCAGACTTTTTGACCGCTGGTACCAGAGGCCTCTAACGGACGACGAGGATTGTTAAGCCACACATCGACACCCTGCACCAGTTTCCGTGCGGTGTGCATGTCGTAGTCTTCAATGAAGGCGACGCGGTTCCAGATGCCCGGTTGCTTGCACCATTCCATCAAGCGTTGAATGATGCGCTTACCTTCTTCATCGGCTGGGTGTGCTTTGCCAGAGAAAATGATCTGCACGGGACGATCGGTGCTGGAGAAAATTTCCAGCGCGCGATCGGCATCCCGCAGCAAGAGGTCGCCTCGTTTGTAAGGGCTAAAGCGACGGGCAAAGCCGATTGTAAGAATGGTGGGATCAAGCACCCGATCGGCCGCTTGAATCGTATCCCAATGTTCGCCACGACCTTCACGCGCTTTTTTCAGCTTCGAGCGGGTGTGTGCGACCAGTCGTTCTTTAAGCGTTTGGTGGCGCTCCCAGAGTGCCGCATCGGGGATTTGATCAACCTTGGCCCACACGTCGGGATCAACCGCTTTGGTTTCCCAATCTTCACCCAGATACTGGTTGTACAAATCGCCAATGAGCGCCGCTGTCCAGGTCGAGGCATGCACGCCGTTGGTAATGTAGCCGATCGGTACCTTATCTTCCGATCGCTCTGGATACAGCACCATCCACATCTGACGCGAAACATGTCCGTGCAGTTCGCTCACCCCGTTGGCAGCACGGCACAGACGCAATGCCAGCGGGGTCATGCCAAACGGTTCCCAAGGATCGCCCAGACGACGCGCACCCAGGGCCAGAAACTGCTCACGGGATAAACCCAACTGAGGCCAATAGCTGGCAAAGAAGGAATCCATGAGATCGGCTGAGAACACGTCATGTCCGGCAGGCACGGGGGTGTGTGTGGTGAAGACGCAGCGTTTGCGAACGTCTGCCTCAATGTCGTAGAAGGACTTGCTGGTGCGCTGAATCTCCAGCCGTGAGACTTCCAGGAGGCAGAAGGCCGCGTGTCCTTCGTTGAGGTGATACACGCCCGGTTCGATCCCCAATGCCTGGAGTGCCCGTACACCGCCGATCCCCAGGATGACTTCCTGGGCAATCCGAGTTTCCTGGTTGCCGCCGTAGAGGTGCCCGGTGAGCCAGCGATCGATCGAGTCGTTATCGTCCCGGTTTGTATCCAATAGATACAGATCAACCCGTCCCACTCGCACGCGCCAGATTTGCACCTTGACCATGCGGTTACGCACCTGTAGCTCCACGGTAATGGCATCACCATGCTCATTCCGCATGAGTTCCAGCGGCAGACGATCGAACTCGTTGTCGATGTAATAGTCTTCTTGCCAGCTTGCTTGATTCAACCGCTGGTGGAAGTAGCCCTGGCGGTAGAGCAGTCCAATCGCCACCAGCGGCACACCGAGGTCAGAGGCAGACTTGAGGTGATCCCCAGCGAGAATGCCCAAACCGCCAGAATATACCTGAAGTGACTCGTGTAAGCCAAACTCGGCGCAGAAGTAGGCAACGGGGTGCTCTTTGGAAATTTGGGGTGCAACGCGGCTAGCCCAGGTGTTGTTCGCTGCCATATAGCGATCGAACTTCTCGATCACCACGTTTAAGCGTTTGATGTATTGGGGATCAATCGCCAGTTGCGTCAGGCGATCGTAGCTGATGGCTTCCAGCAGGACAACGGGGTTATGCCCGCAGCGCTCCCATTCATCGGGGTTCAGCGTCTCAAACAGCGACACCTGATCAGCCGTCCAACACCACCAATAGTTGTAAGCAAGGTCTGCTAACCGCTTTAATGAGCGCGGCAATTTGGCACTCAAGCGGGTCGCAGGCGTCGTAGCAGTGGAATTTACCATAAATCAATGTCAGTGCTTGAAGTGGGTATGTCTGAAGCGGTTAAGCAGTGGAGATCAAGTGAGCCATTGACTTGAGCTATTGACTAAGGACGGATTTAGCAAGGCTTTCGTGCCCTGATTCATCGGCTCGTAAACACCGTCCCCCTAAGCTGCTTGATCGACCGAAAACCGAGACAGATTGACAGATACTCGATGATTCAACATCTGGTGAAACATTCTCTCTACATAGAGAATGTGAACCCTACGCAGGAGATCAGTTTAGCGTGCGAGGGTAAGCAGTATTGATAGCGTTTTTTCAAGGGAAAGTAGCGTTTTTTCACATTGTTTGAAGTTTTGCGGCGATCGCCCATCCAATTGCTACACCAGACGACCCAGATTGGTATCATCTGTCCCCGATTGCGCCACTATCGTCTCTGCAACCCTTACAGCCATCTCATAGGGAGAGCGATCGAGGATGATTTCTGACATTTTACCTGCAAAATGCTGGCCTGCACGCTAATCTAGGCTATACAAAAAATCGATGTTGACCCAGCCCGATCGCCATGACCAACATCCACAAACCCACTGACAGGCTTGACATTCTCACAGATCAGGTAGGACATCTAACCGAGACGGTCACACATTTCTCTGGAACGGTTGAGCATCTCTCTGGGAAGGCCGATCACTTATCTGGTACGGTCGATAATCTATCTGGTACGGTCGATCGCCTGTCTGGAACGGTTGATTCAGATGTCGAGCAACATCGCCAGCCTGACACATTTAGTCGAGACTGGCTTTACAGACCTGAAGGCGCTGTTAGAAAGGCAATCTGAAACGACAAACAAGCAGACATCGCTAAATCGCTGGCAGATAGCGTTGCAGCGTTGATTGCCCGATCGCCCGCTTAAGCATAGTTGGGCAAACCCGATCGCGCCCTAATTCCCTGCTACCGTTTCAGCCAAGAAATGAGAAGGGCGATCGCTGCCTTCCTGCTAAACCCCAGTTTTTAAAAAGCATCTGTTAACACTCTCCTTCAAGCTGCTTCAAATGGTTGTTTCAGATGAGATGTGGGCTAGTAGACCCGTTGCGTAAACCGCATCAATAAGCTTGGTTAATGAGTAAGTTTACCTAACAAAACTTTACAGATGGCAAGGCTCCATTAAGATAGAGGTGTAGCAAGTTACAGAAACCCAAACGTCATTTGACAGGGAGGCAGGTATGGTAGCACTCACCGAGCGTGTTCAGCGATTGACCCTCGAAACCGTTGCATTGGCACATCCTGAAGGCGCTGGAGAGACGGATACCACTGCCATTCGCTGCCTTGATTGGGATCGGGAGCGGTTTGACATTGAGTTTGCCCTCGACAATGGCACTACTTATAACTCGTTTCTGATTCGCGGTGAAAAGGTTGCTCTGGTGGATACCTCCCACGAAAAATTTCGCAAGCTGTACCTGGATACGCTGAAAGGGCTGATTAATCCCGCTGAGATTGATTATTTGGTGATTAGCCATACCGAACCCGATCACAGCGGTTTAGTGGCAGATATTTTGAAGCTGGCTCCCCACATCACAGTTGTTGGGGCAAAGGTCGCCATCCAGTTCCTTGAAGATCTGGTGCATCAACCGTTTGAGCGGAAGCTGGTGAAGAATGGCGATCGCCTCGATCTGGGCAACGGGCACCTGCTGGAATTTGTGTCGGCACCGAACCTGCACTGGCCTGACACCATCTTTACCTACGACCACAAAACACAGGTGTTGTTTACCTGCGATGCCTTTGGGATGCACTACTGCGATGATTCCACCTTTGATGAAGACCTGGAACTCATTGAGCACGACTTCCGCTACTACTACGACTGCCTGATGGGGCCGAATGCTCGATCGGTGCTCTCTGCCCTCAAGCGCATGGGCGATTTGCCAGGAGTGGTGACAATTGCCACCGGGCACGGCCCTCTGTTGCAGTACAACCTCCAGGAACTGGTTGGGCGCTATCGCACCTGGAGCCAAGAGCAAGCGAAAGCCGTGAAAACGGTTGGCTTATTCTACGTTTCAGAATACGGCGAAGGGGAACGGTTGGCCCACTCGATCGCTCAGGGCATCCTCAAAACGGGCGTTGCGGTTGAGCAGATGGACTTGCGTACCGCAGAACCGCACGAAATTCGAGAGTTGGTCATGATCGCGCTGGGGGTAGTGATTGCCATGCCACCACAGACAGGCGACTTTGCACCCACTGCTAAGGCTTCGTTAGGTACCATTCTGGCGGCGACTCATGCCAAGCAGTCGTTTGGGTTGTTTGAAAGCGGTGGCGGTGACGATGATTCTGTGCACCTGCTGCGAAACAAACTGCAAGATGTGGGCTTAACCGAAGCCTTTCCACCGATTTTGGTGAAGTCAGCGCCAACCGAAGCAACCTACCAGCTTTGTGATGAAGCGGGTACCGACTTGGGACAATGGCTGACGCGCGATCGCACCATCAAACAAATGAAATCCTTGGATGGCGATCTTGACAAAGCGCTGGGACGGCTTAGCGGTGGGCTTTACATCATCACCGCTCAAAAGGGTAATGCGTCCAGTGCCATGTTGGCCTCCTGGGTCGCTCAGGCCAGCATCGAGCCATTGGGAATCACCATTGCGGTTGCCAAAGACCGGGCGATCGAATCCTTCATGCATGTGGGCGATCGCTTTGTCCTCAACATTCTGGAAGAAGGCAACTACCAGCCCTTGATGCGACACTTCTTGAAGCGCTTTGCCCCCGGTGCCGATCGCTTTGTCGGGGTTAAAACCTACCCTGCAACGAACGGCTCACCCATTCTGGCAGAGGCTCTCGCGTATCTGGAATGCCAAGTCACCAGCCGCATGGAGTGCAGCGACCACTGGATCGTCTATAGCACGGTTGATACCGGACGCATTTCTAATCAAGATGGACTGACGGCTGTGCATCATCGGAAAGTGGGAAACCATTACTAGTGGTTGGTTTTTAGTTTTTGGTTGTTAAAAGATTGAAAACGAAAGGCAGAAGATAAAGGCTAGAAGGTGACATTCCGAGAGCCGTCCGACTGCAAAGCCCAACTTTTCGATTTCAAAGCTCGACATTCCGAGTGCAAAGCTCAACTTTTCGACTTCCAGGCTTGGTACTCTGCTTTCAAAGCGTAACCTTTCGACCTTCAGGCTCAATACTCCGAGTCTAAAGCTCAACTTTTCGACTTCCAGGCTTGATACTTCGAGGGCAAAGCTTGGCTGTTCGATCTTAAGCCTCAAGCTTCCGACCTCCAAGCTCGACCTTCCAGGTTCAAACTCAAAACTCAAAACTCCGTGCCTCCTTACCCCCCTCACTTCTACCATGTCTTCGCCTAATCCCTTCTTAAAGGCTCTTTCCAGTTTCTTTAAATTCGCGCCATCCCCTGACGCGTTGCGAGAAACGGATGTACATGACGCGATCGCTGATGCTGACGCGAAGGTAGCGACTGAAGCGGCTGAGGGAGCTGAAAGTGTTTTACCGCCCGTGGCGACAAGACCCCGTGATGTGCAAGTGGCACAGATTGGGGATGGAACAACGGTGCTGCGATCGCGCACCTGGGATCGCCTGAAGTTTGAGGTGGAGTATGGGCGACAAAAGGGCACTACAGCCAATGCATATCTGGTTCAGGCAGACAAGACAGCACTCATTGACCCACCGGGTGAGTCGTTTACAGAGATTTTTCTAACCGAGCTACAACAGCAGACAGATCTGGCAGCGCTGGACTATGTGATTGTGGGGCATGTGAACCCTAATCGCATGACGACACTGAAACGTTTGCTGGCATTGGCACCGAAAGCAACGGTCATTTGCTCAAAGCCAGCAGCGATCGCGCTACGTGCGGTCTTTTCGGAAGCGACTGCCAAGATTAAGTCGATTCGTGGTGATGAAGTGTTGGATTTGGGGCAGGGTCACGAACTCCGGTTTGTGTTTGTGCCCACACCTCGCTGGCCTGATGCCCTTTGCACCTATGATCCCGCTACACGGACTCTGTTTACGGACAAATTCTTCGGTGCCCATGTCTGCGATGAGCCAGTGCTGGACGAAAACTGGAAGCAGTTGGACGAAGACCGACACTACTATTTCGACTGTCTTCATGCGGCTCAAACCCGGCAGGTAGAAGCGGCACTGGATAAGTTTGAGCTGCTTGCCAAACCAAAACTGTATGCACCAGGGCATGGCCCTATTGTGCGCTACAGCCTGAGCCGCCTGACCCACGATTATCGAGAGTGGAGCCAACAGCAGCAGACAAAAGATTTAAAGGTGGCACTGCTCTATACCTCTGCTTACGGCAATACGGCGACGATCGGGCAGGCGATCGCTAAAGGCATTGCCCAGACAGGGGTGAATGTGGAGTGCGTGAACTGCGAATTTGCTGATCCCGCTGAGTTAACCAGTTTGATCGAGCAATGCGATGGCTTTATCATTGGCTCTCCCACGTTGGGTGGGCATGCACCGACACAAATGCAGACCGCTCTGGGAATCATTCTGTCTACGGCCCCTAGAACGCTGTTATCGGGCGTGTTTGGTTCCTACGGTTGGAGTGGCGAAGCGGTGGATCAAATTGAGGAAAAGCTGAAAGACTCTGGCTATCGGTTGGGGTTTGAAACGTTGCGGATTAAGTTCAAACCAACCGAAGAAACCCTACAGCAGTGCGAGGCCGCAGGAACGGAATTTGCCCAAAGTCTCCGCAAACAAAAACGTATTCGTGCGCCATATTCAAATCCGGCTGAGGTGCAGACCGATCGCACCGGGCAAGCGGTTGGACGAGTGACTGGTTCCCTTTGCGTGCTCACGGCTCAGCAGGATGACGCACGCTTTGGTGTTTTAACCTCGTGGGTGTCGCAGGCGAGCTTCAACCCACCCGGCCTTACGATCGCGATCGCCAAAGACCGGACAGGCGAGTTGCTGGCCCATACGGGTGAACCCTTTGTCCTCAACATTCTTAAGCAGGGCAAAAATCTGCGGCGGCACTTTCTCAAGCCACCAAGCCTGGGTGACGATCCGTTCGATACGATCGCCACTGAAACAGCACTGAATGGTAGTCCAATTCTGACGGATGCGCTGGCTTACCTGGAATGCACCATTCAAAATCTGATGGAATGCGGTGACCACTGGCTGATCTACGCAGTTGTCGAGCACGGTAAAGTGCTGGATGCAACAGGCGTGACAGCAGTAAATCACCGTAAGTCAGCCCTCCAGCAGTAAGGCCACTCCAGCCATAAGACCGATTGCTTGGTGTAAGTAGAGGCAAGGCAATGCCCTGCCCCTAACCCAACGCTCATCTGTAGCGATTGCTGTTTAGACTCGGTATAAATTAAGTTGAGCAAAAATCACCCGAATGGTTGACAGTGGTGGGATGTCTACATACATTTTTCAGCCTACTGTATGAGTAGCAGACTTAAAGCGACATGCGATGAAATGGAAAATTGGACAAAAAGTCGTGTGCGATCAGCCGCGACAGAACTTGGCGGATTGCCATGTTCGCGCCATTGACATGCATGAGAGCGTCATCATCTTTTGCCCTGATACAAATACCGTCATTTGCGGACAGCGTCAAAACTTGGAGCGACTGGGTTGGCGACTGCAATCATCGGTTAGTCGGCTCAATTAGACAGCGATCGCTCATTCAACCATATCCTCACATCAGCTCCGCGTTGGTACGCCTTCGCTCCTTCAAGCAGTTAAACGACCACAACAAAAGGTGACTGAACACAAAGATGCCTCAGCCACCTTGAGGTTTGGTTTTATCTGCAAGCAATCATCGGGCTACACAACGGCTAAATCTCTGCCACCGCACGCTCAATTAACCGACGAGCCAAGGTTTGAGTGCCTGTATGGGTGTAGTAGTTGACCGAAATATCGAGAAACGCGCCTACGTAGTCCAACTTGTCCTTCGAGACTTCCACAAACTTCGTCAGATTATCCAGCACATTGTCCTGAGTCAAACCACGTGACGACACAAAGTCACTCATCCAACCTTTCACAGAATCGAAGCTCTGGTTGATGAACCCCAACTTACCAGCAGAGTCACCACCAGGAATGAGATCACTCACGCCTTTGAATGTCTGGTTTTGCTCCAGTTCTTGCGGAGAGGTGCCTTGAATGGTTGACAGGCCTTTCAGGATGAAGTCAGGCCCTAGAGGGATCAGTCCGTCAAAACAGACCAGTGCTGCCATTCGCATGAGCGATTCGCCGCCATAGTCACCCAGTGCAGCCAAGAAGTCGCCAATGCTATCCCCTGGAATGCCGTTAATTTGGCAAAAGGCAACGAGTTCAACCACTAGCTTAACGGTCAGGTCAATGCTTTGAGCTTTCTCTGGCTTGGGGGTAAGGTTTCCTAAGAAGCCCAAAAAGGAAATATCCTGGCCTACCTTATTTGCCATTGCAGCGGCTCCTAACGCACCAGACGCGCTGTCTACGGTTTGGTAGAGCCACAGAGCACGCTGGTAGCCTTGAGATTTATCGTTAAATAAATAGACGGCTCGTTCGCCAATTTGCTGAATCAAGGCTTCATCGGTTTCACCCGTGACTTCCCGAATGGTATTTGTAAAGCCTGTCAGGTTTTGCCATTGACCTGGTACAGCAAAATCGATCGATCGCAGTGCCATGACCGTCACGCCACCAGTAGGTAGCTCATCGACCAACTCAAAAATGGATTTGCTCATAAGTTAAAGGTAGGTTTGCTCAAAAAATAGAGCGGTACTTGGAGTTGATTGCTGGAGTTGAGGTTGGTTATTTCTTTAATTTTGCGAGTCCAGCGAGGTCAAAGCGCTGAATCCATGCCTGTCGATCGGTTTTAGCAAAGGCAGGACTGCGCGACAGCACTTTCACCTGATAGCGATTAGCCACTAAAACGGCTGTCTGTGTTGTACCCACATCTACAGACGGGTAGCCTGCAATCTTGGTCGTGCTCTTGTCAAACTTTTTAGTTGCACTCACGCCAGCCGTCACATCAGCCGTAGCATCTGAAATCGCTAGCATAGCCACATCTTTACCGTCTTTCTTGAGTTTCGCTTCAGCAAAGCCTTTCTTTTCTTGCGTAAACACCCGCTCGTAGCCATTACCAGGCTTAGGGAAAAACTTGTTGAAACTGCTACCTTGCGTTGCATCTTTGGCAACCGCAGGCTGAGCTCCTTTTTTCGTGCTCTCTTGCTGTGCCTGCGCGAATGGTGAAGGTTCTTTCGCGGTACAGCCTGTGACTAAAAGCAAAACAGATAGCACAAGCGGTGCGATCGCTCTACGCCAGTTGAAAACAGTCATGCCACTCTCCTTGGTTGTGCGATGAATGAAGCGGAACGCTATCAAGTTTAAGCCTATAAATCCACTTCAATAGAAGGGCGCTGCCAGTGCCGGGAACAAAGAGACTGGAAGAATGAAACGCACTTCCATTCATCCTGCTTTGTCGCAGCACCCAATGCGAAAGCAGTCAGCGTCTCCTGCTATGCCTCAAGGTTAACCTGTTCTTTTCAGTTGGTCCTCGAAAGCAGTGTTTCTTCAAACTCGTCAAAACTGTTCTTGAAGCAACAGGCGTACAACCCACGATCGCACGTAAACCGTTTCAGCCTCTACTCAAGAATTGCTAGCCATCAACCGACAGACTGCTTTAGTAGTGACTCCTACCCTCTGCCGTACTGCCTTCTAATTGCTAACAGCTACAGCGCCTCATCTCCCCTCATCGCTTGTTAGCTGATCCCCGATAAATACGCTCTGCCTGCTCAGGAGAGAGCCAGAATTCTGCTGCTAATTCCTGCACACCTGGATCTTGCGTTCCATCTACTGGATTGGGCTGATCGACCTGGCCGTTTCCGCTGGCGCGAATGTTAAAATTCATCGCCAGTTCACAGGCGACGGGCGATGGAAAGCGGCCTCCTGCCTGTGCCGTTCCGTCTTGTTCTTCGCTAAAAAATTGAGGGAGAGGCACATAGGTTTGATCAACGGCATCGTAAGCAAAGACCTCGCCCGTTTCAATGTGGTAAACCCAACCGTAGATTTTCAGCCGTCCCTGATACAGCCGGGAATGGACAACGGGGTAGGTTTGAAGATTCTCAATTTGCGTCAGGACGTTCTCTGCGATCGCAATCTCTACCAGTTCTTCGCCTTCATACTCGGTATAGTTTTCTTTCACTAGGCGGCGAGTTGCTTCGGCATGCCGCAACCAGTCGTAAACAAGCGGCATCTCTTCTTCTAGTTTTCCTAATTGCAGCAAACCCTTCATGGCCCCACAGTGAGAATGCCCACAGACGACAATCTGCTCAACGTTGAGGGCATGAATCGCATATTCAACAGCGGCTCCTTCACCACCGTTTGTGGCACCAAAGGGTGGAATGATATTGCCAGCATTGCGAACGACAAACAACTCACCCGGTGCTGCCTGAGTAATTAAGGTGGGATCAATACGAGAGTCTGAACAGGTAATGAACAGCACTCTCGGCTTTTGCTTGTGGGACAACTGCTCAAACAGTTCTCGGTGGGTTGAGAAGTAGGTGTCCCGGAATTCTCGTAACCCTCTGACTAATTTCTTCATTGCATAAAACTCCACACCTTTGGAGCGATGGGCTGTGACTGAGGCTGCACTTGAATGATCTTCGCTTAGATCACGATTTTTTGAGTGAAATGGTATGAAATGTAGCTGCCGTTGCACCAACCCGTTTCTATCAGGCTTAGCGCAAGATCAACAGGTGTGAGTTCAGCCTGACATCGATACGACCACTAGTCGCGTAATGGTACGTAACGTTCTTAAGTCTAGCCTTTGTTACCATCATTGCGGCCTCGATCTTGAAACCCTGATAGTGTGTTAAAAGCATTCACCAGGACTAGAATCGATCGCGCTAAATGAACAACTATGTGGGCATGAAGGAGCATTAGTTGGTGGAATCTCATTCATGGGCTGAACAGACGCTTGCACCTGCCGCCATGAGCGGTCATACTGTCAATCCGTGGGATATCGGAGTTGCTGTTGCAGAGCTACAAGAATTACTCGTTGCTCATGGGTTCTCCCGCCTGAGAATTGATGGCAACTTTGGTCATATTACAGAAGCAGCCGTCAAAGCCTTTCAGCGGCAGCACGGGTTACGAATTGATGGATGCGTTGGGCCTAAAACCTGGGCTGCTCTAAAAGCATCTATTCAACCTGGTACACGGCTGCTCAGGCGGGGGCATACAGGAGCCGATGTGGCCGAGTTGCAGGGCTTGCTGCGCGTTAACGGCTATGCAGTCGATCGCAACGGCGTTTTTTGCCCAACAACGCTTGCGTGCGTGCACGGCTTTCAACAGGAACATAAGCTGAGAAACGATGGCGTGGTGGATGAGGTTACTTGGGCGCTCTTACGTGGTCAGCCCCTGACTAAAAAGCGCGAGCAGCAACGACGCAGACTTTGGGGTCGCAATTGGTGGTAGTTGGAGGTAGTGATGCGGCTGGATGCAGGATGTGAACTGCTGTTTGAAGCGGGTGAGCCGACACCGCTCATTTTAATGCTGCGACCGCGCAGTGGTGCAGGGCAGTGGGTCGTGCGCGAGGAATACATCCTGAAACCCACAACCCCGGTGCTGGAATACACCGATAGCTATGGCAACCTTTGCCAACGGTTAGTCACACCGAAAGGAGCGTTCCGCGTTTGCACGACCGCGTGTGTGGAAACGGCCGACACGATCGACCTGGAACCTGAAGCTCCCTACGTCCCCGTTCAGCACTTACCAGAAAATGTGCTGCAATTTTTGCTGCCCAGTCGCTACTGCGAAGTCGATCGCTTGGGCGACTTAGCGAATGAAATTGTTGGCGACAGCACACCTGGCTACGCGCAAGTAGAGTCTATTCGCCACTGGATTCATACCCATGTGGCATACGAGTACGGCACGAGCGATGCCTCGACGTCAGCCGTAGATACGGCTAAAGCGCGTGTTGGCGTCTGTCGAGACTTTGCACATTTAGGCATCGCTCTGTGCCGCAGCTTTAGCATTCCAGCACGAATGGTCGTGGGCTATTTGTATCAGCTAGACCCAATGGATCTCCATGCCTGGTTTGAAGCTTATCTGGGTAATCCCGATGGCACTGCTGAGGGCCGCTGGTTTACCTTTGACGCTACCCAGCCAGAACCGCGCGGCAATCGCATTGCGATCGCCTATGGGCGAGATGCCACCGATGTCGCGTTGGCAACCCAATATGGCCCGCTCACACTCAACGAAATGCATGTTTGGGTCAACGCTGCTGAATCGTAGGCGATACAGTGCCCTGAATAAGCGGTCAGCCTAGAGTCTTAAGCTGACTGCTGACCGCTGACTGCTAAATTGCTTCTATGCCGTTGCTACTCCGATCGGGCAAGAAACATTTGTCCCACCCAGCCCGCAGTAGCCATTCGGGTTTTTGGCTAGATACTGCTGATGGTACCCTTCCGCATAGTAGAAGGGAGGCGCATCCAGGATTTCGGTGGTGATTTCACCGTAGCCTGAAGTATTTAACGCTTGCTGGTAAGCTGCACGCGATGCTTCTGCCAGTCTGCGCTGCTGGTCAGAGTAAACGTAGATGCCAGACCGGTACTGAGTACCCACATCGTTGCCCTGCCTCATCCCCTGCGTCGGATCGTGGCTTTCCCAAAAGACTTTTAGCAGTGTTTCGTAGCTAATGACTTTCGGGTCAAAGATCACCTGCACCACCTCGTTATGCCCTGTACGACCAGAACAGACTTCCTGATAGGTGGGGTTTGGGGTGCTGCCGCCTGCATAGCCAACAGCCGTTGAGAAAACGCCGTTTTGCTGCCAAAACTTGCGCTCTGCGCCCCAAAAACAGCCTAAGCCAAAGACGGCTACTTCAAGGCCGCTTTGGTAGGGAGGCTGTAGCGGATTGCCGCTCACGAAATGCTTGGCAGGTACTGGCATTGGCTCCGTTCGTCCTGGCAATGCTTCTTCAGGAGTGGGAAGCGACAGTTTTTTACCAAGGCCAAAGATTGCCATGAGATTCAACTCCAATGTGTGTTCAACAGTGCGTGTTCAACCGCTTTACGTTCCTTTATGATAACGAGCAATTATGAGAGCTAGCTAAGAGGCGATCGCGGCGAAGCTGAGATTTCTGCCTCACTGCGATCGTTCTGTTGGTTGATGGAGGCCAGGGATCAGAATAGGCAGGCTTCGTGCGTCAATGACCTTAAAATGTGCCAGCAGTCTCTGTAAATTACCGTTCATAAAATTTCTATCCAGCAGCTTCAAGGTCTGGGCTGATGCCTTAATCCTTGAAGGGAAGTTTGGAAGACGACTTAGAGCAGAAGGTCTTGCAAAGTGCCTGCTTCTGCGGCGTTTTGGTTTCTAAGTCAGCCAGTTTCACTTACATTCACCGCACCGCTCAGCTGAGCGCTCACGTCGTGGCCCTGCCCTCTATACCCGGTACCCGTCTTAACGAAATCTGGCTAGCTGAATTGAAAACTGCTATACAGTCGCGGGAGCTCAAAACGAGCTTGGCTTGGAGGCAGTCAGCGTTTCAGATGAGGATTCAAGTCGTTGTGCTGCATTTGCCCCAAAGGTAACCTCTTCAACGGCACCCGGTTCTCCGAGCCGCTTAGCTGTACCGTTGTTCAGGCTTACCATTACTCCACCCGCATTCCCAGCGCGTAGGATCAACTGCTTGTCAGCTTCCCACTCTCGTTGAGTCCCTTCCGACAAAACACCTTCAAAATCGGTTTTGCCATCGACGACAATGCGAACCCAGGACTGCGAGGTCATCGTGAGACCGACGCGTACTGACTTCTGCGGCATCGGCGAGGTCATGGGGAGAGGGGTTGAGTTACTTCCTGTAGTAGATGAAGAATCAGGCTGCGTGATGTTTGCGGGGCCGTTTGGTGAGGACGTGACAGCAGCCGTATTAATTTGCACAGGCTTTGCCGTTTTATCTAACCCCGCCATCTGTGGAGTGGAAGAACGGTTCAAGAGGAAGGACAACCCGCTGACGGCACCAATCACCAGTGCCATATAGATCAGGTAGAGGTGCAAAGGACGCAGTTGCGCCTGAACGGTCCCTCGCCATGATGATCGGGGCACCTTCAAATCAGTTTGGGCCGGGAACGCACTTGCTAGTTCCATGCCATTCATGCCGATCGCATCGGCATAGCGACGAATAAAGCCCTGAATATATACTGGCTCCGGTAATTGTTCGACGTTGCCAGTTTCGATCGCTGACAACAGTCGGACTGGAATTAGCGTTTTAGACGCGACCGTATCTAACGAAATTCGCTGCTTCTGACGAAACTGTTGCAAGTGGTAGCCCAACTCTTTGAGCCTCTCTGCCTGCTCCAGGCTGATCTGAACCATTTGGTTACTCATCGGCTGTACTCCTCGCGCGTCACAGTCTCCCCTTCTGATGTTAGGTTAAGTTGAGCGTTCAAGAAACGGATCTCTGAATCTTTCAGCGGGCGATGTTGACCACTTGCTAATTGGTTTGTACCCGAAGCGTGCAGTTGAATCGGGCCGATCGCAGTGCGATGCAGTTGTAAGACAGGATAACCCAGCTGCTCTGCCACACGCCGAATTTGACGATTTCTGCCTTCGGTCAAAACGACCTGCAACAGTGTTTTACGATGGGGAGAGTCTTTAAGAACAGTGACTTTAGTGGGTAATGTGCAACGACCAGACAGCACCACCCCTTGTCGCCACTGCTGTAAAACTGACTCTGTGGGGTACCCCTCTACCCAAACTTCATAGGTTTTGGGAATATGGTGCCGAGGATGGGTGAGATAGAACGTCAGCGCTCCATCATTCGTCAATAGCAGTGCTCCAGTAGAATCTGCGTCCAAGCGTCCGACTGGATGAATACCTTGCCCTTCTGACAGGGACGGAGGAAGGAGATCCAAAACGGTGGTACGTCGCCAAGGATCGGTACAGGTAGACAGTACGCCCGCAGGTTTGTGCATGAGAAGGTAAATGGAGGCAGGCCGTTGTGCTGGCCGAATCACAACACCATCCACTGCAACGCGATCGACCACAGGATTCGCTTTCTGCCCCAGTTGGGCGATCGTGCCATTGAGCTGCACGCGCCCGGCCAAAATCATTTGCTCTGCTTGACGGCGCGAGGCAATGCCCCATTGCGACAATAGCTTTTGTACTCGCTCATCCATGAATCAACTTTGACCAACAACCCAGTGCTGGGTGGTGAATGAACTTCAAACAACGCCTAGCTCTAAACAACAATAATAGAAGTGAATGAACGCGCAAACGACTCGAAGCGCAACAAACGTGGCACTAGCTACTACACAGACATGCCAACTCGGCAAACATCTCAATTCAACAGACATCTCAACTCAAAAGCCTCATTCCTATAGTAGAGAATATTAAGAAAATTAAAAAGCCCTTTTAGGACTTACGCAGTCGCCCCCTAAATTTGGGGGCTGAGGGGCTAGTTTTAGAGAATTTGCGTAAGTCCTGCCTTTGTTTAAAGGCGTACACAAGCCAACCATTAGAGCTGGAGGGAAGAGCCGCTCGTTGAACGATCGCATAAAATAGATCCTAATGGAAGCATGGCTCAAATGCTCTATCAGTTGGGTGCGTTGATTTGAAAGTCCCCTATGTAACCCTGCAAGATGGCTAAAAATCTGCCGTTGCCCCAAACGGAACCGCTGACTGTTAAGACGCCTTCTACCACTAAACGCCTCACGAACACACTGAAGTCGCGGCTACATACTCCACAGCCAAGCGGTTTTGGGCATCTCGTTGTGGGAGCAGTGGCGATCGCGGCGGCCTTGCTCACCACCAGCCAATCAAATTTAGCGCAACTGCTCGAACGACAGGTGCAAACCCTGTTCTTTGAATTACGAGGCCCCGTCCCCCCCCCTAAAGATGTCGTCGTTCTGGCGATCGATGAAGATTCGCTTTCGCAAGGCACGAAAGTCTATCCGCTCGATCCCCAAAAATATGCGTTTTTGGAACCGTTGCAAACCTGGCCCTGGAGCCGAGTTGCGTATGCACGTGCAATTGACCGTCTCATGGCAGCGGGCGCTCGCACGGTGGCAGTCGATTTGATTTTTGATTCTCCCAGCAGTTATGACGAGGGCGATCGAGCGTTTCAGCAAGCGCTACAGCGGTATGCTGGACGTGTCACCCTGGCTGCTAAGTATGAAGACACCACGACTCCGCAGGGCATTTTGACCCAGCTTGTAGGGCCAAATGATCTGTTTCAAACCAGGCCGATGTCGGTTGGTTTGATTAACTATCCAGTTGAACCCAACAGTCGCATTCATGCGCTTGGCAGTCGCTTTGCCCGCCAGGTGGAACAAACCAACGCCTCCAAGCCACCCCAAGAGTGGTTGATTGGCTCTCAAACCTTCATGGCATCCTTTGCAGAAGCCACCATGCGAACGTCTCAGCGCATGTATCCTGCGCCGCATGGCGAGAATATGTTTTTCTACGGCCCCGCAGGCACGTTTAAGCAAATTCCATTCTGGCAAGTGCTAGATCCCGACAGTTGGGATCGGTTAGTCAAAAGCGGTGAGTTCAAGGACAAAATTGTGCTGATTGGCCCGACTTTTGGGCTATCGCAAGATTTTCACGCAGCACCGTTTTCAGACAGCTTTCTGTATCGCCACCCCATGTCAGGGGTCGAAATTAACGCCAACGCGATCGCCACTCTGCTAGAGGACAGGTCGATCGCAGACGCCATCTCAAGCGCCCCACTTCAAGGTGTTTTTGTGTTTGTGGTTGTCATGGTGGCCGGTTACCTTCAAAGTAGGGCCAAGCGTTCCTTACGGCGCTTTGCGGCTGCAATGGGTCTCGTACTCGTCTGGGGCAGCATCACCTATTTTGTGTTTACCCAAAAGCGATTGGTTTTACCAGCGGCAGTGCCCATGAGCGCGATCGCGCTTAGCGGTACTGCGTATCTATTCATTGGCATTGCGAGTGAGAAATTCAAGCTTCGTCGCACGATGAAAAGCTATGCTGGCTCTCCCCTGATTCAAGAAATCATTAGCAAGAGCGAACAAGATGATTTGAAGGATCTGCTGCCTGAGTATCGAGAGCAAGAAATGTTTGGCAAAACGCTAGCCGGTCGCTACACCATCAAAAAAGTTCTGGGTTCAGGTGGCTTTGGAGAAACTTACGTAGCTGAAGACACCCAACGACCCGGCAATCCAACGTGCGTCGTGAAACAACTTCGACCTAACAGCAACAATCCCAAGCTTTTTCATCTGGCACAACGGCTCTTTCAGCAGGAAGCAGAAACGCTTGAGAAGTTGGGCAGGCACGACCAAATTCCGCAGTTACTGGCTTACTTTGAGGAAGATCAGGAGTTTTATTTAGCTCAAGAGTTTATTCCAGGGCAACCCTTAAGCAGCGAACTGTCACTTGGCAGGCAAGCGCCGGAGTTTCGAGTGGTAGCAATTCTACAAGAACTGCTGTCCATTTTAGAATTTGTTCATAGTCACAACGTGATTCATCGGGATATCAAGCCAAATAATGTTATCCGACGACGCTCTGATGGCAAGCTCGTTCTTATTGACTTTGGAGCAGTCAAAGAAATTAGCCAAATCACCGAAGACGATCGCCGCACAGGGTTCACGGTTGGCATTGGCACTCAGGGATACATGCCCAACGAGCAGTGTGCTGGCAACCCCCGATTCAACAGTGATGTGTACGCTGTGGGCATGGTTGGCATTCAAGCGCTGACGGGCTTGTCACCGGGTCAGCTCATTCAGGACAAGAATACAGGTGAAATTTCTTGGAAACACCGAGCACAAGTCAGTTATGCTCTTGCAGAAGTGCTCAGCAACATGGTGCGCTACGATTTCAGACACCGCTATCAGTCAGCAACGGAAGCGCTCCAGGCACTTCAGAATCTAGGAAACAGCGTGGTAACACCAACCCTAGAAGATGTCGTCTCTTTCCCACCACAGCTAGATGGTGATGCGACACCACTCCATGCCTCCACGCAGCCGTGGCCTGAAACTTTTGGAGAGGCCAACGCCTACTTACCGTTGACTGAAGCAGCATCTGATCGCGATACCAAGTCTGACCCGTAGACCTGTAACCGCAGGTAGCAGCCCTTAAAGCCGAGTCGGCAACCGCCTGTAGAAGCGTTACAGATAATATCTCTACAAAGAGCAAAGCAAAGAGAGCAGTATGGTTTTCGGATAGAGGCTTAAGAGTCTGCCTCGTCTCCCGATCGCACCTCTGAAGGGATAGGTTCACTGCGTTCTACTTCAGTCGCTACCGCTTCTTGCTGCACAAAGGGCAAAAAGGCACCTTTTAAGCCGCGTTTAATGCGCTCTGGAGTCTCTTCAAACACGACAAAGAGAGGATAGGGATTGTCAGCTCCTTCATTCAAAATATGCTTGTAGCGCAGTGGCAAATCCCATTCATAACCGCGACTTAAAATAACCTGGGTCTGCCGCCAACGACTGAGAAGATCAGAAAAATCTTCCTGCGATCGATGAATAAAGACGAACATCTCCACCCCAGTTTTAATCTTCCACTCTGGGTCACACATCAAAATGGCAAGATCGCACGGTAAGCACGTTGCCTCACTGCTTGGGCCACCTGAACTGCTAGCAGAGCCAACTTGGCGAAACTTGACGATCGGCAACGGCACCGTGATCAGGCTCTCGTCAGGGCGACGCATACTGGGAAGCAATTCCAGGTACGGACGATAGCGTTTGAGGAGCGCGATCGCCCCTACCGCATCACAGCACTCAGCCAGGGCTGCTTCGTAGTGAATTCGATGAGCAGTCATACTCTAAAGGTCGTTTGACAACGGCGATCGGTGCTGGTGCTGATGCTCATCTTTAGTGTGAAGGCTAGCCCAACTTCTCGAACACTTTGAACATGGGTAGATACATCGACAGCAGAATAGAGCCCACCATGCCGCCCAGGAAAAGAATCATAATCGGCTCCATAATGCTGGTCAAAGCCTTCACGGCTTGCTCGACCTCATCCTCATAGAAGTCCGCCACTTTCATCAGCATCTTGTCAATTTCACCCGTTTCTTCACCGATGCTGATCATCTGAATCGCCATTAAAGGAAAGACCTGCTCGCGTTGTAACGCAATGCTGATCATGCCACCTGTTTGAATTTCGCGTCGTGCTTCATCAACCGCGTTGGCAATGATTTGGTTACCTGCGGTATCACGCACAATTTCCAGACAGGTTAGAATGGGCACGCCCGATCGGGTCAGCGCTCCAAACGTGCGACAGAAACGTGCAGTGGCAGTTTTCTGAATCAAATCGCCAAACAACGGCATTTTCAGAGAGAGGCGATCGATGGTTTCGCGTCCTACCCGCGTTTTGTAGTACTGCTTGTAGGAGAAAATGCACACCGGAATCAGAATGATGAGAATCAGCACCCTGGGGCTGCGTAAAAATTCACTGATCGCCATCATTGCCAGCGTAAACCCTGGTAGTTCCACACCGATATCCTTAAAAATGCTGGCAAACACAGGCAGCAGAAAGACAGTCATCGCCACAAAGATGATGGTTGCCAGCACGCCTACGACTACTGGGTAGGAGAGTGCTGCCTTAATTTGGTTTTGGAGACGAGCCACATCTTCCAGCAGTTTTGCCAAACGGTTTAGCACTTCATCCAGCACACCACCCACTTCGCCTGCTTGAATCATGGCAACGTAGAGATTGTCAAAACAGGCGGGATGCTTCCGCATGGCATCTGAAAGGTTCATCCCTTGCTGCACGTCAGAGCTAATTTCGAGCAACGCGGCTTTAAATTTGGGATTCTGGCACTGCTCGGACAACACACCCAAGCCTCTCACCATTGCTACACCTGCGTTCACCAGGGCGGCAAACTGACGTGAAAACACGGCTTTGTCTTTGACGGTAACCTTCGCCATCGACGATTGAAACTTCTTCATGTCGAAGTTCAAAGAAAGCCCATCATCCTGCTTCAGGTCTTGAATAAAGAGACCTTTCTCTCGTAAGGCAGTACGGGCATCGCTGATGGTGTCAGCAACGATTTTTTCTTTCTTGGCGTTCCCTTTAACGTCTTGAACACGAGCAACGAAGGTAGGCATGGTGGATACCAGAATAGAAAGAGGAGTGAACCGAGAAGCCCTACGAGCTTCTTACCCGACTCATAGCAGGTGAGAAGCGGCGCAGAATGAAACTGATGTGAGTGTATGCCTGATCTTGCTTGAGAAGCGAAACACGTTAGTCACAAGTTAGACAACTTCAGGGGAGGCTCCGTTGGAGCAGCGCGATCGCTCACAAGAAGCGATACCCGATTGTACTGCTGCAACGAAGATGTCAACCAACAAAACAGCAGCAAACTTAACTAACGTTTGACCGCTCCCGCAGGCGCTGCCCCTGTAGGCGCTCCGCCAATGAGGCGCTGAATTTCATCTGGACGCGACGTTTTTGACATGGCAGCTTCAAACGAAATCAGGCCAGCTTTGTATTGGTCAGCCAGCACCTTCTCCAGGGTTTGCATTCCCAGCTTCCCACCCGTTTGAATGGCAGAGTAAATTTGAGCCGTTTTGCCTTCTCGAATCAGATTGGAGATAGCAGGGGTAATGATCATGATTTCTTGCGCCATCACCCGACCGTATTCCCCTGGTTTGGGGTTTTTCTTAGGGACGAGCGTTTGGCTAAAGACGGCTACCAGGGAGTTGGAGAGCTGGACACGCACCTGCGTTTGCCGTTCTGAGGGAAATACGTCGATCATCCGGTCAACGGTTTGTGACGCTGAACTGGTGTGCAGGGTGCCGAACACAAGGTGACCTGTTTCAGCCGCCGAGATGGCGAGAGAGATGGTTTCCAGATCTCGCATCTCGCCGACCAGAATGATGTCAGGATCTTCACGCAGTGCTGCTTTCAGGGCATTGGCAAAGCTCTTGGTGTCCTCACCTAACTGGCGCTGGTGTACCAGACTTTTAATCGGTTCGTAGACAAACTCGATCGGGTCTTCGATCGTCAGAATATGCTCAGCGCGGGTGCGGTTGATCAGGTCAATCATGGCCGCCAGGGTGGTCGTCTTCCCCGAACCCGTTGGTCCCGTTACCAGAATCAGCCCTCTGGGCTTTTCGGTCATATCGCGGACGACATCTGGTAGGCCCAGTTTCTCAAAATTAGGGATCTTAGAACTCAGCGCTCTCAAACAGGCGGCATAGGTGCCTCGATCTTTGTAAACGTTGACTCTGAAACGGGCTAACCCTCGTACACCATAGGAACAGTCAAGCTCCCAGTTTTGCTCCAGGTTTTTCCGCTGCGTGTTGTTGAGCATGCTGAAGATGAGCCGCTGGCATTCTTCTGCGGTCAGTGCCTGGTCGCCGATCGGCTGCAAGTGCCCACTGATGCGAAAGTAGGGTGGTAGACCAGCCGTCAGGTGCAGGTCGGAGCCACCCATTTCGATCAACTGCTCCATCAAGTCTTCAATCATCAACTCCATGAGGCTTGCTCCTTTGGGAAATGGTTAGCGATTTGCCAGTGGTTGGGGTTGGCTCAGGTGCGATCGCTCAAGGCGCATCCTGCAAATAACTAGGAGTATAGTCTACCCACCTAGCTTGGCTGAACCCTCATGACACTCGATGGGTTTTCACCTGAGCGTTATCAATCAACTCTGAAGGCCGAAAAGACGCAGGTTTGAAGTTTAATCCTGAAAGCGTGGGGTCATGCAGTAGGGGCAATCAATCCACTCTTGTTTGAGGTCGGCGCTGCAAACACGGCAGCTCAACGATGTTTTGCGTTTTGCTCTCAACTCGGATTCCAAGCCTGTATCGGTAAAGGTTACACGTTCAACTTCCTCAAGGGTTGTTTGACCTGTGCGGACTAAATTGAGGCTATACGCCAGCAGGGTTTGCATGCCCTCTTCAACCGCAACTTCTTTAATGGATTCTGTCGGAGCGCCTTGAGTAATCAGGTTTTGCAACCGCTCGGTGACACGCATCACTTCATACACACCACAGCGTCCTTTATAGCCAGCGCCGCCACACTTAGCACACAGTCGATTCTGCGATCGCGCTTCCTGAATTTCACTTGGTTGTAGCGTGACGGCTTTGTAAAGGGTCAACTCACCCTCGTTAGAGGCCGATAAGCCAAAGCGCGCTAACTCTTCTCTAGTGGGTGTGTATGGCACGCAGCACTCACTGCACACGCGGCGCATCAGTCGTTGAGCCACAACACCCAGCAGCGCACCAGACACCATGAACGGTTCAACGCCCATTTCATCCAGGCGGGCGATCGCCCCAGCCGCATCATTCGTGTGTAGCGTAGTGAGTACCAGGTGTCCTGTGAGAGCCGCTTCGATCGCGGTCTTTGCCGTTTCACGATCGCGGGTTTCACCCACCAGAATCACATCCGGATCTTGACGCAGAAAGGCTCTTAGAATCGCGGCAAAGTCCAGACCCTTCTCTCGAATCACCTGCACCTGGGTTAAACCGGGCAGAGAATATTCGATTGGATCTTCCGCTGTGCTGATGTTGACCCCTGGATCGTTCCGTTCTGCCAGCGCCGAGTAGAGCGTGGTTGTCTTACCAGAACCCGTTGGCCCCGTTACCAGGATTAAGCCAAACGGACGGCGCACCATTTCCTGCACGATTTGCAGTGATTCTGGATCTGTAATCAGCTTATCCAGACCAAGCTGGGTGGCAGAGTTATCTAGAATCCGCAGTACAACCTTCTCACCATAGCGGCTGGGCAGCGTGTTGACCCGGAAATCCACCTTCCGACCATCATAAATACGGCGAATGCGTCCATCTTGAGGCGATCGACGTTCTGCAATATCAAGCTGCGCGATGATTTTGAAGCGAGCGGTCACCGCAGGGATAATTTTCTTAGGGAATGGATCTGCAAAGGGTTCTCGTAATACCCCATCTTTACGGAAGCGCACGCGCAAAAATTCCTCTTGCGGCTCGATGTGAATATCAGAAACCCCGTCTTGCAGCGCTTTGATCATAATTTTGTTGACCAGCGCAATCACCGGAGCGGCTTCGGCATCTGAAACATCCAGATTAGCATCGTCTTCATCGGGCGCATCCTGTAGATCGAGATAGCCTAACCCCTCTAAATCCTTGTTAACGTCAACCTTGGATTGATCTTCAAGCTGTTTCTCTCGCTTCTCTTTTTCATCCAAATATTGGTTGATCAAGCGGCGGTAATCTTCAACCGTGATGACCAATCGTTGAAGAGCCAAGCCTTGAGGACGTAGACGACGGTTGAGATCATCCTGAGCTTGCAGGTTATCTGGATCAACCATCGCCACCAGCACAAACGGTGGCTGACCGTCGCTTTTAGAGAGCGGTACGAGGTTATAGCGACGGCATAGGTCGATCGGGATGAGAGTATCAATCAACTCACTGACTTGCGTACCCGTAATCTGGCTAATTTCGGGGTCAAGCGACTCCACACCATAAAGAATCTTCAACTCAAAAAGCTGTTGCTTCTTGTACTGACGGAGCAAATCAGGCGGCAGTTGATGCCCTGTGATTGACTCCAGCACATCGATCAGCGCTCTGCCAGACTTCCGACTTTCGATGAGAGCCTGCTGCATCTGGGCATTGTCTACATAGCCAGACTGAACAAGCTTGTTGCCAAAGGGCGAAAAGTTATTCTGAACGACAAGCGCACGACGTTGGGAAGAGGAGTTAGTCATAGCTGGTTGAAGAGGGTCTCCTGGTTTACTAGAATATGCCCAATAATCGACAAGAATCGCTAAGAGGATGTCTGTTTCTCACGACGATCGCCACCCCAGTCGAAACCGAGCGCTGCATCCAAAGGAAGCCAGCACAAAAGCTCGATCGGTGGCAAGCTTCAGTCAAGACAGTTAGCATGAGATTAGATGCATGATAAACGTATGCATGACGAACGAGAGAACTGAACAGACGAAAGGATCGAACCATTAACACCGAGTCAAGGAGCGATCGCCTGCTGCTTTCGGTGTTTCCAAGGCGAACTTGATCCATAAGGTTCCTACATGAACCTTGACACTCCAAAAGCATAGCCCTTATGGCTCAGTTCGTTAGGCGTTTGAAATACAGTTCGCTCTGAACGTTTGATGTTCATCTGTTGCTCAGCCGATCGGCTTGAGGCTTGCTAGTCTCCTTACTAAATTTTGTTGCAACGTTTTTGTTACAACGTTGGTGAGCCAAACAGAACGTCAGGGAACAACTACAGAATTGACGAATGAAAATCGATCAACCGCAATGAGATGATTCTTACCGTCGCTAGATTCTTAAAGCGTATAGGATAAATCTGGTAGCTAACAAGCAGTCTTGAGGATTGGGACGAGATAGCAATGATTGACGAAGTAAATCAGTATGAGAATGTACAAGGTTCAGCGTCTGACTCCTCGGAGAGCGCTGTAGGTGCAACCGATGCCACATCATTACAGGATACAGCCACAGGAGACGCGGCGATCGACCCGACGTTAGCCACCACCCCGATTAATGATGACCCATCCACTCCTTCCTTGGAAACAGTTCAGGCAGATGTTGTTGACCAAACCTCAACCTCTGACAGTTCAACCGTGTTGGGCGAGAAGGACAATGAAATTAAATTGCTGAAGTCGCAGCTAGAGGAACGCACCAGTCAATGTGTGCGAATTGCCGCAGACTTTGATAATTACCGTAAACGCACTCAGCGCGAACGTGAAGATTTAGAACTACAGGTGAAATGTTCAACCATTAATGAAATCCTACCTGTAGTCGATAACTTTGAACGGGCACGATCGCAGATCAAACCACAAACCGAGCAAGAAACAACCATTCACAAAAGTTATCAAAGCGTTTACAAGCAACTGGTTGATTGCTTAAAGCGTATTGGGGTTGCACCCATGCGATCGGAGGGCAAAGAGTTTGATCCAAGCCTGCATGAAGCGGTGATGCGACAACCCACCGATGAGCAGCCTGAAGGCACGGTCATGGAAGAGTTGGTGCGGGGCTATATGCTTGGCGAACGTGTGCTACGCCATGCGTTAGTAAAAGTTGCTGCTGCCCCAGAGCCCGTGATAACCTCGGAGGAAACCGATCAGGGCGGTGCAGAAAATTAATTTTGCCAGATACGTTTAATTCCAAATTTAATTTGGGCATGCTTGGAGTCAGAATCAACAACCGATGTAATGGTGGCAACGGTGGCAATGCTTTCTTGCGCCATTGCATGCATCGGCTTCTAAGCATCAAGTTCACATCACGTATTTTTACCGCCACTCGCTATGGGAAAAGTCATTGGTATTGACCTCGGCACGACAAATAGCTGCGTTGCCGTCCTAGAGGGCGGTCAACCGATTGTCATCTCTAATTCAGAGGGCGGACGAACAACGCCAAGCATGGTAGGTTTTGGCAAAGTGGGTGACCGTTTGGTTGGTCAGCTTGCCAAGCGGCAAGCAGTCACCAACGCCGAAAATACAGTCTTTAGCATCAAGCGCTTCATTGGTCGCCGTTGGGAAGATACCGAAATGGAACGATCGCGAGTTCCCTACACCTGTGTCAAGGGTAAGGATGATACCGTCGATGTGCAGATTCGCGGGCGTAACTATACGCCCCAGGAAGTGTCGGCGATGGTGCTGCAAAAGCTCAAGCAAGACGCTGAAAACTATTTAGGCGAACCTGTGCAGCAAGCGGTTATCACCGTACCTGCCTACTTCAGCGATGCTCAGCGTCAG
This sequence comes from Stenomitos rutilans HA7619-LM2, assembly GCA_019358945.1. GTDB lineage: Bacteria > Cyanobacteriota > Cyanobacteriia > Leptolyngbyales > Leptolyngbyaceae > Stenomitos > Stenomitos rutilans. The sequence goes on along the minus strand of JAHHIE010000008.1, from coordinate 103,162 downwards.
GCAACTAAGGATGCTGGCACGATCGCAGGGCTTGAAGTGCTGCGCATCATTAACGAGCCAACGGCTGCTGCGCTTGCTTACGGCATGGAGAAGCAAGACCAAGATCAATGCATTCTAGTGTTTGACTTGGGCGGTGGTACGTTTGATGTCTCGATCTTGCAGATGGGCGATGGCGTCTTTGAAGTAAAAGCAACGTCTGGCAACAACCATCTGGGTGGCGATGACTTTGATGACTGCATCGTGCGCTGGATGATTACGAGCTTCAAAGATCAGGAAGGGATTGACCTGTCGATCGACAAAATGGCGCTGCAACGCTTGCGTGAGGCGGCTGAAAAGGCAAAGATCGAACTCTCTGGAACATTGACCACCTCGATTAATCTACCGTTTATTACGGCGGATGAAACGGGGCCAAAGCATTTGGAAATGGAGCTGAACCGCTCTACCTTTGAAGAGTTAGTGAGCCATTTGGTTGAAGGTACGATTAAGCCCACTGAGCAAGCGCTGAAGGATGCCGATTTAACGATTAATGATATCGATCGCATTCTATTGGTCGGCGGCTCTACACGCATTCCAGCGGTGCAGGATGCCATTCGTAAATACTTCAACAACAAGGCTCCTGATCGATCCGTGAATCCTGATGAAGCTGTGGCTCTGGGTGCTGCTATTCAGGGTGGTGTACTCGGTGGCGAAGTCAAAGACTTGCTGCTGCTGGACGTGACACCCCTTTCGCTGGGGATCGAAACGTTGGGCGAAGTCTTTACCAAAATCATCGAGCGTAACACCACCATTCCAACCAGCAAGACTCAAGTCTTTTCTACTGCAACAGATGGGCAAACGTCGGTTGAAATTCACGCTCTGCAAGGTGAGCGGGCAATGGCAAAGGACAACAAAAGCCTGGGTAAATTTCAACTCAACGGAATTCCTCCCGCCCCTCGCGGTGTGCCCCAAATCGAAGTGTCATTCGATATCGACGCAAACGGTATTCTTAAAGTCTCTGCGAGGGATAAGGGAACGGGACGTGAGCAAAGTGTTTCTACAACCAACACTGGCGGCTTAAGCACTAGCGAAATTGAGCGGATACGTTTGGATGCCGAGGTCTTTGCAGAAGAGGATGAGCGCCGGAAGAAGCTGGTGGTGCTCAAAAATCAGGCAGATAGCTTGTTCTACAGCTACGAAACTCTGCTGCGCGACAATGGTGACTTCATTCGGGATGATCTCAAAGCGCAGGCATTAGAGAAGGTGACAGAATTGAAAGCGGCGGCGGCCGATCCGACGATCGCGCCCGAAACGTTCAAACAACACCTGGATACACTACAAGAGACCTTGCTAGCGATCGGGGCATCAGTCTATCAGCGCGCCAACGAAGTGCCAGACGACGAAGCAACGACCCAGTTTAGCCCATCGAATGGGTCATTTGATCCCGAAGACTACAGCTTTGAGAACGACGCTACTGTTACAGCCGATTATGAAGCTGTAGATTAGTTAAGGTATAGGAGGAGTGGTCAGTATCGGTGAATGGTAGAGGGTCATTGTCCAAAGCCAATCTTTCAGACCCAGAACTCAAGCCCCCAGCTCTAAAAAACCTTTACCCTCACAGCAGTATTCTATGGCTCGTGACTATTACGAAATTCTCGGCATTTCGCGCGATGCCGACAAGGACGAAATTAAGCAAGCATACCGACGTTTAGCTCGTCGGTATCACCCTGATGTCAACAAAGAAGATGGAGCCGAAGAGCGCTTCAAAGAAATCAATCGTGCTTACGAAGTGCTTTCAGAGCCAGAAACTCGCGCCCGCTACAATCAATTCGGTGAGGCTGGTGTTGGCTCTGCTGCTGGCGGAGGCTTTCAAGACTTTGGCGACATGGGTGGGTTCGCGGATATCTTTGAAAGTTTCTTCAGCGGGTTTTCGGGTGGCGCGCCTGGTCAAGCGGGACGACGGCGTAGTGGGCCAATGCGTGGCGACGATTTGCGGCTTGATCTGAAGCTAGACTTCCGTGAAGCGATTTTTGGTGGTGAGCGTGAAATCCGCATCAATCACCTTGAAACCTGCACAACCTGTAGTGGCTCAGGCGCAAAACCAGGCACCCGTCCACGCACCTGTTCTACCTGTAGTGGGGCAGGCCAAGTACGACGAGCTACCCGGACACCGTTTGGCAGCTTCACGCAAGTTTCTGTTTGCCCTACCTGTGCTGGTACTGGACAGGTCGTTGAGGAGAAGTGCGAAGTCTGCAATGGTAACGGTCAGCGCCAAGAGACGAAAAAGCTCAAGATTAATGTTCCCGCTGGAGTCGATAATGGTACCCGCTTGCGCGTTTCTAATGAAGGTGATGCAGGACAGCGCAGTGGCCCTCCTGGCGATTTGTATGTCTATCTGTTCGTCAATGAAGACCCAGAATTTCAGCGCGAAGGCATTAATATTCTTTCGGAACTCAAAATTAGCTATGTGCAGGCAATTTTAGGTTCTCGCGTTGAAGTCAACACCGTTGATAATGAGCCTCAAGAACTCCTGATTCCACCGGGAACCCAGTCGGGTAAGGTGCTGACGCTGGAAGGAAAGGGCGTGCCGAAACTGGGTAATCCGGTCAGTCGTGGGGATCATCTGATTACGATTTCGATCGACATTCCCACCAAAATCTCCATTGAAGAACGGGAACTGCTGGAGAAACTGGCGAAGTTGCGGGGCGATCGCATTGGTAAAAGTGGCATTGAAGGGTTCTTCGGCAAGGTGTTTGGCACATGAATGCAACCGAACCGTCTTCTCTTGCCCCAGATGCTCAACTGGATTTACGTGGCACTCCCTGCCCGATCAACTTTGTGCGCACGAAGCTAAAGCTTGATCAAATGCCTCCGGGATCGCTTTTGGAAGTGTGGCTTGACCCTGGCGAACCGATCGAACAAGTGCCTGATAGTTTGAGAATGGAAGGCTACGCGATCGAGCATATTGAAGACCGTTCCAGTTATTTTGCGCTTAAAATTCGACGGCCAGCAAACCGTGAAGACGCTTGAGCGCGATCGCATGCAATGGACATCGAGCGGTGAGCGATGACCTATGAATGCTGACTTGAATGCTCCACGAATTCAGAGTGTCGCTCCTGCTGGTCATACAGGGGAAAGCTTGCCCAAGCCGCTGTTGGGAACTGTTTTGGCAGTGCAGGCGAATTATTATCATGTGAAGCTTGAAGGCGTGGGAATCGGGAGTCGAGAGTCGAAAGCTGGGAGAGAGGGGGAAAGGACGCAACCGACCTTGCCGCTGATGTTGCTGTGTACCCGTCGATCGCGTCTGAAAAAAATTGGGCAGCGGGTGATGGTGGGCGATCAGGTAGAAGTTGAAGAGCCAGACTGGGAGGGTGGACGGGGTGCAATTGCGCAGGTGTTACCCAGGCGATCGTCACTCGATCGTCCACCTGTCGCAAACGCAGACCAACTTTTGCTAGTCTTTGCGCTGGTTGACCCCATGCTCGATCCGTATCAACTCAGCCACTTTCTGGTCAAAGCAGAGACCACGCAGCTTAAGGTCTGCCTGTGTTTGAATAAAAGCGACCTTGCGACGACGGATGAGCGCGAGTATTGGTGTGCTCGTTTGCAGCAATGGGGCTATGCGCCCATTTTGATGAGTGTACAGCAGGCGATCGGACTGGCTGCGGTCGAAGCCCAACTGGGCGATCGGGTGACGATCGTGTCTGGGCCATCTGGGGTAGGCAAGTCCAGCTTAATTAATTGGCTGGTACCACACTCTGATTTGCGAGTAGCGGCTGTTTCGGGCAAACTGGGACGCGGACGGCATACGACCCGTCATGTTGAGTTGTTTGAGCTACCCACAGGTGGCTTGCTGGCAGATACACCCGGGTTCAACCAACCAGACTTAGACTGCACTCCTGAAGCACTGGCAACTTATTTCCCTGAAGCACGATCGCGCTTAGCGCTCGCAAACTGTCAGTTCAGCGATTGCCTGCATCGAGATGAACCGAATTGCGTTGTGCGCGGCGATTGGGAACGGTACGAACATTATTTGAGCTTTCTAGACGAAGCGATCGCTCGCCAAGAAGCCCTAAACAAACTCGGTGATAGTGAGGCAACTCTGAAGCGTAAAAGCAATCGGGACGGTCAAGAGCAGTATGAACCGAAGCTAGAAACGAAGAAATATCGCCGTCCATCTCGCCGCGTGCAGCAGCAAACGCTTCAGAATATGCGGTACGACCTGAAGGATGCGTCGCTGGATGGGGACTAAAGAGGGATGAGGGATGGGGGACGAAGGATAAAAGGTAGGAGTTCGGAAAGGTGTGGGTTGGTAGGTGATTCTCATCCTTGTGCTGGACTAAGGCTAGAATCACACTACGTCTGCACAGATTTAAAGGGTTTCAGTTTTTATGAGAAAGCCCCTTGACCGCTTAAAGCTATTGCCGTGGCGATCGCTGTTCCAAGCGGCGTTCTTTGCCGTTCTGTTGCTGATGTTGCCGATCGATGGCTTGCTACAGCTTGCAGTTCGCAATCGTGACCAATCGCCAATTCTGGAGAGCCTGGTGGGACTGCTCTCGTCACCACTGGTATCGCTGGTGCTGAGACTTGGCATTCCGGTGGCGCTAGGAGCCTTTGCTGTTTATGTTTTAGAGCGCGTTGATCGCTTCAGCATCAGCATCGGTAGCTTGTGGGCGCTGGTGTTGTGCGTGGCGCTGGTGCTGGCGCTAGAACAGTGGCTATTATTTGGTGCGCCGGGATTTACCATGACGGAACTGGTGCTCATTTCTGTAGGAGTTTTTTGGAAAGGGCGACCCTACTGGCGATCGTACCGCCGTTGGTAAATTCTATGATGGCGGCGTTTCAGTGGGATCAACTGCTTTGACGAGGTGATCAAGGACATCTGTGAGCCGATCGAGCCGTTTGAGCGACTCATGCTGCGTTTCTGTCAGCGTTTGAATCGCATCACTGAGGGCAAACACCTGGTACCCCTGCTGTTGTACCTGATGGGTTAAGGTGTCCATCCGCTCCGACAGGCGATCGACGGTTGACATGGTTGCAAGAACGGCCTCGCCAATCTGCTGCACAATCAACTCTAAATCCGGGCGTTTTTCAGCATCCACAGTCCGCAAACCTTGAGTCAAAGAACGAGGGGCAAGGAGAAGTAGGACTCATCACCCAAAGCTGATTAAGCTCTGGTGAGATTTTCCTAAGATGAATGGTGCAACCTGTGAAAGCTTCAAACTCGTAGAGTTCTCATGCTAGAGACTACCACTTCAAACCAGCGCTAATCTGCCTACTGCTTCGGTATTTTACTTAGTGTTGTGTTTTGGTAGTAAAGCTGCAAAATTTGCTGATAGTTATTACCACCTAGCGCCAGATTGTAAGCACCCCACTGGCTTAAGCCTAGCCCATGCCCAAACCCACGCCCCATTACCTGAAACATGGCGGGAGAAGCTTGCGCCTTAGCTTTGCTTGCTTCCAAGCCAGTCTGAGGAACGATGTTGAAGAGCGTACTTCTGAGGTTTAGCGCACTTTGAAGGACTTCACCTGTAATGGTTTTTCGACCGCGATCACCAACCACTTGCATTGACTTAATGCGTCCACAGGTCGTAATACTCACAGGCTGAAAAGCAACAATGTTACCCACTCCGGTGATGCGCTTGCTTAACTCGCTACGAGGAATGTCAATTTCCCACTGAGCTACTGGCGAAACTTCGGTAAAGCCTTCACGTACCGATTTTAGGTAAGGGACGGGGTTTAACCAGACATCCTCAGAATTTTCGGTACAACCGCCTGCTGAGGAGTGAAAGACGGCTTCAATCGGACGGTTACCGTAGGCTAATACCTGGTTCGCTGTCGCATTAACCGCTGTTTGGGTACCAACCGACTCATCTTGAATGCCTCTATAGACTTGGGAAGCGGTTGTGTCTACCACGTCATAGATGCTATTCGCTGCTATAGCCTTCTCGCGGTGGTAGAGGGCATAGGAGCGAGCAGCAACGGCCTGTGCTTTGAGTGCTTCCTGGGGCCAGTTGCCATTCATTTCGCCGCCGAGGACGCTGTAAAGATACTGCTCCAGGTCTACGTAATTAATGGCTGTCAATCCGCTTTTGCTGAGTGCAACGAGGGTACGTCCACGATACCAGCGATTGCCAATGTAGACATAGCCGCCGTCTGTTGGCTCTACCCAGAGTTGCCCTGACTGCCAGCGATCGAGGCCGACACTGCCTTGCTTTGGCTGTGCAATAAAGGCATTCATCGGTGCAATTTCACCTAGCGGACGACCGCTGCTGTCACGCACGATCGCTTTGCTAGAGCTGCCGACTGCAACCTGGCTTACGCCTTCTTCGATCGCCACGCGAAGTTCTAACGATTGCGCGGGACGGCTAACAACACTTTCCATCGCTGAAAACAGCGCTATCCAGATTAAAAGCCCGTACCACCCACTACGTCCCGTTAAGTGCGTTAGCGCTCTCAGTTGAGAGGTTAGCAAACGGGGGAAGCGTTCCAACGACATTTCTAGAAGTCTCCTCACAGGTTTAAGCACTTAAAGCAGTCATGTGATTGAGCGATCGCACCATTGCACACAATGATGGAATTAACCGCAACGCGATCATTGATCAACGAGGCTTAATATAAGTCAATTTGCTTTAGATAAAGTCAGGCATCTTGCTGTAAATGTTCCCTATCTACGCCAGATATATTGCGTTAGAAAGATGATGCCCGTTTGAGGCCGTGCATCTTGTGTCTCTGATCGTTTGTAACGATTATTAAATCAGATCCTTGGCGGACTGTCTTGATCAAGCAGGACTTACGCAGTTGCCCGCTAAGTCCTCCAATTCTGGGGGACTTTGAGTGCTTGCTCCCAAAAGTTGGGGGTCGGGGGGCAGTTTTGCGAGGATTTGCGTAAGTCCTGTCAAGTTCTTATCTCCTTCGCCTGTGTCAGTATAGGTTCAGGAAGAAACGTCTACGGATCGCTAGTTTTGCAAATTACATTCCTGGGAACCAGTTCTGGCGTGCCAACGCGATCGCGCAATGTCTCCGGTGTCGCGCTGCGCCTGCCGCAACGGGCTGAATTCTGGCTCTTTGATTGCGGTGAAGGCACGCAGCATCAGCTTTTACGCAGCGAGATCAAAAGCAGTCAGTTGACCCGCATCTTTATCACCCACATGCATGGTGATCACATTTTTGGGTTGATGGGGTTACTAGCAAGCTGTGGGCTGGCAGGCAATGTACAGCGCGTGGATATTTATGGTCCGCCTGATTTGGATGAGTACCTCAAAGCCTGTCGGCGCTACTCGCAAACGCATTTTTCGTACCCCATCAAAGTGCATACGGTACGTCCCGGTGTGATTTATGAAGACAGCGAGTTTACAGTGAGTTGCGGCTTGCTGAAACATCGAGTGCCTGCTTACGGGTATCGCATTGCGGAGCGCGATCGTCCAGGTCATTTTGATGTAAAACGTGCCGCATCGTTAGGTATTCCACCGGGGCCTCTGTATGGCAAGCTCAAGCGTGGTGAGGTCATTACGCTACCTGATGGACGGCGCATTCGTGGGGCAGATCTGTGTGGCCCAACCGAGATTGGACGCAAGCTAGCCTATTGCACCGATACCGTTTACTGCGATACATCAGTTGATTTGGCGCAGGATGCAGATGTGCTGATTCATGAAGCCACGTTTGCTCATCAAGACGCGGAGATGGCCTACCAACGCTTACATTCCACCTCAACGATGGCGGCGCAGGTTGCCCTGGCAGCGCAAGCAAAGCGGCTGATTATGACGCATTTCAGCCCACGGTATGCGCCCGGTAATGAGATTGAGCTAAAAGATTTGTTGACAGAAGCGCGGGCTATTTTCCCTTCAACGGAAATGGCTTCCGACTTCTGGACTTATGAAATTCCCCGCCGACAGTCAGCGGAATTGGCCACTGTTTAAGGCGGATGCATCCACCTTTGTGATTTTGGTGGAACGGTGCAGCATCTGGAAAGCTACATTGGGAGAATAAGAAAGAATGATTTTAAGCAGGCATAATACCAATTTGAATTGAAAATGCGACACATCCTGTAGGGGCAAGGCATTGCCTTGCCCCTACCCACCGATTGATCTATAACCGTCATTCTTTAAATCGGCATAAGCACCTCCAATACATGCTCACAAGTGCGCCCTTAAGCCAATAAACTTTGCACCAAATGTAGTATTTGATGGTATTCACGAGCCAAGCTGTAGGGTTGTAGCCCTGTCACTCACGGCTTCTCCTCTGCCTAAATGAAACCCGTCCTGCTCAAGGGAAAAGAATGATGGCAGAAGGGGGAGCTTTGTCTATCAGAATGCTGATCTTGGCAGCATGTTCTCAGCAATGGGTGTACTGCATCTGAAGCAATGGGTAGACGAGGATTTTAGGACAACGTTTGAAAACTCAAACACGAGATCTAGGAACCTAAACACGAGATCTAGGAACCTAAACACGAGATCTAGGAACTCAAACATCGTATTCAAGAACCTCAATACGATGTTTGGGTACTTGAATACGATGTTTATGTACTTGAACACGAGATCCAGGAACCCAAACGTGATGTCCATGTACTGCAACATGATGTTCGAGTACCTGAACATCATGTTTGGGTGCTACAACACGATATTTGGGTTCTCAACGGCGATCGCGCTGCAACAGCTTTTGAGCTAACTAGATCGTTTTTATACCAATGCTCTTATTTGGTTTGAGTATAAATATGGAAAAGAAGTATACCCAGATGAAAAGTAGCTCAAATTTTTGCTAATTTTTGCTCAGGGAAATTTAGCGAGCGGTTGGCTAGAGTGTGGAGATACATGTCATACCGATCTAAAGAATGACGGTTACAGATCAATCGGTGGGTAGGGGCAAGGCATTGCCTTGCCCCTACAGGATGTGTCGTATTTTCAATTCAAATTGGTATCACTTTACAGGAGGGTCTCTATGGCACGTCTCAAACGCAGTTCTAAGGTGTTGGAAAAGGGCCTACGCCGCATGGCAGGGATGCGATCGATCAACGATCCGCTGGATTTTGCCCCTGGCTTGAGTTTGACTGAATATGATGTCCGCATTCAAGCATTGCAGGGGCAACTCGCTCGTTACAACACGATGCTTTCGACGGTGGATGAAATGGCAGGAGTGGTGAAGCTGATGGAAGAGGAGCTTCGCAGCTATTCGGAAAAGATGCTGATGGGTGTGGTAACGCGGTATGGCAAAGATAGTTTGCAGTATGTGCAGGCCGGTGGAACGCCGCGCAAGCGCACGACCCGTAAAGCTGTGAGCAGTAGCCCAACGACAATGATTATCCCTACCGCAGCACCCAGCTTAGAAACGAATGGGAATGGAGCGAGGGTGACGGCGAGTTAGTTCGGTCAGTGGGGAAGATGCACGATCTTTTTCTCAGACCTCGGAGGTTTTCAAAACCTCCGAGGTCTTGGGTGAGAGAAGTAGCCATACTCATCCGCCGACGGCGACATACTCAACCTCATCTAGAATGTGTGGACCAAGGTAGGAACTGAGTGACGCGATCGTGACGCGATCGACGGTTCTATCAAACAGGTCTTCGAGAAAAAAACGATGGCTGGATAAAGTTATCAAACGTTTTCTGCTCTGGCTCAAACGCAACTAGAATATCGACATCGCTCTGCTCATGGATTGCAGTATCCCGTGCGAAAGAACCAAAGACCCCACATCGCCTCGCACCAAACTGCTGCAATTCTGTTGATGCTGGCGTAGGAGAGAAAACACTTGAGCTTTGGCTTGCACAGCCATGATTCTTTTTAGGCTTAGAGATATCAATATGAAAAGTCAGTTAGACGTATCTAATAGAGGCGATCTTGCCACGGTTTCGGATTGCGTTTACCGTGAAAGCAAGCAATCACAGTAATGATGTTCTGGTCAAATACATAAAGGATTCCGTAGGGAAAACGTCGGACTAATGCTCGTCGCGCCTGTTTATAAATCATTGGATAGGCAAGTGGGTTACGTCCGATGCTAGACAGACAGCTATCAACTGCCCGAACGAACTCAGAGCCTAAGCCTGAAGTTTGTGCTTCGTACCATTCAAAAGCATCTTGAATATCTAATTCTGCTTCCAGGCGAATGATGAGTCTGTAACTCATTAGGAGAAACCTAGCCGCTGTTTAACTTCTTCCCAGGTTGAACCAGAGGTTGGCTCCTGCTGATAGTTTTCTAAGCGACGATCGAGTTCCTGTTTCTGGGCATCAGTTAAAGTAAGTTCGTCTTGCCGCTCCAAGATGCTGTCCCAAAGATCTTCAGCCAGTTGAATGCGCTCGGCAATGCTGAGTTGAGAGATTTCAACTTTGAGGAGAGGGTGATTGCTCATTGCGGTAGTTTAATCTGGTTGATGTTTTATTAAGGATAAAAGAGGAGGAGCGATCAAAACGATGTTGATGTTGTGGGCAGTACCTAACCTACTCGCTGATTTTACAAATATCAACGCGAGCACTCAAATAAGGACCTGTTTTTGCACCAAATACCCAAGTGGCTTGCTTACCCCACCACGGCAGATTGCCACAAGGAGATTCTAAACTAAAAGTAATTTCTTCGTATGACTTCCAACCATCTGGACTATGCCATCCTACAGAATCACCAAAGGAACAGTAGGCGTTATAGTCACTCTGTCCTGTAGCTTCAATATCTTGCCAAATCTGCCTCTGCACACTAAAGCCAAAGTGATTGTTGCTGTACTTTACCCATAACGAATTAATCGTGCGAAGATCGCGGCAGGGAAAGTTTTGAACGTCTTCTTCTCTCAATTTGCCTTCATCCTGCCGACCCATAACTTCGCACATGCGGTCTGCTGTTTCTTGATCTGCCTCCTTCCACTGCCCTGCCTTCAGCAAATCTCGTAGTCGAGTGTAATCTACCCTTCTTTCAGAGGTGAGATCATCTTCATTAGTGACGATCGCCTCAGGTTGAGTTAAACGCTTAAAGATGTGCTTCTGAAACTCCTCTAAACTGCTCCAGGCTTCACGAAACCTGGGAAAATTAGGGCTGTTCAAGGAGTGAGTGTTGCCATCAGCATACCTCGGACTGAATCCTAGAATTTCCTTTTGATGGGGAAGCTGATTCCAATCTTGTTCAGGAAGCCACACAGCCCTTACCCAGCGGAAAGATCCTGTATCTGTTTCACGAACTTGATCATCTAAAAACTCAACAATATGAGTCACTCTTGCCCGCTGATGCAAAATCATTAAGTCTTCTGCTTTCGGTTGACTAACTCCATGACTACTTGCTCGCCACATTAGCTCAAAAGTTCTACTTTCTGTTTGGCGCATGTACTCTAGCGGATAAGCCCATGTGTTCGGCTCTGGATGTTTAACATTTTTGATAAAAAGGATTTTGTTTGGATCGCAGTCATATAAGTTTTTGAGAGGAACTCGTGGTAGGGTTCCGGCGACATCTAAATGGACTGGCGGAGGTTCAGCAGCCGAAGCTCTAGGAGCAACAGAGGTTACATTAGAAAACAATGGATCTGGTATTACAAAAATAGGCTCCTTTCGGAGTCGATAGCAAAGTTCTCTAAAGCTCGTTTCATCCTCAAATTTATATCTATCATGTGTGCCGAAGACATCAGGAATATGGGGCAAATCTTGAGAGGAAAACACAAAAGGAATAAATTTGATATTCCTTAATTGAGCGTTATAAAGATGTTGTCTAATAATGCCGCCTTCCCACGTAACACCTAAACCGCTGCCTAATTCCTCGTCGCCTTCAAATCGACGCTTATACGCTTCAGTGCAAATAATAAGTACAAACTCAGCCCATTGAATTCTTTCATTCATCCAGATATCCCACCCTTTATCTGGAGTGTAGGGAGGTCTAGCTTTGACATATTGATCGATTTCTGTCTCTACTCCCCAAGGATTGCGTAAGGTATTAGCTAACGACAACACTTTGCCCTTGTGTTCTTCCGAGTCCCAGCTATAACTGATAAAGACTTTTGTAGGTGCTTTTGTTCCCTCTGTCACCTGTTTCTCCAAAGATTTGAATGAGCTTGTTGAGTCGATTATAGTCTTCCGCTACAGGTTAACGGAAACGTTCTGAGTAGGCATCACCGAAGAAAGAATGGAACGATCGCCCTGTGTGGCAAGGCAAATTTGTTGGGGCCTCATTCAGTGCTTATAGCAAAGGAACGCGATCGCCCATAAGCCAGAGCCGCCCAATCAAACCTTAAAATAAACGCATAGTGCCAGGAAATTACCATGCAAATTACTCTCGATCTCCCTGACAGCCTTGCTCAGACTCATACCTTTAACCAGAGCGACTGGCTGCGAGAAATAGCGATCGCCCTCTTTCAGCAAGAACGCATCACCCTCAGCCGCGCTAGCAAAATTGCGGGCATGGATTTGATGGCCTTCCAGACGCTCATTGCCGATCGTGGTATCTGCGTTCACTATGACGTGGAAGATTTTGAACAAGACGTGCAGCATCTGCGTGATCGGGGTTAGCTATGATTGTCGTTAGCGACACATCCCCCTCTGCAATTTTGCTCTAATTGATCATCTTTGGTTGCTAGAGGCCATCTACTAAACTGTCATTATTCCAACCCTTGTTGCCGATGAACTTGCGGCCGCCAAAAATCCTGTGATTCCCGCCATTCTCAAGCTTGATTGGATTCAAGCTCGACCACTCACCGATACCTTGATCGCCCAGTAACTTCAGCGCGATCGAGGACTTGATGTCGGAGAAGCCAATGCCATCGCTCTGGCACTTGAACTTCAAGCTGATGACCTCCTCATTGATGAACGTCTATGACGGCGGGAAGCCCTTCAGCTTGGTCTTTCTATCATTGGCATTCTGGGCATTCTAGTTACAGCTAAACAAAGAAACCTCATTTCCCAAGTTCAACCCATCATGGATGCCTTGATCCATCGCGCTAATTTTCGCGTCAGTTCGCAGTTGTATCAACGCGTTTTAGACCTCTCTAACGAACCCTGCAGTGCCCTATAAACAACACCTGTCGTGTTAGCGACTTGAATCCGTCAATGCCATGATCAATTCAAGCAGTACGATCGCAGGCGAAGCAAAGAACCGAATTACAAAGCCTAAGCAACGCAAGCTCGTTCAACCTTACCGAGGCTCCTTGAGATCGCTGCAACAGTGCCGTTAGAGCCAAATTTTCTACACGCCTTGCATCCAGGTGACGCATTGCTGCATTTGGTGTTGCATGGTGAGGCGATCGCTATGAAACCGACGACCATGACCGGGCAGCACCCATTCAAACGGGTAATCTGCTAAGCGCTGCATCGATTTTGTTTGTTCCGTCCAGGAGTACCAGCAAACCGAACGGAAGGCGATGAGCTGTTGGCGATCGTCTGACCAGGCAAGATGGTCGCCCGAAAAGAGAAATGCTTCGTTGTACAGCAGCACCGTATGCCCTTTGGTGTGTCCCGGTACGGGAATGATCAGCAAATCGGAAGCCAGCTCAAATGGCTCAATGCCCGTTAGCTGGATCTCAACATTGCGAGTACCCGCGTTGATTTCGTCTTTGTGCAGAATGCGATCGCACCCAAAATGCTGATGAAACTTTTCGTGATCAGCGACATCATCCCGATGCGTCAAATACAGGTAGCGAATACCGCCCAAATCTTCTAACCGCTTTACCAAGGGTGGCGCGAAGCGAGGCGAATCGACCAACACGTTTCCTTCCGGGCGCTGAATCAAGTAGCTGGCTGCCCCAAAGGAACTTTCGGCATGGTAGCCGCAGTGGAAAACATTTTCAGCGATCGCAATGGGAAAACTTTGCTGTACCGCTTTCACATCCGCAGGTTTCTCGACTGTGCCGATCGAAGCCGTTGGGCAAGCCAGAAGTGCCTGCATCGCCTGCAACCGTTCGATTTCGTTGGTTGGTTGGTGAAACACAGCGGACTGGTCGCCTGCTTCATGAAAAACAGCCGAAGCCATCCAGCGGCACGTATCACAGTCAATGCAGGTGCTATCAACGTAAAAGTCCCCGCTAACGTTTTCGGGGCGACGTTGGGTAAGGTGGGGCATGGGGAGATAAGGAGAGAGTTTTGAGTTTTGAGTTGAAGAACGATCAGCGGTCAGCCGTCAACCGTCTAGCTTTCTTCTAACAACCAACAACCAGCAACTTCTTTAGCCTTCTGCCTCCTGCTCTCCGTCTTCAGTTTTTGATCGATACTATAGATCTGGTAAGCAAACGAGGAAAAGCTGAATGGATTTGCGAACGACGGGTACGCCTCTCTTGAAGTGGTCTGGGGATGGTTTGGCGATCGGTCTGTTTGAAGACGACGTAGAACTAACGGCTGAGTTAGCAGACTTAGACAACAAGCTGTCTGGCACGCTCAAAGAACTGATTGCTGAGGCAGAGTTTAAAGGCAAAGAGGGCAGCAGCGCGGCAACACGGGTTGGTTCGGGCAGCGCAGTCCGTAAGATCATTCTAGTCGGTTTAGGCAAACCTGAGGGCTTGAAGCTAGATACCCTGCGTCGGGCTGCTGCGATTAGTGCTCGTGTAGCGAAGAAAGAAAAGTGCAAATTATTGGGAATCCGTCTGCCGATCTGGAATGATCAGGCGGCATTGACAGCGCAGACGATCGCAGAAGGGGCTGAACTTGCTCTGTATCAAGACACCCGCTTCAAATCTGATACTGAAGACAAGGGCGCATCGGTGGAGCAGATTGAATTGTTGGGGTTAGGCGTACAAGATGAAGCGGTTACACGTGCGCGTCAAATTGCATCTGGGGTGTTTCTCGCACGAGAGCTAGTGGCGGCTCCAGCGAACTACGTTACTCCCATTACGCTGGCAGAAACCGCAGAGGCGATCGCCAGGGAACACGGACTGTCGCTCGAAATTCTGGAACGGGAAGACTGCGAAAAGCTAGGGATGGGAGCCTTTTTGGGCGTGGCTCAAGGGGCTGACCTCCCACCCAAGTTTATTCACCTCACCTATAAGCCGGAAAGCACGCCGCGCCGTAAACTCGCCATTATTGGTAAAGGACTGACCTTCGATTCGGGCGGGCTCAACATTAAAGGTGCAGGCAGCGGCATTGAGATGATGAAAACCGATATGGGTGGTGCAGGCGCAACATTGGGGGCCGCAAAGGCGATCGCCCAAATTAAGCCGGATGTAGAAGTTCACTTTATCTCCGCTGCTACCGAAAATATGATCAGCGGTCACGCCATCCATCCCGGAGACATCCTCACCGCCTCGAATGGCAAGACGATCGAAATTAACAACACCGATGCCGAAGGTCGCCTGACGCTTGCCGATGCGTTGGTTTTTGCAGAGAAGCTGGGCGTGGATGCGATCGTCGATCTAGCAACGCTTACGGGAGCTTGCGTCATTGCGTTGGGGGATGAAATTGCTGGACTGTGGAGTTCTGATCCTGAGATTGCGAACCAGTTGACTCAAGCAGGCGAACTGGCAGGCGAAAAGATCTGGCAGATGCCAATGGAAGAAAAATATTTCGACGGCATGAAGTCACTGATCGCTGATATGAAGAATACTGGCCCACGCCCTGGCGGTTCCATCACTGCTGCGTTATTCCTCAAGCAGTTTGTGAAAGAAACACCCTGGGCGCACCTGGATGTAGCGGGTCCTGTGTGGACGGAAAAAGAAAACGGCTACAACAGCCCCGGCGCTACGGGTTACGGTGTGAGAACGCTTGTCAATTGGGCGATCGGTGGTGCGTAATCTTTGGTAGGGACGTTAGATGTAACATCCCTGCAAACCAGAAACTAGCCTTGCTCTAATGCGCTGAGGTATGCGGCGATCGCCGCATTTGCCAATTGGCTTGCAGGTTGGCCTTCGCGTAACGCCGCTTCCTGTAAGCGCGTGTAAACATCCTCCTGGATTGTGACGCGACGACGAATTTTGCTGGCAGCTTTCAGCGTAGACGTTTGCTCGGTTGTGGCAGGCTCAATCGTGGCAGCAGCCGTTTCAGGCTGATACTGGGCGACATACTCGTGCATGGAGGGTAGGCCGACGCGATCGCAGAAATCTCCAAAGCCCTCTCCGGGCTGACGCGATTGCTTAAAGTACACGAAGATGGGTTCAAAGGCAGTCTCCAACTCGTTGATGTGGAGCTTCTCCAGGTACACTTGCGACAGACGCGTCTGATTAGAAGCCGCACCCAACCAGATCTGGTACGTATCAGGGCCATTGCCAACAAAACCGAGTTCTGCGAGATAGGGACGAGCACACCCATTGGGGCAACCCGTCATACGAGTGATGAAATGCTCTTGTTCCAGCCCAACATTGGTGAGCAACGCGCGAATGCGATCGAGAATGCCAGGAATCGCTCGTTCGGATTCTGCGGTGGCTAAACCACAGGTCGGGAGGGCCGGACACGCCATTGAGTAGCGCACCAGTGGATCAATGTCCTCTACGCCTTTAATGCCGCAACGAGTGAGAATGGCTTGAATTTGGGCTTTTTGGGCAGGCGGAATGTCATAAAGAATCGCATCCTGACTGGGGGTAAGCAGTATGGGCAGGTTAAACGTCTGCACAAGCTCTCGGAGCGCCGTTTTGAGGTGAAGCGACCCCTCATCCTTAACGCGCCCGTTTTGAATCGAAATGCCTAAGAAAAGCTTGCCATCGCCCTGTTCATGCCAACCGAGGAAATCGAGATACTTAAACTCAGGCAGTGGCTTAAAGGGAGCGATCGCTTTACCAAAGTAGCTTTCTACCTTCTCACGAAAGCGATCAACGCCCCAGTCTTCAAGGAGGTATTTCATGCGGGCATGACGACGATCGGTGCGATCGCCATAGTCGCGCTGGGTGGCGACGATCGCCTTCATCAGGTCATAGACATCGGCTTTGTCTACGTAGCCAATTGGGTCAGCCACACGGGGAAAGGTTTCTTCCTTATTGTGCGTGCGCCCCAAACCGCCGCCAGCAAACACATTAAACCCTTCCAGTTCGCCCTGTGAGTTAGTCAGCACTACGAGGCTGACATCCTGCGAATACAGGTCAACTGAATTATCACCCGGCACCGTGACGCTAATTTTGAACTTACGCGGCATGTAGTGCTTGCCGTAGAGCGGTTCTTCGGCATCATGGACGATCGTGCCGTTGCCGTTACGTTGACGAGCCGCGATCACATCTGGGTTCTCTTCGGCAGAAATTGCCTTTTCGCCGTCTAGCCAAATTTCGTAGTAGGCTCCTGTTTGAGGCGTTAACAAGTCAGCAATGTTGTCAGCGTACTCCCGCGCATACTCGTACTCAGGACGGTTTCGGTAGGGTGCAGCAGGAGCCATCACGTTACGGTTCAGGTCGCCACATGCGCCGAGAGTAGATCCCATATTCTGCACGATCGCCGCGATCGTGGCTTTCAAGTTTCGCTTCAGCACGCCATGAAGCTGAAAGCCCTGACGAGTCGTTGCCCGTAGTGTATGGTTGCCGTACTCATCTGACAAGCGATCGAGCGTCAGGTACAACGCTGGCGGAATGTACCCACCAGGGCTACGCGTCCGCAGCATCATCTGGTAGTCCTTTTCCTGCCCTTTCACCCGATTATCGCGGTTATCCTGCTGATAGGAACCGTGAAACTTCAGAATTTGGATGGCGTCTTCGCTGAAATGTGTCGTGTCTAGCAGCAATTCAGACGCAACAGGTTCGCGCAAGAAGTTACTGCGGTCTTTAAGACCTTCGACTTTAGAGGGTTTGCGAACAGCGGCAGGAGTTTGAGTGTTAACCATCAGAAAGGTAGCAAGAAAAGAATCAACAGCAAAATTATCCAACCAGGGAAATGGCCCGATCCCCAAAAAATCGGTCGGAATAACGTAAATATTACCTAGATCCTATCACTGCTTCTTCAGTTCAAGGGTTTCTTAGCCATTTCTCAAACAATGAGGACACAAATGTTTAAAACAGTAGGCAACGCTTAAAACTCAGTGCTCAACGTGCTGTAGCGCCTGAGATATTGTAATACCGATTTAAAGAGAGGACTTACGCAAGTTCTCTAAAACTAGCCCCCAGCCCCCAAATTTGGGGGAGCAAGCACTCAAAGTCCCCCAAATTTGGGGGCTTTAGGGGGCGACTGCGTAAGTCCTAAAAGAATGACGGCTACAGATCAATCGGTGGGTAGGTGCAAGGCATTGCCTTGCACCTAAAGGATGTGTCGCATTTTCAATTCAAATTGGTATAACGTGAATCGCCGAAGCACAGAGAGTAGGACGATCAACGCCCTACAAAGCAACAGTCAGCCATCAGGAAAAAGATGATGGCTGACTGCTGAGCGCTAAACGCTGTCTAAAGAACCCTGCTATCAGTCGGACTAGAGAGAATTAGAAGGATCTTTGGGCACGGGTGGAAGCTGAGGTGTGGGGCGATCGACGACCTCATCCTCTTCTTTCACGGCTTCAGACGCACGACGCAGTAAAGCACTCAGCAGGTTACGGACTTCACGCTCACGACGAGCAAGAGCGCTTCCAGCTTCACCAATCTGCTGTTCAAGCTGAGCAAATTTTTGATCTGCCTGTCCCTTAGCGGCTTCTGCTTTCGGACGCGCTTGACTATACCAGTGCTTCGCATCATCCAAATGGCTCTGTGCCTGGTCGTAGTAAGACTCAGAACGAGCCGCCAACGTAGCGCGTAGCAGAGCTGCCTGCGCTTGCAGCTGGGCGTAGCGCTTCTTCAGTAAAGCAGCCTCTTCGCTGTTTTGGGCCGTGACAATCGCGTCTTCAACCAATTCTCTGATTTTGGCAGGAGCTGTGCTGGCGGCCTCTTGAACACCTTCTAACCCAGTGTTGATTTCCTGCTCTAACTCATCTTGTTGTGTTGAAAGCTGGGTCTGTAACCGTTTGACCTCAGCTTCAGTTTCAGCAATTTTTTGCTGGCGGATACTGCTAATGCCATCCACAATCCCTTCAATGGAGGCTGCAATCTCGTCTTTAGTTTCTTTGCCGCTTTCCTGTAAATCTGCGATCGTTGACGAGAACACATCCTTCACGATCGCACGAAAATCACGAGACCCTTCTTTTACTTCAGTCGTGACTTGAGCGATTGCGGCGCTAACAATGTCGCGGATACGATCGCGACGTAATTTGCCAACGTCTTTCACCTGCTTTAGCTCGGTTGAAAGCTTATCTTTCACGGGAGTAGACATGATTACAAACTCCTATTTAATATACAGTTTTGCCAGCCAGAGCAGCCATCCGTTTTGCTTCAAAAATCTTGCGAATCCTCATCCAAAACCAACGCTTCAATCCATACCTTTGCTCATTGGTTTAGCTGCTTAGCTTGATCATGGCAAAAAGCACTAACATTCGCGTCCCTCCTGCGATAGGAAAACCGTCCTGTTGAACGCCGTAATAACCGAAAGTTCTCATCACATGAGAGCTTAATTACGGTCAGCAGCATAAAATCAGCGGGGGCAGAGAGATTAATCTCTCTGCCCCCGCTGACTCTGTCATTTGGTCAACTGAGGAGGCAACTAGACGGAGTAAGGTCGCAAACAACTCTAGAAGCGGTAGCCCAGACCAGCCTGGAAGCTGACGGCATCAGCAGAACTGTTTTTGTATGCATCAATACCCCATTTGGCATCGCCGTAAACGACCACGTTGCGGCCAATGCCTGCTTCAGCACCAGCGGTTAGAACGGGGGCGTTCTTGTTACCTAATGGTGATGGTTTACCTTCTTTGTCAGCGAAAGAATAGCCAGCACCTGCATAAAGGTTCGCGTTGCTAGAAACTGGAAGATCGTAGGTAACGAGTGGCATAATTGCGGCACTTTCGCCACCAAAGAGAACAGCACCCCTAACAGAAACAGGCGCATTGGGGATAGCGAAACGCCCTTGAACGTTGCCACCAATAGTAGCTGCGTCACCGCTTTGTCCACCGTTAGTTACGCCAGCAGAAACGCCCGCACCAATGTAGCTATCGTTAAAGGTAATGGGTTGTGCAGAAGCCGCACCCGCAGATAAAAAAGTCGGTGCGATCGCCAGTACGGCCCCTGCAACAAGGCTAGCAGGCAGAGCTTTGCGAAGGGCTAGTGAAAGGGTTTGAGAGAATAGCATGGTAGAGTTCCTCACAGGGTTAGGTTGTTTGATCCAGCTGAATTTAAAGTCGTAAATCGTGTTGAATATGTTCCGCAAGTGGCAACCAACTAAACGATTTTTAGAAGAGTAGAACAAAAGATGTGATACGCCGCTCAACCAATTTTATATCAGGTTGAGGAGAGCTGTTTATCCAGGCTCTATTTAAAGCGTAATCTCCACAGAAGGAAAAGCTAAGACTGCGTTACTCTTCTTTCTTTGGTATAACGTTTTGAGTCAATTTATCAAGCTTTAAGATGGCCTCTTAGGCAACTGTCACAAATAGTTTGATTGCAAAAAAGCGATCACTTTCCTAATAGTAATTGAGGTGAAGTAACCATTCATCCACATGATTCATCCAGTTGGGGGTAGCGCACGCTCGTTAAGAGAACACCTTAAAAAGTATGGATCATAGCCAACATCTGTTAGGGCGTAGCATGCGGGCAACGGATAGGGAACGGATGAATCGGATGGTAAATTTTGAGCGAGAGCTGTTATCTGTCCGTTTCATCCGGTATGAATCCGCTGCTAATCATACGCCTCAGACATCCTCCAACCAACGCTAAACTTTTTAGACTGGATGCAACAGCGCCAGGTTCAATAGCACACAAGCTGAGAACGACAAACGCGATCGCCAGCGAGCAAGATAGCGATCGCCCCCACTATGCTCGTAGAGTCTAATCATCTTCTGCCTCTGCGAGCCTTGGCGATCAGCGATCAGCCATCAGTCGTCAGCTTTCTTCTAACAACTAACAACCAACAACTTCTTTTGCCTTCTACCCCAACGAAGCTGTTTGAATCTCAAGGGGCAAAACCACTGTAAACGTAGACCCAACGCCTACTTCTGAGGTGAGGCTGATCTCACCCTGCAAGAGCTTGACGATGCGAGCCACGATCGCCAATCCCAAGCCTGTACTGTTGGGTAATCGCTCAAAGTCTGTGGGCAGCACTTGAAAGAACGGTTCAAAAATGCGAGCCTGATCGGCAGCCGCAATGCCGATGCCTGTATCGCTGACCGCGATCGACCACCAATGATCAGACAGCAGACGGCTTTGAATGGTGATGCTGCCTGTTCTGGTATAGCGCACGGCATTGCTAGCGAGATTCACCAAAATTTGCTGGAGACGGAGCGGATCGGTGATGACTTGATCGGGGGACTGCTGCTCATCCAAAATGACCTGTAGACCATTCGCTGCGGCTAAGGGCTGAATGACCTCAACCACAGTGTGAATGATACTTTGTACGTCGGTCGGCTCTGGTCGCAGCGCCATCTGACCCGCTTCATAGCGCGAAAGCTCTAATGTGTCGTTAATGAGGCGCAACAATTGACGGCTATTCCGCACAACGCGCTCAATGTGTTCCAGGCTATTCAGGTTGTCGCGGACGACGGGTTGACGCTGTTGGCGTAGAAACAGTTCAGAGTACCCAATGATGGAAGTCAATGGGGTTTTAAGCTCATGTGCCAGAACAGACAGATTTTCCTGGTTGGAATGCACCAGCCGATCGAGTTCCTGCTTAGTTAGAATCAGTTGACCGCGTAGCTTATCCAACTCTTGCAGACGTTCGCCCACGTAGCTTTTAAAGCACTGAGCGATCGCGCTATCCACTACGGCATCAATCAGCATGACGGCTCGCAACACCTCTTCTGCCGTGCGCTTGACCAAATCGGCTCGTAGCACTTGAATGATTTTTGTGCGCAGTAGATGATATTCCCGTGCAATCTCTGTAGGGTCAAAGCCCTGGTCTGCACGCAGCGCACCGTGCTCTAAACTCGCTTTGACCACCGTAGTGATATCGTTCGCTTGTGTTTCTGCGAGTACAGTGGCTAAGGCGGCCAGGATATGGGGAATGTGGTCTCGAATCGCCGTTGGTGAAAGCGGATCCGCACTTTTAATCTGTTTATCCTGGAACACCGCTTCTACCCACTGCTCCGTGATGATATGCGATCGCTCGGTGAGCAACTGGCTTAAATCCGGGATGGGGGATAACTGAAAAAGCGTCATACAGGCTCCCACTAAATGCGAGTCTTAATTTCGGGGGTAGCCCCCTTAACGACGAGAGACGTTTGCTCTTCCTTAAGGCAGATATCTATTCTACCGTAGGGCTGATTCATCCGGGTTGTGCGCTGGTCGATCGCGAGTGGCATCACTGTATACGGTCGATCAACGGCGCAAGCGTGGTTATCTCTCAGGATCAGATTGCAGAGCATGAACTTAGAATAAGAATCCAAGGTAAGGCAGAGCGTTAGTCATGCAGCCTGAAGGGTTGCCGCGATCGGCTTGAATTTTTTGAGCAGGTTCTACACCCGCAAGCTTTGGATGTCCATCTAAGTGCATTTCATGCTCACTCTCAACCACGCATATGCTAAATCGTTTGAAGATTGGTACCAAAATTGGAGCTAGCTTTGCACTTGGGTTGCTCTTCTTTGCAGTGCTTTCAGCCGTTGCCTACCGCAGTACTAACCAACTAGTAGAGACCTCTAAGCGTGAAGCACATACCTACGAAGTCATTGGACAAGTAGAAGAACTGCTGTCGCGCTTGAAAGATGCAGAAACAGGGCAGCGCGGTTATCTTCTGACTGGCAACGAAAAATACCTGGAGCCTTACAACTCAGCGCTCAGCGTGCTGGATGGTAGAACCAGAGGACGATTACGCGAGTTGATTAACGATAACCCTGCTCAAATGCGCCGACTCGATCAGGTGGAGCCGTTAGTCACTGGCCAACTCGCTGAGTTGGCCCAAACCGTTGAGCTACGGCGACAACAGGGCTTTGCGGCGGCTCAAAAGGTTGTGCTGACCGATCGCGGCAGTCGATTGATGAACGAAATTCGGCAAATTCTCACAGAGATGAAGACTGAGGAGCTACGGCTGCTTGAACAGCGATCGCAAGCAGCGACTACAGCTGCTAGGCAGACAACGGACAGTATTCTCTACGGCATGCCGCTGTACTCCGTGTTGCTGATTTTGATTGGATTGGCTCTATCGCGCCACATTTCACGGCCGCTGCGGAAAGTCTCAGAAGTGGCCGATCGCATTGGGGAAGGCGATTTAGAGGTCAGTGTGCCAATGAGCGATCGACGGGATGAAATTGGCACATTGACGCGCACCTTTAACCAGATGATTGTCAATCTGCGAGACACCAATCGACGCAACGATGAGCAAACCTGGCTCAAAGCCAACCTGGCAGACATTGGTCGGCTGCTCCAGGGACAGCGCGATCAAGGCACCGTTGCACGTCAGTTGCTCTCTAAACTGGCCCCCCTCGTTGGGGCACAGCAGGGGGTGTTTTACCTTCTTGATGTTGCTGCCAATCCACCCTTGCTCAAACTGTTGGATAGCTATGCCTACCGTGAACGCAAGCATCTTGCCAACCAGTTTCGCCTCGGTGAAGGGCTAGTGGGACAATGTGCCCTCGAAAAACAGCGCATTTTGCTAACGGATGTACCAAGTGACTACAGCCGTATTCGGTCTGGGTTGGGCGAAGCACTGCCGATTAACATCGTCGTTCTGCCCATTCTGTTTGAGCAGCAGGTGACTGCCGTCATGGAACTCGCATCGCTCCAGCGCTTTACCCCCAGCCAACTCACCTTACTTGAAAACGTCAGCGAGGGCATTGGGGTCGTGCTCAACACGATCGCAGCTGACCTTCGCACGAATGAATTGCTGCAAGAATCACAAACTCTGACAGAAGAACTGCAACAGCAGCAAGACGAAATTCAGGAAAGCAATCGCCTACTAGAAGAGCAAACCGAAACGCTGCGGCTGTCAGAAGCGCAACTCAAAGAGCAGCAAGAGGAAATGCAGCAGACCAACGAAGAACTGCAACAACTTAACGAAGAACTGGAAGAAAAAGCCCAACTGTTAGCCGAACAAAAGCAAGAAGGTGAGCGCAAAAATCAGGCGATCGAGCAAGCAAGACAGGCGATCGAAGAAAAAGCGGATCAACTGGCCCAAAGTTCACGCTATAAATCTGAATTTCTGGCAAACATGTCTCACGAGCTACGGACACCACTAAACAGTTTGCTCATTTTGGCGCAGCTACTCACCAAAAACAGCGATGGGAATTTAACCGACAAACAGGTTGAGTACAGCCGCACCATTCACGCCGCAGGTAGCGACCTACTGGAGTTAATCAACGAGATTCTAGACTTAGCCAAGATCGAATCGGGCACCATCAGCTTAGACATTGAAACCTTGCGCTTCCCCGATTTGCGGCAGTTTTTGGAGCGCACCTTTGAGCAAATGGCCCAAAATGCAGGGTTAACCTTTCGCATTGAGCTTGACGAAGCCTTACCACCGTTCATGTTGACAGACCCCAAACGTCTTCAGCAAATTTTGAAAAACCTGTTGGCAAACGCCTTTAAGTTCACTGAGCAGGGTGGTGTGACAGTACACATTGCCTCGATCGCCGACGATCGTCCCCAGACAGCACTCGCTCACTCAGTGCCCAGGATTGCCTTTGCCATCACTGATACAGGCATTGGCATTGCCCCTGAAAAACAGGCTGTCATCTTTGAAGCCTTTAAGCAGGCAGATGGCACCACAAGCCGCAAATACGGCGGTACAGGTCTGGGCTTATCGATCAGCCGCGAACTGGCGCAACTGCTGGGTGGCAGGATCGAACTTCTCAGCGAACCGGGGCGAGGAAGTACCTTTACACTAGTGCTGCCAGTGGAGGTGGGGGGAGAGGAGAAAGGAGAGAGGAGTCAGCGGTCAGCAGTCAGCGGTCAGCAGTCAGCGATAAGACCTATCTCACAACCACCCTCACCCCCTCACCCCTCACCCCCCACCCTACTCCCCTCACTCCTCACTCCTCACTCCTTACCTGTTAACGAAATCGACGACGATCGCACCTTCATTCAGCCCAGCGATCGCGTCTTGCTGATCATTGAAGACGATCAGCACTTTGTCCGTATTTTGATGGAGATGGCACGTCAGCAGGGCTTTAAAGTGCTGGCCTCTTTACGCAGCCAACCTGGATTGCTACTGGCACAGACTTACAAGCCCGATGCCATCATGCTGGATCTGCGGCTACCCGATATGGATGGTTGGGCAGTGCTCGATCGACTCAAGCGCGATCCAGACACGCGACACATTCCGGTACATATTGTCTCAGCAGACGATGAACAGCAGCGCAGTTTGCAGCTCGGGGCGATCGCGTATCTGCAAAAACCCATTTCACCAGAGGCCCTGACACAGGCTCTGGTCGATATCAAAGGCTTTGTCGAGCGCCAGGTAAAAAATCTGCTGGTGGTAGAAGACGATCCAGTGCAGGCTCAAAGCATCCGCGAACTAATTGGGAATGGGGATGTGTTTACCAGCATTGTGGGCACAGGGGCTGAAGCGCTAGCGGCCCTCCAGTCACAGCTTTTTGACTGCGTGGTACTGGATTTAGGCTTACCCGATATGACCGGGTTTGACTTGATTGAGCAAATTAAACAGCAGCCAGCGTTTACTCGTTTGCCCATTATTGTTTACACCGGAAGAGAGCTGACCCCTTCTCAAGAAACGCAACTCCGGCGTTTGGCAGAAACCATTATTGTGAAGGATGTGCGATCGCCCGAACGCCTGCTCGACGAAACCGCACTCTTTTTACACCGCGTGCAGGCAAATCTACCCGAAGGGAAGCGGCAGATGCTAGAGCAACTGCACCAGAGCGATCCAGTATTGGCGCATAAGAAGGTGCTGATTGTCGATGACGACGTTCGTAACATTTTTGCCCTCACCAGCCTGCTGGAGCGCTATCAGATGCAGGTTTCGTATGCGGAGAACGGAGTCGATGGCATTGCGGCTCTCCAAAAGCATCCCGATATCGATCTGGTGTTGATGGATGTGATGATGCCAGAATTGGATGGCTACGAAACCACCCAGGCCATTCGTCAGGTGGAGTCCTTTCGATCGCTGCCCATCATTGCGCTGACAGCCAAAGCTATGCAGGGCGATCGAGAAAAATGCCTGCAAGCAGGAGCCTCCGACTACATCACTAAACCCGTTGATGCCGAACAATTGCTCTCACTCATGCGAGTCTGGCTCTACCGCTAACCCAAACACCCTTTCCCCTAATCAGTACCTAGATCTTTCTACGACTGAATCATTAAGCACTTCTGTCTTTAGGTAGGGCTAAAAAAGGAGCGAAACCTGCTAAGTTCGATAGGCTATTCTCTCTCTGGTCATATATCGCAGGTGGCAGTTCGCAAGTGACAGCTCTGGGGTCATCTTATTCTCAGCTCATGGCTCCGATCAACTCTGACGCAACCAATTCCAACTTAGAAGATATTGAGGTGCAGTTGCTTTTAGAGGGCGTATACCGTTATTACGGCTTCGACTTCCGAGATTACGCACCATCCTCATTAAGGCGGCGTATTCGCAAGATCTTGTCAGCAGAAGCACTACCTACTATCTCAACGCTACAAGACCGCCTTTTGCACGATTCAGCTTGTTTGGAGCGGTTTCTTCTGGGGCTGACGGTCAACGTCACGTCAATGTTTCGTGATCCGAGCTTTTTTGTAGCTTTTAGAGAAAAAGTCGTGCCGCTGTTGCGTACCTACCCATTTATTCGCATCTGGCATGCGGGTTGCTCAACTGGGCAAGAGGTCTATTCAATGGCGATCTTGTTGCAAGAAGAAGGGTTGTATCATCGGTGTCGCCTCTATGCGACCGACACGAATGAGCTGGTGCTGCAAAAGGCAAAGCAAGGCATTTACCCGATCGAGCTAATGCAGGAATATACCCAACTTTATTTGAAGGCGGGTGGGCTACGATCGTTTTCTGAATACTATACGGCGGGCTATGGGAACGCGATTTTTCGCTCCTCTCTGAAGGAGAATATCGTTTTTTCGCAGCACAATCTTGCGACGGATAGCTCCTTCAATGAGTTCAACGTGATCCTTTGCCGTAATGTGTTGATCTACTTCAACCGCACGTTACAGCAACGGGTGCATCAACTGTTTTACGATAGTCTCTGCTCGTTTGGCGTCTTAGGATTGGGGCGGCGAGAATCGCTCAAGCTGTCGCCGTATGAGCCGCACTACGAAGAAATCGTGAAGGGCGAGCGGCTTTACCGGAGGCTAAACTGATGCCGTTTGAACTGGTCGTCATTGGTACGTCTTTGGGTGGCTTTTCGGCACTAAAAGCATTACTGGGAGCACTGAAGTCGCCGTTTCCACTGGCGATCGCCATTGTGCAACATCGGCATAAAGAGTCTGGCACCCTCATGAGTGGCTATATGCAGCAGTACACAACGCTACCCATCCATGAAGCGGAAGATAAAGACGAATTGCTGCCAGGGCATGTGTATCTTGCCCCAGCGGACTACCATTTGCTCGTAGAACGCGGGCACCTCACGCTGTCAGTGGATGACCCTGTGTGTTTTGCTCGGCCCTCGATCGACGTACTGTTTGAGTCAGCCGCAGATACCTACGGTAAACGGGTGATCGGCATTATTTTAACAGGGGCCAATCGGGATGGTACGAACGGACTGGCACGTATTAAAGCGAAGGGTGGCGTGGCGATCGTGCAAGATCCGGTAACGGCTGAAATCGGGATGATGCCTCAGCTTGCGATCGCCAAAACAGCGGTCGATGCCATTTTACCGCTGCCAGAGATTGCACCGTATCTTGTTCATTTGTTGTCCTGTGTCCGGAGTTAATGCTATGACGCTGCCGTCTAAAGTCAACATCCTAATGGTGGATGACCACGCAGAAAACCTGTTGGCACTGGAAGCCACTCTCGGTCACTTAGGTGAAAACCTGGTGAGGGCAAACTCTGGTCAAGAAGCGCTGCGCTGCCTACTCAATCAGGATTTTGCGGTCATCTTGCTGGATGTGCAGATGCCAGACATGGATGGCTTTGAAACGGCAACGCTGATCCGCAACCGAGAGCGATCGCGCCAGACTCCTATCATTTTTCTCACAGCGTTTAGTACCAGTGAGCAGTTGATGTTCAAAGGCTATTCGCTTGGGGCGGTTGATTATTTGCTGAAGCCGATCGATACCAGCATTTTGACCTCTAAAGTCACGGTCTTTGTTGATTTATTTAAGAAAACCGAAGCAGTGAAGGCCCAGGCCACCCAGCTTGCTGCCATCAATGCAGAACTGGGCGAGAGTGAAGAGCGGTTTCGTTCGCTCAGCGCCTATGCGCCTGTGGGCATTTTTATGAACGATACAACGGGTGCCTGCACCTATACCAATCCCTGCTTTCAGACGATCGGAGACTTTAGCCTGACAGAAGGACTCGGCAGTGGTTGGATACAGCGCATTCACCCGGATGATCGCGATCGCGTCTTGCACGAGTGGCAGGCTTATACCAGCGGGCAAGCGTCTACCTTTGCCACCGAATACCGCTTTCAACATCGAGACGGTACCGTTCGCTGGGTGTATGCCCGTTCCTCACCCTTATTTTCTGACCTGTGCGAATTGACTGGCTACGTGGGCACCATTGAAGACCTCACAGAGCGCAGGCAAGCAGAGGAAGTGCGTGCTCAGGTTTTTCGAGAACAGGCAGCCCGACGCGAAGCCGAAGCGGCTAACCAGATGAAAGATGAGTTTTTGGCGGTGCTATCCCATGAGTTGCGAACCCCTTTGAACTCGATGCTGGGCTGGTCTCGGCTGCTACGCACGCGCCAACTCGACGAAGAGACGATCGCCCGTGCCCTCGAAACGATCGAACGCAACGCCTTGGCACAGGCTCAACTCATTGATGACATTCTGGATGTGTCTCAAATTGTGCGCGGTAAACTGCGGCTAAAATGCTACGCCTTGAATCTGTCCTCGGTGGTTGAAGCGGCGATCGAGTCTGTGCGTCCCATGCTAGAGGTCAAAGGTATTCAGCTAGAGTCGGAGCTTGATCCAATGGTGGGGCAGGTTTGGGGCGATTCCATCCGATTACAGCAGGTGGTGTGGAATCTGCTCTCCAATGCCATCAAATTTACGCCTGAGGCTGGCACGGTGACTGTGCAGCTATCAGCGACGCAGCTAGAAGCCCCAACCCCCGAAAACGGACAACCCCCTCAGAACCGCTACGCCCAAATTCAAATTAGCGATACGGGCAGCGGCATTAGTCCAGAGTTTTTGCCTCATGTATTCGATCGCTTTCGGCAGGCAGACAGCACGACTAGCCGCCCCCAGAATGGCTTAGGACTGGGGCTGGCGATCGTCCGCCATTTGGTCGAACAGCATAAAGGTACTGTCCATGCAGAAAGTGCAGGCGTTGATCAGGGTGCCACGTTTACAGTGAACCTGCCGCTTCTAGAGGCACAGACTGAATCAAATGGCGCAACACATCACATGCAAACGAACGAGCCTGACAATCTCTTTCATAGGGGTCGGCCGAATGCACAGCCAGAGCCTGACACCGATTCAGTGCAGCCTGCTTCCACCCAAACGGCTCGCGTCATCTTTTGACAGACTCATTTTCTGATAAACAACACTTCTAACAGACTCATTTTCTGACAGATAGAAGTTCTAACAGACAAAACATTCGCTAGGCGGCTAAAGCATTACTCTACGGCTTCACGCGTTAAATCCATAAACACGATAGCCACTGTCGGCAAGCAGGGCGTAATCTACGGTGGTTGGAGCATAGACGCGATACAGCCAGCCATAGGACATAATCGACTGCACCCGATCGGCAGGATGCGAGTAGTCATAGGTACCTGTGACCGGGTTAGCTCCATCCTGAGATTGCAGTGCGACGTAGTTTCCACCATTGGCAGCTTTGGCATACTCACCCTTAAACACCGCTGTCTGAGGGGTGGCGCGATCGACCAGGTTATAGCCAATCCAGTTCAGCCCCACCAAACCGAGAACATGCCCAATTTCATGGGTTACGACCTGATATAGCAGCCAACCGTTGGGGTCGTTGCTGTCAGAAAAACTGTCCGCATTGAGGGCAACTTGTCCAACGCGTGGCATTAATTCTGGAGACGAAATCCAGCCCCCAAACTGGTAGTCAGGGCCGCCGTTGCCTGCTTCTAGGCCAGCGTTACCTTGATACGGGTTGAGGAAAATGAGGAGGTCATCTACGTAGCGTTTGCTCGTGAAGCTGTAGGGACGGGTGGAGTTTGCGTCTAACTTGCCGAGCGTGTTGTCGAGTTGAAAACCTGTCCATTCATTGGCAATCTGTGTTGCCCAATCATCAGCGGCTTTTTGCGCGATCGCCCGATGTTGGGTTGTCCAAAAGCCAAGCGGATCATTACGGAAATCGAGATCGATATTGAACCGAGTCGGGTCTGGTGCGTAGGTGTTGGTCACTTTACCCAGGTCGTAAACGCCGCTACCCGTCAAGCCACCGCTCAGCGTGTAGCGAACGGTATCGCCCAGCAAGCGATCGGTACTTACATTATCCTTCTCCGCAATAAACGAAACTGTACGCGCCGTTTGCCAGTTTTGAGGGGTAAACGTGAGCGTGTTTTGTGTGCCGTTGGCGACCGTGCCATCGGCATCGACGACCACAACATTGCTGGTCGAGAAGGTGAGGGTTACGTTGGCGGTCGGTGCTTGCGTGAGCCGCACAGTTAACGTTCCAGAATCGCCTTCCAGCCCACTAAAAGAGAAGTTACTGAGCTTAATCGCACTCGCTGTCGTGTACGTGTCCTGTAGCTCAATGCGCCAGTTAGCATCACTGACGCCTGGCAACTCCAGCCGTTTACCTGTGTCTTTCAATCCATCCATCAACCAGACAGCGTTCTGCCCAGTGACCAGGTTGCGCCAAATTAAGTCGGGTTTGCCATCACGGTTGCTGTCCACTGCACCCTGAATTTGCCAGTTGGCATCAGTCGCGGCAGGTAAAAAGGTTGTACTGGCGATCGTGGTGCCGCTGAGTGACCAGATAAAGGTTTCGCCTGAAAGGTCGTTTTGCCAAAGAATGTCCGGCTTGCCGTCCTGGTCAAAGTCTGTTGCGGCTCTAATTTTCAGGTTGCTGCCAGCGACAGTGGGTAGGGAGAAGTAGGTGCTGAGGGTTGTGCCATTCAACGCCCAAACGAGATTTTCCCCAGTGGCGTAGTTGCGCCAAAGCAGGTCAGGTTTGTCGTCGCCTGTAAAATCCACCGTGCCTTGAATCTGCCAATTAAAGTCGTTAACTGTTTGCAAAGAGAGGCTCGATCGCAGCACGGTGCCGTCCATGACCCAGAGTGCATTCTGTCCGGTTGCATAGTTGCGCCATACGATATCTGTCTTACCATCCCCTGTGAAGTCGTTGAGGCCCTCAACCCGCCAATTGAGATCGCTAACGGTCATCAGGGCAATGCTCGACAGGCGTGTCGCCCCATCCATCAGCCAGATGGTGTTTTGCCCAGTGGCATAATTGCGCCAGATCAAATCCGCCCGACCATCTTGATTAAAATCTGCGCTGGTCTTCAGGGGTCGCGCAGGTGCCGTTGACGGCACAGAAAGCGTTATAACAGCCGTAGATGATTGCGATTCAGAGGTGGCCGCTATACTCTCACTAGCCACATTCTCACTGGCTAGACTAGAACGAGCCGTACTTGAGCTTGTCAGTGCGCTTGCCAGTGAGCTTCCCAGAGCGTTACCAGTCGCCGAAAGCAACGATCGACTCGTGCCTAATTTCGTGAGGGCTAGGTGTATGCGGTCTGAGGACTGACCAGTGTAAGAGGTAATGTCAGAGGCGTACAAGTCGCGATCGGTGAACATTGGACGGCCCAGAAAACTTAGTTGTCTTAGTTTATACCGTTTTTATTTGTTAGCCTGCAAGAACCCTGAAGTTAAGCATTCATTTCCTGCTTAAGTTAAAGGTTTGGTAAAGGTGCCCAATCTTGTGGAAAAAGACTGCTATGCCTAACGATGGGTAACACCCGGATCTGCTCTCCTCATCAAAACATCTGTATGAATGTACTTAAACTCGCTTTCGGAGGATGTGTTGATTAAGACAGTGTAATGAGCCGAGTGAGAATGCTCATCACCTCGCCAGGGTTGGGGCCAGGTAAAAGGGGACTCCACTCGCCTACTTCGGCAAACCGCAGGCGATGTAGGGTTTGAATGGTACCAACCACGCCATGACGTGAACCAATCAGCAACAGGCGTAGAGACTCCCGCTCAGGTGTTCCTTCCCTGGCTGTTGCACCCCTGGCAACGTCAGATGCTTCGCTAGCAGAAAGCAAGAAATTCTTAGGCATAGAGACCTCAAAGATGACATAAAGACAAAGACCCTGGCTCGGTAGCAACGGCTGTAGGGAGAGCGATCGAATTGACCACGATCAGTTGGCACCTGATTGTCAAGGCTCGATCGTTAAGTCTGGTTATTGGATGTACGCCAATGCCATCTCAATTGCCGATTACTGCTAGATCTGTGTCTATGTAAGCAATTTACACGGCCGCAGGTAAAAAGTCAATCCATTGGTCAACGATCGAGGCTTTGCTCGAAGGCGACTGCTTGGAAGGTAAATTCGCACGTCCCAAAAGCGACGACACATTTAAAATTGCGCCACCACCCTGCTGTTTCAAACTGGATGCAAAGGCTCGGCACGTCGATAACACGCCAAAGTAATTCACTTCCACCTCTGAACGGGCCTTTTCCAGATCAGCCGGTGCAATTAAGCCTTGACTCAGCAATGAAACCCAAGTCCGCCTTTGGCACCCGTAACTAACGTGACTGAATCGCTAATTTGCTCTACCACCCTACGGTCTTAGCAACAGGTCGTTCCGCAATGAGCGCATTAGGATGTTGACAACGCACTTGCATATCGAGCTGTATGAACTTACTCGATCGATGGCAGAGGGCGAGTTGATCGCCCCTGGCCTTTCATTCTGGCTAATCTCCTAAATAAATATTCAATCCACGCGCTGTCTTCACCAGCGTACCTTCAGGGTTCACAGCGGCATAGTGCAAAATCGCTTCACGGATGGAGACACTCCTGACGTGCCGATTCTGCCAGGTCACCACGCGATCGTACTTCCCTTCAGCAATGAGATCGACGGCAGCCACACCAAACGTTGCACCAATGAGGCGATCGAGTGGTGATGGGGTGCCGCCACGCTGAATATGCCCTAGAACGGTTACGCGTGTTTCGGCATCAATGCGGCTACAAATTTGCTTCGAGAGATATTGACCAATCCCGCCAAGCCGACACTGCTCCACATCAGAATCCAGTGTCACCGACTCACCCGCTTCCGTGCGAACGGCTTCTGCCACAATCACCAGGCAGTAGTTTTTGCCCGCTTCCTGTCGTTTTTTAATCGCCTGACAAATGCCATCAATAGTGTAGGGAATTTCGGGAATCAAGATGATATCGGCTCCACCCGCAATGCCTGCACTGATGGCAATATGCCCCGCATCCCGCCCCATCACCTCTAAAATCATGACGCGACTGTGGCTGGCAGCGGTAAAGTGCAGACGATCGAGCGCTTCTGTGGCAATGCTAACGGCGGTATCAAAGCCGATGGAAAGCTCGGTAACGCCCACATCGTTGTCAATGGTTTTGGGAATACCTACCAAATTCAGGTTGCCCTGCTGTGCCAGCCGCTGTAAGATCGCCAGACTGCCATCACCGCCAATGCCAATGAGAGCATCTAAGCCGAGTAGATGATAGCCTTCAATGATTTCATGAGAACGATCGAGCAAGCTACCATCTGGCATGGGAAACGCAAACGGGTTGCCCTTGTTGGTGGTGCCCAGCATCGTGCCGCCCGCCGTCAGAAACGGGTCTACCTTATCAGGGCTGAGACTACTTGCCAGGGGTGGACGCACCATTAATCCCTGCGTTGCCTGACGAATGCCAAACACGTCCCAACCGTAGGTATTGACCGCGTGATGCACAACCGCACGAATAACGGCATTGAGACCCGCACAGTCGCCGCCACTCGTTAAAATGCCAATTCTTTTTGGAGTTCCCATAGGGTTTTAGCCAGATTTAGAAGCCATCTGAAACATGCGTGAATGGTTCACACTCCCTTCATCGCAGAAAGACAACACCGCTCAAAAGCAATGAGCAAGCAGCAAAGGAATAGAACGATCGCACGCCAAGATTCACACATATTTACCGCTGCTTGAGCGTTGGCATCGAGCCACTATGTTGGTGCACCGTAGAGTAATGCGCTCATGGTGCCAACAACCTCTCAAGCAACGTCCATCTGCAAACGTTGGAATGATTAAAGAAGTCGTCTTTGACTCTACCTCTTTGTGGGAACGAAAAAACTTAAGAAGGTTTAAGGTCTCACTACTACCGGAGAGTGAAATCGTATATCACTAACGTTAGGGCGATCGCATCACAGAAGGGGATCGATCGCGCTACTGGAAATCACGCTTGTTAGGATGACCACAGAGCCATTCGGTTATTGAGCTTATGACAGCTAGAGAGCAACTTACTTCAGGAGGTTGAGCAGGGTTCAGATTTACCTCTAGAGGAAGTGCTAGACTTCTTGCTTTTCGTAAAGAAGAGGCAGGAACAGAAAAAGCTCATTGATTCTGGTACGGAAACTCAGCTACCGAAGCCTAGCGTTCTCGATCGCATGGGAGGAATGCCAAGACATTTGCTTTCTGTCGGTAACTTATCCGCTCGAGACATTCGTAGAAACGTGATTACGTCAAGACTACGGCAAAGTCAACAAAAAACATGACCTACCATCACACAGTTCTAGTAGATAAGCGTTTGAACGAGTTTTTTACCATTAAGTAACAGGGTAGCGATCGCACAGCAGAAGAAAAGTGTCGCGCTAGAGCATTAGTATGGGTTTCGCAGACTTCACTATCCTACGAAGAGAGGCTATAGCACTAACGGCTCAAATCAGCGGCGGTAGATAACCTCAAACTCAACACCAATGACTTTCGTCCGTTGCATTCGAATTGTTAGCCTGCTGTTAAGAGAGATCCGTGAATGTGGTTTACCCTACTGATGCAGAATCGGCTAGATCTTTTCGCTCCAGCACCGCACGAACCTCAGGTTCATGGGCACGACTCCAAGTGACTAACGAGTTAATGACTGGAGCAAGCGTCTGACCGAACTCCGAGAGCCGATATTCCACTTTGGGTGGCATGACTGCATACATGGTACGAATGATCAAACCATCTCGTTCTAACTCGCGTAACTGTTGGGCAAGCATTTTATGGGTGATGCTGGGCATTTCTCGCTGAAATTCACTGTAACGCAAAACCTGATAGAGGTGCAGTTTCCAAAGAATACGCGGCTTCCACTTTCCTGACATTAGCGCGATCGCAGCATCAACCGGACACATCGTATATCGTTCCTTTGAGGTCATTCCATACTTTCCTTTTTGAGAGTATCTACCGAAAAAGTGCATTATTGACGTAATGATAGCAGATGCCTACAGTAAGAATGTGAGTCCGGACTTCACATCGAGCCACGAACTAAATTTGGAGTAACGGAATGAGCAAGTTTTTTGTCTATACCGAAGTGCAGCTTTCTGTGCCTTTTGATCAAGCTCCTTGGCGCAGGCTCAACCCCATCTTGAAAAGCCAAAAAGGTCTTCAGAACAAAACTTGGTTAAGCGGGGTGCAAAACGACTCGGTTGGTGGCTTCTATGTGTTCGATTCACTTGAGAACGCTCAAGCCTTTGCCTACGACTACTTCCCAACGGAAGCCAAGGAAATTGGGGCAGCATTCACTACCCGAATTTTCGACGGTAACGTGACTGAAGAAGCCAGTCGTTTCTTGAACTCGCCACACTACAAATAACGATCGTGACTCCCAGATTTCTGAACTGGTGAGTCTTCAAAACCAAATAGATTCATCGCCTTCTCTTGCTAAAGACGATGAATCTATAGTTACAAAGTTGAACGCTTCTTACAGATAAGCTTTTATCTATGCACTTACACGTAGATTTGCAGACTAACGGTTAAGTGCAGCGGCGGGTAACTTGAGCATCTCCATTGACCAATCTTTATTCCGCCGCTGCAACGATTTGTTAGCCCGCATCGTTGGGATTGGAATAGGTCACAGTGGCTCGCGATGGCATTGCGCCACCACCACGCAGCGCGAGCGTTGCGGAGGGTATGGGTGCGGAATAGGATGCGCTGATCTGTGCGGTATACAACAAACCCTGTGACCGGTTACATACACGCTACTCCACGATCCACGCATCGCTGGTTTGCAGCGGGCACCACGCCTTGGGAACGCGATCGCCTCATGCGTATTATTGAGGTTTTATCAAGGTCGTTTGAAGGACTTCAAATGACCTCGGACCGATGCTGATACTGCTGCGGAGCGGGTAGTCTAGGGCGACGATTAGAAAGAGGAATAGACCGATCGATAGAGCTACAATGCCTGTCACCGCAAAGTGGGTTCCCCGGCTCTCCAGTGAAAGAAACCAACTTGCCCCAATGAGAAGGGCCGCACCGAAAAGCAGGACGTAGTAGAGGATATCAAGCAACCCGTTATTGATCTCGTACAGCCGATCCCGGCGAAGCTTGATGTACTCATCCAGATTTTGCATGGAAAAGTACAGGCTATTGGTTTGGGCAGCCCCGTCGGGCTTGAAGGTTACAAGCTTATCCTGAACGGCGTTAACTTTAGCCGTGACCTCTCGGTACGGGACATCTCCTGTCCGCTGCTGGATCGGCCAGACTTCGTTAATCAGGTACAAGTTGTAGTCGCTCAACTGCGCGTGCAGGTCGCTACGCAGCGGGTCGGGCAAGCCAGCGATGTCACGGTAGAGCACACCAAGGGCGGTGGCTTCGTTGGAAACTTTTTCCTGGACATCGGAATAGTGCTGGAATGCCGCTACCACCACGAGGCCAACCAGCAAGCCGTAGAACAAGCCTATAACATTCACGATAAAGGTCACGTGCTCGTTGTGGTCTGCGTTCTGGCCCAATCTCCGCCGCACGACGGGTCGGACGAAGAACACGCCTGCCCAGCCAAAGGCAACGAAGCCAACGATGAACAAGACGGCCATCAGCCAAGTAGGCAAGCTGTACATCCACAAAAACATATTAGTCCTCCATAACTGCGTTTTGCGAGCCGGAGAGCCAAGATGACCCCGTCTCTGATGTAATCTATGTAACTTCTCAAAAATGTAGTCTATGCAACTTCGTCTTCCCTAATACCCGGTAATTTTTGCTGGTAGCGTATCACACAGGTATCAACCATACTCTCTATCTAAAGTGGTAGCTCAACCTCCGCCTGAAGATGCAGTCAATGACATGGATTAGCTTTATTAGAAGGTGGAAAAGTAAAAATAGTGGCGGCACAAAAACAAAAATAAGAGATGTTAATTGAATAAACAAATCCTATCCTGATTACCTCATTAGTGATTTCAATCAATCGTTTTTAACCTTTTTTAATCTCTTGTAACGCTTGATAGAGGGCGTTTAGCCGATTGAGAAATGAACCAGTTATTAAATTAGGCTTGTTTTAAGCTCACTCTAAAGATATTTGAAACGCGTGATCTTTTAGAGATTTACTCTACCTAAAGGAGTACTTGCAGTCTGATGGTAATGACTATGCAACTAAGTCTACGAATTGACAACCTGTGAAAAGTTTTTTATGTTGACGAGTGAACGATGGCTAAAATCATCTGGGAGAAATCAAATGAGACTGACGTGGTGACCTGGTGTGATTTCTTCTAAGTGTACTGAAACAAAATGCGGTTTTCTAAGTGTACTGAAGCTAAATTTTACTGAGTGTGCTGAGGCTGAAGCGTAAGCTGTACAGGAATTTAGTTTTGACAGTTTTTCAGAGATCAAATTAGATTCCTACAATTGCAATCGTTTCTACATAATTGTGAAGGCAAACTTTGAAGAACTGTCGAACCGTCTAGAGAAATCCAGAGAAATATTGATCAAATTGCTCAAGAGATTGCAAAGTTGTATATTTCAACCAAATTATCAGGAGTCAGATTTATGGACAGACGCAACCTGTTAAAGCTATTAACGATTGGTGGTGTGGGCACAGCAGTAGGGGTTGGGGGTCGTTCCTTGACTGCCGCGATCGCCAGCGAGAATCATGCAGAGTGGGGCTATGTGGGTGCAGAAGATCCCACCCACTGGGGAGATCTCTCAGCAGACTATCAGGCTTGCAAAGCTGGGCAGCAGCAATCTCCGGTTAATTTGCAGAAGATGGTTAAGGCTGAACTATCACCCATCCAGGTTGCCTATCACGATATCCCTTTGCGGGTTCTCAACAATGGACATACGATTCAAATCAATGCGGGACCTGGAAACCAGATCACGTTAAATGGCACTGTGTATGAGCTGATCCAGTTTCATTTCCATCATCCCAGTGAACACAGCTTGATGAGCAAGGCTTACCCAATGGAATTGCACCTGGTTCACAAGGACTCAAAAGGTGAACTGGCTGTGCTGGGTGTTTTCTTGCAAGCCGGAAAAGAAAATGACGTGTTAAAGCCTATTTGGGCGGCAATGCCATCAAAGAAACAACCAGAGAAAGTCGTTTCGGGTGCTAAAGTCCCGATCTCCAGCCTTCTCCCTGCTGGGCGAGAGGCCTATGAGTACTTCGGCTCTCTCACAACCCCGCCCTGTTCTGAAATAGTAAACTGGGTGGTATTCCATGATCCGATCGAAGTCTCACAGGCTCAAATTGATCAGTTCACACGAATTTTTCCTCTCAATGCTCGCCCCGTTCAACCTCTCAATCATCGATTTTTACTGGATGTACAGTCCTCCTAATCTGTCAGTGCCGTTTGTGAACCCATCAAGGCTTGGTGTTAAATTACTTGAGAAAACTGGGGTT
Organism: Stenomitos rutilans HA7619-LM2; assembly: GCA_019358945.1. Lineage (GTDB taxonomy): Bacteria > Cyanobacteriota > Cyanobacteriia > Leptolyngbyales > Leptolyngbyaceae > Stenomitos > Stenomitos rutilans. Next base: position 64,510 of record JAHHIE010000008.1, on the reverse strand, counting down.
TCGGCTCCGGTCTTTTGACAACTTCCTGGACGCTTTCGCCACCCCAGACAACACTCAAACCACTGCCTCCACCGACCATTTTCTGGGCGATCGTGGTGGCACCGACAATCTGCAAAGACCCGATACCGAGCAAGCTAACGGTCGTGTTCAGCGGCGGCTTGTAATCCATGACTCCTAACGATAACTTTTATTCCGCCGCTGCAACGATTTGTTAGCTGGCTACTACAGGCAAGGTGCTAGGGTGAAGAGGTGCTAAGCCGTAGATTGGGAATTTCAAGGAAGTCTTTGATGTTGTGAGTGATTAGCGGTAAATCGTGGCGTAGAGCTGTTGCTGCAATCCAAGCGTCCTGAGGGGAAATCGGTCGCCCCAAATTTTGGCGATCGCTGCGAACCTGTGCCCACTGACGACAAAGGGGCTGATCGACCGAGATAATCAGATAATTCGACAGGTATTGCTCTAGCTGTGCGAGGCGACGATCGCCCCACTGGCGCGAGATTGTCCACTGGAACAACTCAGCGACGGTCATAAATGACAGTGCCAATTCCTGAGCGTTCAAGAGTGGTAGATAAGGGTCGGCATAGTCGCTGCCTTTGAAGATGAAGGAGGCAATGTCCGTATCAATCAGGAGAAGACTCATGAGCGTTTGGCTAGCTCACCGCTTGACGCTGTTGTCGCAAGAAGAACAAGAAATCATCAATCGAGTCTTCTGTGGGCCAAAAGTCAGCGGCGAGATCTTTGAGGCTATGAACGGTCGTGGGGGTTTGGGTAGCGCGTAGCTGCTGGAGTGAGATGCCTTGCCAAAACTGGGCACTGAGGGCACTGAGGTCGGGTTGAGAATTTGAGGCTGAATCGCTGCTTTGGGTGAGAATTTGCAGCAGTTGTTGGCGCTCTGTGGGTGAAAGCGTTTGGATGGCAGCGATCGCGGCTACAAGCTGTGGGGTCATGGTATACCTCCAATCGATCTAATTCTATGCTATTCAAATTCAGAAGCGATCGCTCACCTGGGGAGAGATTGCTTCCCCACTCAAATCTAATCATGATCGCCCCTCAGTTTGTGACCCTGCGATCGTCTCTTTGCTTGTGACAGTGTGATCGCTCCCCAAAACAAGAATGCGATCGCTCCTCATTCGTCATCCTGCAATCACCCTTGCTGATTTCCCAAACTGCGATCTCCTCTTTGCTTTTGGTAATGCATCGCTTCGGTAGGTTGGTGTTGAGTGTAGGGAAACCCAACAAACAGTGGGTGTTAGGTTGAACCCCGAAACTCAACCTACAAGATCAGCGATCGCTACAATCCTGTCCTTAAGTCAGCAGTAGATGTGTTTTACCCCTCCACTACTGGCTCAGGAGGAGGGCCGGGTGTTGGTCTTCCTGAGCGAAGCGTGCGAGATGGGCCATCATCATCATCGTCATCATCATCATGTGATGGGGGACCTGGAGTTGGCCTTCTAGTCGACACTCCACCTCTACGAGTCCTAGTGGCGGGTGGGATGACTCCCGTTTGCCTGAGTTCCGCTACATCATCGGTTATCGAACTGCGTAGGGGGAGACTCAAGTTAATCTCAAAAGGAGCACCAGCTTCCATAAAATTGTCAGATATAGACGCATATTCCGTTTCCCAACTTCCACCTGGTGGAAGGGTTGAAAAACGAGCAAGGGCTATAAGGAATTCTGGGTATTCCGGTGAGTTTTGGTTTTGACTACACCAAGTTGCAAAGTCCTGGAAAGCGGGATTAGCGGGATCAAGATAAGCGCTGCGAGCAGGAACGGAGGAACCTCCGTGCCGCGCTGAATACGTATTTTCATAGTGTGACAAAATAGTCAGTTCAGACAACATCGCGCTTCTTGCAGCAGCAAGGCGACTTGAAGCTATTGCATGAGTGACAGTCATTTCAGTAATGCCTCTGATAGAAAGTAAAAGCAAGTAATTTTTACAAGCAAAGCAGGAAAAATTTAGGGCTACACGGTAATTAGGTCAATTGCTCTTAGAGCGCCCATATTACTTAAAGGAACATCAAAAAAATTAAGTCTCATTGAGAATGGCAACGTAAAATCAGCACTTCCAAGCTTCTTTTATTTACAGTTAAGCAATTAGTCGAGTTTCCCTATTCGTCCTCATCAAAAACGTGAAGGGCAGGCTCGGTCATCTCAATGACAATCTCGTCGGTCTGATCTGATTTGCCAGTCGAAGGATCTACTTTTAGACTGATTACTTTGCTAACTTCCACCTGTCTAGGTGTGTTCGCTCTATTGTAAAAAGTTTTTACCAGTGCATAAACACCACCGCAAAATTTGAAGTCTACGTCAATGATTATTTTCACAAGGCATTCTTCAATACCATCGGGTACTTTCCATGAACCCTGCTCAATGACAGAGAAGTTTGAAATAGCAGCAGGAGGAGGCAATGGTATGTTTGCTTTCTGGAAGTGACCCGCTGTATTTGCATCCTTATATCCTGTCAAGCTCCATTCGTGTATGAGTTTATTATTTGCTGAACGATCATACAGTGTAAAATCCTTATATGAAAAAGAAGTCGTGTTCGTCCACTCTCCACTAGCACTTCCGGTGACCGTTGGTCCACCACTCATCATACCGCCACTAGCCCCCAAGTTAAGACTCGCTGCACTGGTGGAAGTACCATCTCTATTAAGAGTCTTTGGTTCTCCGTACATAAGCTGAAAGAGATTAGCCCCGTCAGATTTGTTCTCTTGAACCCATATGGTTACTTTAACTGCTTGGATCCACCAACCCTTTTTGTCAACAGCAGTGTATGCCATATTCCCAGGGACAATTTGGCTATCCATCTTTTTTTCTTGAAATAATGCTATACCTACATACCTACTAGGGGTGCTAGAGCTAGTACCAGGAGTGCTAGGGCTAGCACTAGGCGCGCTAGTGCTAGCACCATCATCATCTGCTTGCTCCAACCAAGCATAAAGTCCAAGATCAATTGCAGGGTTTTGACCATCAGGTAGAGATTTTAAGCCATTATGTGTTTTTTCTAGATTAATGAGAGTTGCTAACATAAAAAGTATGAACCTTCATATAATACTTACTGGGGAATAAAGAAAAATACTTGAAATGATTTTTGGGGTCTGAAGCCGTTCACCGTCCAGTAATCTACAATCGCGCGACAAAAAATCGCGCGACAAAACAATTAGACACTTTCAACACCTAAAACAGAGTATTCAGCCTATTACTACAGCTATGAAATAGAATGCATTTTGCAATACCAATCAGCAATCGATGAATGTTTGAAATGTCCAAGCTGCTGCTAAAGCCTGTAGGCAAAGGTTTCTTACTTGGAAGTAGATTACATCAAATGCATTTGCACAATCTTGCACAGCCCTGCTGTTCTTTTGCACAAAATTGCTATGGTTGAGAAAATTTTTTGGGGTCATGCCTGTTAAACGTTTGAAGTGCCGATTGAGATGGCTTTGATGGGTAAAACCGCAAGCGATCGCCACCTCCAAAATTCCCATCTTGCCGTCCTTTAACAACAGCTTTGCCCGCTCGACTCGTTGGCGGATCAGGTATTGATGAGGCGTGAAGCCAGTCGATTGTTTGAAAGACCGACAAAAGTGATAGGGGCTGAGTTGGGCGATCGCGGCTAATTCCTCCAAGCCCAGATCCCGATCTATAGCGATCCTATTTGGATTGTGAGAAAGGATTCCACTGGAATCCTTTCTCACAAAGCCTCTCAATCTCACAAATGATTTAGGACTGCTATAGATGCTCATGGATATAGTCAATTACGGATTTCAGTTGTGTAGGAGACAAGCCCCCCGAAAGATGAATCGACTTGTGCTGGTGAGATGAGTAATTCCTCACTAGATGGACTGCCAGGGCATTGGTCAACGTTTCGGCATACAGTCGCCCACCCGGTCTGCGAGACTCCAGATCGGCTTTAAGAGCCAGTCCAATCTGAAGAATCAGTGGATCGTCAAGTAGATTCCCAGGTAGTAGTTCAACTTGATCGACCGCCAACAATTCTGCGGCGCTGTGGGTCAGCAAATCTGGCTTCAAATTTAGCACGATAGCTTCAAAGGGCTGCTGCCAGCGCGACCAGCAGGAATGATGCATGGGAATGAGAGTTATGGCACCGTCGAAATGGGTTAATTTTTGCCACCGCCTATTTGCAATCCCCTCCACTTTCGACTCTACCTTGATGCCTTGCCCGCAATAAATCGCAATGACATAGTGATCGAGACAGAATTCTGGATTTTCCCCTGCTGGCATACAGTAGCACTCTAAAGTGGCACTGCTCCACTCTGCTTCGTAGCTCGTCTGGGTTGGTGACGCGGTTATGGTATCAGAAAACTTTGGAGGCGGATCTGGATGGTCACTCGGTTGGTTCTGTGCAAAGTTTGACTGCGAATTTGTCTGCGAGCATGACATTGCGCACTCCTTAGATTAGCGTTAATCCTTTATTCGGACAATATCACGACTAATTTCTAGAATGCGATCGCCCCTTGAGCGTTCTCAGAACCGCCCCTCGCTCCTCGCTTCTGTTCTCACCGATAACCTTTTGAGCGATCGCGCCACCGCAGGCAGAGCCGCAAGGACTGCCTTAACAGATCGATGTCCGGGCGCGTTCGAACTGACAGACAACCTCGAAAAACAAGTGCAAGGGCTTTCTGCGGAGCCAGCTAACAACTTATTACATAGACTTTTTTCTCGATAATGTCCCGAATCGAGCATTACGCGCATCTACATTCTCGTGATATCTGGGTTAAGAGGGATATCATAAGAATTTTTTCGTATAATATCGCCCTTACAGAGCATGATCGAGAACGATGTCATCCGTGAGTTAAGTGAATCAGGGTGCAATCGTACCGTTACGGTGGACTCCTGGGTGGGAACGCTGGACTATGGATCGCATCCATCTTAGCCCCGATCGGCAACCTTCCGATTCACCCATTCATCAATTCATCAGGAGCATCGTATGCCCTACCAAAACATTAGCGCCACTCTTTCAGACAAAGAGATTGAGCAGGTTAAAGCAGCCTTTGCCACGATTCAGCAAGCGCTACCGTTTCTCGTGAACTTGACCGCAGAAGAACGTCGCCGACTGCTCAAAATGGGGGATAAAAGTCTTGCCTTTGTGAGCAATAGCCTGACGATCGCGCAGGCGAACCCCGATGTGCTGCCAGCCAGCTTTGACCTTGCAGAATTTGGGCGCGATTATCGGTTGATGACTGTCCTTACCGAGTTTTTGTTTAGCTTGCGGCAGTTGACCGAGCAGGTAGATGATACGTTGATGGCGGTGAGCAGTGAAGCGATGACCAGCAGCCTGGGTGTGTATGACTATATCAAGATGGCAGCGAAGACCCGACCGGGGCTAAAAAGCTCGGCAGAGCAGTTGGGTGAGCGGTTTAAAGCGATTAAGGGCAGACCGTCAAAGGTCGCGACGAGTAACCTGGTGGCGGCGCGAGTGGAAGCGGGGTGAGGGGGCGTGGGGTATGGGGTGTATGGTGTGGGGTGTGGGGTGTAATAGGTGGCGGTGAAGGTGTCGATCGTCATTCACGCGCTTCTGAGACTCTTTAATGCGTCTTGGATGGTCAAAAATGAGTCTGAGAATGCTGGTGAATGAGTTCTGGAGGCTCGTTAATGAGGTTGCGGCTACTCATTCATGCATATTGGAGGCTCGTTAATGAGTGTTGGAGGCTGGTGAATGAGTCTTTGCTGGTCTTGAATGAGGTCTGTAAGATTCATTTACGAGGTTCCGAGCCTCATTGATGCAGATCAGATAGGTCATTAATGAGTCTTCGATCGTCTTAAATGAGGCTTTCTTCTCATCCCAACGCTCAAGATGCTGTGGATCACTCGATCGGATACACTTTATCCAACTGTAAGAAGGTGTGCAGCAGGACGTTTGCGCCTTGAGTGCAGTGTTCGGGAGACGTATACTCATCAATCGAGTGACTAATCCCACCCACACTGGGCACAAAGACCATGCCCATATCGGTGAAGCGTCCAATTTCCTGGGCATCGTGTCCGGCACGGCTGGGAAGGCAGGTGTAGGGCAAATCCAGTTGCTCAGAGACGTGTTTGATGACCTCTTTCACATGAAGAGCCGCGAGGGTCGGCAAAATGTGAAGGGTTTCGCGGAGATTGAAGTCGGTGTTGGTGGCAGCGGCGATCGCGGCAAACTCGTCCTTCATGCGGCTGACCAGCAACTCCAGGTGGCTCTGTGAGAGATCGCGCAAGTCAATGCGAAAATCGACGTTGCCAGGAACCGTGTTGGTCGCGTTGGGCGACACGTTGAGATAGCCGACCGTAGCGACCTGATCACCCGGAATCTCGGTGCCGATTTTGTTCACGGCCAGCACCATTTGCGCGGCAGCAACCAAGGCATCTTTTCGCATGTGCATGGGGGTTGTGCCTGCGTGGTTCATGCGCCCCATGACGTTCACCGCAAAGCGATACTGTCCGACGATGCCATCGACTACCCCGATCGGTCGTTCCAGATGTTCCAGTACGCCGCCCTGCTCGACATGGAGTTCGACAAAAGCGGCAACCTGGGAGCGATCGCGCTTCGCCGTGGCAATCTTTGACCAGTCGCCGCCTACTTTTTCTAAACACATTTGAATGGGCGAACCATCGAGACGAGCATAGTACTCTGCGGGTTCTTTTACTTCGCCCGCCATCGCTTTACAGCCCAGCACTGAGCGCTCTTCATCAGTAAACACAATGACTTCAAGTGGATGATCGAGCTGAATGTTGGCTTCGTGGAGCGATCGCACGACCTCAATGCCTGCCAGCACGCCCAAACAGCCATCGTAGCGACCTGCGATAGGCACCGTGTCAATATGCGAACCTGTTGCTAGTGCTGCCGCATCATCAAATCGTCCGGCATACCGACCAATGATGTTACCCGCCGCATCAATGCGAACGGTCATACCAGCAGCAACCATCCAGCCTTTTACCTGCTGACGCGCGAGTAAATCATCGGTCGTAAAGGCAACCCTACTGACCCCACCGTCTGGCAGTTTGCCAATTTCTGCTAATTGAAAGAGCGAGCGGTTGAGGCGATCGCCGTTGACTGTAAGTGTAGAAAGAACAGGCATAAGCATCCCCTCGATCGTGATTTGCGATAGTACTGGCCTCTAACGAAGACCTGGCTTGTAACAAAGACCTGCTAACCCTAAACTTAGAACAATCAAACGGCACGTGGTAGTTCAGGCTGTACAAAACTAGGGGCACAATGACCGAAACAACTGGTGTGAGAGTCTTTATTTGTGGTTCGGCGCTGCGGGGCCAACCTGACCACGGCAATTTGCAATCCGCAACGTTTATTCGGGAAGCGAAAACCCGCCCACAGTATCGTTTACACTCGGCAGCAGATGGCTGGCATCCTGCGATTTATGAAGTAGCAGACGGCGGGATTTCGATTCCAGGTGAAGTATATAAATTGACGATCGCCCAGTATGAACACCTCCTGGCAACTGAACCACCTGATATGTATCCTGCCGATGTGGTGCTGGAAGATGGCGAAGTGCTGACCGCGATTCTCTACCCTCGCGAACTGATCGAGAAATATGGCTGGGAAGACATTTCGCATCTGGGTGGTTGGGCGGCATACAAAGCCAGCCTTGCGAAGTGAGGGAGTAGGGAGTGACTGATGATCTGGGTATCAACGATCGTGCTCTAATGCAACGCTGTCTGGAGGTGGCGCGGCAGGCGTTGGGACGCACGGCACCCAATCCACTCGTGGGTTCGGTGATTGTGCAGGAGGGTACGATCGTGGGTGAAGGCTTTCATCCCGCCGCAGGTCAGCCCCACGCCGAAGTGTTTGCCTTGCGGCAGGCGGGCGATCGTGCCCGTGGTGCCACCCTCTACGTCAACCTGGAACCCTGCAATCACTACGGACGGACGCCACCCTGCTCGGAGGCGATCGTGGCGGCAGGAGTCAGTCGAGTTGTCGTGGGCATGGTCGATCCTGATCCGAGAGTGTCGGGTGGCGGCATTGCAAGGTTGAGAGAGGCAGGCATTGAGGTGATAGTAGGGATTGAAGAAGCCGACTGTCGTACCCTGAACGAAGCCTTCATTCATCGCATTCTGTATCACCGTCCGTTTGGCATTTTGAAATACGCCATGACGCTGGATGGCAAGATTGCCACAACTACAGGACATAGCGCCTGGGTGACGAGTTCGGCTGCGCGTGCTGAGGTTCACAAATTACGAGTCGCTTGTGATGCCATTATCGTTGGCGGAAATACCGTGCGGCGTGATAATCCCTTACTGACCAGTCGCCAGGAAACGACACCGCTACGAGTCGTGATGAGCCGATCGCTCGACCTACCGTCTGATGCCCAAATCTGGGATACAAAAGTTGCTCCCACGATCGTCTTCACTCAAACCAATGCTTCACAAGAGAAGCAAAATGTATTGATGCAGCGAGGCGTTGACGTGATCAGAATCAGCCCTTTGACCCCTTCTGCTGTGATGAAGAACCTGTACGATCGCGGTTGCCTCAGCGTGTTGTGGGAATGTGGTGGCACACTGGCAGCACGGGCGATCGTAGATGGTGCGGTACAAAAAGTGCTGGCTTTCATCGCACCCAAAATCATTGGAGGCACAAATGCGCCTTCTCCGATCGGTGATTTAGGCGCGACAGAAATGACGGAGGCTGTGATTTTAACGCAGAAACAATGGCGACAGATTGGGCCAGATCTGCTGTTGGAGGGCTATCTACCTATTGAGCCATTGCCCATTGAAGACATCCACGCGAGCTGAGGCAAACACGTTTCTGGGTGCGCCTTGGAGACTGAACCAGCAATCAAACAAGCTCACGATTTCGTCTGCTTGATGCGAGTTTGAATCTGGTCAAAGATGGCACCATCCTCAAAGAATTTCTGCTGCACCTGCTCCCAACCACCAAAGTCCTGCACCGTGCTGAGAGTGGGGACAGTCGGATATTTTGTCATCACTTCTTTTTCTTTCGCGATCGCCTCATCAACCGGGCGGAAGCCAACTTTCGCAAATTCTGCCTGAGCATCGGGGGTGTACAAGAATTTGACAAACGCCTCTGCAACGTCGCGGTTGCCGTGCTTGGCAACATTTTTCTCCACGATCGCAACAGGATTCTCGATCGAAATATTCACATCAGGCACAACGTACTCCACCTTCTCACCCCGTTGCTTCGCCAAGATGATTTCATTCTCGTAATTCAGCAGCACATCACCCAACCCGCGCTTGTAAAAGGTTTCTGTTGCCACACGAGCATCTCCTGGCAGTTCTGGCACATTTTTGTACACCTGAGTGACAAAATCCAGTGCTTTTGTTTCGTCCCCTCCCGCTTTCACCACCGAGTTCCACAGCGCCAGAAAGTTCCAGCGCGCCACTCCAGACGTTTTAGGGTTAGCGGTCACCAGCGTCACTCCAGGTTTAGTCAAATCGGCAAAGCTGTTAATGCCTTTAGGATTGCCAGGATGAGTCGCCAACGCCACTACCGATCGCGAGACGATGCCATTGTGCGGTGCTTGCTGCTGCCAATCAGAAGAAACCAGTCCAGCCGTCACCAGTTTGTTGACATCCAACCCTAACGCTAGATGCACCACATCAGCGTCCAACCCGCCCTCTAGCACTTTTTGGGTTTGGGAACCAGAGCCACCGTAAGACGCTTGCTCAAAGGAAACCGTCTGGTTGTGGTCTTTTTGCCATTGCGCTACAAACTTGGGAATGATGGCATCGTGAGCGGCTTTTGTGACGGCAAACGATACCAGTGTCAACTGCACATCGTTGCTCTGCTGAGCCACCGTTTGGCTAGAAGGACTGCTGGTCGTCGTCGTGCTATTGCTAGAGCAAGCCGCGATCGCACTGACTAAACTTACTCCGACCAAAAACGACCCTAGCCAACGGCGTTTTGCACGCGTACTGCCGAACCAACGCTCGAAACCTCGTTGCCACCGCTGTAATCGTTGCCAAATAGCCATGCTCAGACCTCAAACACTGTTTTCCGATTGACTTACAGTATTAAAGAATAGTCGGAATTGATCAAACTTGCAGAAATGGCAAAAAAACGTTGCTTTTGCCTGGATGGGCGAATGTTTAGAACAGATTCGCCTTTCCATCGCCTGTAAAGGGAAAGCTGCTGTGAACGTTCCAGCGCTGCCCGTCGTGCTGCAACAGCGTGAGCTGAGTCGCCAGCCACTCTCGCTCTAGCGGACGAAGTTGAAACTCTGCCCAAGCGAGCTTGAAATTTTCTTTAGTCAAATCCCGAAAGCCAACGGTCATGTGTGGTGTGAACGATCGTGATTTTCCGACCTCATCCACAATGCCTGAAGACGCTTCTAAATGGCTCACTAACGCAGCTTGTAGCATCAGCAACGGCGGCGACTTGATCACATTGATATAAATGACGCGTGGCGCAAACGCCCCGAAGCCCGACAGCGCAATGGGCATCGGGGCTACCTGCACGCCAAACTCACGCAACGTTGCACTGAGGTGTGGTATCGCCTCAATGCTCCACTCAAAGGGTGGCTGTAAGGTGATGTGTGGTGGCGATTTCAGCGCCGCACGACTGTTGTAGCGATCGACAAACACCTGCTTGAGCGCACTCACCTCGTCCTGAATCGCCTGCGACGGTAACAAAGCAATAAAAAACCGAGCAGTTGTTGCACTCAAAAGGCTACCCTGTATACCCTACGACTGTTTGATTGAGCGATCTTTGCCGGAGTACTAAACGATGAACAATTGATTGATTTGTAGTCAATGCAACCACTTCCAACCATTGACTACTCGCCGTCTGGCGTCCAGCACTTCAGCCCGATCGTACCTTTGTAAGTGCAAAGCCGCCTGTTCAAAACTAGGATTCAAACCCATCGTCTCTTCAAAGGAACATCCTCCATGCCCTGGTTCGCCAAAATTGAAGAAGGAGTCGTCGATAAAGCCATCTTCGACCGCTACGTTCCTGCCCACAAAGCATTCGTCCGTCATCTCATCGAAAAGGGTCATCAGGCGAAATCTGGTTACTGGGGCTGCTACGGTGGCGGTATGCTCCTCTTTCAAGCCGCCTCTATGGACGAAGCCAAAGCGATCGTGGCACAAGATCCCCTCGTCCAAAACGGCTGCGTGCATTACAAGCTCTATGAATGGTGCGTGGCGGTGGAGTGAGGGAGAGGTAAAAGGCAGAAGGTAGAAGGAAAAGGCAGAAGGCTAAAGGATGTACCTTGCTTCCCAAAGGGTAGGATGCAGGCTAAAAGTTTTAAGTTTTGAATTGCTCCCCTGTTTCCCTTGCTCCCCTTACTTCCCTTGCCCCCTCTGCTTCCCCACTCCCTACTCCCCACTCCTGCCCTCTACTCACTGTCATCGGATGGTGCTATCCTATTAAGTGATCCGGACTCATGCGATCGCAACGCCTCAATCTTGTCAGGACCGGAAGGTAGCAGCAATACGGGATGCTTGTGATAGGCGTGAACTCCGGGTCGCTTTTGTTTGAGCGCTCATCCCTTCATCGTTTCGCTCATTCACCCATTTTTTATTCTGGTGTACGGTTTTCCACCTGCAAGATTGATGACACGTTCTTGTCATTGTTCTTATGCTGGAAGCGTTGGGAACAGAGACAGCACTGACTCGCGATTCCCACCGTGAAAAGTTGAGATATTCAGGAGCGTGTAGCGCTATGGGTTTGGGAGATATAGTTCAGAAAGCGGTTTACCTCGGTATTGGGGTTGCGTCTTACGCAGGGGAAAAGGCAACGGAAAAGCTAGGCGAGTTGCGATCGCAGGTGCAACAGCTTGCAGACGAAATGGTTGAGCGCGGCGAGATGACTAGCGAAGAAGCGCGTCGCTTTGTGGATGACATGGTGAACAAAGCGCAACAACCATCTGTGCAGTCTCCAAACTCAACCCAACCAACTGAGCCTCGTCGCATTGAAATCATCACCGATGACGAGGAGCCTGTTCAGCAAGTACCGACGGATGTTGATCAGATGCGGCAACAGGTCATGAATTTGCAGGAAGAACTGAAGCGCTTGAAGCGAGACAACCCTTAGTGAGACAAACCTTCGCGATCGAAACCCTTGCAAATGATGTGAGCTATACTGAGGCAACTCTCACAGAGATTGCGGCGCTTTGGTGCTGCCTTCAAGGAGGCTTCCATCGGTAGCCTGCTGCATCTGTGACTCTGAAACCTCTAAGCGCAGGGTTAACTGAAAGCCTATGGAAAGCTGGTCGAAGGATTTTTCCGAGCTACTAGACATCATGGCTGATGAAGTAGAGCAGTTCTTTGCTGATATTGCCAAAGACGTTGGCGAAATGGTTGAGTCATTTTTTGAAGCGTCAGAAGAAATTGCAGAACAGATGCAAACCGTTTTTGCAGTTGAGCTAGAACAGCGTCTTGGCGAACTGATTGACCCCATCCTTGAAGCCTATCTGGGCATTGAGATCGCGGTTGAAGAAACAGCTCAGCCCATGATTCATACCGTCGAACCCTTTTTAAACGATCGTCCTGCCTGTGTCGGCTGCCGTCACTACCACGGTCAAACTTACGGCGGCGTGATGCTGGTCTGCGGGATGCATCCCTACGGCTGGGAAAGCGACAAATGCCCAGATTGGCAATCAACCTGGCAGGAGTAGTCGTGAAGTTTTTAGTTGTTAGTTTTCACGGTCTACTGACCACGGACTATTAACCAGTAAGGGGAAAAAGTGCCCCACGGGGCCTTGTCCCTGCCCGATCGCCAGCGAATGACTCAAGGCTTGAGTGACGTAAGCTTTGGCGCGACGAGTTGCGGCCAGAGAATCATGGCCGAGCGCGAGATTAGCGGCGATCGCGGCTGCCAGCGTGCAGCCTGTGCCATGAGTGTTTGTGGTGTGGACCGTAGCAGTCATCAGTGTTTCAAGCTGCTGTCCATCAAACCAGACATCAACACCGCGAAGATCGCCTTGCATCCCGCCACCTTTCACTAACACCGCTTTTGCGCCTAATTCATGAATGCGCTGTGCTGCGATCTGCATTGTTTCAAGTGTTTGAATCTCTAGATTGCTGAGCATCTGTGCCTCGTAGCGGTTGGGCGTTAGTACCGTTGCAAGAGGGATTAAGGCTGTTTTGAGGGTTGCGATCGCTGCATCGTCAATCAACTGTACCCCTGTCCGGGACACCATGACCGGATCGACCACCAGCGTTTGAAGCTGTAGTGCTTCAATTTGCGCTGTTACAGCCTGAATAATTTCCTGGTTCAGCAACATGCCTGTTTTCGCGGCTTGCACCCCAATGTCTTTAACCACGGCCTCCATCTGAGCAACCACGGCTTCAGGAGACAAAGCATCGACGCGATCGACTCCCAGCGTATTCTGTGCCGTAATGCAGGTGATCGCACATGTCCCATGCACCCGATGAAACGCAAACGTTCGCAGATCTGCCTGGATGCCTGCGCCACCACCACTATCAGATCCCGCGATCGTCAGGGCTACTGGAATGCTTGAATCGCTCATGCGGTCGATCGTTCCTTGCAGATAGGTTAGGTAGAGTTCAATTAAATCAGCTTTCAGCGGTCAGCGGTCAGCTATCAGCTTTTTCCAACGCCTTTCATTCTTTCAACTCAAAACTCTCCTCCCACCCCACCCTGTACCCTTGTAAAATAAAGATTCTTAAAGAATATTACAAATCATGAGATTGACGCGGATCGACCTGAATAGTTGGCTTTTTCACCTGAGCGGGTACACCATTTTGGTTGATCCCTGGCTAGTTGATCCGCTGGTCTTTTATGGTCAGCCCTGGCTATACACGGCGTATCACAACACGCCGATCGCTTACACTCCCGAAACCTTACCACTCATTGATTTGATCTTGCTCTCGCAAGGGGTTGATGACCACTGCCACAAGCCAACGTTAGAACGGCTCGACCGCAGCATTCCTGTTGTTGCGTCCCCCACCGCAGCGAAGGTTGTGCAACAACTTGGCTATCAGCAAATCACCGCGATCGCTCGTTGGGAGGACTTCACGTTGGGCGATACCCTCAAAATTACGGCGATCCCAGGTGCAGAACTGCAACCGGGGCAGATTGAAAACGGCTATTTGCTGCGTGACATTACCGCAAACGAAACCCTTTACTACGAGCCGCACCTGTTCCCAACGAAAGTTCCTGTGGAGCGTTTTGGGTCAGTGGATGTGGCGATCGCGCCCGTGATTGGTCAGGTTATGCCTCTTTTGGGGCAGGTCATCATGGGGCCGCTTCAAGCAATGCATCTAGTAGAAACCCTAAAGCCCCGCTTCTTCTTACCGACCGCTCTAGGAGATGTGCGGGCTGAAGGCATTCTGCCGAAAATCATTCAGACGGTCGGCAGCGTTGAAGAATTTCGCGATCGCCTGCTTGCCTCCGGCGTACCCACCCAACTGCGCGTTCCCGCTCCAGGAGAAACGGTGGAGTTGACGGCGATCGTGCTGTGAAGAGAAGGTTCCGACTTTGGCAAGCGGTCAGCTTTACAGACTGTCTTCTGCCTCCTACCTTCTGCCTCTTTAGCTGCTCCCCGCTCCCTACTCCCCACTCCCCATCGATCGATAATGCGGACAGCGATCGCATGGCCCACTTGGATTTACAGCACACCGTAGCAATTCAGAGCGGGCATTATACCGACAGGTGAGATCGCCAATTACCCAGCACCCCTCTAGTAAGCTACCTTCTGTGAGGGCATCACACTTCTGTACATAGAGCGCAATTTTGTGTAGCTGATAGTGACCCGATCGCAATTGATACTGATGTCTACGCTCTAGAACCCTATACGTTTGACCATCAACTTCTAAATAGGCTCCTGGTTGTGGGTTCCAGGGTAGTGAGAGATAACCAATGGTCGATCGAGGATGATTTAGAATGATTTCTGCAGGCAGCGAATACAACTCCATAGCAAAGACAGTAGCGATCAGTTTAGAGAAAAACAAACTTCCTGATTGGTAGTATGCCGACCAGGAAGCTTAAGGGAATTTCGTGAGTTATGTGAGTTTCTCATTTAGGACTTGCGCAAATCTCGGAGGTTTCAAGCAGGAGGCAGTCATTAACCAACTGTAGCCGTTTGAACCTCCGAGGTTTTGCGATCCATTGTGAGAGCCTTATCCTCTCTAATGGCTAACAACCAACAACTACGATGCCGCCGCCTGGCGTTCTTTGGCTTCCTTGATCACCTCTTCCGCAATGTTATTTGGGCAAGGGGCGTAGTGAGAGAACGACATCGAGAACTGACCGCGACCAGAGGTCATGGTACGCAAGTCACCGATGTAGCCAAACATTTCGCTTAGCGGCACATCCGCCTTAATGCGAGCGCCAGTAGGGCCTGTTTCTTGAGACTTCATCATGCCCCGACGACGGTTGAGGTCACCAATGACATCGCCCATGTAGTTCTCTGGCGTGAACACATCGACATTCATGATTGGCTCCAATAGCTGGGGCGACGCTTTGGGAACCGACTGACGATAGGCCGCTTTCGCCGCAATTTCAAACGCCATTGCCGATGAGTCAACGGGGTGGAAGCCACCTTCCATCAGCGTGAATTTCAAGTCCAGGCAAGGGAAGCCAGCCAGGACACCTTTGTCGGTCATGCTGCCAAACCCTTTTTCGACGGCGGGCCAGTATTCTCTGGGAACGCTGCCACCTGTAACCTTGGACTCAAACTGGAAGCCAGTGCCCGATTCGCCTGGCTCAAGCACATAGTTGATCTTGGCGTATTGACCCGAACCACCCGACTGCTTCTTGTGAATGTAGCCGTCTTCGATGCGCTTGGTAATCGATTCGCGGTAGGCAACCTGAGGTTTACCTACCTCAACCTCGACTCCGTGCGTGCGCTTGAGAATATCCACTTTGATGTCTAAGTGCAGTTCGCCCATCCCTTTGAGAATGGTTTCGCCGCTTTCTTCATCCGTCACCATGTGGAAGGAGGGGTCTTCCTGCACCATTTTGCTGAGGGCAGCGACCATTTTTTCTTCACCGCCTTTCGCCTTAGGCTTGACCGCGATCGAAATCACAGGCTCTGGGAAGACCATTGGTTCCAGCGTTGCCGGATTCTTGGGATCGCAGAGGGTGTGTCCAGTTTGGACGTTTTTCATGCCCACGATCGCGATGATGTCGCCTGCTTGTGCAGAGTCGATTTCTTCACGCGAATTGGCGTGCATTTCCACCAGACGGCTCACCCGCTCGGTTTTGCCCGTGAAGGTGTTGAGAATCGTATCGCCCTTAGACAGTTTGCCGGAGTAGAGACGGGTAAAGGTCAGCGCACCAAAACGATCGTCCATGATTTTGAACGCCAGGGCACGCAGCGGTTTTTCAGGATCGACCACAGCAAAACTACCCGTTTCGTTGCCTTCCAGATCAACTTCGGGCTGAGGCTTGACTTCCATTGGGTTAGGCAGATAGTCCACCACCGCATCCAGCACCAGCTGCACGCCCTTATTTTTAAAGGACGAGCCGCAGTAGGTCGGGAAAAAGGCGAGGTCGCGAGTGCCTTTGCGGATACAGCGCTTCAGGGTCTCGATGTCAGGCTCTTCTCCTTCCAGGTACTTTTCCATCACATCGTCGTCTTGCTCGATCGCCAGTTCAATCAACTGCTCACGATACATTTCGACCTGATCAACCATATCCGTCGGAACGTCCTTGATCTTGTAACTCATGGGATCGCCGGAGTCATCCCAGATCCAGGCTTTGCGGGTCAGCAGATCCACCACGCCCGTAAACTGTTCTTCCACGCCGATCGGTAGCACCATCACCAGCGGCTTTGCGCCCAAGATCGTGTCTACCTGCTTGACCACACGAAAGAAATCTGCGCCCGTGCGATCGAGCTTGTTGACGTAGATAATACGCGCCACTTCAGAGTCGTTGGCATAGCGCCAGTTGGTTTCGGATTGGGGTTCCACACCGCCCGAACCGCAGAACACACCGATCCCGCCGTCGAGTACCTTGAGCGAACGATACACTTCGATGGTGAAGTCAACGTGCCCAGGGGTGTCAATGATGTTTAACTGGTGGTCATTCCAGAAGCAGCTTGTCGCAGCAGACTGAATCGTGATGCCACGCTCTTGCTCCTGCTCCATGAAGTCCGTCGTTGCCGCGCCTTCATGCACCTCACCAATTTTGTGGATCTTTCCTGTCAATTTCAGGATGCGTTCGGTAGTGGTTGTTTTACCAGCATCCACGTGAGCGAAGATGCCGATGTTTCGATAACGAGTGAGGTCTTTCATAGTTGCTCTCTAGATTAAATGCGACAAACCGTTGGTGACCACCTGTAAGCGGTATATAGAGGGAATCGGTGTTGTCTTGATAGCCAGGGCGGGCTAAAGTCCAGCCAGTTGAAGTGTTCAACCACTGGGAAGATTAAGGAATCCTTTTACACGCTCGTAGCTATATTTACAATTGTAAATTGCCGCGCCATAAATTGTAGACCGGGATTGGTATGGATTCCTCTCCACGATCGCACTTTAGATGCACCGCTTAGGGAAGCAGAACGCGACGCAGCGTTTAGCCATCCTAAGGTGTCGCTCCTTTATGCGTTCTTCCGGCAAGCCTGCGATGAGTCATGAAAGAAGAACTGTTGCCGTTGCTGGCTGATCGGTGCGATCGTAGCAAATCTGTTAGCCTTGTCGCCCCAACGGGCACTTTACGCTTAATGGACGTTGCGGTGTCCTCACAGAGAAGATTCAGCTTCGGTTCATTCTCGCGATCGTGGTGGGTGGTAGTCTTGCTAGAACCTGGCGGACTAGCCGACGACACGCGAGTTTAACCCCGCTTTACGGCACGATCACGCGGCTGTTCAACTGAGCGTGAGCAAACAAAATGCGGATTAACCTTCTGTGAGCTTGATGGAACCAGCGCCAGCGTATCTCAAAATGCGACCCAAGCAACCCGGTTTTTATACGCTGGGACGGCTGGTGTATCGCTATCGCAAGCTGACGATCGTGTTGTGGGCAATCCTGATGGCGCTCAGCCTTGCAGCAACGCCGCATTTAGAAGGAGTGCTCAAAGAAACGGGGGCTGTGTATGAAGCTGGCAGCGCCTATCAGTCAGAGCAACGCCTACAGCAAGACTTCCATGTGACAGCCGATGCGCTGACGCTCGTCTTTCAACGCCTTCCAGATGACGTCGCTGAGCAGAATCAGTTGCCGAAAAAGTCGCAAACGGATCAAGCGCAAATCGAGGCACGGCTTCAGCTAATCCGGCAGTTACCAGGCGTCAGTGCTGTGATCAGCGCCACAGACCAGCCGACCGCTCGCAGCGCTGATGGGCAGGTGCAGTACAGCATGATTCACCTCACGGTGACTGAGGTGAGCGACATTCTGCCGATGATTGATCGCATTGAGCAACTCCTTGCCAAACAACCGATGCCTGGTTGGAAAAGCTTTTTGACAGGTATTCCCGTTGTGAACCGTGATGTGCAGCAGATTAGTCAAACGGATCTTGGTCGGATTGAATTTTTGGTGCTGCCGCTGACGTTGATGGCGCTGTTGGTTGTCTTTGGCTCGATCGTCGCTGCAATTTTGCCCGTAGTAATGGCAGTCGTTGCCGTCTCAGTAACGTTTGGGCTGTTGTACCTGATTGCGTTGCAGTTAAGTGTATCTGTGTTTGCGCTCAACCTCGCTAGCATGTTGGGGTTGGGGCTGGGCATTGACTACGCCTTGCTGATCGTCAGTCGATTTCGTGAAGAGCTAGGGACAGGGACGGTGGAGACCGCGATCGCTCGTACCGTTGAAACGGCTGGGCGTGCTGTCTTTTTCTCAGGTATGACTGTTTGCATCGGCCTAATGGGGCTGCTGCTGTTTCCCATTACCCTGCTGCAATCGTTAGGGATGGCGGGTTCGTTGGTCGTTTTGCTGTCCGTTGTCGTGGCGCTAACGCTGCTACCTGCCTTATTGGGACTACTGGGACAACGGGTACAGCGACGATCGTTTGTGGTTAAGTTTGCGCTGCAACGGCAAGGTTGCTGGGCTGCGATCGCTCGTAACGTCATTCGTCATAGTATTCCAGCCAGCTTTGCTGTGTTGATCATTGTCTCTGGACTGAGTGCGCCGTTTCTGCAAGCTCACTTTGGCATCACAGGCGCAGACATTTTGCCCAAAGAGGTTGCTGCTCGGGCGGGAACAGAGCTTTTAACGCAAGCCTTTGGTGCAGGCGAAAGCAGTCCCATTCTGGTACTCATTCGCACGCCATCCTCTAAAGACACTATTCTCTCAACACCACATATTGCCACTCTGTATGAAACGGTCAAGCAACTCACTGCCGATCCGCGAGTAGAGCGTGTGTCTAGCCTGTTTAGCCCCAATCCTTCTTTGCCATTGACCGCCTACCAACAGCTTTATGCTGCCTCCCAAAACGGATCACCATCTGAGCTAACGGCTGTTGTAAAAGCACCTGATCGGGATTCGTTGTTTGTGTTTAAGAGCCAGCCAACAGACAGTGAGGTAGACGCACAAAAAACAACACGTGGTTTGCGATCGTTACAGTCTGACGTGCCCTTGAAAGGAATACAAACCTGGGTCACTGGGCGTACTTTTACCCTAGTTGTGGTGAACAGTCGTACTGCCAGAAATAGCCATGACACGCAAGCGTTGGTGAGGGATATCCAAGACTGGAAGCTAGACGGGCTGCAAGTATGGGTGGCAGGTCAAACGGCGCGCGAACTAGACACCATGCAAGCCATGTATGAGAGGTTTCCTACCGTGCTTGGCATCATGATGGGAGTGACGTTTGTGATTCTGTATCTTTTGCTCGATTCAGTGGTTTTGCCGCTCAAAGCGATCGCCATGAATGTGCTGTCGATCGGCGCATCGTTTGGGGCGTTAGTCTTCATTTTTCAAGACGGTCATTTGCAGCACTGGCTCCATTTTGCGCCTGTAGGCTATATCGATCTGCTGCTGCCGATCGTCTTATTCTGCGTTCTATTCGGGCTGAGCATGGATTATGAAGTCTTCATGCTCACTCGCATCAAAGAAACCTACGACGAAGGCAAAAGCAACACCGAAAGCGTCATCAGCGGTCTGGAGAATACGGGCAGCATTATCACCAGTGCCGCACTCCTCATGATTATCGTTACCAGTGCGTTTGTCTTCAGCCGCATTATCTTCGTCAAAGCGCTGGGACTGGGATGCGCGATCGCGGTTTTACTGGATGTCACACTCATTCGAGCCGTGCTCGTGCCAGCGACGATGAACCTTTTGGGCGAATGGAACTGGTGGTCGCCGCGATGGTGGGGAGTGGCAGGGAGGCAAGGGGGGCTGGAGGAGCAGAGGGGACTTGGGGGGCTGAGGAAGTTGGAGAGGCAGAGGAAGCTTGGGGAGCAAGGGAAGGAGGGAAAGATTTGAGTAGTGTTTTGCACCGCTTTACTAAAGAGTTCTGAGTCGCTCCCTCCGCTCTCCTTGCTCCCTCCTCTTCCCCTGCCCTCGCTCCTCCTCACTCCTCTTCCATCGCTTCCTGTACAAAGAGCCGCGCGAGGCGATCGTACATGCCTGCACCGATGTACTGCGGGTACTTGTGCAGCCGACTGTAGACCCACACCAGATCGTCAAAGAGAAAAATACGAATGTCTTCTGTCAGGCTTTTGCATTCGGGGATGAGGTCTTTGGCAGCGTTGAGGGCATCTGTCCAGCGATCGAAGGTTTGTGAGAATCTGGGTGTGACAACTTTGAACATGGAGAAGGAGTGGGGAATGGGGGATAGGGGTTGGGAGATAGGAGATGGGGGATGGGGAGAAGTCAGGAGTCAGGAGGTAGAAGTGAAGGAGGATGAATGATGGCTTTTAGACCACAATTAAGCTCTGTTGGTGGATGTGAATTTGCATTTGCCGCAGCGTTTCCGGCTAGCGTGTAGGCGACTGTGGCAGACTACAATTTTAGAGAGTGAACGCGCATAAAGGGACAGAAGATGCCAACGATCGCAGTGGTGGACTACGACATGGGCAACCTGCACTCTGCCTGTAAAGGACTGGAGAAAGCAGGTGCAGCTCCCAAGATTACCGATTCGTCGCTTGAGTTGGAACAGGCGGATGCGATCGTGCTGCCCGGTGTTGGTGCCTTTGATCCGGCTGTACAACATTTGCGATCGCGCCATTTGGAAGCACCGCTTAAACGAGCGATCGCCAGCGGCAAACCTTTTTTGGGCATTTGCCTGGGGTTGCAAATTCTGTTTGAGTCCAGTGAGGAAGGTAAGGAACCGGGCTTAGGCATTATCGCAGGCACCGTCAAGCGCTTTCGTCATGAACCCGGCATCACCATTCCGCACATGGGCTGGAATCAGTTAGAACTCACTCAACCCCATTCTCCCTTGTGGCAGCAATTACCTGCCGCTCCGTGGCTGTACTTTGTGCATTCGTATTACGTTGATCCCACTGATGCTAATGTGCGTGCTGCAACGATTACGCATGGAAGCCAGACAGTGACGGCTGCGATCGCAAAAGAGAACCTCATGGCAGTTCAATTTCATCCTGAAAAATCGTCTACATCAGGGCTGCAAATCCTGGCAAATTTTGTGCAGTTAGTGAATAGTCGTCCTTTATCTATGATCGGCTGATGTATGTTTCACCAGCTTTTCGTGAAGACGATTTGAAAAAGCTCGTTGATTTTATGCAGGCATTTAGCTTTGCCACCTTGGTGACTGTTGTAGACAACATTCCGACGGCATCTCACGTGCCATTAGTTACAACAGTCCATGATGGGGTTGTCAAACTTACAGGACATCTTGCTAAGGCAAATCCTCAGTGGCAAGCCTTTGGTCAAGCTGAGTCATTAGCAATTTTCAACGATCCACACGCTTACATATCGCCCTCACTGTACGAAAAGCGCGAGAATGTACCCACATGGAACTACATCGCAGTCCACGCGTTTGGCAAGCCGCAGATGATTACGCTGGCAGAGTCTCCAGAAAGTATAGACGCGATGATTAAAGCGATGGTTTCTTTTTATGAACCCGCTTATAAACCACAATGGGATGCACTGTCAGCGGGCTATCGCGAGGGCATGATGGCGGCGATCGTTGGCTTTGAAATGCAAGTAACCAAGTTAGAAGGCAAGTATAAACTCAGCCAAAATCGAAGCCACTTTGATCAAAGTAATGTCGCTGACTCGTTGCTGCAACATCAAGACATGACAGTTGCGCAAGTAGGCGAAGCGATGCAGAAAAACTTATCTGACCAGACGCAATGAGCTTACGGATTTACGGTAATCGGCAGCTCAAAACCCTGCCAGGACAGGAAACACGACCCACGCTGGCGATCGTGCGATCGGCCTTATTCAACATTTGGCAGGGCACAATTGTAGACTGTCGTTGGTTGGATCTCTGTGCAGGTAGTGGCGCGATGGGTGCGGAAGCGCTTTGCCGAGGGGCAAGCCTTGTTGTTGGCATTGAACAGTCTACTCGTGCCTGTGCCATTATTCGGCAAAACTGGCAGCAAGTGGCGAAAGAAACTCAAACGTTTCAAGTGTTACGAGGTGATGTGCGACAGCGCATAAAAGCACTGGAAGGGCAGAAATTCGATCACATTTACTTTGATCCACCCTATGACAGTAATTTGTATGAACCCGTGATCGAGGCGATCGCGTGCCTTCAACTTTTAGTGCCCGATGGAGAATTCGCGGTGGAGCATAGCCCCGATCGCAAAAATATGCCAACACCAGTAACTCTGAAACTTTGTCGCCAAAAGGTTTATGGCAAGACGGCACTCACCTTTTATCGAGCGTAAAGAGCGTCGCTGGTAGCCTATCCGATGGCGACCCGATTGCGAGCGATCGCGTTGTACTGTTCATGAGAAAGCACTTTAAGCGGCAGAAGACCGTCTTTTTGCTCACGGCACAGCAAGCGGTAGCTGTAAGTGACTGGAATCGAGATGAGTGTGCGGTCAAACCGAAAGCGCTTGCCTTGAAACTGGTAGTAGCCTTTTCCAGCACTGAGTTCCTGCAAAATTTTTCGCGCTTTAAGGACAATGTGTGTCGGTAAACCTGTGAGATCAACAGAATCATGTGCAAAGGCTTGCTGCCATTGCTGTCGGTGCTGCCGTTTTTGCTCGTCATCGCGTTGCTGAGTTTGGCTATCCATCGCTTTACTGGCATAGGGGTGACACGTTTTACCCAAATCTTGATGCCCACAGGAGAACCATTTTTTGTGCTTCCTGCACCGTCTTCCCATAACGTAGTTGATGTAAGGAGAATGATTGGTATAAATTCAAACGCTCCTTCAAGATTTCGCTCATTACATCAGAGGAAAACCGTCCATCACCAGGCCGATTCTTACAACTGGTACGTTACGGTGCGATCGCGTCCCTCTTTTTTAGCGCGATACAGGGCTGTGTCAGCCGCAGCAACCAAGTTATTGAGTGTTCCATCAACCTGTGGAATCGTACTGGCAATGCCCAGGCTAATGGTAATGTAGTCGCTCACTTTAGAGTGGGCATGGGATAATTTGAGTCGTCGAATTTCTGCCTGAAGCGCGGCGGCTACAGTATTAGCACCCTCACTGTCGGTATTTGGCAGCACGACAACAAACTCTTCACCACCATACCGTGCTAGCAAATCACTGGGGCGCTTGATGGCACTACTCATAGCCTGAGCAATTTGACGTAAACATTCATCGCCTGCCTGATGCCCATAGCGATCGTTGTAGGGCTTGAAGAAATCGACATCACAAAGGATCAACGATAGCGGCGTTTGTTCTCGTACTGCTCGTCGCCACTCTTGCGTAAAATAGGTATCAAAGCGGTGCCGATTGGCAATCTGGGTTAAGCCATCCAGCGTTGCAAGGCGCTTTAGCTCTAAGTTCACTTGCTTGAGAGCATCTTCGGCTTTTTGGCGTTCAGCGATTTCCTGTTCTAATGCCAGTGTGCGTTCCTGAACCTGCTGCTCTAACAGACGGTTGTAATTTGCCAGGAAGAGTTCTGCCTGTTTGCGATCGGTCACGTTGATCGAGAACCCATCATAAATGACATCACCATTAGGTTGTCGCTCTGGGCAGGAGAAATGTTGTACCCAAATGAGACGACCAGACGGCAGCAGCACGCGATGTTCCATCGACCAGGGCTGAAGTTGTTGCGTGCAAAGATCAATGGATGTTCGCATGGCTGCCAGGTCTTCTGGAGGAACCATACGCCACAAGCAGTTAGGATCATCCATTGCCAATGCCTGGTCGGTTTCATACAGTTCACGAAACCGTGGACTGAGGTACGTAAACCCTCTGGTGCCATTGGCGTAATAGACATAGCGGTAGATCACACCTGGCACATTCTCAGTCAGCCGACGAAAGCGTGCTTCACTGGCACGCAGCGTTGCTTCAGCATGCTTACGTTCACTCACGTCTTGGAAGGCTACGATCGCATAAGTAACCTTGCCCAGACCGTCCACAATCGGTGTTGCCAGCACTTCCAGAAAGTGGATGTCGCCGTCTCGGTGCAGTTCAAGATCATCTGTGACAACGTTTTCACCTCTTAAAGCCCGTACAGCAGGTAGGTCTTCAACTGGGTAAAGTTGCTGCGTACCAACCCGATAAATCTGGTAGGCAGCAGCCTGTCGCTCGATAGTGCGGTCTGGAATCGTCTCAATGCCTAATAAGCGCTTAGCGGTCTGGTTAAAGTAAAAAACAGTGCCATCAGGATTATGGACAGCAACCCCAATTGGGAGCGCTTCTAAAAACTGCGCCAAGCGACTTTCACCGTCCGAGAGCTTTTGATTTAACTGCTGCATTTCAGCGAGAGAGGCTTGGAGTTGACTCGCCATTTGATTAAAGGAATGGGTAAGTTCGCCCAGTTCATCCGCTCGATCAAGTGTGATTGGAGGCTGCCATTGTCCGGCTGCGATCGCCTTCGCAGTTGCGTTGAGGCGCAAGATTGGGCGGGTGATTCTACGGGCTGTCACCGCACCAATCGCGATCGACACAATCAAAGCAGCAAGACACAGCCAAACTGTTGTACGAGTATTGGCATCAATGCGCGCCATAAAATCAGATTCGGGCATTACGGCTACAATCAGCCAATTCAAGCCAAACTCATCCCGCCAGGGAGATACCTGCACATAGGCACGCTGCCCACGGTTCTCAAACTGGAGCCGCTGTGGTTTTTGAATACTTCCAAAATTGCCGATCGCATGCTGCAAATGCTCTACAGTGGCTCGAATCAGTGGATCACTACTGGCAGAAGCTGTAAGCCGTTGAAGCCTGCCACCTGCTTTGGTGTAAGAGCGCTGATGATCAGAACTAGCAACCAGGTTTCCATCTGGTTCCATAACAAAGACTCGTCCAGAGTGGCTGACATGCAAGCGGTTCAAGAAGACGCTGATATCATTCAGGTATAGATCAACGGCAGCGACCCCAGCCAACCGCCCCGATGCCTGATAAAACGGCTTGACGGCTGTAATGGTTAGTCCTTCATTTGCCTCACCAATAAAGGCATAAATCTCGCTCCAGGTTGCTTTACCTTTAGCGGCGGCTTTGTACCAGGGACGACGACGTGGATCATAGTTTTTGGAAATACCCACTTGCTTGATTCGATCGCCTCTGGCATCAACGGCATAGGAAAGATAGTTTCCCTTCGTCGTACCATCGGCGACTTCAACAATATGGTCGAGTTGACCAAACCTTTGCGTGGGTCCCGCACCAATAAACTTGCCCTGTTCATTGCCTACGTAGATAAAACTAACCCCATCAAACGTTTGAATGCGCTTTAAGAAATAGGCATCTAAACTCCGCAGGTTAGGTGCCTTGAGGCTGATCGTACCGAGCTCCAGATCATCTGTAACCAGTCGCGTAATTTGTTGGGGCAGTTTTGTATAAGATTTGAGATGCTGTTGCGTGCGATCGCTCACATCACTCATTAGTTGATTCACCAAATCATTCACCGCCTGTTGCCCGTTCTTAAACGAGAGGTAGCTAACTAACCCAACTGTGCCCACAATTTGTAAAACAAAGGGCACAATCAGCACACAGCGCAAAGGCGTATTTCCTATCCTTCTAGCGGTAATCTGCTTGAACAAGTGAAACAACATTCGTTATCTGGATTAGATTGAGTGATCTAGCCTTGCTTGAGCCAGGAAGCACAGCTTGTGAAGGCAGAGTTAGGATAGAGGGCTGAGCGTATTGCATCAGAGAAACACTGCCAGTCACCCAACATCAAGCTTAAAGTGCCCATATTTCAACCATAGAGTGTCTTAGAAGTTGACTCGCCCACGTATGTATACAGTGTAGAGAAGCAAGCTAACAAGGCTTTAACCGCGAATTAACACGTCTCAGCAAGTACCGCCAACTCAGTTGAAATCGTTTCACTTTACAAAAATATTTTTGCTGTAGCAAACTTTGCTCATTCAAGCCTGCTATTTTGCTTCTAGTTTGATAGAAAGTGCTGGCGTACTAAAGTGCAAATGTATTAAAGTGCAAGCGTACTGCTAATCTGAAGATTAGGTCTGCAACGCTGGTACGGCATGATTCCCCTAAAGCTAGTACTCAAGAACTTTCTTAGCTATCGTGAAGCAACTCTAGATTTTCGAGGGTTACACACGGCCTGTATTTGTGGTGCCAATGGAGCCGGAAAATCATCCTTGTTGGAAGCGATCGCGTGGGCAGTTTGGGGGCAAAGCCGTGCTGCTGCCGAAGACGATGTCATCCACATTGGCGCACAAGAAACACAAGTGGATTTTATTTTTATCAACAATCAGCAAACTTACCGCATCGTCCGCAGTCGCTACCGAGGGCAGTCTTCGTCACTAGAGTTTCAGGTGGCGCAGGGGAAGGAGAGGAGAGAGGAGAGGGGGGAGAGGAGAAAAGCAGGGGAAGCAGGGGAAGCAGGGGAAGCAGGGGAAGCAGGGGAAGCAGGGGAAGCAACTCAACCTGTTCTTACGTCCCAGACCCCACACCCCACTCTCACCTTCCGTACTCTGACTGCCAAGGGTGTTCGTGCCACGCAGCAATTGATTCTAGAACACCTGAAGCTTGATTATGAGACGTTTGTAAATTCGGCGTATTTACGACAGGGAAGGGCCGATGAGTTTATGCTGAAGCGTCCTACGGAACGGAAGCAGATTTTGGCAGATCTCTTGAAGCTTGACCAGTACGATCGCATGGCAGAGCAGGCAAAAGATCAGTCGCGTCAGTTTAAGGGGCAGCTTGAGTTGCTAGAACGCAATCTCGAAGTTGTGCAGAAACAGCTACAGCAGCGCGATCGCATCGTTCAAGAACAGCTTGGGCTAGAGGGCGTTTTGGCAGGGATGCAGCAGCAACAGGCGACAGACAGCGAACAACTTCAAGCTCTGCAAACCATCCAGCAACAGCACCAAACCTGGCAGCAGCAGTTGACGTGGCAGCAACAACAGCAGCGTCACCAAGCACAAGACTGTCAGCGGTTACAGCGAGAATTAGCCGCTGCCCAACAGCAACAGCAAGAACTAGAGACCCTGCTGCAACAAGAGGCTGCGATCGTGGCAGGCTATCACCACTTTCAAACCTTGCAGGTGCATGAAGAAGCCCTTGCTGCTCGCTTTAAAGCCCATCAGATTGCCCAGCACCAGCTACAGCACTATCAACAGCAGCAAACCGAACATTTAGCCACGCAACAGCGCCAACTGCAACAGCTTCAGGCACAGCTAGAAGCACTCCTGCAACAGGAGGCAGAACTACAGCAAACGCTCAGCAAAACCGCGAACATCACCGCCGCTCTCCAGCAATTGCAACAGGCACGAACCCATCTGATTCACCTCGATCAGCTTCAGGTTCAAGCTTCACCTCTTTTGCAGCGTCGCCAGCAGCTTCAAAACCAGATCGAGCGCGAACAAACCCGCCTCACCGCTCGGCTAGAAGAACTTCAGGCATCAGCGCATCAACTACAAGCACAGCAGCAATGCCAACCACAATTAAAACAAGCGGTGCAAGATGTGAGCGATCGCATCGCCGCGCTAGAAGCACGCCGCACCTACCAAGAACGAGTGCGTGAGCGAGGGTTAGAACGCCGTAGCTTTATGGAACAGCTTCAAGAACAGCAACGGCACTGCGAAGCACAGTTAGCAGAGTTAGAACAGAAAATGCAACTATTGAAGCAGGAGCCAGGAGCCAGAAGTCAGGAGTCAGAGGTAGCGGGGCAGGGGAGCGGAGTCAAGGGGAACAGGGGAAGCAGGAGAAGGCACGCAGACATGGAGACACAGGGACACGGAGACACTAAACTTAGAACTCAAAACTTAGAATTCATCACTCATAACTCTCCTCCCCCCTTTCCCTCCTACCCCCCCTGCCCCC
The DNA here is from genome assembly GCA_019358945.1 of Stenomitos rutilans HA7619-LM2. Lineage (GTDB taxonomy): Bacteria > Cyanobacteriota > Cyanobacteriia > Leptolyngbyales > Leptolyngbyaceae > Stenomitos > Stenomitos rutilans. The sequence goes on along the minus strand of JAHHIE010000008.1, from coordinate 36,335 downwards.
TCTGCAATCGCCCCCTCGACGAACAGCATTGGAGCCTTGTGCTAGAGAAGCATCAGGCGGAGCAGCAAGCCATCACAGAGCAAATCTGGGTCATCCGGGAGCAGCTATCCGCTTCGGAACGTGAAATTCAAATTTTGCGACAAGAATATCGTGACCTAGAGCGAGAGCTGAAGCCTTATCACGCTGTGCTGGAGCGCCGGGGGCAATTGCAAGAGCAGCTTCAAACGACGATCGCCACTCAAACAACCTTGCAGCAGATCGTGGCTGAAGCGGCGGAGTTAGAACAATCACTTCAGCTTGGCAACTACGCAACGGAACTGCAAGAAGAACTACGGTTGCTTGATCACAGCCTCAACCAATTGAACTATGACGAAAAAAATCATGCGCTAGCACGGGGCGAAGTCGATCGCTGGCGATGGGCAGAAATCCGTCATGCCGAAATGAAGCAGGCACAGCGGCGACACACCCAACTGGCACAACGGCAACCAGATCTAGAAGCACAGGTTGCCGCAGAGCAAGCCAGCCTTGACCAGTTAAATGCTGAAACGGCTGCCCAGCTTGCTGCATTGAAACACCACATGGCTGAAACTGGCTACGACCTGGAACAGCACAACAACATTCGTCAAGCGTTGCGGCAGTCGCAAACCTGGCAGCTTCAGCATCAAGAACTAGAGCGTGCCCGCCAACAGCACCCACAAAGCCAGCAGCGAGTGCTTGCCCTCACGCAAACATTGCACGATCGCCAGCACGATCGCCAACTGGCTGCAACACAGATCCAGCAGCTAGTGCAACAGCTAGAGCAAACGCCAGCGTGTCAGGCGCAAATTCAACAATTAGAACAGTCTATGCAGCAGCGGCGATCGCAACTCGATGAAAATCTTGCCGCTCTTGGCCGCCTACAGCAACAACAGCAGCAGCTAGAAATACTCAAAACTCAAAACTCAAAACTCAAAACCGACCTACAAACTGCCCGTCACCAGCAGCGCATTTATCAGGAGTTAGCGCAAGCGTTCGGCAAAAATGGCATTCAAGCCTTGATGATTGAAAATGCCTTGCCCCAACTCGAAGCCGAAACCAACCAGATTCTCAGTCGCCTCAGCGCCAATCAACTCCATATTCAATTTGTCACCCAGCGCTCCAATCGTCGTGAGCAAGCCCGCCAAGCAAAGCTGGCAACCAAAGCACCACACAACGAGACCCCATCATCTAAACTCATTGAAACGCTGGATATTCTCATTGCTGACGCTCACGGTACTCGTCCCTATGAAACCTATTCAGGTGGAGAAGCGTTTCGGGTAAACTTTGCCATTCGGTTAGCCTTAGCGCGCCTACTGACACATCGATCGGGTACCGCGCTGCAAATGCTGATTGTGGATGAAGGCTTTGGCACCCAGGATGCGGAAGGGTGCGATCGCCTGATTGCGGCTATCAACGCGATCGCGGCTGACTTCGCTTGCATTCTTACCGTTACCCATGTCCCCCACTTCAAAGAAGCCTTTCAATCGCGTATTGAAGTATCCAAAACAGAGCAGGGGTCACAGGTTAGCTTGGTGATCTAAAGGCCGCTGGTTGTGACACGCGATTGATCATACGATAGGTGCAAAATTGGCCTATATGTTGTCCAACGATCAAGACAGTGCGCCCCTCCAACTCAGAGCGTTGTTAGCACCCCCTTCATCATGCCTACACCGCTGTTTGGGGCGCTTATCCACGGCAGTTAGAACCGACTCTGCATCCAATTGGGAAACAGCAGACTCAAACGCTTAAGCGTAAGCATCTGATTGCTTTTCTAAAGCAGTACGGATGCACAATATAGTCCATTGGTCTCTTTACGAACCGCTATGAGTTTGGCCTAGCATTTAACTGTATCCACACGTCTAGTCCACTACCCTGCCATAGCATTTTAGTTAGATGGCGCTGAAGGATCTTTTAAGGGTACTTCCGGGAATTGGCAAAAAATTGTCGTCAATAATCATCCTTCTATAGTACCATTGTACTAATACTGAGTAGAGGTCTCTCATTTGGGTTCGCTGAGGGACTTTTTGCTGACCGAGCTGACTATCCCCCATTATGGACGAACTTCAAGCACGTTTCAGAGCAAGACGATCGCTGCAAACAGAGATGCATCTCGCCAAGCAGCCCTATCCAGAATTTGAGGACTCAGAATTTGAGGGTTCAAATGAGGGGGCGCAACAGGGTGACGCAAATGTCGTAGAAATGCCCCACCGCCAGAAGACTGAAGCACCATCTGAAGCACCTGCACAAGGCTCTACCACTAAACGCAAGCCTGTCGCCAAGCGTAAGTCTGCCACACCACTCCCAAAGGCGTTTTCCTTTCGGCAAATGCGTGACGGGCATCAACAGCCGTATATCGATGAGCTAAAGCGGTTAGAAGCTCAGGCAGAACGAATCAATCAACTGCTGGCAGAGCGCAAGCGTAAGAAGGCTCAGGCCGAGCAAGATGCCTTGACTGGCGATGCTGCGCCTGGGTCAGCCGCTGCTTCTCCGTCTAAAAAGAAGGCTACGAGAAGTAGTAAGCACTCCCCCCGATCGCCCCAACGAGAGGTTCCACCCATGCCAGCTCAGGATGATGATACGGAAGCCTTAGAAGCTCAGGCAGAGCGGATCAAGCAATTGTTGCAGGAGCTAGAAACGGCACTGATTGAGGGAGAACCAACAGCACAAGACGCGATCGCTCCTGGCAACACCCGCGATCGCACCCAGTCTGGCTCCGCGACTTCTGTCGTTCAACCTCCGCCTGCTTCGGGTGTAGAAGCTTTTGGGACTAGCATTTATCGCTATGGGGCCAACGGCAAACCCGTTCCTGCAAACCAGCCCCCGCTATCACTCCACAGTGACCAAAAAGCGCAGCAGGAGGCAACAGAAACGGCTCAGGCATTACGCTCTCTAGCCAGCCGTGATGGTGGGCGCGCACTGGTAGAACCCTCGATGATCAGTGGCTATCCTGAAGTGCGCCGTGGGCGATCGCGGACATCTCAGTCACCGTTGGGGTTTTTCTCCGTTCGGCGCTACGGCTTACAGTTGCGGCAGTTGCTTCAATTACCGCAAAAGTCAATAGATAAAATTGGTGATGCGGTGCTTTGGATTGTGCTTGCTGCTGCTATTCGCGTGGGCTCAAGGCTACTGTTGGCAATGGTGCCAGCGCTCACGCCCGTTTTTCTGGTGTTGATGTTTGCGCCAGCGGCGCTTGCCGTTTACCTGGCGCTGTTTGTGCCCAGAGCTGGCTTTGTTTCTATCTACCGCTTGTTTCTCATTATGCTGGGATTGCTCCTGGGAGGCAGGCTCTAGTCTAATTGCGCGTTGTGTTCGCCGAGTTCCTTGGAGTCTCGTGTTTGCGAACCTGCTAGCCCTCTCAGTATGCAACCTTAGTCCATTTGTGCCCGTGGGGAAGCTAGAAGCTGGAATCCTCTCATCTATAAGCCTCCTAGCTGCTGACTCCCAAATGCTTAGACCAACCAATCGATTAGGAGGATGGATGGGATACTCAAAGTCTGAACCTGTAATTTCAAAGCAGCTGCTGGCTGGAGGCGCTGTGCTTTTGGCGTTTGGGCTTTTGTTAGATTTACATAGCCTGCCTTCGCTATTGAGCAAAAATTTCAGTAAAAAAGCCTCTGGTGAACCGTGTCAGGAGGTTGTGCAGTCGCAGGCGAAGTTGTCGAGACAGCAGTTAGCGCGGTTGCTTACGGTGCCTGAAGGCGATAAAAAGCAAAAAGTGCAAGAAATTGTGAAAGAGCCCTACTGCAGGCTGGTTGACCTTCAAGTCCGGGCAGGCGCAACGGCTCAGCGGGAAGCGTATCCTCTAGAGTTTGAACCGCAAACCTGGTTAGTCATTCTGTACGAAGGCGATCAGTACGCTGGATATCGCTTCAATGTTCGATAGAGTTGCTTTCATGAAGGTCAGAGATACTTTGCTCAATGTTGGTCTGCTGGCTATGACGCTGCTGCCGATCGGGTGTACGAAAGCTCCCAGCCCTGAATCACCGCTTAGCATCAAGCTTTACCAAAGTTGGGAGCTGCAACCGGGTGACATGATCGCCGATCGCAAAGTTCTCGGTGGGCTTGGCGATATTTCGATTGCGCTGGATGGCAATCAGGTCTACGCGCCTTTTGATGGCCGTACTCAGCTTGACAATCGCCGTTGTCTAATCTTTTCTAGCCCAGATGTCCCTGCTTACCTTTTTCGCCTCTGTGGTTTGAAGGAGCCGCATTTGGGCGAAGTCAGTCAAGGAGAGGCGATCGGCAATGGTGATTTGCTACTTTTCGCCGCTTTGCGCAAGCAACCAAACGGTACCTGGGCGATCGTGGAACCTGCAAAAACAATCCTGGAGCGTATGCTCAAAAAGACAGCGTGAGCTTCTGCTCAATTGTCGGGATTTTATAGGGAAAAGGATGTATAGATTTAATGGGAGAGTAACTCGTCTCGCGAGTCCTGGTGCATCGACTGCTTGATCTAGACAATTGACCGCTTGCATGAATTAGCTTCTGCCCCCCTTTGCCCTCCAACGCTGAAGAACTAGACATTTACTTGCCTCAGCATTGAGAGAGCGAGAGGGGTTTTAGTATTCGCGCAAGCAGTCTAATGAACCGTTAGAGTTTCAGTTGCTTAGGGCTTACTCGTATAAAGTCCACGCTTTCTGGTACACACGGCAACGTCCTGACGCTAACGTCTACCCTCGGTTATCCAACGCTGAGAGCATCTGTGACTGCTAAATTTTTTCAACACTGCCGGAATGGCTGGATGCAACTCGCCGCGCTACCCGCGATCGCGTTGGTGCCACTTGCGATCGTGGCGACAAGTAGCGTTGTGACTGCTTGCTTGCTCGGCGTGCATCATCTTGGTGGCTTACAGCCGCTTGAACTTGCCAGCTATGACCTGATGGTGCGTCTGCGCCCTAGTCGGACTACTGATCTGCGCTTGCTGATTGTGACGGTTACCGAGGCCGATATTAAAGCTCAGAAGCGATGGCCGCTTTCCGACCGCACGATCGCAACGGCGCTGCAAACGCTGCAACAGTTCAACCCCAAGACGATCGGCTTAGATATTTATCGGGATTTACCACAGGCTCCTGGCACGGCTGCCCTAGCGAAACAATTGCAGCAGCCCAATGTGATTGCCATTACGAAAGTCCAAGACGCAGATGATTTGGGGGTGAATCCGCCTCCGGGAGTCCCAGAAGACCGCATCGGCTTCAATGACATCGCCAGTGACCCCGATGGAGTTATTCGTCGCGGGTTGCTGTTTATGGATACAGAGACGGAAACGCTGTATGCTTTTTCGCTCCGCTTGGCACTCGCATACCTGCGGCCACAGGGTATTCTACCAAAAGCAGGTTTACGCAATCCCAGCAATTTGCAACTCGGCGAAACGGAATTTACTCCCTGGGAAACTACATCCGGACAATATCAAACTGTGGATGCGAAGGGGTATCAGATCTTGCTGAACTACCGTGCGCGTAGCCATCTGGCACGGCAGGTAACGTTAACTCAGTTATTAAATGGCGCGATCGAGCCAGCATGGGTCAACGGCAAGATTGTGCTGATTGGCACGACCGCCGAGAGTGCGAAAGATCGCTTTCTCACCCCCTACAGCATGGCTGAAAAACAGGCTGTCTCAATGCCCGGTGTTGTCATTCATGCTCAAATGGTCAGCCAAATTCTGGACGCAGCGCTTAACCAGCAGCCGCTCGTTTGGTTTTGGCCTGATTGGGTTGAATGCAGTTGGATTGGAGCTTGGGTTGTCTTGGGTAGCAGCCTCGCCTGGTTCATTCGCCACCCGCTGGGGCTTTGTCTGGTGGTCATACTTGCCATTATGGTTCTGCTAGGAATCTGCTACGCTCTTTTTTTGGCTCAAGGGTGGGTGCCTACAGCCACCCCTGTGATAGGTATCATCGTGGTTGCAACGCTTGTCGTATCGTATCGAGCACAGCAGGCACAGCGTCAACAAATCATGATGATGAAACTACTGGGGCAAAACACGTCGCCTGAAATTGCTACAACCCTGTGGAAAAGCCGCGATCGCTTGCTGAAATCTGGCAAACTGCCAGGGCAACGCCTGATCGCCACAATGCTATTTACTGATATTCGAAATTTCAGCACGCTGTCAGAACAGATGTCTCCCGAAGCATTGCTGGAATGGCTAAACGAATATCTAAGCGCCATCACTGAGGAAGTGAAAGCTAATCATGGCATTATCAACAAGTTTACAGGCGATGGTTTGTTAGCTGTGTTCGGAGTGCCCATTCACCGGGTCACGTCGATCGAAGTCTCCCAAGATGCCCGCTTAGCTGTTGAGTGCGCTTTGGCAATGAGTGATCGCCTGCAAGCGCTGAATCAAGACTGGCAGAAGCGTAACCTGCCAACGGCGCAAATGCGAGTGGGCATTTTTACCGGGCCGATCGTGGCAGGCAGTTTAGGTGGCAAAGATCGGCTGGAATATGGCGTGATTGGTGACAGTGTTAACATTGCATCTCGCTTAGAAAGCTACGCAAAAGACCAGCAAACAGAACTCTGCCGCATTCTCATTGCCAAAGATACTCTCGTGCATCTGCAAGACCGCTTTGCCGTTGAACCTTGGGGACCGTTAGTTCTAAAGGGCAAGCAGCAACTAATCGATGTGTATCGGGTCTTAGGGCATGCAAGTGATCAGCAGCCTTAGTGCTAGGCAAACACCTGCTCGATTGTGTCATGTAACGGCGTGCCATCAGGCAGTTCGAGAAATGTTTTCAGCCATAATGGCTGTCATTGTCAGTGACCAGCAGGGTGCCCGCTAGTTTGTCGCTCGGCTGTCACGTCTACCTGAGCAGCTTACCCGATTGAAGGTGGTTTGGGTGAATGGTACCTGTGAAGGAGTAGACTTCATGCCATGGGCACTTACGTTGGCAGCTCGAAACCATCAAGCTTCTGATAACAGCAAAGGCTTTGTCTTATTGCCGAAACGGTGGGTGATCGAGCGCACTTGGGGTTGGCTTAATTGGCCGCGTCGTTTGTTTAAAGACTATGCGGCCCTGCCAGAAACCTCAGCGACCTTCATGTATGTAGTAATGACTCGCTATGATGCTCAGATGACTAGCATAGTCTCTCATTCTCAGACATCCTCCAAAGCCCAAGAGAACCTTAGGTTTGTCAGCCATCAGACTATGTCGTCTCACGGTACTTTTGCTATAAGTTTATGACCTAAACGATAATTCTTCTCTCTCGGAAGCAGCCTCTTAAGAAAGCGCCATAATATCGCTTTTCGCCACGCTTGAGAAAACTCTTGATGAGTTTTTCTTTCGTTGAATTCGTAATACTGATAAGCAATCCCTTTTAGGCGATTATCTTCGCTTGCTCGATCGCAACGCAGTTTTATTCTTTCAAGTGCTAAGTTTAGCGAAAGGTACTTATAGTGGAACAATTCATAAGCTGCTGAACTCCACTGAATATTTCCAGTAGGGCTGCAGTGATGCGCTCCTGGCGTGTAGTTAATATTTTCAATTTCTGTTCGTTTAAAGCATACAATTTTGCTATACCAATCATTTGGATATTTATCTGTAATCTCCTCAAGATTTCCATTTTTCCCAACCATGTCAAAGCCTTGAGTTCGTAAAATTGTAACTCCAGAATCATTTAGCTTTTCTAACTCAGTTTGATTAATCTGCAAAAATTCATCGATGTCACAGACTACTACCCAATCGGCTTGACTACTCTTCCACTGCTCATTCTTAGTGTCTGAAAGGATCTGATCCACGTAACCACCCGACACAACAGAGATGACTTTACACCCAAAACTTTGACTAATACTTGCAGTTTCATCAGTAGATTCATTGTCAAATATTGTAATTTCGCAATCAGGAAAATGGTTGCGATAGTGGCTAATAAAATAAGGAAGCAGGTGAGCCTCATTATGAGCCATAGAAAGAACATGAATTTTCATAACAATTATTTTTGTATGTCAAATTTTTGTGCGAACCAAACCTAACTTGTATTTTTCTATCAACTTAATGTAAGTCCATTTTATGGCTTTACGGAGTAGCTTAAGCAAAGATTGGCTTTCTCATTTTCAGGCCTCGCCTATCGGCTCAATCTAACCCATAAAACTCCATGCTCTAATCAAGTGACTCATTTTATGAACATTATGATCCTACATCAAGACTGCTTTTCTGCAGTAAAAAGCTTCTGCATATTGACTTGGTGAGTTTGATTCGATTCCACGTAATCTAAGAATTGCTGAAAACGTTTCTTCCGTAAACCAATGCTTATTAGATTGAGTTGCAAAAAACTTCATAAGATGAGCAATTTTTTGCTTTCGGATCGAATCACTGATATGAACAAAAAAATTAGGGTTTCCTAAGTCGCCATCATATTTGGGAATTTCATACTCTAAAATCATATGATTACGAAATGTATTCCAGGTTAAATCAGAAACCAACCGATGATCTTGGTGCAAATCCTGGCGATAGTGGGTCAATATGAGATCAGGCGAAACTTCTTTCCCTAACCATTCAAAGAATTTTTTGATCTCTATGCCCATATAGGGGAAAAATGTATCTTTAAAGTTTTCAATTAAAATCGTTTTTTGGTTGACAGGTTGCAAAAAAGCATTCGCACTCTCTAAGGCTTCCTCTCGACGATTACCTGCACTACTCAATACAACCCAAAAAACATTTAAATCAGGAAATGCTTCAACTAGAGCTAGAATAGCTCCTCCACAGCCAATCTCAATATCATCACTATGAGCACCCAAGCACAACACTTGGCGTATTTGTTGCTTCTCAGTCTGGAAAGGTATTAGCTTAAGCATAATAACTACAAAATTTGTGCATCAGAGTAAATAGGATTTTAGTGGTTTCCTCACTAATGAAAATGCTTTATTCCTACTTCAAAAGAAGCTTTATCTTCTTTTGAAAAAAAGAGTTATAGAGTAGACCGATTTTTCTCTTCAAAATCTCAAGAAAATTTATAACTAACAAATAATTTACATGAGGATTTATCTCCTTCAACAAGCAATAAATCCTTAAGTTTATACTAATTGGAATTTTCTCTGAAAATACTAGCCGTACCCAATATCCTATGATTGGCTTATAGACTGTCTCCCAAAAGTGCTCTGGTGGCTTTACGTTTGATAGCAAGTAACGAATTACTACTAACCGCCCTTCAAGTACCAATATCTTCTTCACTGCCTTGCCGAACGAATTCATGTGCATCCTACCAAAAATCAACGGTTCAGCGACATAAGCAATGTCTGAAATTGTTAATATTTTTGACCAAAGCAGCCAATCTGCCTCATAGGACAATCGTGTGTCAAATCCACCAGCTTTAACAAAAGCAGATCGCCGTGCGAGTCCTGAGAAGCGAATTATATTAAGAAACAGCATGTAATGGCACATCTCTTGCCCATTGGCAACAAAATCTGTAGCCCAAAGATCTGGATTTAAGCTATCTGTTAAATCCTTAGATAAATACAATCGCTTACCCTGATCATCTATTTCCCATGATTGAGCATAAGCAAAACCAACAGAAGGATGGTTATCCAATTTTTCAACTAGCTTTTCCAATAATCTAGGATCACAACTATCATCTGAAGCTGCGATCATTACATACTCACCTTGCGTAGAATCTACACCATCATTCCAGCGCTTAAAAGGTGGTTCGTTCTCAGAATAATATCTTACAGAAACTCTTGGATCTTTTCTATACTTCTCTATGATTTCTACACTCTTATCTGTCGAGCCGTTATCTATAATAAGCAATTCAAAATCCAGATAAGTTTGATTTAAGAAACTTTGAATGCGTTCATCTAAGTATTTAGAGTAGTTATAATTAACAACTACAATGCTAACTTTTGGCATAATTTAAGTTCTTCCTGAAAAATGAATAAAGACGTATTTATATGAAACACAGCTCTTAAAAATCAGCTTCTAGCAAGAAGTACCGCTTTGTAAACGAACGTATGTATTTTAAAGCCCCATTATGAGATTCAAAAATTATTTGTTTGAGTTTGCTAAACATACTTTTTGTGTGCTAGACAATTGAATTTTGAACATTTTGTCATTCGCTAGAGCTTGCGAAGTTTCCCAAACAGTCCAAGGAGTATTTCCTTTGGTATACATTTCATCAAAGGTCATTTTTTCCTTCAACGTATCCATGCAAGCCCAAAAGCCAAGATTTCTGTAGGCGACTAGTTCCTTCTTTTGAATTAAACGCTGAAATGGCTCAAGAACGAGTTCCTCTCCATCCTGAATGTAATCAAAAATCTCTTGCTTGAGAGCAAAAAACCCGCCGTTAATCCACAGCTCCGAGCAGCTAACAGGCTGGATTCTTTCTACTAATGACTCTTCATTTAAAGAGACAACATGAAAGGATTGTGAGGGTTGTACAGCTAAGAAACTTGCAATTCTACCTTGCTTTTGGAAGTGATCAAGGTACAAGTCAAGGTTAAGGTTACTGAGACCATCAGCATAGTTAGCTAGAAAAGCATCTTCTCCTGCTAAATAGGGCTTTGCAGCTAGCAATCTCTGTCCAATATTAGAGTTTATTCCAGTGTCAATGAAGGTGATATTCCAATCTTGAATATCACTAGTATGCAGGTGGATACTTTTGCCTCCATCCGACAAAGTGAAATTATTCGATAGACATTCGTTGTAGTTGAGAAAGTAATTCTTGATATAGTCTCCTTTATAACCAAGACATAAAATAAAGTCTTTATGCCCAAAGTGGGCATAGTACCTCATTAGGTGCCAGATTATGGGGCGGTAACCGATTTCAACCATCGGCTTTGGAACAGTTTCAGAATGTTCTCGTAACCGTGTGCCCAAACCACCACAAAATAAGACAACTTTCATACTAATGCTCCTTTCGATCGTTGGTAAACGGATCTAAAATATCAAACAATTCAATCTACAGTTCTTTTTACTTTATCCCTATCATATATCTGATTATTTTTGTAATAAACCGACTTGCAACAGTGCGGTCGTGGCTCTCGTGACCATCTCAAAACTTATTCCCGCTCGGTTTGCAATGTCTAATAGAGTATGTGTACCATCGGATAAATTAAGCACCCATAGCATCGCCATTTCGATATCTTTTTTATCTTGTTCACCGCCTAGCATTCCGTAAAGACCTCGTTTGCCTAGCTGTGGTTCACACATTGGATTCTTGCTGTTATAGATTCTGCTATTTTCGAGAACATCAATCACTGCTAAGTAAACTATCCATGAGTTTTCCAAATGCTTAGAACTAACAAACTCTAGGTTGTCTGCTGATGTGTGGTACTCTTCATACTTACCAAAAGGTGTCCTGGTCAAGCGACCAACTGGCAAATTGAAACCGGGTGAGCAATACTGGCGTTCGTCATAGCCGTAGGGAGAGAACTCTTCGATTCTATATTTTTCACCTAGATGTTTCAGAATATGAGTTACTGCCTGATCGATTTCTGCATTTCCATGACGGCTCCGCTTGTATGTTATTTCTCCTTTGTCACCGACTCCAGAGATAACCAGACCATGCCTGATATTATGAGTAATGTTTTTGTTTAAACAGAGCCAAGTAATTGAGCCAATCGTACCAGGTATAAACAAAAAACGGTAAGAGTATCGTCTTGGTTGTAAAGTGAGCCTCTTTGCTAGGAATGTTGCTAAAGCCATTCCTGAAAGATTGTCATTGCAGAGGGATGGATGACAAATATGACAAGAAAATAGCACTTCATCCTCCGTTTCTCCCGGCAGGTAATACTCTCCATAGGTGAGGTGACCATCCTGCAATGAAGAGTCTATGTAAACCTCGTATTCCCCTTCTTCTAAATTTTCTAAAGCATTGTGGCTCAGACAAAAGCCCCAGTTTTCCTTATAGTATGAAGTCCGGTAAGGAATCCAATCAGGGGCCTCTGGAAGCGTGTATAGATGCTCTTTTAACTCCGCTAGGGGCAGCTTTTTATGAATTGGAATACTGTAATTTAGCAGATGTAAGTTGGATAATTGAAAATCAATAACCTTTTCTCCACGACTATTTTTAACATAGGCATCTCGAATGTTCCATTCTTTCGGTACTGTCCAGTCAAAAACTTTCATTCCTGTAGGCACTTCATGAATTTCTAAAGGAATGAACTTCTGTAGAATATGTAGTGATTTTCGTACCCCATTACCAGTAATACTACGACAAATAGGATACAGCTCTGAGATAAGGTGGTACATCTCTAAGCCAACTTGCCCTGTATCAGACGCGCTCAAATCAATAAACATATTACATACTCAAATCATCTAAATGTTTCCAACAGCAAAACTAAATTATTTTGGATCTAGATTGGTTAGCTTTAGTAATGGTAGAAGTTTGCTTGAGATGCAGCTTGTACAGTCTTGCTCTTTCGTAGAAGTGGAATTTGTTCTACTTGGTCTAGTAGGAGTAAAATCTACAAACGCTTTAGGTATACACTTTTACTTCAGGAATTGGCACTACAAATTGTCCGCCCCATTCGCGGATAAAGCTCATTTGAGTTATAATTTCGTCCTTGAAGTTCCAGGGAAGGATGAGTACGTAATTAGGCTTTGTTTCCCGTATTTTGTCGGGATGGTAGATTGGAATATGAGTTCCAGGTAAGAACTTTCCTTGTTTGTAGGGGTTACGATCGACTGTGTAATCTAGAAAATCAGTGCGAATACCGCAATAGTTCAATAGAGTATTACCTTTACCAGGAGCGCCATATCCCACAACCGTTTTGCTTTCTCGCTTAACTTTAATCAAAAAATCGAGCAATTTACGTTTAGTCTCTCGTACCTGCTCTTCAAAGTTTGTATAACGCTCAATTGAAGTAAACCCTTCTGCTTTTTCACGGTTTTTTAGTTCAATGGTGTGATCACTAATAGGCTTTGTTGAATCGTCCTCGTGGCAGGCATAAATTCGTAGTGACCCCCCATGCGTTGAGAGTTCTTCGACATCAAAGAGAGCTAATCTGTGGGCAGCAAAGATTTTCTCAAGAGTAGTAAAGGTGTGATAGCAAAAATGCTCGTGATAAATAGTGTCAAATTGGTTAGATTCCATTAGCCGCATCAGATGCGGAATCTCGCCAGTTGCCACACCTTGAGGTTTCAGCAAAATCTTAATTCCAGCAACAAAGTCATTGAGGTCGGGAACATGCGCTAAGACATTGTTGGCTGCGATGAGATCTGCCTGTTTACCTTGTTGAATTAACCTGTGCGCACATTCCTGTCCAAAAAACTCATTAACAGTTGGGATTCCCTTGGCGATTGCTACTTTGGCAATGTTTGTTGCAGGTTCAATTCCTAAAGCAGGAATGTTTTTTTCAACGAAATACTGCAACAAATAGCCATCGTTACTGGCAAGTTCTATAACCTGGCTTTGCTCATTCAAATTGAAACGCTCAACGACCTGATCGGTGTAGGCTTTGCAGTGTTTTAACCAAGTATCTGCATAAGATGAAAAATATGCATATTCACTAAAGATATGCTCCGGCTTCACATAAGCTTCCAACTGAGCCAGTAGACAGTTATCGCATACCCGCACATGTAGAGGATAGAATGCTTCCACGTGGTTTAGCTGCTCTAAACTCACATAGCTTTCACATAGTGGGGACATACCCAGATCAACCAGCGTATGATGCAAAGCGGTTTTACAAAACTGACAATGTGGAGAATGATCTGCCAACGTATCTACCTTCTTTATGTTCTCGACCTGCTGGTTCATCATTACCTCAAAGCGAAACGTATGATTTCAGAAATGTATTAGCTATCGGCCTAAATTTGTGAAGTGACACTTGGGTCTCTTCAGTAAAGCTTGCAAGTGCACCGTGTAAACTTAATTCGCTGATCAGAGTGTATCGCACGCGCTTGCATTTGTCTTAAATCGTTTATATACATAAGAAAGTGTTAAAGTCCTTTATCCGTATAAGAAAGGCTCTTTACCATTCAAGCGTGATGAGTAGAGAGCTAAAATTAAACGATGTTTTGAAGATTCTGTGAGATAGTTTCTTATAATCCATTGTTACAGTATTTACTTGACCTAACTTAGTTGTATTACTCTTTTTAACCATACCTGCTTGACTAACGATCTTTTGGTGTCGGTTGGGTTGAACTGCGTGAAGCCCAATGCCAAACTTGATTCGTTAGGTTACGCTAACGCTTTTCTGGTATGACGGCACGGCTTTACTCAACCTACGAAGTTTCAGAGGTTTCAGGACTTTTGTCAGTCCAGCAGGTACCCACACATAAATTTAACTATTACTGAAGAATTAATTTATAGTAGGAGCAATTTTCAGAACTGACTTCAATTTTGTACTCTTTTTACTCGCTCTTTATATAAAAAGTCCATTGCTTGAAGAAACGATTGACTTTCTTGAGCGTATTTGGTTGTACTCCCACTGTATGTATGAGCTTGTCGCTAGGAGCGCATGTGGCAAAGGCGTCTACGTTCCTTCTCAGCGCTCAGCATCCATTCTTCAGCCCTGCTTGACTAAACTAAAGGGGCGCTAAAATTACGCCAATGTCTACAAGCTGTTCTCATAGCAGAGCGATCTCATAACAGGTCTGTCTAAAGCCTTGATTATGAGAAGAGAGGTCTGAGGGTTTTTCTTGCCCATCAGACGGGTAAAGCAGTTAACTGCGTTTTGATGCGAGTTGCATCTAACGCGCGACCAATGAAAACAAGTCGAGTTTGTTGTGGTTCTTTAGCGTGCCAGGGGCGATCATAAAATTGGTCAAAGCGCTTGCCAACGCCCTGCATGACTAAGCGCATCGGTTTTTGAGGTACAACAACGAAGCCTTTAATTCGGTAGATTTCTTGTTCTTGCACCAAGGTTTCTAGTTGCTGCCTCAGTATGGTAGGGTCGAAAGCGCGATCGAGCACTACATGAGTCGAGGTAATCTTGTCATCATGCTCATGCTCTCCTTCCGCATCATGATGGCTGGGGCGAGAGTCTAAGTGATCTTCTACAGCTGCTTGAAAGCCAAGCAAAAGATTCGGGTCAAGTTGTCCGTGCTGGCTAGAGACAAGCTTGACAGCTCTAGGTAGCTCTTGCTGGACGAGTTGTTCAACGTGTGCTTGAGTTTGGGGATCAACTAAATCTGCTTTGTTGAGAATGACTAAATCGGCACAGGCAAGTTGATCTTCAAACAACTCTTGTATGGGAGTTTCATGATCTAAATTAGGATCTGCTTTGCGCTGGGCTTCTAATGCTTGTAGGTCGGTGGCGATCGTTCCAGTCGAAACAGCTTCACAATCGACGATCGTGATCACGCCGTCTACCGTAACGGCATGGCTCAGCTCGTGCCAGCGAAAAGCTTTGACTAAAGGCTTGGGAAGTGCCAGCCCAGACGTCTCAATGAGAATACAGTCTAAGCTGTCTCTGCGTTTGAGTAGCTCTAGCATGACGGATAAAAATTCTTCCTGCACTGTGCAGCAGAGGCAGCCATTGGTTAACTCAACAATCTCAGGCAAGCGTTCCGGCAAAGACCGTGTGGCATCAGCAGAAGTTCCCTCAGCAGACGTCTCTTCATCACAGACTTGGCACGAACGCAGTAGGTCGCCATCGATGCCCAATTCGCCAAACTCGTTAACCAAAACCGCAATTCGTCTGCCTTGATTGTTTTGCAGCAGATGGCGGATGAGCGTTGTTTTGCCGCTGCCAAGGAAACCTGTGATGATGGTGACGGGGATTTTTGCTGCCATGTGGGAGGTGAGGGGTAAGGGGTAGGGAGTGAGGGGAGAGGGGAAGCAGAGGGAGTTTGGAGATGCAGCCATTTTCACTTGCATTCACCACACCCGACACTTTAGACCCTACTCATCCTCAAGGGACTGTAACTTAACCAATCAATAACCGCTGTAGCTTTGCTCCTGCCTTCTGACTTCTAATTTCTAGCTTTGTTCTAACAAATAACAACCGAAAATCAACAACTTCAAACTATGAATCCTGAAGACTTGATAGTGCTTTAACCACCAAGCCCTCAGGATTCGAGGGAAGACGTTAGAGATGGGAGACAACGTAACCAGATAGCATTAGTCAGCAGTGGCTAATTCGGTGCTGCCACGAGTACGACGGCGGGTTAAGGTGTTGAACAGCATGGAGCCGATCGCCTTAATCAAATTACCTTCTAGCTCCTGGAACAGTTTCATGTTCATGCCAAACGCGGCATTGGCTTCATCTACGATGCGATCAGCGGTGGCATCATCAAGGGGTAGCTCGTTCATGGCCTGACGATAGGTTGCTTTAAACTGCTTCTCGTCAGGAATGTTGTTGAACTCATAGAAGGCTGTACCGTTGCCATCGGTGAGATTCATACCACGTTGGGCAATGCCTTTCAGAATCTGACCACCCGATAGGTCGCCAAGGTAACGAGTATAGGAGTGAGCAACTAGCAGCTCAGGAGCGGTTTTAGAGATATCGCGAATGCGTTGCACATAGGCTTCAGCGGCTGGAGAGGGTGCGACTTGCTCTCGCCAATTACTGCCGTAGTAGTAGTACAAATCCTTCTCTAAGGCGGCTTTGCGATTTAACTCTGAGAAATAGATTTTGGAAAGAATGGGATGGTGTTGGTGTTGATCCATCTCCTCTTCCATCGCTGAGTAGACGAAGTAAAGATTGGAGACAAGCTTGCGGTAGGAGTTTTTCTCGACCACTCCCTTTAAGAAACATTTTACAAACCCGACGTTCTCAGCCATTGAGTGAGACTTTTTAGTGCCCTCACGTAGCTTTGTTGCTAAATTACTGCTCATGCTAAATCTTCTAAATCTAACGTTGACTGGGTGGTGCGTTGACCAGGCGATGAGTGGCGTACGATCGACTGATGCAATGTAACCTCATCAAAAGCCACCATTTGTTACGGTAGACTGATTTGATGAGAGTTTTCGTTAAAAAATCTAAAGCAAAGTGCTTGCCGTTAACCCTCCGTAAATAAATATGAGGAGCGTAAGCAATTGCGGCTACATGCTCTGCAATCCTAACTTACTCACCTAGCTGCTGTGAGTAGACTGCCCGTTTACCCTGTGATCAACGGCAGTAGCTTAGTAGACGTAACCACTACCGTCTGCTGTGATAGCGAACGGAGCCACCTGAACGGTATAGAAATTGGCTAATTTTCGCCAGCAACGACGCGCGGCAAGCCCATGCTGTAGTTTAAAGCGCGGCTATTGAGGTTATATGAGATGTCACCTTTTTGTAGCAGCGATCGTACAAAATGCTCTAAGTCGGAACCAATGCGACGAAGATTGTAGTCGGTCAGATCTGCTCCACCGTAAAATTCAACCAATTCATCAAACTTGCGGTATACCGTTTGCAATGATTCTTCACTCCAGTTGAACTCATTGTCTGGATCGACGTCTAACGTTAGTACGCTATCACTGGGAACCAGTTCATTCTTTTCAACAGCAGCGGTAAAAATATGGATATGGCGGGTAGTTGATTTCAACAGCATGGCGTAGACTCCGCTGAACTGGTTACTGAGCACAGTGTTGTTTTTTATTGTAAAGGTCGCTCTTCCCTTTTGTGCATCGCTTTCTAAAGTCACCGATAGATTTATTCCGCTTAAAGGCTCTAGTTTTGTCACTGCTGCAATGCTGGCGCAGGTGAACACATTCTGGTGCGGGTGAATACATTGAGCTTGGCTTGAGAATCACTGAGACTCGTGCAACAGTGTTGATAGAGGCTTTAGTCGCTCGTTTGGGTCTATTGGTGAAGACGGCAACAATTTGTCGCTTGAGACGCTCTATTAAAAGAGAGGTGAGAGAAAGGAGAGATGGATTTAACCCCAAATGCGCATTTTGCCAATTTTTGGTTCATCATCTAGAAAACTGGCAAAATCAAGTCATTGTGTCAATGGCAGTCGCTCTAGGGGCATCTCGATGCTTCTGCGATCGTAACTTCTACCAAATGCCTTCTTTTGGCACACCGCTTGACCCAGAGCGTCCTTGCTGGCAGTTCACCT
Organism: Stenomitos rutilans HA7619-LM2; assembly: GCA_019358945.1. Taxonomy (GTDB): domain Bacteria; phylum Cyanobacteriota; class Cyanobacteriia; order Leptolyngbyales; family Leptolyngbyaceae; genus Stenomitos; species Stenomitos rutilans. Next base: position 18,408 of record JAHHIE010000008.1, on the reverse strand, counting down.
CAAGCTTTTCTGGTGTCTACTATGAACACTCGTAGCCAATCTCACCCTTTCCATCGCATCATCGGTCTGACAGGTGGTATTGGAATGGGCAAAACAACGGTTTCCAACTACATGGCAACGATTCACAAATTGCCTGTCCTGGATGCTGATGTGTACGCACGTGAAGCGGTCGAGCCTAGTTCACCCGTACTGACAGAAATTGCTGAGCGGTACGGTTCTGGGCTGCTGCTGCCTGATGGTACGCTCGATCGTCATCGGTTAGGCGATATTATTTTTAGCAGTCCGCCGGAACGCCTGTGGTTGGAGCAGCAAATTCATCCACACGTCCGCGATCGCTTAGTGGAGGCGATACAGTCGTTGTCCATGAAAGACACACAACCGCTGATTGTGGTGCTGGTGATTCCGTTGCTGTTTGAAGCGCGTATGACCGATTTGGTCACTGAGACTTGGGTTGTGCGCTGCCCTAAAGAGCAACAGATAGAACGGCTCGTCAAGCGCGATCGCCTCAGCTCTCAACAAGTTCGCCTTCGTATTGAGAGCCAAATGTCGATTCAAAAGAAGGCGGCTCATGCTGATTTAGTGCTGGATAACACTTCGACGCTAGATCATCTCTTTCAGCAAGTGGATGCGGGACTGATCCAGCAGCCCATCCGATTAACTGCGCCTCGTGGGTAATGGAGGATGAGTAGGTGCAATCGACCTGTTTTACAGCTCATCCAGTGTCATGCTGGAATGATGCCGTTTTGGTTTGAACTTTAGACGATAATTGGTTGAAGGCAACCCGCTAAGGCGAATGCCTGTTCGCTTAAATTCACAATTAGCTACTGAACACGCAAGTGCTTTCAGAGCCTTATCGAGACTTTTTTATGGGCGCGACGCTGCAACAAATTGCTGGCTACCTGGATAACAAAGGGTGGCGATATAAGCTTGACGAGGATGAATGCCGTATTCTTACAGGTGTTTACGCTGAAAATATTCAAGAATTTCTTATTGTGATTCAGCTTGAAGAAGATGGCGAATTCTTTGAGCTCTTTGCCCCACGCGTGCTGTCTGGCGTCAACGAGCATCCTCACAAGGCAGCAATTCTGCAAACGATGCTCTGCATTTCCTGGGAAACCAAAATGCTGCAATGGGAGTACGACCCATCGGATGGTGAAATCCGCGCCATCATCGAATTTCCGTTGGAAGACTCTACGCTGACCGAGCGCCAGTTCAATCGCTGTCTATTCAGCCTAGTGGAGCTTGTGGATGAAATCGCGCTTCCTCGACTGCAAACCGTGATGGAAACGGGCGAAGACCCTGGTGATGTCGCGGAAGGTGAGCGGTTGCTATTAAAGTTGCAAGAAGAAGCTCCTGGCTTACTGGACGTGCTGGAACGCGCTATGGAAGCTCGTAAACGGCGTGGACGATTGCCTCCCTCGACGGAAGATTAGAAAATGGGGTTGGGCAGCTTGCGCAAACGTCACCGATCGCGTCTATCAGGTCTCTAGCTCACATTGGGGAAAGCGACCATGCCGATTGGCCTCTACGATCGCATTGCGGCATTCAAGCAAACTGGCACCTGTTTGCCGCGATAGTTCTTTAAGGTTGATGGTGGGGTAGTTTGAGAGGGGCGCTGCCAGATAGAGTTCATAGGCAACGTCTAAGACCTTGCTGTTGAGCATTAGTGGTCGGACACTAGCACTTAGAACGTCAAACATAAGCTATTTTGCAAATCACAGTTAGCCTTATTTTCGATAAAGCTTAATCTGTTAGCGTCCATCTTCGGTACGCTCTTATAGATTTTTGACTCTAACTAAGGAAGCAACTACCCTAACCTTCCTAGTCAGTGGCGCTGTTGATTGGTTCAAATGCACCCCAGCGCCATAAAGATGCAAATTGTTGTAAGAAGCCTTTTCGGCTTTATTCTTCGACTGCTTCTCCACCCACAACGACGTTGCGGATGCGTAAGCTTGGGCCACCACAGCCGACGGGTAAGCCGCTTTGTCCACCTTTGCCGCAGCCGCCGGATTCATCCCAGAAGAAGTCATTGCCGATCGCCTCAATGTCTCCCAGCGTTTTGAACGCATTACCTGATAACGTGACATCACGGACAGGCTCAGCAATTTTGCCATTGCGAATCATCCAGGCTTCACCCGCCGTAAAGGTAAACATTTCACCATTCGTCATGCCACCCAGCCAGTTACGGGCATAAACTCCTTCCCGAATGCCGCTATATAAGTCAGCAACGGGCGTTTTGCCGCGCTCAATCCAGGTATTGGTCATGCGAACGATCGGGGGATAGTGGTAATTCAGACAGCGTGCGTTACCAGTAGCTGTTTCGCCAAGCTTGCCTGCGGTTTCACGGGAGTGTAACCGTCCAACCAGCACTCCGTCTTTAATCAACTGGGTGGTGGTGGCTGGGGTGCCTTCATCGTCGTAGAAATAGCTGCCACGATGACCTTCAGGCGCTGCTCCATCAAAAATTTGCAGATCAGAAGGGCCAAACTGCCGCCCCAGGCTCATGACTTCCATCAAATCTGGGTTCTCGTAGGTCATGTCGGCTTCAGACAGGTGCCCAAAGGATTCATGGACAAACAGTCCGGTTAGAATGGGGTCAATCACGACTGTGTACGTGTTGCCTCGCACAGAGGGTAATGCGAGTGAGTCAACCGCTCGTTGCGCGGCATGACGAACCTGAGCGTCTAAACCCAGCAGGTCTTCATACGCTTTGCGAGAGCCAGTGGTCTCCCGTCCGGTTTGAACGGTCTCACCGTTGCGGGCGGTAGCAGCAAACCGCATTTCCATATCCACCCAGGACTGCTCCAGCAGGGTGCCTTCAGAGGTCGCAAGAATGACGTGCTGAGCGCTGTCGCCATAGCGTGCGGATACCGTAGCGATTTGGGGGCTGACGCTACGCAGAATGTCGCTGTAGTGCTGGCAGAGCGCTTTTTTCTGCGCTAAGGGAATCTGACGTGGATCGGTGCCCGTGAGTGGAAGAGTGCAGGTGGCTTGAATGGGCGTAATCGGTGCCAGCAGCGTCTCTTCTTCGCCGACGAGATGGGCTGCGCCGATCGCCTCTTCGATGCGATCGCTCAGCGTTGCCAGTTGGTTAAAGCTGGCAAAACCCCATCCTCCCTTGTGGCAGGCTCTTACCTGTCCGCCGATCGAAATACCTTCGGTCAAGGTTTCTGTTTTGTCGCCACGCAAGAAAATATCTGCGCCTTCTGCTGCTTCAAGGCGTACTGCCAGATAGTCTACGCGCGATCGATAGTGCGCTATCAGGTCGGAGAGCACGTCTTTAAGGTGAGCGGGCAGTGTAGCCATATCAGAGTGTTGTTAAGAGTAACTGCCTCCATTCTGCTATGAATTGACGGTGCTTGGCAGATGTGCGTTTCTTGTCCCGATCCTTATCTCGAACTCAGGTTAAAGTAAAGCTATTGCCCGTCAGCGATCGACCTGTTCCGCTGTAAGCGTTTGAAACACCTGTCGCAGTCTTTCCTGTAACTGAGACAAAGTGGCAAAGTTTTCGCCTTGCCGTACTACTGCAATCGACTAACTCAGCGTTTCCACCAGTTCTTTGATTTTGCCAACCTGCCGATCGCGCAGGTTTTCGGGGAAGCTGACCTCGATCGCTAGTTTGCTGCCCGATGCATCGTTAACATGGCTGATCGTTCTTACCTGTGCCAGCAGGCGTTTGGGTGCCGCGTCATCTACGGTTTGACTGATGAGTAAGCCCACGAGCGCTTTGGTGTGCTCCATCACGTCCAGATTGGGTATAACGACGTTCTCTAGCTCCAAGCGAAGGCTACGCACCCCAATTTCGGTGGCGATCGCAGAGTAGAACTGCCCATCCCAATAGAGTTGGGCGATTGCGTGGATGCGTTTGCGGATCGTTGTATTGCTGGTGGCAGGTTGTGGCTCTCGGAACGATCGTGACAGGCTGGCGGTAATGAACCGGAAAGACTTCATTGGTTCATCCACAATGCCACGCGACTGAGAGTACCATTCCCGCACATCAGAATAAATGACCAAGCTGAGGGCATCCAGTTGAGTACGGCTGGGTTCAATGAAATCGATCGCCATCATGACTTGCGTTTCATTGATCAGCGTCACTCGAATAATGCGGGCATTTACAAAAGCGCGAGTGCCGTAATCACCGATGAGTTCCAGCTCAATTTCATCGGGCAGGTTGAGCCAGCTATCTAGCAGCAGTTGACAGCCCGTTTCACTCACGTTAATAGTTTGCCCGCGCCATTCTTGCCCCTGACTGTAGATGATGGCTCCCAGCTTGCGATCGAGGCGATGGGCGCGGCGCAGTTGGGGTTGCTCAAAGGCGACAAGCAACGCGGCAATCAGCAAGACCAGGTTGAAAAAGCACCAGAACATATTGGTGATCACAGCTTCCGCCACTTCGGGACGGAGGAGAAGCCACAGCGGCACCACCAGCACCGATAGCGCCACCAAGCCTGTCACCACTACCAGCACACGCGCCGATTGCCAGTCAAAGCTTCGTTTCGTCACAGAGGCACCTTTGTCCGTTACGTTGAAGCTGCCGAGTTTGGGGTTGATGAGCGCCAGTAGGGTGACAATCCCCGCCTGAAACGACATGGCAAACTCGTAGATTTCGTTCCAGAAGGAAAAGCGGACGTTTTTGTACGTGATATGGTTGGCGTAGGTGGAGAGGAAGATGTGCGGCAACGCGTAGGCCAGCGTTTCCAATCCCAAACCGCGAATGGGGTTGATGCCAAATAGGAGAAAGAGGGTGGGAGCGATCGCGTACATCAAGCGCGGAAAGCCATAGAAAAAGTGCGAGGTGGCGCTGAAGTAACAAAGCCGTTGAGGAATGGTGAGCCGCAGTCGGGGATTGAGCAATGGGTTCTCAAGCCGCAGAATTTGCGCCATACCCCTTGCCCAGCGCACCTGCTGTCCCACATAGGCGGAGAATTTTTCGGGTGCCAAGCCTGCCACCATGATCTTATCGTAGTAGACCGACTCGTAGCCCAGAGAGTGCAGGCGAAACGACGTATGACAATCCTCTGTAACGGTTTCAGTGGCAATGCCGCCCACTTGCAGCACGTAGTTTTTGCGAATGACGGCAGCAGAGCCGCAAAAGAACGCCGCGTTCCAAAAGTCGTTCCCTTTTTGCAGCACTTTGTAAAACAACTCATTGCCCACAGGCACTTTCCCTGCTGTCAGCAAGTTGCGCTCAAACGGGTCGGGGTTGTAGAACCAGTGCGGCGTTTGCACCAGCGCCACTTTGGGATTCTGGAAAAACCCAACGGTGTTTTGCAGAAAGTCGCGCGTGGGGATGTGGTCACAGTCGAGAATCAGGATTAGATCCCCAAACGTCTTTCGCATGGCGGTATTGATGTTGCCTGCTTTAGCGTGGTCGTTGTTGTCTCGCGTCATGAGCGTGCAGCCTAGTTCCGCACACATCTGGCGCAGGGCTTCCCGCCGAGCGCGGTACTTTTCGGCCCGACCATCATCCAGAATGTACACGCGCTTTTTGTTGGTGGGATAGTCGATCGCCAGTGCCCCCAGTGTCGTTTTGCGTACAATCTCCACATCCTCGTTATAGGTCGGGATGTAGACATCAACAGTCGGCCACTGCTGTTCTGGAATCACCGTTAGGTCAGACGGCTGACGTTCTTTGAGCTTCAGCGTTTGAAAAAAGGCTAGCGCCAGCGTCATGATGGCGTATAGCTCTGCCCCAAACAGCAGGAGGCTGAAGGTGCCGTTGAGCCAACCATCCAGGTTTAGCGTGTAGCTGCTGCGGTAATAGACGTAGCGAAAGGTGGTAATCAGGCTGAGCCACACCATAAACAGGTGCAGATATTCGCTGATGTGCCGTTGTCGTAACCCTGTATGGTAGTAGCGATCGCCATACCGTTGCTCTATCCGAATCATGAACCAGCCGATTAAGATGAGCAGCAACGCTACAATCATCTGCTGCCAGGTTTCCAAAGGAGTAGTGATCAGGGGAATCGACAGCAGCAAGAGTAGCCCAATCAAGCAGAGTAACTGGAAATTGGGTGCAAAGCGCAAGGCGCGATCGAACCCATTGGGCAGCGATTCTGTCAACCAGAGAGTCAACCGTTCGGCGTTTCCAAGACGACGCTCAACCCGACGTTCAGCGACTGGATTCGTCATTTTTTCTCTCCTTCAAGGCGCTTAATGTACAGTTGAGCGATGCCGTAAAGCAGCAGGCACACCGTCACCATGCCCGTTGGCAGCAAGAACCAGTTGTCTTGAAGGAAACGCGAGGCCGTCGCGAGTAGATTGGTTTTGGCGATCCGACGCTGGGGCGCTTGCTGTAAAAACTCAAGCTGATAGGCATTTGGATCAAAGTCTGAGGTGGCTTGAGGGTTGGCGCTAATCAGCACCGTATCCTCCTTGACCTGAAAGAACCACGGATCTTTGTTCAAGATGTCTTTCACGGTGCTTAACCCACTGGCCTGCTGCCCACTCAGCGCCAATAGGGTGCGATTCCCGTTCCAGGGCGACATTACTTCTTTAATGACACCCCCCTTGTCTGGCAGCGTTTGAATTTTTTGCTGATTCCACAGGCGCGAGAAGGTGCTACCCAGGCTAAACCCTTGCCTGGTGTCAAACGCTTCGTTAAAGGGGAACTTATCGTGGGTGCCGATGCCCACCAGATGCCGCTCTTTGCGGACACCATCCGGCAGGGTGCCTGCGGTGTAAGCATCCAGCTTGACGGAACCAGCCTGACTGAGCCGTCCCAGTCGTTCGCTAAAGGCCAGCATGGTTAACAACTCAGTTTCGGAGGGTGAATCAGGCACCACGATCGCCGTACCAGAGAGATCCTGCGGCGCAGCAAACGGGTAGCCCACCTGGAGTAATTTCAAATCGGGTAACTGCACGGATTGGTCACGCTTGAGCTTAAAGCGAGTGTCGTTGGCATGGACGGTGCCCCAAAGCTGCTGATCCGTTACCACACCACATTGCCCCTGCTCACGAGCGCTCAGTCGGAAGGCGATCGCCAGCTTAGACGTGGGCGTAATCAGCGTTTCAGGCAGATTCACATTCAACGATTCTCTGGTTGCACCTGTATCGGAGGTGAGCCGTTTGCCCCCGATCGCCACCCCATCCAGCAGCACTTCGACCGTTGAGGTACGGGGATTGACCTGAGGGCCATAGCCGTAGACCAACTCCATTGAGCTACCCCGCGTGAAGTGGTCATCGGGGAGGGCGTGAAAGTCCACGTCGATCGGAGGTGCTGAGGAACCTCGCACGGTCGTATCTTGAAAGGGTTCCTGATCCAACCCCTTTAAGTCACTCAGCTTAAATTCATTGGCTTCTGGTAGGGCGCGTTCCCACTGACGGGCCGGTGGGGTGGGCACATCATCCAGGTTGTCTACCAGAATGGCTTGCCCTGCGCTAATGCGACGGTTTTGGGGTTGCACCAGGTATTGCACCGCTTTCGCAATGCCATCCGGCCCATTGCCTGTAACGACCAAAACCGGGTTGCCACCTTTGGGTGTGGTTGCCAGCATGACTACGCCCACATCACCGGGAAGCACGGTCTTCACTCCATCAATAATGGCGTTGCCAGAAATAGCGAACGGTAGCTTGAGATCTTTTAAGAACGGCTGTTCAGCAGGCGTGCCCAGAATGATCAGGCGATCGTTCCACCGCAGCCCATCCAGATCTTTCACAAAACGCGTGTTTAACGGACGAAAATCGGCGAGCCGTCCCATTGCCGCCTGAAACCGTCCCGTTGCCGTCAGCCAGGACTCATTCACCGTTGTCGGACGCACATACGCTAACTGACTTGCATCCAAACCAAGGTTGTCAAAAAAAGGATAGGGAAAGCGGCTTAGATCCAGCGGAGTGGGCTGGGGCTGATAGTCAAACACCAACTTGGAATCGGGAAGCACTTCCGTCCATAGCATGGGATCGGCTGGGTTGGAGCATTTCGGATCGGTATTCTGCTGTGCCACGATCGCAATGTCGTTCGTATCCTGAATCAGGTTGGGCGGAATCTTGACCAGAAACTCGCCAATTTGAGACTGCTTGCGATTGAGCGCCGTACTGCCTACGCTGGTGCCATTGACCCGCACTGTCAGGTTCGATCGCGTTGCCAACAGTGCAGGTGAGTGTTGAAAGCGTACCAACGCTTGCACCGCTTTCAAGTTCCAGTTACGAGGGCGAGTAAACGCTAGCTGGGTTTCCGCATAGATCCCTTGCAGCCGCAGACGATTGCCGACGATCGGGCTACGGTTAAACTCCAGAACGTACTGGCTGGTCGGCGCTTTACTGGCAGAAACCCCATTAGGCTTAGCATCGGGTTTAGCGTCTGCTTTTGCGGGTGTCGGGGTCGTCCCAGGTGCTGGGGTAGGCGGAGCAGCCTCTACTGGTACTGGAGGCTCATCTGCGGAAGGTGGCGCTGGGCGATACACTGGAGCTTCGCTGGGTGCTTTCGGCAGCGTAAAATCCCGAATAATCTGATCTTCTTGCTTTTGCACATTGGTGGACTGTGCCATTACAGATTCGCCCCATTGCCCATTGAGCAATGGCAGGCCAAAACCCGTTATGAAAACGCTACCGCAAAGTAGCAGCGACCAACCCAGAAACATGGGGTTGAATGGTTGACCAGGCGATCGAGATAGATGTTGAAGCCGATGAAAGAAGCGTTTCATGGATGAGGTTGGGGGGTAACGTTGGCAGGTTGCAAAAGCTGCGGTGAAAGAACCGTCGCAGGGGCTAGCCCAAACCAGACGAGATTTTGGGTGTAGTAAGCTGAGTTGTGATCCCAGAACCCATTGCGGTACTGGGGCAAAATTTTCTTCTGATAGAGGTCTTCAGCCATTGGGGGATCAATCAGGCGGAAGGCTGCATACAGCGCTCCATATTGGGAGGTGGCTTCATAGGTAGCGGTAGGGGTGCCTCGCAGATCGATCTGGGCCGGAATTTTGGGTTGCGATCGCCACAACTGCTGTAGCGCACCGAGATGCTCTTGCAAATAGCGCTTGGCTCTCGGTTCGCGATACCAGTTAGCATCCAGGGCCACACGCCACCAGACGCGATACGCATCAAACCCATAGCGGCTATACACGGGTTCTGTGCCTAGAAGCGCCTGAAATTGCTTCGTTTCGGTATCCAGCGCCAGCCAATCGCTGGGCAGCTTGAGCGTTGAAAGCGAGGCCGAATTTTCGAGCACTGCGTAACCACTGTTGATCAGGCTCAGCCAATCGTGGGCGCGATCAACCTGGGCAAACAGGCGAAAGGCAACGGGCGAAAAATAGGAGGGATTGAGTACCAGCTTGTTTGGCGGCTGAAATGCTTCGCGTGGGCCTGGTAAAAGATAGCGCTGGTCGCCGACAGGGACGATCGCCAGCGCCCATAAATCCCGTAACTTAGTCTGAGCCAGACGCAAATAATCCGGACGTTGCCAGCGGCGACTCGCCAGGATCAGCGCGGTAATGGCATCCACATCGGCATCACTGGCAAAGTTGCGATCGAGAATGCCCCATCGTTTCTGACCATACCGACCCCACTTCCACGCCCAAAGCATATCGGCAGGCGGATCGCCCCGCTTCAGATTTTTTTCAGCCCAGGTTAGCGTCAGTGCAAAGGTTTTGGGGTCATCGATGAAGACCGATCGCAGCATGGCATACGCTTGCCCCTCAGAGGTTGAGCGTGCCTCTGCTTCCCAGTCGATGACGCGTCCATCGGCCTGGATAAAGCGCTGACGGTACGCCTTCCAACTTTGCTTTAGCAGCGCTGGATCGATCAGCGTCAGGGGCGGTGCGATCGAGGCGATCGAGGCTTCTGTCGTGGGCACTGGCGAAGGAGTAGTCTGCGCCTGCGACTGCGTATCATGGCGACAGCCACCCATCCAGCCAGATAAGAGTATCAGTAGCGTCATAACCAATGACTTGGCGAAATGCGATCGCATCGTGTATCACCCTTCAAACACTGCCCTTCAAACGTGCCCTTCAAACGTGCCTACCGCAGGCAACATCCCAAATTTCCATCGCTGCCCTGTGGTACAACTGCAACCGTCAATAGCGCTCCCAGGACGGCTGAAAGCCCCGTCGTTGCAGAAAGTCTTCCTGAAGCTGCTGCATCCGACGCGACAGGTTTGGATCGGCACTACCATTCGCACTCTGTTGCAGTTGCAGTTGCTCAAACTGGCGCATGGCCTCCAACGCATTGCCCTGTGCAGCGGCGAGTTCTGCCAGAGACTTCCGGGCATCGAAATCATCGGGTCTAAACGTCAACACCTGCGAATACAGGCTGGATGCCGAATCAAAACGACGCTGCTGAAAGCGGATGCCACCCAGGGCCGAAAGCGCATCGGCGTTATCCGGCTGTCGCGCCAGGACTGCCTGATATGCCGCATCGGCCTGATCCAGCTTGCCTAATGCCTGAGCAAGCTGACCCTGCAAGAAGTACAGCCCAACGTTGTTGCGATCGCCCGTGCCCATGGCTCGAACCCGCGCCAACAGTTGATTGACCTGAGCCTGTGCTCGATAGGGATCGCGCTGGGCCAGCACTTCCACCAACCGCACCTGCACCTGCACATTACTCGGATCGGCTTCCACTAGTCGGGTGTAGAGGGCTTCGTGCTGAGGTGATGGCGGTAAAGCTCCGACCAGACTGTACAGTTCAGGCGGCGCATCGCTGGGAGAACGTGCCTGTAGCCATGCATTCAGCACCGCTTCGGCTTCTGTTGCAGAGATTTTTCCGGCTTGATAGGCCACGCTGGTACGCCCTAGCTGCACCTGCAAATCTTGAGGATTCTTAGTCACAAGCTGGTCATACAAAGCCAGCGCGTCACCTGCACGACCCTGTGCCAGACGAATTCCGGCTAAACCCCGTAATGCAGCGGTTTGCACATCGAGATCAGCGCTAGTATCACTGGTCAGAGTCTGGTAGCGCTGGGCTGCTGCATCAAGATTTCCCTGGCGACGATCGATTTCAGCCAGCAGCAAGGCAGGTGCCCGATCGTTTGCGCCCATCGGAGTGGCTTGATAAGCAGACAGAGCCGCTTTAGCACCCGCAAGATCATTCTGCTCAATCAGCAGTTGCGCCAGTCGAAAGTTGAGAAACGGTTCGTTCACATTTGCTTGTAGCAAGCTCTGGTAAACGGGCAGCAAATCCGGATCGGGGTCGATGCGTACCAGCGCCTGCGCGATCGCCTGCTGCTCAACAGGATTGGTAGGCAACGGTTGCAGCAGCGATCGCAGTTGTTGTCGCAAATCGGCTCTAGAAAGCAGACCCAGTTGATTTTCCAGCGTTAACTTTTGCAAGGCCAGAACGCGATCGTTCGGTTGCTGCTGCACAAGCTGGGTGTAGAGTTGGAGTGCGGTCTGACGCTGTGACGGAATGCTACTCAAGACATCGGCCACTTCGCGCACAAACAGGGGCGATGGATTGGGTGTGCTAAGCAGTGCCTGACGATAAAGACCAGCTGCCTCGCTCAGCAGGGCTAACAGATTTTGCCGCTGCCCAATTTCGTTTAACGCCCGTGCTAAAGCAAGCCGAGCATCCGATCGCCCACGCAGCGGATCAAGCACAGCCAGCGCTTCCGTCAGTTGCCGATTGTCCAGATACGCCTGCGAAAGTTCCGATCGGATCTGAATCGCCGTCGCATTCAACTGGCGTGGCAACTGTGCCTGAAGCAGCGTCACGGCCTCTGCTGCCTTACCCGTCCCTCGGAGTGCGCGCGCATACGCGATCGTCGCTTTGCCTGTGATGGGTTTTCCCAGAGACTCATAGCGGTTAAACAACGCCAGCCCTTTGGCATAGTTGCCGCTGTAGGTGTAAACCTGGGCTGCCCCAAGAATGACATCTGGCGTTGGGTTTTGCTGAAGCACCAACTCATAATCGGTTAGCGCGGCGGCAAATTGCCCCTGATAGCCATACAGCAACGCCCGTTGCGCGCGTGCATCCAGATCATTTGGGTTGAGGGTAATGAGAGTTGTCAGCGCCTCAACGCCTTTTTGCTGCCACTCAGGGCGAAAGCTCCCCAAAATGCCGATCGTTCTCAGCGCCAGTTGATTGTTCGGTTCCTGCACCAGCACTTGCTGATATGTATTCCAGGCATCGCCATCCCGGCCTGCTCGACGGTAAGCGATCGCCAGCCCCAACTTTGCTTCAATCGAGCCAGGATATTGCTGCACCGCACTCCGAAACGTCGCGATCGCATCATTCACCAACCCCTGCCCCAGCAGCGTAAATCCCTGCCTGACTGCGGCTGGAATGGCTTCCTGAGCTTGTGCGATCGGCATCTCTGACGGTTGGATCAGAGGCATGCCAGTCAAAAGCCCTACTAGACAAATGACCCGAATGAACCGTTGCGCTCGCTTACCCTGAAACATGGCTCCACCCAGTATGAATACACGATAGAAGTTGCACTGAAAGCACCCTTACAGATGGCTGATCGTTTTGAGTTTTGAGCTTTGAGTTTTGAGTTGCTTGAGCGGTCAGCAATCAGCCATCAGCTATCAGCTTTTTAGCCTTTAGCCCTATTCCCCACTCCCTACTTCCCACTCTCTGCTTAAAGCCCCTTTCCCCTCGGCGTGACATCAAACTCGGTCTTAACCCGAACACCTGCAATAATTTCCGAGAACTCATTGCGTTCTTGAATCGAGAAGCCCAGTCTCAGGTTTGGCAAAAAGCGAAAATCGTAGAAAAGCTCCAGCACATCGGGATTTCTGGCTCCTGCTTCTCGCCGTAGCGCTTCGTTTGACAGACCGCGACCATAGGCTAAGCCCAGGCGATCGTCTGGGGCAAAGACATCCAGAAAGTTGAATCCCAGGCTGTAGGTTTCGGCACTGCGATTAATTGCGTCGTTGTTGTAGCGTCCGTAGCGAGCAAAGAGACCCATTTTCAGGTTCGGGATAAACAACTCGCCGTTCAGACCATAAGCTTCTTCCCGATCGCCCTTCAAGAAGCCCGTCACGCCACCTCCACGAGCCACCTGAAAAATCTCTCGGAAGCCATCGCGGGTGCCCGCATCTCGATCGGTGACGTAGGTGCCTCGAATCACCGCATTGCCGTAGCGAATGCCAACTTCGCCCGCAAACCCGTCCAGACTGAAATCGCCTAAGTTCCGTGAGGACGAAAACACAGCGGCCTTTGCTTCGATGTTGTCTGTTAGCGTCCAGTTGATGAGTGCGCCCGGACGAGACGAAATGCCCGTCGCGCTGAGGGCTGGGTTCGTTTGGAAGACGGAGTTAAAGAAATGCGTTGCACCATCTTTGGCAAAGCTGTTGCGATCGAAATAGGACGTTAAATCGAGTTGCCCGACTACTAAGCGCAGATTGGGCAATTCTGGTAGTGAGGCTGCCAGGTAGAGCTCATTCACGCTAAAGCCTTGCGTCTGAGAATCGGCAAACGCATTGCCATCTGTCAGGTCAAAGGTGGCACCAAACAGTAGGTGGGGGGTAAGCGGATACGAAATTGACAAACGTGCCCGTGCCGATGATTCATCCCCTTGATACAGATAAACCCCTTGCAGCTTAATCGATGGATCGCTCAGTGCTGTCGTGCGAAGCAGCGTTTTTCGGGGTGTTGGTGTCGTTTCAGCCTGCGTTCTTAACCCAGGCGGTTGAATGCTGGCCGGGCTGCTCGTCGGCAGTTGCAGCGGCTCACTGGTCATCCCGCCTGTGGGTACTGTCCCCGTAGGCATGATTCCAGGTGGCATCGACCCATCTAGCAAGCTAGGTGTTGGCAGGGTTGGGTAAGGCGGGGGTGGCGTTGACTGCGCCAGAGTTGGCGAACCCCACCGGGGAAGTTTGGGCACTGGCAGCAAAGAGCCACCACACTGAGCACCGCAGCCATCCTCCGGGGAGGGCGCAAATAGGTTTAGTCCCAGATCAGAATTCGTGCCGGCGGTGATGAGAATGGGTGCCTTCTGAGGTTTTGCCGCAGGTACCGCACGCTTTGAGGCTGTAATGGCAGCAGTGGGAGGTGAGAATGCAGGCGACGTTACGTTTGCAGGTTTGGCACGAGTTGCCGCAGGCTTACCTGCCATCTGCCCAATCAATGCTTCTTCGCTGTTGTAGCTAGATGGTGACGTTTCTACAGAGGGAAGCGATTGGGGAGGCGCGATCGCAGCAGTGGTGATCGTTGGCTGTAGCGCGTCCTGTTGTCTCACGCGCAAAGCAGCCAGCGAGGCTTGTTCTGCCAACATTTGTTGGGACGGCGAGGCAACACGATCAATCTGAGGCAACGGTGCTGGGTTTGCGGGGACTACACCTCCAGTCAGAAAGACCGTTAAAGAGAGTGGACCTGTCAGTCTACTTTTCCAGGGCGAAAGAGGCGTAAAGATATTGGACGGCGAAAGCTCAGAACTCATTCCATTCACACCACGATTAACTAAACTCCAATCTCATTCTTTTAAGGAGGCCACGGTTACGCGATCGCATGCAGCATGCACGTCATGGCATTACGAAGAAGCCGAAGTCATTCCCGCTTCGTCCTTAAAAGCAGCAATCCCTGCATAATCAATTTAATGAGGCAAGCTAGATGCAATCTGAACAAGATTCCGAATTAGAAAACGCGCTAGTACTCTACGGTGTAAATTCACCAACCCTTCGGTTAGACAGTGCTGAGGACTGAGTGCTGAGGACTGAGTGCTGAGGACTGAGTGCTGAGGACTGAGTTAGTAGGGTTGCTGAATTTCCACTCAGCACTACTAGTTGTTTGAGATTTCATTGCTAAAACCAGCCTGAATAGCTCTCTCAAAACACCTAAAGTTGAATGGCGCTGACTTAAGGACACGCTTCACCCTGGTCGCCCCCTAAATCCCCCAAATTTGGGGGACTCTGAGGTTTGGCTCCCCCAAACTTGGGGGCGGGGGGCAGTTCGGATTGTTATTTCAGTGCCATTCACCTAAAGTTAAAATTCAACCGAGTTGGATGAAGCAGGTGTAAAGCATTTGCATGGCTCTGTGCGCCGCTTCTCCAATCTTTACGCTCAGTGAAAATAAGCTCCGGAGAAATACTGAAAGAAGTGTTCTTTGTAATAGCAGTTGGGCTAAAGAGCCTACTACGACAAATGAACCTCAAGGATGTATTATGTCTAACGTTCTATTGCCCAGTGCCCTACGCCTAAATCAGACTTTTCACTGGTCAGCCAAAGCCATTGGCACTGCATTATTACTACTAACGGTTAGTTGCACCCAGCAGCGATCGTCTCAGGTAGAACTGAGTCTGAACGTTGAGCCATCGAACCGTCTAGGTGTTTTCACCGTTTCAGGTAGCACTAATGTTCCTGATCAAAGCCAGATTATTGTGCAAGGGATTCGTCCTCTGGCTACTGCTTCCCAGGCGATCGCACCAGCAGCCACACCAAACTACGCCATCCTTGATCGTCAGACGGTCATTGTGTCGCAAGGTCGCTGGCAAGCAACGCTTAAACTGTGGCAAAGCGCACCGGATGGTCAATATCAGGAAGTGTGGCAAGCGAACCAGCGCCAGTTAGGGCCGCTACAACCCAGCCCTGAAGTCGTCTTTCTAGCCACGATCGACCCTGGCAACCAGTCCAAAGTGCTCAAGCAGCAATTAGAACGCCAGGGCAAAACGTTAGAAGGCCCAAACGTGCGCTTTACAACCAATGAGCAGTGGTACCTTCAGGCAAAACAAACGCTTGCTGTCACCCCGCCAACTGTCAAGCAGTCTGCATCAGCATTGAAGGTAACTGATTCGGATGAAACGCTAACCCTGCGATCGTCATCAAACACAGCAACCAGTACCTTGGCACAAACCAACCTACCAGTGATCAAGGAGAACCAATCAACCGCACCCCTATCGGTTTCACAACGCTTTCGCTAACTTATGGTGCCACCACACCCAATACCCTAAACCCGGCATCCGTCTTGATGAGATGGTGGCTGATTGCATTAGGAACCGCTGTAAGCAGAAGCTTGGTCGCGAGCGGCTCAATGGTTCCGCTTATTCTGGTCGGTCTTTCCAAACAACGACGAGAGTGCTGGCGTTGTCTTTAGTCGGCACTAAATTGAGGTAGAACCGCGTGTCTCCTTTTTGAATTTGGTACACCTTACCACCGCCAAAGGGCTGTGGCAAATCGGTAATTTCAAAATCGTTGGTTTGCAAATTCGCGCGAAACACATCATCCATCAGTTTGCCAGCGGTTTGACCAGGAACCAGGCTGATATACCGAATGCCCGCTTTGGGAATCAGTTTGCCAGCGCCAATCCCTTGCTCCCGCGATCGCGTGTAAAACAGGTCTGGTTGCAAAAAGTGATCGGGTGCAGCGGTTTGAGCATTCAAATCACCCAGGAGCGTGATGAGTTCGGGTGGTACCTCAACGGCTGTCTTCAAGTCGTCTAGCGATCGCGGTGCGGCTGAAAGCACAAACACACTACCGCTCTGAGTCTGAAGCAAACTCAAAAACTGAGACAACCCGCTACGCGAAACTTGAAAAACCTGACGATCGCCCTCACTCAACGTCCGCTTAAACTCATACTTTTTATCCGGTAAGGCTCTAGTATAAAAGTCCGCAACCTGCTGCAAACTAGCAGTTGTTTGAAAACAGGATGACAGGGTAAAGCAGCCTGATTGTGCATCTGGATAGAGTGGAAAATCATCCCAGCTACCTGCACCTGAAGCGGATTGCGGTTGAGTGGTCTGTGGTGCGGACGGCGTTTTTGGCTGTGGCATTGACGGCATTGGACGACGCAGCAAGGGCTTCACGGTTGGCTTCAGCGCCTTTTTGGGTGCCGCGATCGTCTTTACCTGCTTTGCCAGTTGCGTGATGCGTATCTGTTTTTCTGGCAACTTCGACGGAGTAGACACCTCGTCATTTTCAAAAGGTAAAAGCAGCAGCCCAAGATGCAAGCCTACAGACACCCCTACGCTTATCCAGGCTGCTGGTGAAATGCCTGCTTTACGAAAGGGTGGAAGGTGCCCCAACAGGCGATGAGACTGAGCCTGTCTATTTTGAGCCTGTCTACTTTGAGCCTGCTGAGGTGTTGAAGAAAGATGAGTCATGCAGCAATTTACTTTGCCTGAAGATCACTCGATGAGATTCAAGGCTAGGACTTACGCAAACGCGGTCATCTTTCGCCTCCTAGCCCCCAATTCTGAGGGAACCGAGCCAATTAAAACCCCTAGAATTGGGGGTTTGGGGGCAAATGCGTAAGTCCTGAAGGCAACAAACTTAGGTTTTGCAGGTCAACGTTAGATTCAGGTGAACATTAACTCCAGGTCGATGGTGAGAATGCAGGAAAGGGGACAAAAGCCCCCTTGATCAGCGTGAGTCAAACGGTAAAATAGCGAACGCTTTGCCGAAAAGCACGTTACCTGGCATTGAGCGCGATCGCCGATGGATGCACAGCGTCTGCTATTTTGATGGCTTTGGGAATCAGCTTGAGATTGTAAAACGTATCGGCGATCGCTTGCTGTTCAGCAACGATCTGAGGAGTCACAGGTTCAAAGCCATAGTTGCGCCGCTTGGTCACAATCTCTAAAATCCCTGGATCAAGCTTCAAGATGGGTGACAGCAACGCGGCCACCTGTGTTGGATTTTTGGATGCCCAACTAGCCACCGTCTGAGTCTCTGCTCGAATCTGTTTAATCACATCAGCGTGCTGGTCAGCAAAGGCTTTTGTCGCCAAATAAAAATCTCGATTGTTCACTAGGCCACTACTATTGCGAACGACACGCGCTTCAGATTGCACCTGTGCCGCCGCATAAAACGGGTCCCAAATCACCCAGGCATCAATACTACCCTGCTCAAAGGCGGCACGTGCATCAGCAGGAGCGAGATACACAGGTTCGATATCGCTGAGTGCCAGCTTGCCCGATTCTAAGATCTTTACAATCAGATAGTTTGCACTTGATCCCTTGGCAAAAGCAACTTTCTTACCCTTTAAATCCGCGATCGTCTTGATGGGTGAACCGCGCTTCACTAACACAGCAGAACTCTGATCTTTAGGCCCACTGCTCCCTACATACACAAGCGAAATCCCAACGGCTTGAGCCACAACGGGAGGCGTATCACCCGTGCGAGCAAAATCAATGCTGCCTGCATTCAATGCCTCTAGCATTGGTGGGCCTGATGGAAATTCGATCCATTGCACAGAAGTTACACCTAATGGCTTGAGGCGGGTTTCTAGAGCACCCTTTGCCTTCACCAGCGTCAATGGATCAAATTTTTGGTGCCCAATCCGCAAGACAAATTCCTTGCCAGGAGCTGCTACCGCCAGACTGTTGTTGGTATCAGGTTGCAGTGGATTAAAGATACCCCACCCCGAAATGACCAAACTGATGCTCAGACCCAGTATAAAAAGCAGCGAGAACGCACTAAGTAGATCAACCAAATTAAGCCTAATATAGAGCGTGTCGATTCAAAGAAGATTTGACTATGCCTGCTCCTGTGTCTGTGACGCTGAGCGAAGAAGAAGACCGGACGTTACGGGAATTGAGTTGT
>JAHHIE010000007.1 GCA_019358945.1 Stenomitos rutilans HA7619-LM2 | reverse complement strand
TAACCTGTATCAGGTGTCTAGGCAGCTATTTGTGCCAGTGATCCGTCAGTTTATTTTGAAAAACCTCTCCAGATCGGCTGTTGTCTGACTTCAGACATTGCCACTTCTGTCAATGCGTAAGTTCTAAGATCATGCAACTACCCATTATGAGTGTGGTGAAACGATCGCTTCTGATTCTGTTGGCGATCGCGCTGGCGTGGTTATGGGTGCTTGTAGGAGCCGCACCAGCATTCGCTCAAGCCAAAACCATTAACTACAGCAACACGAATCTTGGAAACCGAGATTTTGCCAACATGGATTTAGTTGGAGGAGTCTTTGTGGCAGCTGAAATGCGAGGCACAAACTTTGCTGGCGCTAATATGAAGGGCGCTATTTTGACGAAAGGCAATCTTTTGGGAGCCGATTTGACAGGTGCGAATTTAGAAAATGCGTTGGGCGATCGCGTCACGTTTTACAAAGCCAAATTGACCAATGCTATTTTGATTGGAGCAACGCTGTCTAGCAGTATTTTTGAAGAAGCTGACATCACAGGGGCAGATTTTACAGATGCGATTCTTGATCGCTATGATCTGACTCAACTTTGCAAACGGGCTGAGGGTGTGAATCCCACCACTGGCGTTGTTACGCGCGACAGCCTGGGTTGTCGCGCGTGATTTACCTTCTAGCGCCGTTTGCGTCGCCGCGATCGAGTAGACGATCGCCGTACTGTGCTAGCTAGCATCACCACCGAACCTAAAAGCGCCGCGATCGATCGGGCTTTTTGAGAAGGTGCTGATGTGTGAGCACCTGATGGATGTGTTGATTGCTCCTGCTGGGTTGCAGATGTACCTTTGCCGTTCCGCTTTGTGGGCCGTCGCTCGTCGCTCTCTGCTTGAGGCTGTGCTGTCGCCTGGGTGATCCGCACGGCATGAGCGCTGGGCGTAATTTCAGAGCCACGATATTTGGCAAAAACCTGCGTAAACTCCGCGCCAAAGAGAATAATTTGAGCGGAGTAAAAGACCCACAGCAAGATGACTACAAGTGAGCCTGCCGCGCCGTAGGTCGAACTTGCCCCACTGCTACCCAGATACAGCCCAATCAGAAACTTGCCGATATTGAACAATAAAGCAGTCGTTGCGGCACCAATCCACAAATCTTTCCAGGCAACATTGACATCCGGTAAGAATTTGTAAATGGCGGCAAAGAGCAGTGTGATAAAGCCGAAAGAAAATACAAAGTTCAATACCTGACCCAAGATCACCAGATCAGGCATGAAGCGGCTAAAAAATGTGGCGATCGCCGCCAGCGCTGCCGACAGTACTAGAGAGACCAGCAGCAAAAAGCCGATCACCAGCACCATCGCAAAGGACAAAAAGCGAGACTGGAGAAAGCTTTTCATGCCCTGCCCTGGCTTTGGCTTCACACCCCAAATGGTGTTGAGGGCATCCTGTAGCTGCCCAAACACACCGGATGCCCCAAACAGCAGTGTGGCGACGCCAACGACGGTTGCGATCGTGCCCTCAGAGCCAGGACGATGCGCGTTTTGAATCATAGATTGAATGGCGGTTGCTCCTTCCTTGCCTACTAAGCCCTGAATTTGCCCAACGATTTCGCCCCGTGCTGCGTCTTCGCCAAACGCCACACCTGCGATCGCGATCGCAATCAACAGCAGTGGAGCCAGCGAAAAGATCGTGTAATATGCCAGTGCCGCCGCCCATAATGGCACCTTATCTTCATTCCATTCGGTTACTGTATCCTTCAGTAGCTTGAAAACAACCTTCGGCTTCATGCCCTAATCCCTCTACCGATCGCCTCTTTTCGGTCATCATCAACTGTCCGCGAAACGGAAGCATCGGTCGAAAGAATGGCATATGATGAATGGCTGGGTCGATCTATGGCCTCCTGCAAAGCGGCGAGTATCAAAAACAACACTTTTGCACGTTTTCCTACAAAAGATATATTGCCAATCGCCGTCTCTCTTGCTTTCATCATAAAGAGTCTCCTGAGCTTTTATTTAGGCTATGTCGCAATTTTCAGTGCGCCTTGTACGTGTGCTTGTAACCGTTAGTTTCTGGGTCGTGCCTTCGGTAGCATTAGCAGCACAGCGCCCTGTTGCGATTGCCTCCACGCAGCCGCCAGCGCAAGATAAGAAACCAATACCATTGAAATCAGAGCCTCCCACTACGTCTGATCCAGCCGCTCCAGCTCAGCCTAGCCACCTGAAGATTCCAGCCGCATTAACGCCGTATCTTGATCCAGGGTTTCATCCAGACTTGCAGTTTGAGCCAAAGCCAACCCCTGCCGAAGTCGATCCGCAAGCGCTACGGCTAGAAATTCGCTTGAGTCGTCGCCAGGTTACCCTCTACCGAGGCGATACCCTGATCAAAAGCTACCCGATCGCGGTGGGTCGTCCAGGTTGGGAGACGCCTGTCGGTAGCTATGAAGTGAAGCAGATGATCAAAAACCCAACCTGGGTGCACCCCTTACAAAAGGGAGTCGTCATTCCCGGTGGCGATCCTGAAAATCCGTTGGGACGTTATTGGATTGGCTTTTGGACAGATGGTAAAAATTGGATTGGGTTTCATGGTACGCCGACGCCTCGTTCGGTGGGCAGGGCGGCTTCGCACGGCTGTGTGAGAATGTACAACAAAGACGTTGAAGCTCTGTTTAAGCAAGTCACTCTCGGCACCGTTGTCACCGTTGTGAAATGACGATTTGCTAGCTGCCAGTCTTGCCTCATACCGCGTCGTTGGATGAGATGTCGGTAATGTTTTGGCTTGTGCCATACTCTCTTAACCCCTGAGTCGTATGATTTGAAGAATGTGCGATCGCTCAAACAAGATGATCAAACAGGACGAGAAGTCATGCTGATCCACACAAATTGGACTGCATTAAGATGTAAACGCGATCGTGAAAAACAGACCCCTGGTTCTGGCCTTGAGTGATCTCAACGGCGATCGGGTGCCTGTCTTAGCATCTTAGACCTCGTGATGATCGACATTGGCTGATGAAGGAACGGATTAGAGAAGGCTATTGGTATGAACATACAAACGATTACAACGACCCCCTTCCTCGACCAAAAACCTGGCACCTCCGGACTGCGGAAGAAAGTGCCGACGTTTCAGCAGCCGCACTATCTGGAAAACTTTGTCCAGTCTATTTTTGACAGTTTGGAGGGTTTTCAGAGACAAACGCTGGTGGTGGGCGGCGATGGTCGCTACTACAACCGCGAGGCGATTCAAATCATCTTAAAGATGGCGGTGGCAAATGGCTTTGGGCAGGTGTTGGTGGGGCAGGGTGGCATTCTCTCCACACCCGCTGCCTCCTGTGTGATTCGTAAAAACCATGCGTTTGGTGGCATTATTTTGTCTGCCAGCCATAATCCGGGTGGCCCGACCGAAGATTTTGGCATTAAGTACAACATTAGCAACGGTGGGCCTGCACCTGAGAAGGTAACGGAGGCAATCTTTGCCCACAGTAAGTCGATCGCGCAGTACAAAATTTTGGACGCGCCTGATGTTGATTTGGATGCCCTTGGCAGCGTTTCCTTGGGTACCAGCACCATTCAAGTGATCGATCCGGTCTCGGATTATGCAGAGTTGATGGAGTCATTGTTTGACTTCGATCGCATCCGCCAGCTCCTCACCAGTGGACAATTTCGTATGTGTATGGATTCACTTCATGCGGTGACGGGGCCATATGCTTATGCACTATTTGAAGGAGCGTTGGGTGCGCCTGCTGGCACTGTACAAAACGGCATCCCGCTGGAAGATTTTGGGGGCGGGCATCCTGATCCAAACCTGGTGTATGCTCATGATCTCGTGGAGGTGCTGTTTGGGGAGAATGCGCCAGATTTTGGTGCGGCCTCGGATGGGGATGGCGATCGCAACATGATTCTGGGTCGGCATTTCTTTGTCACGCCCAGCGATAGTCTCGCGGTGCTGGCGGCCAATGCCAAGCTGGTTCCCGGTTACAAAGATGGGTTGGCAGGCATTGCGCGATCGATGCCCACGAGTCAGGCCGCCGATCGTGTGGCGAAGCGCCTGGGTATTGAAGCCTACGAAACGCCAACGGGCTGGAAGTTCTTCGGCAATTTGTTGGATGCTGGCAAGGCGACTCTCTGTGGGGAAGAAAGCTTTGGCACAGGCTCTAACCACGTCCGCGAAAAAGATGGGCTGTGGGCAGTGCTATTTTGGCTCAACATTCTAGCGGTACGGCAAGAATCGGTCGAACAGATCGTGATGGAACACTGGCAGCAGTATGGACGCAATTTCTACTCTCGCCATGATTACGAAGGGGTGGACAGCGATCGCGCGGCAACCCTCATGAAAGGGGTTCACGACCAGATGCCCACGCTGGCAGGCAAACGCTTTGGTGCGTATGAAGTTGAGTATGCAGATGAGTTCAGCTACACCGACCCGATCGACGGCAGCGTTAGCACCAATCAAGGTGTGCGGATTGGCTTTACCGATGGTTCTCGCATTGTGCTGCGGCTCTCTGGCACTGGTACCCAGGGCGCAACGCTGCGAATTTACCTGGAAAGCTACGAACCCAATATTGCCAAACACCATCTTGACCCGCAGGAGGCCCTTGCTGACCTGATTACGATCGCAGATGACATTGCGGGCATCCACACTCACACGGGTATGGCAAAACCAACAGTGATTACCTGATGGGATCTTGCACCTCTCGCAACAACCCACCCTGCAATAAATTACGGGCTAACAGTACGAAGTCCGTTAAAACGGACTGCAAAGCGTCTCATACCGATTCAAACAACAATCGCTACAGATGATCGTTGGGTAGGGGCAAGGCAATGCCTTGCCCCTACAGAATGTGTTGCATTTTCAATTGCGTCTCATACCGATTCAAACAACAATCGCTACAGATGATCGTTGGGTAGGGGCAAGGCAATGCCTTGCCCCTACAGAATGTGTTGCATTTTCAATTTAACCTGGTATCAGTTGATTTCCAGTCCACTAGAAGTGGACTTTCCTCTGTTAGCCCGCACTTTTAGGGCAGGGCGGGGCAAGGCGATCGCCAGTAAGGCCCCAAGTACGTTTTCTTGAGAGTGGTGCAAGATTTGAGTTGGCCTTCTGCCCTCTGCCTTGCACCATACCGACCGCACGCCAGTTTCTTCACGATCGAGTGGACGCTGGCTGATAGGTCTTGCGGTACATTTCCATAATGTGCGCTCCAGCGGTGATCGGCGCGTACTTTGGTCGTTGTTTTACACTCTGACACGTAGGCAGACATTCCACGAGTGCATGGTAGTAAGGATCGAAAAAGAAGGGAATGGAGTAGCGCTCCTGGCCCGATCGATTCATCACGCGATGCGGTGTGGATTGGTAATAGCCATTCGTCCAGCGTGCCATCATATCGCCCAGGTTGATCACAAAGGTTCCTGGCATGGGTTCTGCCCGAATCCATTCACCTCTGGCATTGCGAACCTCTAAGCCACCCACCTGATCTTGCAGCAAGATCGTCAGGCAGCCCCAGTCTGTATGGGCACCACAGCCAAGCTGATCTGCTACTGCGTTTACCGAATGCGGCGGGTAGTGCAGCAGTCGCAAGACCGACATGGAGTTGTCCATCATTGGGTCAAAGTAACGTTCGTCCAGGTCTAGTGATAGAGCTAAGGCGCGGGATAGTTGAGCAGAGAGCGCCAGCATCTGAGCGAAATAGGCTTCGAGTGGCTCACGCCAACCGGGTAGAGTAGACCACTGATTGGCTCCATGATTGGGTATGCCAGTCTGCACTAAGGGATCATCCGCACCCCGATCGACCCCAATGTAATACCCTTCTTTTAAATCGGGGATCTGGTCAAGCGCCTGCTGCCCAATCGCCTCATAGCCGCGCGAGATAGGCGATCGCGCAATCGAAACTGTATTCTTAAACGCCAGGGGTTGATCAAAAAAGCGTTTGCTCTGCACAAACGTCTCCGCGATCGCCGCTGCTGGGACTCCATGATTGGCAATGTAGAAAAAGCCTACGTCATGGCTAGCGTGACGAATCTCTACCGCAACACTTTTGCGATCGCTCAGGTTGGGCGATCGTAAGCCACCAATATCAATCACGGGAATCTGCGAAAACGTCACGTTCGATCACTCCCAAAACTGTCACTTCGATATTTGATGATTGTCTCGACTTTGGTTGTATCCAAATCCACAAATGGTCGCCTGTTTAAAGTACGACAGATTTTGCGATCGTTTTTGATGCATACTGCTGCCTACCTCACTCACCATTTTGGTAAGAGTCGATCGGTCTCGCAGCAACATCAGCCATTTGTTCAAAGATTGCTTTATCAATAATTTTCAACTCCGTATCAAGAAAGTTGTCCCAAAATTTTTTCAGTTTTTGATTTGAAGCTGCAAAACTAGCATCTTCATAATCAGAACGCATAAAAATTTGGCGTTTATAAAGGTGATTCGGTAGTCCTATTTTGGAAAGGATAAAGAATAATGGAGCGAGGGTGAGAGGGTGTGATGATGGGCATTTCTCCCCCTCCCACGCTCTCGTCATCCTGCCCTCTGGGGCACTACCGCATAATCGACTCGCTCAGACACACCCGGTTGAGCCGGAATCGGAATCACCGTTTCTTTGACCAGTGGCTTGGTGGCTTCATCAAGACAAACGATCGGAAAGGCTCGATTGTAGCGGGTCTGATACAGCTCTAAAACGGACTCCATTCACCACACGAATTCAGCGTTCTGCTCCGGTGGAATCACCCAACACTCTTGCTTCCAAGGTTGCAGTTTGTTTTTTTCAGCACTTGTCGCACACTCTCATGACTGATCTGTTCGACATAGCTGAGTTCGACCATCCGGTCGGCTAACAATGGCAGGGTCCAGCGTCCCTGTCCGCTTAGGACTTCGCTACAATGCAGCGCAATCAAATGCGCTTCGCTTCTCCGGTCACTGCTTGCTTGCGTCCTGCTCCTGGACGACACTTCAAAGCCACTTCCATCCCTGCTTCGACAAAGCGCTGTCGCACCCGCTCGATGGTTCTCACGCTGAGGTCGAGGGCACCTTTGATGCCCTGGTCACGCCAACTGCCTTCGGCTTGATTGCGATCTGCTTTCAACAAGATGCGAGCATGATTGCTTTGATAAGCCGCGTGTTTCCCGGTCATCGTAAATTGTTCCAGATACTGTCGCTCCTCAGTCGTGAGCGCAACATTGTATTTTTTAGCCATCGGGTTGACGTTAAAGTGGCGAGTCTCATCTTACCGAATCCACTCGTCAATAGTTGTTTGATAGACCACTAGTCTCGAAGTAGCCTGATAGGGCGAGTAGTCAAAGAAACGAAAGAGGATAAAGTTCAGCGGTGATTCATTCGTTGTGAAACAACTCAGTCGCCTCATAGCCGTGTGGGCTTCGCAATCCCAATGCCGCAATGACAAAATCTATGCCTATTGCCACCTCTGCCAAGGCACTGAGTTTCACAAACAAGCACTCCATGTTTCTCCGGAGCAAAAGCCTGTTACTGTGAAGCAAGCTTTATCCTTTCTCTGGAGATTGGATCATGGCAGACGTGTTTATCTCCTATTCGCGCAAAGATAAGGATTTTGTCAAGGCGCTGCATACCGCGTTGGCGCAGTGCGATCGCGACGCCTGGGTGGATTGGGAAGACATTCCCCTCACCGCTGACTGGTGGCAAGAAATTGAGCGTGGGATTGAAGCGGCTGACACCTTTGTCTTTGTAGTCAGTCCTGATTCCACCGCTTCCAGGGTGTGCAATCAAGAACTTGACCACGCGGTGCAGCACCACAAGCGCCTGGTACCTGTCGTCCGGCGCGATGATTTTGAGCGGCAGCAGGCACACGAAGCACTAAGACGGCACAACTGGCTGTTCTTTCGTGAAGAGGATGATTTTGATTGTGCGTTTCAGTCGCTGCTTGAAGCGATCGACATGGATCTGGAGCACGTTCACGCGCATACCCGATTGCTGGTGCGGGCGATCGAGTGGGACAGCAAGGGACAAGATGATAGCTTTTTGCTGCGCGGGAGTGATCTCAAGTCAGCTAGCCGCTGGCTCAGTCTTGGCACCGATAAAGATCCCAAACCGACTGCTCTGCAAACGCAGTACATTCTTGCCAGCGGTAAAGCCGAAATTCAGCGTCAGCGACGCACCAGCCTCATCTCTAGTGTGGGATTTGTAGGAGCGCTCGCCCTTGCCCTCCTTGCTGTCACCCAATATCACCAGGCAAAGCAACGTCAGCTTGAGGCTGAAAAGGGGCAACTTCTAGCGTTGAGTGCCTCTGCCAGCGCTAACCTTGCATCAAACAAAGACATTGAAGCATTGATTGACGGTGTGAAGGTCGGGCAGCAACTTCAGCGCCATCAAAACCTGGATGCAAATACGCGCAACCAGGCGATGACCGCCTTGCAACGAGTGACCTATGGAGCGAAAGAGCGCAGTCGCCTGGAAGGTCACAGCGATTACGTGCGGCAGATCAGCTTTAGCCCCGATGGTAAGACGCTGGTAACCAGCAGTGATGATGGCACCGTCAAGCTTTGGAAGCTGGATGGTACGCTGCTTAATACTTTCAAGCAAGATGGTTATGCCTACGCGGTCAGCTTTAGCCCCGATGGCAAAACGATCGCTACCAGCAACTTTATCGACTCAACCATCAAACTCTGGGCGCTGAACGGTAAGCTGCTGAAAACCTTTAAGAGACACCAAGATAGCATTTTTGATCTTGCCTTCAACCCTGATGGACGTGTGCTTGCCTCTGCCAGTGGTGATCGCACGGTGATGCTGTGGGATGTAGAGAAAGGAACACGGCTAAAAACTCTAAGCGGTCATCACGATGAGGTCAATGCGGTGCGCTTCAGCCCTGATGGTCGTACCCTGGCAAGCAGCAGCAACGACAGAACCATCAAACTTTGGACATTGGATGGCACACTGTTGAGAACCTTGAGGGGGCATCGAGGACAGGTAAACAGCATTAGTTTCAGCCCCGATGGCAAAACGATCGCCACTGGCGCTGGCGATCAAACCGTGAAGCTGTGGGCACTCGATGGCGCGTTGCTGCGAACTCTGAAAGGGCATACTGAGCCAGTCAGTGATGCACGCTTTAGTCCCGATGGCAAAACCCTGGCAACCGCTAGCGTCGATAACACCATCAAGCTCTGGAAGCCCGATGGTACATTGCTAACCACCCTAAAAGGACATAGTGACTGGATCACCAATGTTCGATTTAGCCCCGATGGACAAACCCTGGCATCGGGCAGCGGCGATGGCACTGTCAAACTCTGGCAGCTTAAAACCAATCTACTGAGAGTACTGGAAGGAACGGATAGCTTTGTCTACGGACTGGCATTCAGCCCCGATGGGCAGGTGCTAGAAACAGGCGATGGCAATGTCCTCACTTTCTGGCGATTACAGAATGGCACAATGCTAAAGCGGGTGGTACCCCATGCGAATGGCATCAACGACGTTAGCATTAGCACCAATGGCAGTCTGATTGCAACGACAGGCGATGACAAAACGATCAAGCTCTGGAACTGGGATGGCACACTGCGAAAAACGTTGATACGGTTAGAGACGCCCACAACTGAAATTAACTTCGGTCAAGACGATCAGGCGATCGCGGCTTTAATCCAAGAGACAAAAACCTTAATCGTCTGGAACATGGACGGCAAAGTGTTAAAAAAGGTTAAAGTGCCGCGTGAGTGGTTAGAGGGAGGGCGCATTGGATCCGATTTGCAAACACTTGCAACCCCAAGCGGCAAAACCGTGAAACTTTGGCAGAACGGTAAACCAGGGGCAATACTCAAAGGTCATACCGCAGATGTCACTTACACCAGGTTTAGCGCAGACGGTCAAACCATTGCCACCACAAGCTGGGATCGCACCATTAAACTCTGGACGCGAGATGGTAAGCTGATCAGCACACTGAAAGGGCATACGGGTGGTGTCACACGAGCAGTAATTAGTCGCGATAATCAACTGGTGGTTTCCAGTGGCGATGATAAAACCGTGCGACTGTGGAAGCGAGACGGCACCTTATTGATGACGCTGCAAACAGAGAATGTTCCACGGGGTGCAGACTTTAGCCGCGATGGTCAGACGATCGCCTTTGGTAGTGGCACAGCAACAGTTTTATGGAATATTGCCGATCTTCAGTCACCTCAAGCATTGACGCAACGAGACTGTACGCTCCTCCAAAACTACCTCATCACTCATCCCAACGTTCTGCTCGACCTCGAACCCTGCCAGAATGACTCCAATCTGGTGCCTGCCGCGACCAACCTGGCAAACGCCAACGATGTTGCTGGAGCCGTGACGCTGTTTCGTCGGGCAGTGCAGCGCAACCCAAACCTCACCCTGAACCCAGAAGTCGAAGCGAAAACCCTTGCTGATCGGTCTAAGGCGCTCAGGTTAGTAGAAGAAGGACAAGACCTGGCGCTCGATGAAAAGATCAATGGTGCTGTTGCCAAATTTCAAGCTGCGCTAAAGCTAAATCCCCAACTGACCCTTACCCCAACATCGGAAGCTCAGACCTTGGCAGCAAAAGGAAAATCCAGACGGTTGATTGACGAAGGGAGAACATCAGCTTACTACGGGGACATCACAGCCGCGATCGCCCACTTCAAACAGGCACTCCAACTAAACCCTGGATTGGCGATCGAGCCAGAGGTAGAAGCAAAGTTTCATCAGGCGCGTGGGTTGATTGACCGGGCAAACAGCATGGTGAGACGAGGCGAGATTAAACCCGCGATCGCGCTCTACAACCAGGCAGAAGCGATCAAAGTAGCCCGTCTCCTGCTACTTAGAAATTGGAACTGGAACTACCTCTGTGGTAGCGGTAGCGTTCAAGACTATGCCACCGCTGTCATGCCTATTTGCGAAAAAGTAGTAGCAACAGATCCTGATAATGGTGAGTTCCACGACAGTCGGGGGGTTGCCAGAGCAATGACGGGCGATTTTGCGGGTGCCATTGAGGACTTTCAGGTGTTTGTCAATTGGACGGAAGAGGACGATCGCCGCACCCAAAGACAGCGCTGGATCAACAAACTCCAACAAGGCAACAATCCGTTTACGCCCCAAGAATTGCAAAAGCTAAAGGAAAAAGAGTTACTTTAACTCAGAACTGGCGCAAACCTCGGAGGTTTTAATCAAGCATCAAGCATTGAACAAATGCTGTCGCTTAAACCTCCGAGGTTTTAATCAAAATGCGTAATACCAATTTGAATTGAAAATGCGACACATCCTGTAGGGGCAAGGCATTGCCTTGCCCCTACCCACCGATTGATCTGTAGCCGTCATTCTTTAAATCGGTATAAGTTCTATAACTCTGCGCTGACGCAGAAACTAGGTCTTTCCATAAACAGATGCCGTTGAGTATCAGGCTGCGTTTGGAGACTTGACTTCTCAGCTTCTGTCAGCAAGCATTCAACAACGAAGCTCAAAGACTTAATGACGAAGCTCAAACACTCAACGACGAGGTTCAAAGACTCGACGACGAGGTTCAAAGACTCGACGACGAGGCTTGAACATTCAACGATGAGTTCTACAGACTCAACGACGACACTCAAAGACTCGACGATGACAGTCAAACACTCGACGACGACACTCAAAGACTCGATGGCAAGGCTTAAAGACTCGACGACAAGTCCTAAAGACTCACGGCTGGGTCCTAAACACTCAACGACGACACTCAAAGACTCGATGGCAAGGCTTAAAGCCCCACGAGTGCGGGATAGAGCTTTAATGATGAACTTGAGAGTTTGAGCGATCGACACCAAACAAACCAGTTATACAGAGGAAGACTGGAGTAGCTGCGCGATCGCGTCTACCAAAACATTTGGCTCTACAGGCTTTGAGAGGTGCTGCTGAAAGCCAACTTCTAGAGCTTGCTGCTGGTCATACTCACCCACATACGCTGTGAGTGCAATGGCGGGAATGTGTCCCCCCTGTTCTGGCTTGAGCGATCGAATTTGGCGCATCAAGCTATACCCATTCATCTCAGCCATGCCAATATCGCTCAGCAACACATTTGGAACGGATTTCAGCAAGCTCTCTAGAGCACAGGCAGCAGATGCAACGGCGGTTACTGTTGCACCCGCTTGTGTCAGGATAAAGGCCAACAGGTCGCGTGTATCTGCCTCATCCTCCACAACCAGAATGTGTACTGCTTGCAAACTCAACGGCTGAGCGACAGGCGCGGGGTGTTTGCTCACAGGCAATGCCCCTCCCCGCAGCGGCAAACGAACGCTAAAGATTGCTCCCAGCCCCTCTCCCGCACTTTCTGCTGAGACCGTGCCGCCATGCAACTCTACAATCTGCCGGACGATCGCCAACCCCAACCCTAACCCGCCAAACTTACGGGTGATAGTACCATCGGCTTGCCGAAAGGTATCAAAGACAAACGGCAGAAAGTCCGAGTTAATGCCTTTCCCCGTATCTCGCACGGTAATTTGAGCTTCGATCTTGCTGTAGGTCAAGGCAATATACACATGACCCTCTGGTGGCGTAAACTTCACCGCATTTGAGAGTAAGTTCCAGATCACCTGCTGTAGGCGGTTGGCATCACCCAAAGGTGATCGGGTTGTAGTTTCCAACGTCGTGTGAAGGGTAATCGACTTTGATTCAGCAGCTAACCGAACGGTTTCTTTGGCGGCTTCAATGGTGACGACTAAGTCAACCGCATCCAGCTTGAGGGACAGTTTGCCCTGAAGAATGCGCGAAATATCCAGTAAATCTTCGATCAGTTGGGTTTGCAACTTAGCATTGCGTTCAATGGTTTCCAGCGCGATCGCCATTGTTGGTTGATCTAACGTGCCCTTGCGTAGCAGCTGCACCCAACCCAGAATCGGGTTAAGCGGTGTGCGCAATTCGTGGGATAGCACCGCTAGAAATTCGTCTTTAATCCGGTTAGCGGCTTCTGCTTGCTCACGGGCAATTTGCTCGCGTTCTAACAGTTGTTCACGCTCGGCTTCGGTACGTTTGCGATCAGTAATATCCAAAAAGGCACCCACCGAGCCGCGTGGCTGACCGTGCTCATTCCGCAGAGGAGAGGCATAGCCATAGAGATTAAACAGGGTGCCATCTCCCCGCAAAATATCCACCTCTATGCCCTTTAACGAAATGCCATGCAGCCCTGCGTAGCGCAGAGGAGTTTCCTCTGGAGTCAGTTCTTTACCATGCTGAAACACTTTGTAGGTAGGACCAGTGCTCTCGGCTGGCGGTGTCCACGAAGCGTTGTCACGAAAGGGAATGCCTAAAATGCGGGCAAACTCAGGGTTGGCTCGAATGTGCTGAAATTCCAAATCATCGCTCATCAAAATGCCCACTGGAATCACCTCAAACAGAGTTTGCAGATCATCAACCCGGTTCTGCAAATCTCGATTAAGGGTGGCGATCGCGGTTTCTGTCTGCTTGCGTTCGGTAATATCGCGACAGATGGCCTGTACTGTGGGCAATCCATTCAAGGTAAAGAGCGTTGCACTCACTTCTACAGGCATTTGCTGACCTGCTTTCGTGCAATGCACTGATTCCACGACAATGTGATTTTCTACCCACAACTGCTCAATGCTGGTGTGGACTATATCTTGCGGCGGCGCAATTAAATCCAACACCGACTTGCTGAGCAATTCCTGGCGGGTATACCCCAACCGCTGACACGCCTGTTCATTCACCTCAATCAACTGCCCTGGCTGAAGATCAGGAGTCAAATGGTAGACCAGTATCCAATCTTCCATGCCGTTAAACAGCGTGCTAAACCGTTCTTCACGCTCCCGTAGCTCTGCCTCAATGGTTTCGCGATCGCGAATCTCTTGCTGTAGCTGCTCATTGACCTGTAGCAGTGTAGCAGTACGCTCTTGCACACGCTGTTCAAGCTGATTTTGAGCCTGCCGCAGTTCCGTTTCAACGTTTAACCGCTGCTGCATTTGGGTGTGGAGTGCCTGATTTGCCTCCTCCAGTTGAGCAGGGCTGGGTAACGCGAGCGCTTGAGGCACCAACGGCACCAAGACATAAGCGGTCAGCAAGGAGACGATCGCCGTTAACACCTTCACGGCACCTGAAAACCAGTAGGTGGGATGCCAAAGCGTCCAAATTTCTAAAATATGCGTCGTACCACAGGACACGATAAAAGTTGCAAAGAGCAGAAAAACCCCTGCAAATGGCAGGTCTTGTCGTTTGCGGACAAAGTAGAAGAGCGTGAGGGGAATCGAGTAGTACGCAAACGCAATCAAGCTATCTGAAACGAGATGGAGCCAAACTAAGCTTGGCTGCCAGAGATAACAATGACCATGCGGAATAAACGGGCCTGTGATAAAAAAATTGCTTAGAATGTCATTCATGCGAGTGGGGAGTGAAGCGAGAGGCAAAAGCAGGATAAGCGAAGCGGTGCTCGATCGCCATTCCTGAAACTTATTGTGGTCTCTCTAGTTTAGAAATTAAGCGTTGGAAATATTGAGTTATCAAGAAATTAAGTCTGTGAAACCTGGTACGGGCTGGCAGTAGAAACGCAGGGTATGCTACATGGGAAAGATTCCCAGCATCAACGGCGTTAGTCACGAATCCGTTATTCTACTCAGAGATTTGGGCAAACTGTAATGACATCGGTTAACGGCATCATCCTGTTGTTTTCGTCGCTACATGCATTTCAATAGCGGTTTTTGCGACTACGCTTAGCGAATGATTGCAGTACGCAATGCATCGCCGTGAAGTGAATTCTGTAGAATTCTTACAGTAAGGGCAACAGCTATCCGCCTCTTCAGGTCAAGATGACTGCCAATCAGTTTGCTACATCGGTTGTAACACCCGCAAAAATCCTAGAGAGTCTTGCGGCGATCGCCCTTCAAAGCCAGCGCTCTGTCGCGCTACCAACCATTTTCCAGACAGCACTTGAAACAACCAGAGCCGTGCTGCACAGCGATCGCGTCCTGCTATATCGCTTTCTGGCCCAAGGCGATGGCGTGGTCGCCGTGGAATCGGCGGGTACTGAATGGACACCGCTACTGGGACGAGTCATTCGTGACAGTTGCTTTGATAATGCCCGTTTAGAGCTATATCGACAGGGACATGTCAGCGCGATCGAGGATGTAGCTGCCAGTAGCGTCCAAGCCTGTCATGCCGCTTTATTAGACCACCTACAAGTACAGGCAATGCTGTCCGTGCCGCTTTTAGGGCAGGGTAAGGTGTGGGGGTTGCTCATTGCCCACCAGTGCCACAGCACCCGCTTATGGCAACCTTTGGAAGTGCAATGTCTTCAAATGATTGCGATTCAGCTAGGCGTAGCCATGCAGCTGGAGCAGACGAGCGGTGCCACGATCGATCAGACTCTGGCAGACGAACCGTTACGCAGCAGCGAACAATGGTTACAGCAGTTTGGTCTCCAGTCGCCCGGCAACATTATTTATACTTTGGTACAAGAACCCAACGGAGAACTACGGTTTGAGTTCATTAATGCCGCGATCGAAGCACTGCACGAGATACCCTATACCCAGGCGTTAAGCAGCGCCCAATGGCTGATTGATGCGATTCATCCCGATGATCGGGCTGGGTATACTGCGGCTCTCGCTCAGAGTGCCCAAACCCTTAGTGCCTTTGCATACGAATGGCGGATTGTGGTGCCGTCAGGGAAAGTCAAATGGCTGCAGGGCGATGCGCAACCACGGCAACGATCTCATGGGGCGATCGCGTGGTGCGGCATGCTGCAAGACATCAGCGAACGCAAGCAAACAGATCTGATGCTGCGAGAAAGTGATGCTCACAAGGGTGCGCTCATTAGCGCTCTGCCCGATTTGGTCATGCGAGCAAATGAACAGGGCATTTATCTAGAATTTCTCGCTACAAATACCTTCAAAGTCATTGGCAAAACAGGTGATTTTGTTGGAACGCACGTATACGACAGTTTGCCGCTTGACCTGGCACAACAGCGTATAGCAGCCATCCAAACGGCCCTAGCAACACGATCGCTGCAACTCTATGAGCAAACGATCGCGGTCGATGGTGCTACGCAAACCGAAGAAGTCAGAGTGGTGCCATATCAAGTAAACGAAGTGTTACTGCTCGTCCGAGATATCAGCGATCGCAAACAAGCAGAAACGGCCTCCTGGCAGCGTGCTGAACGAGAGCAGGCCATCAGCCGTGTGGTACAGACCATTCGTCAGTCGCTGGATTTGCACACCATTTTGACCGCTGCCGCAACTGAACTTACCCAGCTCTTGAAGGTCGATCAAGCCGCCGTGGTGCAGTACTTACCAGAACGCAACTGCTGGGTATATGTTGCCAGCCATCGACAGCAGCCAGATCTCTTCGATGATCTTGGGCTAGAAATTACCGATCAAGACAATCCCTTTGCAGCACAATTAAAGCGTCGAGAGATCATTAAAGTAGCTGATGCAGCGTCCCTGAGTAAGGGTACAAACCAAGGCTTTGCTCAAAAGCTACCGGGAGCCTGGCTTCTGGTACCAGTCATCGTGGGTGATACGGTTTGGGGTAGCTGCAGCCTGCGGTCAAGCCGACCAATTGCTTGCTGGCACGATGAGCAAGTCGAACTCGTCCAAGCGTTAGCCGATCAACTGGCGATCGCCATTCAACAAGCATCGCTTTACCAGCAGGTGCAAACCCTAAACACTGACTTAGAATTGCAGGTGCAGGAACGCACAATGCAACTGCAACAGGCATTAAACTTTGAGGCACTGCTGAAACGCATCACCGACCAAGTGCGGGATAGCCTGGATGAAACGCAAATCCTCCAAACAGCTGTCAAGGAACTGGCGATCGAGTTGGGCGTGGATTGCTGTGTTGCCGCTCTCTACGATATGGAACACCGAACCACCACGATCTGCTACGAATACACCCATCAAGGGGTCTCAACCGCAACAGGTAGCGCGATCTCGTTTGACCAAAACCCTGAACTTTATGAGCAAGTCTTGAGTGGACAAGTCGTTCATTGCTGTGTGACTGCTTTGGTGGTAGATCCCCTACGGAATATTGAGCAGAGCGCAAGCATTTTGGCGTGCCCCTTA
This sequence comes from Stenomitos rutilans HA7619-LM2, assembly GCA_019358945.1. GTDB lineage: Bacteria > Cyanobacteriota > Cyanobacteriia > Leptolyngbyales > Leptolyngbyaceae > Stenomitos > Stenomitos rutilans. The sequence goes on along the minus strand of JAHHIE010000007.1, from coordinate 141,786 downwards.
ATGGATGAACGCGGTGTTTTAGGCGATATGTGGCTTTTCAGGCCCCAGCACCTCTACTTCGACGAGTTGGAAATTCGGCTGGTACAACAGGTTGCGAATCAGTGTGCGATCGCACTGCGGCAATCGCGGTTATATCAAGCAGCTCAAGCCCAGGTACAGGAGCTAGAACGGCTGAATCGGCTGAAAGATGACTTTCTCAGCACGGTTTCCCACGAGCTGCGAACGCCCATGTCCAACATTAAAATGGCAACCCAAATGCTGGAAGTCACGCTCAAGCCGTTGGGGATCTTTGACGATGCAACCAACGCAGTTAACCGTTATTTCAGCATTCTCCGCGAGGAAGGGCAGCGCGAAATTGGACTCATCAACGACCTCCTCGATCTGGCGCGTCTCGATGCAGGCACAGAACCACTCAGTCTCACCCCGATCGTGCTTCAGCCCTTTCTGGCTCATCTTGCCGAACCGTTTTTTGACCGCGTTCGCAGGCAGCAGCAGTACCTGATTATTCGCCTGCCTGAGCAGTTACCCGTACTAACGACTGATCGTCCCTACCTGGAACGCATCGTGACTGAATTGCTGCAAAACGCTTGCAAATACACACCTGCTGGTGAGGCGATCACCCTCTCTGCTCACACAACCGCGACAGCACTAGACATTTCTGTCAGCAACGCTGGTGTCGAGATTCCAGCCGTTGAGCGCGATCGCATTTTTGACAAGTTCTACCGCATTCCCAACAACGATCCTTGGAGATACGGCGGAACTGGACTTGGCTTAACGCTGGTCAAGAAGCTTGCAGAACGTTTAGGTGCCACTATTGGCGTGACCAGCCAGCAGCAGCAGACGACTTTTACCTTAGAGTTTTTGGGCGTTGTCTAAGGCCATAGAAAGAAGGCCATAGAAACGCGGGAAGGCGGTAAGATCGTTTTCCAGTCCGGCTATCTTCCTCTTCATTTACCCTCTTCAATGACCGTTTCTCGCACCATTTGTCTGGGTTTTGTGACTGTGATCGCGATCGGCACCCTTTTGCTGTCGCTGCCAGTTTCAATCAGCGATGGCACCTGGGCTTGGGAGCATCTGCTCATTTCGTTGTTTACAGCCACCTCTGCGGTTTGCGTGACAGGTCACATCGTGGTCGATACGGGAACGTACTTCTCTCCGATCGGGCAGTTCTTTATTTTGGCGCTGATTCAGGTTGGTGGTTTGGGCTATATGACGGCGACCACCTTCTTGCTGCTGCTCGTTGGGCGGCGTTTTGGGCTGCGCGACAAAATTGCCGTCCAGCAAGCCCTCGATCGCAGTGAAATGCAGGGTGCAGCTCAGGTGATTCGTTCCATCATTGCGACCACCATGCTTTTTGAGATCACAGGCATTTTCCTGCTGCTGTTTGTGTTTGCCCCTGTTTATGGCTTCCAGCAAGGCGTATGGCTAGCAACCTTTCATAGCATCAGCGCTTGGAACAATGCTGGTTTCAGTTTATTTCCCAATAATCTCATCGGCTATCAAGCATCACCCTTGGTAAACCTGGTGATTCCAGGGCTGATTGTCTTTGGTGGCATTGGCTATGAGGCCATTTTTGAACTCTTTCTCTGGTCTCGCGATCGCGTGCTGAGACGGCCCAGGTGCCTCGTTTTCTCCCTCAACTTTAAGGTGGCTGTCAGTACAACCCTGACCTTACTGGTGCTAGGAACGATCGCCTTCTTCCTGGTAGAGGGGCGCAGTACAAGCACCCTGAGTTCCATGAATTTGGGCACTCAATTGATGTCGGCCTGGTTTCAATCCGCAACAACAAGAACCGCCGGATTCAACACGATCGACCTGAGCAAAATGACCGAAGCAGGCTTGTTCATCACGATCGCCCTGATGTTTATTGGGGGCAGCCCTGGTGGGACAGCTGGCGGTATTAAAACGACAACCCTACGGGTCTTAACAAGCTGCACCAGAGCCATTTTGCAAGGCAAAGAAGAGGCATCGTTGTACGAACGCCAAATTCCTCTGTCACTCATCCTTAAAGCTGTAGGTGTGGCCGTTGGTTCGCTGATCACAGTGCTCATCATGACCACCTTTATCGCGCTGAGCGATCCCCAGTTTGATTTCATTCAGCTCTTGTTTGAAGTCGTCTCTGCCTTTGCAACCGTTGGTTTATCGACTGGCATCACAGCAGGGCTATCCACGGTGGGTAAGCTCGTCCTAATTGCTACTATGTATATCGGTCGAGTTGGCGTGTTACTGCTCATGAGCGCGCTTTTAGGCGACCCCAAGCCCACCGCTATTCGCTATCCAGAAGAAAACTTGCTGGTAGGCTAAAGCAATCGCTAGGGTGAACGAACCCAAAAAGTGGAGTGTACTCGCTGAAAGTTTAGCCATCATCCAATCAGCATTAACACCTACCGTTTGCCTCCCGCCCTCAACACGCCCCTTGATCACATCAATTAGCTCGGAGTTCGCCTGTGAACCTGACATTTTTAAGTTTTTTTCGTAGCTTGCAGACTCATCCAAACAAACACTACGCTGTGATTGGGTTAGGTCGCTTTGGGCGAGCAGTCTGCATGACGTTGCACCAAATGGGTTACGAGGTGTTGGGTGTCGATGCAGATGAGAAACAGGTGGCACAAGCACTCGCTGATCAAATTGCGGTGCGCACCGTGCAGCTTGATACGACCGACCCCGCAGCACTCAAAGAAGCGGGGCTTTGTGAAATTGACACGGTTATCGTGGCGATCGGCAACTATGTCGAAGAAAGCGTCATCACAACGCTCAACCTCAAAGAAGCTGGAGTGCCCCATGTGGTGGCAAAAGCCTCCTCTCAAATCCACGAAAAGCTGTTGCGAAAGGTGGGAGCTGATCACGTCGTTTTTCCAGAGCATGAGATGGGCTGCACATTGGCGCGCGCGCTGACCAAACCCAGCATTCTCGAACGCTTTGAGCTTGACCCAGACAACAGCATTGTCGAAGTGTTGGTGCCAGATGCCTTTGATGGCAGAACGATCGCCGAACTTCGGCTGCGTTCTCACTACGGCTTGAACCTTCTAGCCGTGAGTCGTGATGGTAAATTTGAAATCAACCCGGCCTCTAGCCGTCAGCTACAAAAGGGAGCCTTGATGGTGGTGATTGGCTGCAACAAGGATATCGATCGACTCCCTGTTTAGCTATTAACCCCGCAATGATTGATCTTGCACTCCAAGGCGCTCTCATCCCACAGTCCCTTCTTCCAAAAAAGGAGACGGGGACCGGATACGTGCTTTGCACACGCAAAGTTCCTCGCTCCGTTTGGGAGAGGGATTGAGGGTGAGGGCAGATGTCGTCACAACAGTTGCCGGGTTAATAGATGGTATAGGCGATCGTCACTATAAGCCTTATCTTCCGCTGTAAGGGAGCACCACGTACATCTACAGATAAGGCAAGGACTACAGAGGCTTATCGACACGGCATTCTCCGTAAAATTGCTGTGAATTTACCCACCCTCTGGTGCGGCCTCCAAAATTTCTCTGTATAGTGACAAGAGGACTATGTAGCGTCTAGAGTAAAAGGACTCTTGAGGTTTCTCAAGTCATTCCAGCAAGGGTCAAATGCCTTCTATTGATGGTGCACTGCCAGGCTACCGAACTGAAAGGATGTCTCTCCAGCCTGGACAGACAAGGCAGATCATACTGATTGGCTTTTACATGAGCAATCGATCCATTCGCTTGAATCCAAAGGTTTACAGTGCATGTAAACCCCGGTAGCCTACCAGGTTCAGTTAAGACGACTTAAACCGAACACAACGTACACTCAGGTAGGTTCAAAACATGAATTTCAGGTCAATTGGTCTCAGTATTGCCACTGCAACCGTAGTAGCTTCAGGTGCAACGATCGCTTCGTCACCCGCTCAAGCGCTCTCTTTTAATAAAGGTACCTTCGTTGCTGGGGGGCAAACAAGCATTACGGATCTTAATACGTCAAGCAACCCTACCTCCTTTACCCTCAACTTCCAAAATTTTGGCGTTACAAATACAGGTGGGAGTTTAGCGGGTGGAAATCTAACCGGAACACCAATTCTCGCGTCCTTATCGTTCACTAAGGACGCAGGTGGAAACTTCGCGACCAACGGCTTAACAAGCTTCGTAACGGGCCTCAAGTATCAAGGGCAAGACGCGTTCTTAGACATCAACCCATTCACCTTTACAGCTTCTGCAAGTTCATTTGTAAACAGTGCCACAAGTTATTTGTTGGCTTCTAATACCAGTTTTACAGGTGTTTTCAGGACTTCTACCCTCCAATCTCTTACGACTATTACGCTCGGTGCTGTCAAAGTTGGGACATTGAACAGCTCTACACTAACGGCTGAAATCCCAACACCTGCGCTTATCCCCGGCCTACTTGGTTTAGGCGTAGCAGCGCTACGGAAACGCAAAGCTCAAGCGAACGAAGAGGCTTCGGCGGAAGCCTAATCGTTTAAGAAGGCAGTGCTAGAAACTTCAAGCTTCAGCACTGCCTTTTTCTAAAAGATGAATGCATCGTTGCAATCACGCCAGTTTAGAATGCATGTTTTGAGCGATCGCGAAGCTCCTATCTTCCAAAAAGTTCCCCCTCTATCAAACATTCAAAGGTGAAACGCTTGTCTTTAAAGATGCGATAAAGCCTCTTGCAAAACGTTGTTGAGCTTGAGCCTATCTACGTACGATCACAGGTAACCGAGGGAAGGTATAAGCAAAACACCCACCTTGCATCGGTTAACTATTGGGCTGAACCCCTTCTACCAACGGTGCACTGCCAAGGCTACTGGATCACACGGACAAAAAGTCTCTTCAAACGCAGCCACTACACGGGTATTGATTAACCGTACAGTTGTTTGTCTCACCCGTCATGCTGGGATCGCTATCTACAGAGCACTTTCTTCTGTCGTTTCCGGTAGCCTACCAGGTTCAGTTGAAACCATTTGCAACCGAACGTACCTGTAGGTAGACATGATGCATTTAAACTTGAAACAACCGTTTGCGATCGTTGCAGCCACTGTCGCTGCGTCCACCCTTTCTCTATTGGGTTCCCATGCCGCTCAAGCACTGAGCGTTTCATCGGGGCCTTTACCCACTACTCCAGGTGTAAACCTGATTGATTTTAATGGGCTAGCGCCTGGCACAGTGCCCACAAATGCCGCCACGCCCATTGACCTGGGTGATGGCGTAACGCTGTTTGATGGCGTTCCTGGTAATCGTAATACGGTGACGACGACTGAGTTTACACCCCCTGTCGGTAGCGACGGCAATTATCTCAAAGTGCGTCAAACAAATGCAACGTTTAGCTTTGAGAAGCCCCTCACCTACTTTGGGCTACTGTGGGGTTCGATCGATGCCGAAAATACCATTCAGTTCTTCAATAGCTCCACGACAACATCTGTGAGCAGCTACACCGGATCTAGTCTTGCCAGCTTGCTCGGTTTTTCGCTGCTGCCGTTTTCAGCCAATTTGGGTGCCGATGGTACCAAATATATTGAGTTTGCCCTGGCAGACATTGGTGCCGATGTAGACAGGGTTGTTTTAAGCACTGGCTTTTCGCCCTTTGAAGTCGATAATGTGGCGTATCAAGCCATTCCTACCCCTGCTCTTTTGCCAGGATTGCTTGGTATGGGAATTGCGGCACTACGGAAGCGTAAAGCTAAAGCAGTAGAAGGCTAAAGCAAACAGTTCATTGTGCAAACGGTGGTGAGACTCTGCTTTGTGCTGAGTACACTACTGTTTGCAAGCGATATAGCTTTCTAGCAGTGCTCCATTCGGCAAGACCGCGTTTCGACTAAAACCTTGGAGGCTTAAGCGCCTACATTCGCTTAAGATGCCTGACTTTTGGTAAAACCCTCCAAGGTTTGCGTCAGTCCTATTTGATAGATCATCGTTGATACCTTTAGGACTTACGCAAAAGCGGTCATCTTTCGCCCCCTAGCCCCCAATTCTGGGGGAACCGAGCCAGTTAAAACCCCCAGCATTGAGGGTTTGGGGGCAAATGCGTAAGTCCTAACCTTGTAAGGTGGGCACTGTCCACCCTACTTAAGTCAGTGTTATTCAACCATAGCTTTCTAAGAACGGGTATGGGGTATGGGGTACCGGGTGTGGTGAATGCAAACGCAAACGGCTGTAAGTGCAAATTGTTGGCTATATCAAGTTTTTACAGTAGATACCCGGATCACTACGTACTGCTGCGGAAAGTTGAATTGTCATTGCAAACGATTCTCCGCAATGGTGCCTGACCCTCTTCAGTAAAGTGGTATTGATCTTATGGCTTCCCTTTCTACTCAAAGTCCTGTTGGTATTAACGCAAAGCCTCTCTGCCGAGTCGTTGGGTTGGCGTGTGTCGCTGGTTTTGTGGTTGATTTACTCATTCTGGCGTTACCCCCTACGCTCAATAGTGCGGAGTGGCGAGTTGGGTTTTTGCAGCAGATGAGCGATCGCAGTATCGTTTTACTGTTTGGTGCAGCGCTTCTCATTTATAGCAATCTTGACTACCGTACCTGGCGGAAACAGTTGGCTATGCTGTGTCTGGTACTGGGAATTGTGTTTCAACTTTCTTGCATTTTGGTGATTAGAGACAGCCTATCGCTGAATGATAGTGCAACTAAAAACATCAATATTCAAGCTTCTCAAGTGCAATCTCAGATTGAAACGGCCAAAAATGATCCGAAAGCGGCTCCCAATCTTACGTCAGAGCAGCTAGATAAGGCTTCTCAGCTTGTTACCACTCGTGCCGGTTCATTGAAAAACACGGCTAAAACAAGCATTCTCAAAACGGCAGGAGCCATTGTGGGCAATTTTGTCGTGGTTGGCTTAGCGCTGATTGGGTTAGGGCGCTATGGTATGCGTCCAAGTAAGGGTTGAAATTATGCAGTGGCAAAAGCGGTTAAGGGAGGCAACCCAGGGTTCATTGCGTGAGTTGCTCAAAGATACGCATGGGCGCATTGTGCTCTGCGGTCTCCTGGTAGGGCTATGGTATTTGCCCGCCTGGTTGGGTGTTTTGTTTCATCGCATGGGGAAAGGATCTTCTAGCCTGGTTTTGCTGCTTGCGATCGTCTACCTGGGTTTGCAGGAACTGTGGAAACAACGCCAACAGCTTGCTAAAAGTCGGGTTTCTGATGCCGATCGCTTTTTGGGACACGCACTCATCCTGACAGGTGCTGGGCTTTTTCCGTTTTGCCGCTTTGCCATCTGGTCGCAAGCACTTATTTGGCTAGTCATTTTGATTGGGATTGCGTGCAGTGCATGGGGAGGAGGATTTTTCCGTAGACATGCCCTTACAACCGCGCTCATGGCACTGAGCGTTTATCCTCGCCCTGGAGAAACTGCCAAGATTATTTGGGAAATATTCACCCCACCCCGTATGCTCGATCGGCTCACTGCATGGTTGGGCAGTGGAGCATTGCAGGTGATTGGGCAACCCGCAACAGTGACCAATGATGTTTTTATTTCGTTGCCGACAGGCTCAGTTGAAGTTGGCTGGGGCTGCAATGGGTTTGGGATGGCAACCAATATCGCGATCGGGGGTTTAATCTTGGGGCTGTTTTTGAAACAAAGTTGGTTCAAGATTATCCTCTTAATGGTGCTTGGCACTGTTTTGGCGCTTGTGCTCAATATTCCCCGCGTCATGTTAGTAACGTATGCTGCGGTGTACTGGGGCAAATATTGGTTTGATTTTTGGCACACTTCATGGGGTGCTCAGCTTTTTGTAGCCGTCTTATTTACCATTTATTACTATTTGGTGATGGCGATCGTGAACCGATCACCCAAGAGGATGCAAGCTTAGTAGCTGGGAAGTAGTGCCTTGAGTTAATCATGCTGTTAATTGGTTGAAGGCCGCTTCGTTGCGCGTGATGTACATCCTACAGCGGTTGTTGATTAGCTCAGCCACAGTCCTTTGAGGACGGGTGTGGTGAATGCAATTGAAGGCTGTAATAATGAAAACGAAGTGGATGCACTCACGCTATTAAGGCTGAGTTCGATGCGATCTACGGCTGCGAACCATCAATACTTAAATGGCTGCTCCATGTTTGAAGGCATTCATCACGTCGCCATCATTTGTTCTAACTACGAGCGATCGAAGCACTTCTACGTCAACCTTTTGGGCTTTCCCATTATCCAGGAAACCTTCCGTGCCGCTCGCAATTCTTACAAGCTCGATTTGGATATTGGGAATGGTGGTGCGATCGAACTCTTTTCTTTTCCAAATCCGCCTGATCGACCCAGCACGCCTGAAGCTTGTGGACTTCGGCACCTGGCCTTTAAGGTGGACGATCTGGATGCAACAGTTCACCATCTTCAAGCCCAAGCTGTTGCAGTGGAACCGATTCGCACGGATAAACTTACCAACAAACGGTTTACTTTCTTCAAAGATCCTGACGGATTGCCCCTTGAACTTTATGAGATGTAGCAGCTTGTAATCTGGGGTGGTGCGATCGCAATCCTTGCTTGTAGAAGCTTTAAGACAATTGGCTAGCTAGCAGGTTGAGCCTCCTCAACCTTCGGCTCAACGACATTCTTAAACCCATGTGTTCTGCAACACTTTCTTTTCAAAGCCACATCTGGGAGGATTTCTAGCAACGACCTCCAGGTAAATTCATGACGAGAGCTAGAGAGATTACTCCAGACATTAACCTGAGCGATCCGCAATACTATTTCAACCGTGAGTTGAGTTGGCTTGAGTTTAATCATCGCGTGCTGCACGAAGCCCTCGATCCGCGCACTCCCCTCCTAGAGCGGTTGAAGTTTCTAGCCATCTTCAGCTCTAACCTGGACGAATTTTTCATGGTACGGGTTGCAATTTTAACGCAGCAGGTAGAAGCACAGTTGGATAAAGTCGCGCCTGATGGCAGAACGCCCCAACAGACCCTAAATGCCATTAGCCAACGGTTACGCCCGATGGTGACCGAGCAGCATCGCCATTTTGAGCGCGAACTCCGTCCTCTCCTAGCTGAAAAGGGTATACATATCCTGAACTACATGGATTTAGATCAGGAGCAGCGACGCTATCTGCAAGGCTATTTTGAGCAGCGCGTGTTTCCCATTCTGACGCCGCTGGCAGTCGATCCAGCGCACCCGTTTCCTTACATTTCCAACCTCAGTTTAAATTTAGCGGTGCTGGTGAAAGACCCCATCACTCAAAAAGAATTGTTTGCCAGGGTCAAAGTGCCCAACAGCTTACCTCGTTTTATCGTGCTGCCGTTAGATCAGCAGAAGCCCGATCGCGCCAAAGTTTGGGCAGGCGTACCCTTAGAGCAAGTCATTGCACATAATTTAGAGATGCTCTTTCCTGGCATGAATATCCAGGAATATTCTCTGTTTCGCATTACGCGCGATGCCGATTTAGAATTGGAAGAAGACCTGACCCACGACCTGTTGCTGTTGATTCAGCAAGAATTGCGCAAACGGCGGATGGGCGGTGCGGTAGTACGGCTAGAAATTGAAGCCTCTGCGTCGCAAGCTGTGCGCGATCGCCTGATGCGCGAAAAAGAACTCACCGATCGCGATGTCTACGAGGTAGAAGGATTGCTAAACCTCAAGGATTTAATGTCGTTTCTGGCCTTGCCGCTATCAGAACTTAAAGACCCGCCCTGGATACCCGTCGTCCCTGCGCGGCTGCGCCAGATTACAGAGGCCGCCAAGTCCAACGCAGTTCCATCATCAGAAACGGGTGAGGATATTTTTACATTGATTCGTCAGCAGGATTTACTCGTCCATCATCCCTACGAATCATTTACAGCCTCGGTAGAACACTTCATCACGCATGCAGCGCAAGATCCGGATGTGCTGGCGATCAAAATGACGCTGTATCGTACCTCTGGCGATTCACCGATCGTCAAAGCGCTGATTGCCGCTGCCGAAAATGGAAAGCAAGTTGCCGTTTTAATTGAACTAAAGGCCCGGTTTGATGAGGAAAATAACATCAACTGGGCGCGGCGGTTGGAAGAAGCAGGCGTCAATGTGATCTATGGGGTCGTTGGCTTAAAGACACACACCAAAGTGGTGCTCATCGTGCGTCAGGAAGCAGACGATATCCGTCGCTACGTCCACATTGGTACAGGCAACTACAATTCTAAAACCGCAAAACTCTACACCGACTTGGGCTTATTTAGCTGCCAGGAAGACTTGGGCGCTGATTTGACCGATTTGTTCAATTTCCTCACGGGCTATTCACGGCAGCAATCCTATCGCAAGCTGTTGGTGGCTCCGGTCAACCTGCGCGATCGCATGATTGCCCTGATCCGTCGAGAAGCCGAGCATGCCAGTCGTGGCGATCGCAGCCACATTATTGCCAAAATGAACTCTTTAGTTGATCCACAAATCATCAAGGCACTGTACGAAGCCTCTCAGGCAGGTGTGGAAACTGATCTGATTATTCGAGGGATCTGCTGTCTTCGCCCTAGGGTTGCGGGCGTGAGCGATCGCATTCGCGTGATTAGCATTGTGGGTCGCTTTCTCGAACACTCGCGCATCTTCCACTTCCATAACAACGGAGAGGAAGAAGTCTTCATTGGCAGTGCTGACTGGATGCCACGCAACCTCGATCGCCGAGTCGAGGCCATGACCCCAGTTGAAGCGCCCGCACTGGCAACTCAACTCCGCGCCATTCTCGATTTGTTTCTAGCAGATAACCGCCACGCCTGGGATTTACAGTCTGACGGTGATTATGTGCAACGACACCCTCACGAGGCACCAGAATGGGATGCCCAAGTGGAACTAGCAAACCAGGCACAGCGGTAGAGCGATGCATGGCTGGGTAATTTGGGGTATGAGGGGTAGGGTGTGGGGTGTAGGGTATCAAGCAACGTATTGAGTTTTCAGCAGTCAGCAATCAGCTCATCCCTTCCCCTCTTCCCCTGCCTTCAATAGTTAGGACAACGCATGAATGCAGAAGCGATCGCGCCCTGTTGCCTTTGCCTGATACAGGGCTTTATCCGCTGCGGTGATCAGCGTTTCTGGCAGAAAATTCAGGGTGCGATCCGGTATTACACTCGAAACGCCTACACTAAGCGTGACATACGGACTCACACTAGAGTTGGGATGGACTAATTGCAACGCTTGCACACCCGCCTGGATCATTTCTGCTACTTTAACCGCACCCTCGATCGGAGTATTGGACAAAATCACGGCAAATTCCTCTCCCCCGTAGCGTGCTGCCAAATCGCCAGGACGCTTGGCTACCGCACTAATGGCATTGGCAACCTGACGCAAGCAGGCATCTCCGGCCAGGTGCCCATAGCCATCTGCATCGTTGTACCGTTTAAATAGGTCAACGTCACAGAGAATCAACGATAGCGGTTCTCCATTCCGCATCATCCGCCGCCATTCCTGGTCAAGGTGGGCATCCAGCATCATGCGATTCGCAAGCTGCGTTAAAGCATCCACCGTAGCTAACCGATGAAACAGCTTGGTGGCCGTTTCCAGTTGTCTTTGCAGTTGCGATTGTTGAATGAGCCTGCGAACCCGCTGGCGCAAAACAGCCCAGTGAATGGGCTTTGTCACGTAGTCAGTCGCGCCAGCGGCAAATGCTCGATCGACCGAAACCTGATCATCCAGGCTAGTGATCATCAGAACGGGCGTATGGTCAGCTTCGGGCAATGCTTGTAATTGCGCGCAGCATTCAAACCCATCCATTACAGGCATCATGCCATCCAGCAATACAATATCTGGCTGAAAGCGTGTACAGGCTTCGATGCCTTCTTCGCCATTAGTGGCTTCAATAATTTGATAGCTTCCTTTCTCCAGAAAGCGTCGAATCTGAGTTCGGATCACGTTCTCATCATCGATCAGTAAGATCAGGGGCGATGCTTTGGGCATAAAGGGCTGAGACAGAGGTGATTTAAGCAGCGAGAGATTGATAGGAAGGTTCATAACGCTCGGTAGGATTGTGTCTGCCTTAAAGCAGCTTCAACGCACGCATACTCAGATTCCAGGCAGGCAACCTCGATCGTAATGTCGTCGATCGACGCACTCAGAGACATTGTTTCCAATGCACTACAGCGCTGACTGAGGGAGAGCGCCCCTAAAGAGGCACTGCTTGCTTTCAGTCCATGCGCGATACGTTGTACCGTTTTCACATCGTGATGGCTAACAGCCAGGTGAAGTGTTTGCAACAATCGAGGGGCCTCTGCCAGATAGCAAGCAATCAACTCAGCAATGACGGCGTTTCCCGTTTCCCCCATTTCTTGCCTAAAAGATGAGAGCACGGCTAAATCTAGCGCAGCGTAATTGTGGCAATTTGTTACAGAAGCTGGAGATCCCGTAGAGTCTGGAGAAAAGTGGCCTTCAACATGAGCGATCGATGCCCTCAACGGTTTGCACTGACCCAGCACCTGACCTAGTTCCTGCATCCTAATTGGCTTACTCATGTAGTGATCAATACCAGCGCGGAGACACATCTCACGATCGCCCGACATCACATTTGCCGTCAAAGCAATCAGATAAGGTCGTAAATGGGATGGTGCTTGTTGGCAGATCCGGCGAGCCACTTCAAGTCCATCCATTTCTGGCATTTGTACGTCCAGCAACACCACGTCATAGGGTTGTTGTTGCAGCACTGCCAAAGCTTCCAGACCGTTCCCTACCACGTCTGCCTGATAGCCAAGACGCTTCAGCATTAGCAGCGTAACCTTCTGGTTGACCAGATGATCGTCTGCCAACAAAATTTTAAGCGGAAGGACGCGATCGAATGCAGACACCATAATGCTTTGGTCGATTAGAGAAACCTATATGACTGGGCGATCGTTCAGGCAGACTATAGCGCCATGCTGCGATCGCGGCTCGACGTGCAAAGAAGCAGCACGTAGTTTCTCTATAAGAGTGCCCACATTTTTTCCCAAGAGACCGTAGAGCATCTTTGCGGCATACAGAACTTGCGTCCTGATAGCCAAGCTCAAAGGCCTAAGAGGGAAGGACGTCGTTAGAATTCAGGAGCCAGGAGCCAGCAGAAGCATGATGCGATGCCGATCTGTAAAGTCAGGCAAACGCATAAATCCCTCACGTTGAACGGGTTACAGGAACGTATGGAAGGGCTGCGATCGCTTGGGTGGCTTTAGATGACAGGAATAATCATGCCTTCACGCGCCAGCACGCTATTGGGAAATACCGATCGCACCTGCGCTTCGACACCGTCTAGAAAATCATCGCTATGGTTCGGGTCGTGGTGGAAGATCACCGCTTTTTTAACGCCTGCCGCTTTTGCTAGCTTGATGGCTTCTTGCCAGGTTGAGTGTCCCCAGCCAATCTTGGGGGCTTTGGGGTCGTGATACTCTTCGTCGGTGTAGCACGCGTCGTAAATTAAAATGTCAGCGTCGCGGGCAAGGTACAACAAATTCTCATCCAGGTGATCGGGATAATGCTCTGTATCGGTGGCATAGACAACTGTATGATCCTGCCACGTCACTCGATACCCCATTGCCGTATTGGGATGATTCAGCGGCCCGGTTTCGATCGTAACGTCTCCTAGCTGCATGACATCCCCAGGAAGCAGGTCATAAAACTTCAAATCAGATTGCATGACCTGAATGGGCACTGGAAAATTGGGGTGCAGCATTTGATCGCTGAGGCGCTGCTTCATCGTTGCACCATTAGGTGCGATCGCACCATAAATATGGAAGCAGTTGCCCTTCACAAACGCGGGCACAAAAAAGGGAAAGCCCTGAATATGATCCCAGTGGGAATGGGTAAAGAAGATGTACGCTTCAACAGGCATCTGTTTTAGCAAGTGCTTTCCCAGCACACGTATCCCTGTCCCTCCGTCGAAGATAAGCCGTTTTCCGTCCACTCGCATCTCTACGCAGGACGTATTGCCGCCATAGCGCACAGTTTCACTACCAGGCGCAGGAATGCTGCCTCGAACGCCCCAAAACTCAACTGCGAATTCTGGTGATGATGACACAGACGCTGTGTCGGCAGATTGAACCTGGAGGTTGGATGCAGGTGAATCAGGGTTTGGCATTTTTGATCTGATTAGTCTTTTCTAACAAGTCTGTAAAGGGTAATGACACGATTTAAGCGAGTATAAAGACAGCATTGAACCACACGGTGGCAGGTGAAGGCGGATTGGTCATCTTTCTGAAGAGATGGTTGTACTAAAGGGGTTGACACTTGATCCAGCAGCATCGGTTAAACGATGACCAGTCACGATCGTCAAAGTTGGAGATTATTGCTTTACCAGCCAGCGGCCTGAATGGCAGTGGTTAATAACGTATCCTAATCCATGCATAAAATTATTGGTCTATTCGTAATGCCTCATCAACTCTTATGCTACCCATATTGTTGACATCAGCAGCTATAACAAAGCAATGATGGTTGAAGGCTTAGCTCAGAAGCGCTCTTATTATGTATAAGGCGGAAAGTATGTTCGCTTTCCTGTTAATCAAAAGATTCAGAAGGAGCAAGACAGCAAGATTTACTGACGACCGCTTTACCGTGATGTAGCTAGACATAGTGAATGTGATAGAACCGAAAGCGACGCGGCAAAAACCATCGGTTGAGAATTAAGAAGGAGAATACAAAAGAATAGCATTCTCCGCTAGATTCTTCGGTTGTAACTATTCCCTAAAACTGGTTATCTTTTAATCATCAGGATAATCTTCAATATTCCCTGAGTATAAATATTTTTAACAGGCTTAGGAAGTGTGACTCCTAAGCCCCTTACTATATCAAGCACAGTACAGGCTTTTCTAGCCTTTGGCTCTGCCTGCTTTGACGCACTGTTCTACCAATGGCAAAACGTGCTCAACATCTTTCCAGCCTAGAATTTCGGTCACTTTCTTCTCCAGATTTTTATAAGATCTAAAGAATTCAGCGATTTCATCCAGACGGTGGGGGGCTATGTCGGCAAGGCGCTTCACATGGGTGTAGCGAGGGTCTTTGTCGGGAACACACAAAATTTTCTCGTCACGATCGCCGCCGTCAATCATTTCCAGCATTCCGATTGCACGCGCCGGGATGACGCAGCCAGGAAACGTCGGTTGATCCATCAGCACAATACCATCCAGGGGATCGCCATCATCCGCTAGAGTATTGGGCACAAAGCCATAGTCATAGGGATACTGCACAGAGGAGTAGAGCACACGGTCTAAGGCAAACGCATTCAAGTCCTTATCGAACTCATACTTATTTTTACTCCCAGCGGGAATCTCGATCAGGACGTTTAGCAAACCGGGCTTGGGTTGGGCGGGTATACGGGACAGATCCACAGCAATTCTCCAAACTAGCGAGGGGATGGGGGAGAAGGCAGAGGGCAGAAGGCAGAAGGCAGAAGGCAACGTTTTATCCTTCATCCCCTATCCCTCATCCCTACAGTTCCTCTCCCCGATTAGCATTTTACGGGAAGACGGAGACAGAGTACGCGGAGGGCGATCGCACGAGGCAACCTGCATTGAGATCAATGTTAGGCCGCTGGCGATGGAAAATGGTTCGCGTAAATGAAAATGGTAAGCTTATCCTAAATAGGACTGAGGCAGAAAGCGGGCTTCTTCACGAGAAGCTTCTGTTTGAGCCATTAGTTACGTCCAGAAACCTGGTTTCTCCCCAACTCTTTGCATCCGTCCTGCTAAAAACACTTCATTCTATGCAAGCAAATACATCGCAAGCAAATATATCGTGTCCGTGAGGATGCATCATACCAATGCGGAAACTTGCGCTGACAGAGTCTTGCTGTTGGTTTGTCATTGCTCTATGTATCGTCGTTTTGGCAGGTTGGCAATTCGATGTCATTCTCCTGCGCCGTCTCCTTCCGCACGCACCTCAAACAACCCCCCTGTCTGCTTTGATGCTGTTGGCGCTTGGTGCCGCGTTGATGATCTCCCAAAGGCTCTTGACCGATAAGGTCGCCCGTAGATGGATATGGGTCTGCCAGGGGTTATCTGGTGCAGCTATGCTGGCAGCGCTTTGGGTAGGTGTGCAATACTTGTTCAACCTTGGATCAAGTATTGAAATCGCTTTGTATCCACGACTCGTCACGCAAAACGGCGGTGTGTTTCCTGGTCGACCATCGCCTCAGACGACTGTAAGCGTTATTCTGGTCGGGTGCTGTATCGGTCTGTCTCCAGCAACGGCTCGGCGATCGCAACGGTTGGTCATGCTCCTTGCATTGATGGGTATGCTCCTGCCGTGGCTTGCTTTGTTCGGATATGCCAGCACGACCAATTTGTTTTATGCACTACCTACCAACCCGCAAACCGGTATCTCGCCCTTAACTGCGATTGGTTTTCTAACACTGGAGATCGGCGTGTTGGGCTTGCGACCTCATGAAGGCTTGATTGGCTTGCTAACCGCCCCGTCATCAGGTGGGCAAATGGTCAGGCGGCTCCTGCCAATTGTTCTGGTTGTTCCCATTCTTTTTGGCTGGGTGGTCACATATGGGCGTGGCTCAGGCTTTTTCGACACTGCCACCAGCTTTGCCCTCAGTTGGGGTGTGACCAGTTTGCTTTTCGCCGCGCTCGTTATTTGGCAGGGCACGATCCTTCATCAGTATGACACTAGACTCAAATTTCAGTCTGAAGCGCTTGAGCGCAGCAACATAGACCTGCAACAGTTCGCTTACATCGCCTCACACGACCTACAGGCACCGCTGCGCAGTATTAGCGGGTTTACCCAATTGCTCCAGCAGACATATGACGGACAGTTAAGCGATGAAGCGAACGATTGGATCGATCGGACAGTCGCCAGCACCAATCAGATGCAGGCGATGATTAATGACATCCTGGCATACTCCCGGGTTGATTCGCGTGCTCGCCCCTTTGAGCCAGTCCCTCTGTCCGATGTCTTTAGCCAGGCTCAGGCAATGCTGGCAACTTCGATTCGTGATGCAAATGCAACAGTGACCCGTGACGAACTGCCGACGGTTATGGGCGATCGATCGCAGCTCGTACAGTTGCTACAAAACCTGATCGGCAACGGGCTTAAATATCAGGGCGACCAAGCGCCTCGCGTGCATATCACGAGCGTAAAGAAAGAGGGGGCGTGGGTCATTGCTGTACAGGATAATGGCATCGGCATTGAGCCACAGTATCAAGAGCGGATTTTTGAAATCTTCCGCCGACTGCATACGCAAAAGGAATATCCTGGCACCGGGATTGGTTTAGCGATCTGCCGACAGGTGGTCGAACGTCACGGAGGAAAGATTGGGGTCACGTCTGTTCCAGGTCGGGGCAGTACCTTTTACTTCACAATTCCATTCAGGAGGTGATTCAGCCATGACCAACCAACCAAACAGTCATCAGCTTGGGAAAATCTTACTGGTAGA
Organism: Stenomitos rutilans HA7619-LM2; assembly: GCA_019358945.1. Classification (GTDB taxonomy): domain Bacteria; phylum Cyanobacteriota; class Cyanobacteriia; order Leptolyngbyales; family Leptolyngbyaceae; genus Stenomitos; species Stenomitos rutilans. Next base: position 124,554 of record JAHHIE010000007.1, on the reverse strand, counting down.
GGATAATGAGAACGATGTGATCTTGACCCGCGCGGCTTTCAAGCGAGCCAAGCTCGCCATTGATCTTTATCACGTGGAAAACGGTCAGGCGTGCCTAGATTTTCTGCGCAAGCGCGATCCGTACGCCGACGCGCCCACGCCCGATCTGATTTTGCTCGATTTGAATATGCCCATTCTGGATGGACGCGAGGTGCTCCAGCAAATGGTTGCCGATGACAAGCTAAACCATTTACCTGTGGTCATTTTGACCACCTCGGCAGAAGAAAAAGACATTCTGACCATGTATAAGCTGCGCTGTAGTTCGTACATCGTTAAGCCCATTGACTTTGATCAGTTCATGCGTGTCGTGCATGATTTCGCCGACTACTGGTTTACCGTTGTTGTCCTTCCACCCAAAGAAACAAGACGGACTTGAGACATGCACGAGCAGCTCACAGCCAGCAGGTTAAGGAGAAATCGCCACCCAACACGGTAGGGATCTGACTACTAAACAGCGTGCAGCAGCGACTGATGCCTACATGATGAAGATTACTCTCAGGACGATCACTCAAGCGTTGCCTGTACGAGGTTTGTGTTGTTGCTACTGGCTCTTTTGCCGCAGGTTTTCTTAGCGCGTTGATCACTTGCAACTATTCTCTTCCTAACGTTTGAACAAGTGGCAAGAAGGTAGGGACTAAGGCGGTTTGGCTAACAACCAGGGTGGGGTAAGCCCGATCGCCATAGTCTTTTCCTACCTGAAGAGGAAAGATTGGTTGCGGTTCTAAGGGAGTCCAGACGGCTCCTGCGGCTTGTACGATCGCCCAGACAGCAGCAATGTCCCAAATTTTGGGGGTGGCTTCGACTCCGCCAAGGGTTGCTCCAGCCGCTACGGTCAGCAGGTTGTACGTTGCGACTCCTAACATCCGAATTTTGCAGGGGAAGGGGTTTTTGAGTAAGCCAGTGCTGCGGGTGCAGAGGTTGAAGAAATGGTTAGAGGTGAGAGCATCGGTACTGGCGTGAATGGGGCGATCGTTCAAAAAAGCACCCGTTGGCATCTCTAAACCAGATGTACCGCGCCAGTAACCGTGAAAGGATTGATCTAAAGGCGGTAAGTGGACGTAGCCAAAAGTGGGTGTGCCTTTGTAAAGCAAGCCTAATGAAATGCCCCAGATGGGTATGCCTCGCGCAAAGTTGGTGGTGCCGTCTAAGGGGTCAACAATCCAGCACCAATCATTGGCAGGGAAAATGTGTTCGACTTCTTCGCTGAGAACGCCATGATCGGGAAAAGCCTGGGCGATCGCGCCTCTCAATGCCTCATCTGCCCATCGATCAGACTGTGTGACCAAACTACCATCTGCCTTTTCTGCCGCCTGCACCTGCCCAAAGTCTTGCAATAGCTGGGTGCCGACACGAGCAGTCGTGGTTTGAGCAAAGCTGAGTACCTGAGTCCAGAAGTCAACCATGAGAGTTATGAGTTCTAAGTTTTGAATCTTGAGTTGCGCCTTCTAACTCATAACTCAAAACTCAACACTCAAAACTCTCCTAATCCAATTCGTTGCTCATCACCGTGGCGATCGTATCCTTCGCGCTGGTCTGAAATTCCTGGACGTTGACGCGCATCAGAAGCGCGATCGCGCCGAGCATGCAGAGTGCCTGAAGGACAAAGACCAGACCGTAAGCGATCGCCAGTTCAGTGGTGAGCTTTCTGCCCAGGTCGAGTGCTGTCCCCCCAATAATGGTCGCCATACCGCGAGACAATGCCTGTGCCAGACCCCATGCCCCAATGAAGGTGCCTGCCGTTTCAGCCGCCGTAAGATCCATCATCAGCGTAATGGCTCCGGTGGTGGTGATGCCTGCCGCCAACCCAAACAACAGCAGTGCCAGTTGCAAGAAGTGAGGATTGCGGGTGAAGCCAGCGGCAATGACCAGCACCAATGACAGCACAACAGCTTGACAGCCAAGCTTAGCCGTTTGATGTTTACCGATTCGAGGTGCTAGCGCGAAGCCTGCTCCGATAATGCCAATGAGCGTTCCTGTGCCCCAGAACGCATTCAGGGTTGCGGTGGCCCCTGCTGGCATTTTGAAGACCTCGCCACCATACGGCTCAAGGATCGCATCTTGCAGAAATAACCCCAAAGTCATTGCCAGCAAAAAGGTGAAGAAAAAGCGGGTTTGACGGTTGGCAGTGAGAATCGTCCATGCTCGCTTTAAGGTAATACGCTCACTTAAATCGGTGAAGCTCGATCGCTGAGCATAGCGAGAATATTTTTTTTCAACGCCCCAGGTTGCTGTTAGCGCCAGTAAGACAACGATCGCAGGCAGGATCAGAAACAACTGGTTAATGCTGCTCCGCAAAACGTCTAGCGATGGATCAGCGCCTAGCTTTTTAAGCATGATGCCGATCGTGATGCCACCTACGATCGTGCCACAAATCAGCAGTGCCCAGTCCACGCCCACAATTTTGGAGCGGTCTTCCTCATCTGTCACATCTACGAGCAAGGTTGTAAAAGGGGTCGAACAGACGCTAACGGCAATGCCGTATAATCCAAACATGGCGGCTAGAAGCGCTGTCCAGGCATAGGTCACGGCACTCCAGCCCGTTGCTTGCAGGCTGGCTCCAACCTGCCACATAATCTGCACCGCGAGAAACGCAATGACCGCCAGGCTGATCGCACCTATCCAGACGTAGCCTGTGCGATGTAGCCCCCACAAAGATTTTGTATCGGATAGCTGCCCAAACCAGACGCGAGCGGGTGACACTAGCAGGGTAATGGCTAGCACCACGCTGGCGATCGTGGCTGGTACCCCCAGTTCCTTAATCAAAACGCGGTTTAGTAGCCCAAACAGCAGTACCGACATCATCCCTAGCCCTAGCTGAAATAGCCCCAGGCGCAGCATGGTCAGAAGGGGAATACGAGGACGCGACACAGCGGATGAATCAGAGAAATGACTGGTTTCCATGACAGCACGAAGAGGTTTTGCGATACACGTTTTGTTCGTCAGCCTTTAGTTAGAAAGGACTGCCGATCTAATAGCATAAAGCCCTACGTCTCCCAGCATCGCGCTAAACTCTAGATGTCAAATACTTAGGACTTACGCAAAAGCGATCATCTTTCGCCCCCTAGCCCCCAATGCTGGGGGAACCGAGCCAATCAAAGCCCCCACCAGCATTGGGGGCTAGGGGCAAATGCGTAAGTCCTAATACTGTAACGTTTGTTGATGGGTGAAATGGCTGTAGACGCGATCGCATTAGGCCCCAACGGCCCCACGGTTTCTCCACTGGGCATTGGCACCTGGGCATGGGGCGACAAATTCTTTTGGAGCTACGGGAACGACTACGGTGCCGACCAGGTGCGTGAGGCATTCAACGCCACGATCGAGTCTGGCCTCAGCTTTTTTGATACGGCAGAAGTCTATGGTTTGGGCGAATCTGAGCGGTTGCTTGGACAATTCATGCAGCAAACCGACAAACCTGTTCAGATTGCCACCAAATTCTTTCCCCTACCCTGGCGCTTTAATGCCCAATCGGTTTCTGATGCATTAACCGCCAGTTTGGAGCGCTTACAGGTGTCCCAGGTTGCACTTTACCAGGTACATCAACCGTTTGATTTTCTCTTAGGAAAACGCATATTAATGAATGCCTTGGCTGATGAAGTGCAGCAGGGCAGAATTGCCACCGTTGGCGTGAGTAACTATTCTGCTGAACAAATGAGGCAAGCGCACAGATATCTAGCAGCAAGAGGCGTGCCGTTGGCTGTCAATCAAGTGCGCTACTCGTTGCTGACCCGTCACATTGAAAGCAACGGCATTTTAGACACTGCCCGCGAATTGGGCATTACAATTCTCGCGTACAGTCCTTTAGCGCAGGGATTGCTGACTGGAAAGTATACGGTTGAGTCTGCTCGATCGGGTCAGGGGCAGTCCCTCCAGGGCGCTCGCCGTCTCGATCCCCGCTTTAACCCAAACGGTTTGGAGAAGATTGCGCCTGTCATCCGTGCGCTTCAAGAGATTGGTGCAGCATATGACCGCACTCCTGCTCAAGTTGCTCTCAACTGGTTGTTGGCTCAAGGAAATGTCATTCCCATTCCTGGCGCAAAAAACGCGGAGCAGGCACGTCAGAATGCCGGAGCTTTGGGCTGGAGCCTAAGTACGTCGGACGTAGAGCGACTCGACCAACTGACACAAGCCTGGAAGTAGAACGATCGCACCGTGAAACGTTTGACCAACTGGGCATAAATCACAGAGATGGCCTTTTCAAACATCCTCTTTACAGCGGATTGATTACAGCAGATTGATTACAGCAGATTGATTGCAACTGCCTTTAGTTGGGCACTCTATCAAGTAAGCCTGAGTCAACTGAGGCACCATTCTCGTATTTGTTTTCAACGCCAAAGCGAGCCGTGAAGAGCGCTGGCTGCTGGAAAAACACCCTGACGATGCCGACTATCAGCAGCCGATCCCTCTGTAGGGATGTTACATGTAACGTCCCTACAGAGATCTGTCGTGAAATCTATTTAAATCGGTATGAGTCGGTTGATTCTGTGGCTTGACTAAAAATCGTCCTGTAATTTGAGCCAAAGAAGGTGTCGTGAGATTGCCGCACTTCTGCCGGAACCATGCTCATCTGGTGTGAAGAAGGCTATGACAAGCGTTTCATCCTTTGTGCCTGAGTGACAGCGATCGCAACCCAAATTCCCTCGTTTGACGGGCGAACCAGGGCTAAAGCGCTGACTCCCACTGGCTCAACAAACACGCTAAACTATCGCAATCATGCCTTAATCACTGAGCCGTTATGGAGTTATGACTATAGTTCTGATCGTGGACGATAGCCCCACCGTGCGGGAAATGGTCTCAGAGCAATTTAGAAAAAGCGGCTTCAGCGTCGTTGAGGCGGTGGACGGGGAAGAGGCGATCGAGCGCATCACGGCAAAGTCGCCTGATGTTGTGGTGACGGATATTGTCATGCCTCGCAAAAATGGCTACGAACTATGTCGGTGGATTAAGAATGATCCCAAAACCAAGCACATTCCTGTGGTTATGTGTACCAGTAAGAGCGAAGAGTTTGATGTCTACTGGGGCATGAAACAAGGCGCAGATGCCTACATCACCAAACCCTACCATCCACCGGATTTACTCAATGCGGTTAAGAAATTACTGCAACAGACGAGTTGATTTCATCATCATCAACCGGCTTTAGCTTGCAACCTGCATCCCCTACCCTTCTAACTACCAACAATCTCAAAGCCTTGCGTTTTGTTAAGCTGAGACAATGCCCTCAGTGCTGGCTTTATCTATGAACCGCACGATCGTCTGGTTTCGTCGGGATTTACGCATCGCGGATCATGCGCCGCTGTATCGTGCTGCTTTGCGGGGTGAGGTGATTCCCGTTTTTGTGTTCGATCGCGCCCTGCTGCACCACCCCGAAACAGGTGCCGCACGGGTGGCGTTTATGCTGGAGTGCTTGCGATCGCTGGATCAAGATTTGCGCGATCGGGGAGGGCGGCTCATTTTGCGATCAGGCGATCCGGTAGAGGTGTTGCCACAACTGATTCGTGAAACTCAGGCAGATGGCATTTATGCCCATATTGACTTTGAGCGCATCTATGGTCGGGTACGCGATGCTCGGTTGAACGCAGCACTCGTCCAAGACAACCTCAAAATCCGTTGGTTTGAACCCCTAGCGACCACACCAGATCTCATCCCGTATCCAGACTATCGGGATTTATGGTTCGCTGACATGAACGCTGATATGGTGCCCATTCCTGCCCATGTTCATGTACCCCCTGACATTGCCAGCAATCCCTTACCCACACTGAGCGAAGTCGGACATTTGCCAGATAGTAAAAAAATCCCGCCCGCTGGAACGCAAGCAGCGCGGCAACTGCTGCAAGAGTTTTTGGCAGAGAAGACCGATCGCTACTACTGGCAACTCTCCTACCCCAGCGCTGAGGCAACTACAGGCTTAAGTCCCCACATTAAATTTGGTGCGATTTCCGTGCGGGAATGCTACCAGATGACCCAGCAGATCAACTCGTCTCCTGATGGACGGGTGCAACGGAGCCGCACACAATTGATTGCTCGCTTACGCTGGGGTACTGGGTTTGCTCAACGGTTTCGCTACCTGCCGCAGTTAGAGTTGCGATCGCTCTACAGCATCTTTGACGACGATGGCTGGTCGTTTGATGAAGACCTGTATCGCGCATGGCAGGACGGTGAAACAGGCTTTCCGATCGTCGATGCGGCTGCACGATGCCTCCAAGCCACAGGCGGCTGGAAAGAACTTAACTTTCGCATTCGCGCCTTGTACTCCAGCTTTTTAAGCAATCTCCTGGGAATGGACTGGCGCTATGGAGCGCTACACTTCATGCGACACCTGATTGATGGGGATTGCCCGATTGACCATTATCAGTGGGCGATGCAGTCGGGTGTTACCCATTGCGTCGATAAAACCTGGACGCGCATCTACAACCCAGAACAAGTGGCGGTCGATCGCTGCGATCCAGAGGGTACCTTCATTAAGCGCTGGCTACCAGAACTCAAGAACTTGCCGCCCGAATGCTTGGGTTCGCCAATGCTGCTCAAGGGCTATCCTGCACCCATTCTTAACTACAAGCAAGCTCGCAAACAGCGCGTCAAGCAGCTAGAACAGCAGCGCCAGCAGTTTATCGGCTTAGAAAACGTGGTACCACATCTGTCGCGCCTGCCAGAAAGCCTCCTGCCCTTCGGAGCAGAACGTTTTGAAAGCCACATAAATTGGACGACGACAGCGGAACGTGACCTTTTCCCACTAGCCCTTGATCTAGAAACGCTTGACCCTGAACAGGCAAAAGCGCTACGCACCTGGTTTGTCGCCCATGTCGATATCAAACCTCGTCAAGCCTCTCGACGCAAAGCAAAGCTAGAGACTGACACAATTCAACTCAGCTTACTGTAGTCACTTGAGCCATATCTGCAAGACTTATGCACTCGACCAAAACCTCGGAGGTTTAAGCGGCTACATTTGGTTCAGCGCCTGATTCTTGGTTAAAACCTCTGAGGTTTGCGTAAATCCCAATTTATTCAGGCTCGGTTCAAACCCTCCGCAGTTTTGCGGTTTTGAGGCAGCAGGTAAATGACACCAGAGATCAGGGTCAGCGCTACAGACACCCAAAAAGCGATGAGTGAAGGAAGCACCCAGGTTTTATCTAGTGGCACTATGAGTAGCCCGATCGCTACAATTTGACTCACCGTTTTCAGCTTGCCCCAGAGGTTTGCACCCTGAATCGTCGTGCTACCTTGCAGACTGGGGTTCACGCGCCAACCCGCGATCGTTAGTTCCCGCGCCAGGATGAGAAACACTCCCCAGGCAGGCACCTGGCCTAGCTCCACCAGCGACAGCAGTGGCGCTAAGACTAATAGCTTGTCAACCAGAGGATCGAGGAATTTACCCAATTCTGTAACCTGATTTAGTCGGCGAGCCAGGTAGCCATCCAACCAGTCTGTACCTGCTGCCAGTAAAAACACCACTAGCGCGATCCAGCGCCAGGTCATCGTTGGCTCATGCAACCCATACAGCAGCAAAGGCACTGCCAGCAGACGAGAAACCGTAATCCAGGTTGGTAAGTTCATGATGAGCGCAAGTCTAAAGCCTAACGTCTCAGTCTAGAGGATCGGTACAGAATTCAGGAAACAGCGGCATGAGCCGTTCCTCGAAATCTCCTAAGAGGTGGAGAGTAGGCACGACCGCCATGCGACGCAAATCAAATAAGTTTTTGCGGAGCGTCAGGGAGCGCGAACGGTCTCCCTGCCACCGGGCAATGTGAGCCAGTGTCTGTTCCACGGCCACGTCGATTGCTTCATCGTCCGATGCGCCTGTCCAGGCTTGCACAATCATCGCTAATGCTACTTGAGCAGTCGGGACGGGCGGCTGTCCCACCACGCTAGCGCCATAGAGCGCGTTCAGTTCAGGTTGCAAATCGGCGTCAAAGAACTCGTGCCGGATCGTGTGCAGAAACACGAAGCGTTGGGCCCGTTTGATCCGTTTGACGCTCCTTTGCTCTGCTGCACGCAGTTCAATCATGGGTGTCCACGGGGGAGGCTGCAGCCACGAATTCGCCTTGTCGCGAGGGATACCCTGATCCTCTCCAAACTTGGCTGCCCCTTCTGTATTCATCCATCCTGATTCTGTATCGGCACTCTAGGCATGCTGATTTGGCAAAATGGCGCTGACCTCGATCCTGATATGCTGTACGCCATTGTTTCTGGAAGTCCGATTCCAACTTATTCTAGAGTTATCGCATTGTAAGAGCGGCGATCGCAGCGCACGAATGAACTGCCAGATGATCCGATACGCAGGGAGAGGTGAGGGAATTGGAAGAAGGGTGTGGGAGATAATCATTCTCCTGATAGAAGACGATCCTGAAGATGGCTACGTAGTAAGAGCAATGGGCGAATCATTTTTACGCAGGCTGACAGCAGTGCAGAGCTACGAGAACAAGTACGCGATGCTGTTCATTGTCATTATCCCAACGCACAAAACCGCCCTAAGCTAATTCGTCGTCTCCACCCATTACCCGAATCTTCACTTACGGGCGGGACTATGCGGGAGCGTTCACCAGTTTTCCATCTTCCATATAGATAATGCGATCGGCCACATCGAGAATCCGATTATCGTGTGTCACCATCAGAATCGTGCAGCCCTGATCCTTAGCGAGGTTGTGCATCAGATCCACCACATCACGCCCCGATTGTTTATCTAGGGCAGCGGTGGGTTCATCGGCCAGCACAATGCTGGGATGGCTGACGAGGGCACGCGCGATCGCTACCCGTTGCTTTTGTCCGCCCGACAGGTTTTCAGGATAGTACTGCGTCCGCTCCTCTAAACCCACCAGAGCCAACATTTCCAAGGCACGATCGCGTCGTTCGGTGCGTGAGTAAAGACCGTGTACTTCTAAGCCCATCATCACGTTTTCTTCAGCAGTCAGGCTGCTATGCAAATTGTGCGCCTGGAAGATGTAACCACACGAGCGACGCGCTTCCACGGCAACGGTCTTTGCGGCTCCTACCAATTCTGTATTCAGGATGCGGAGACTGCCGGATTGAGGCGATCGCAAGCCACCCATGAGTGACAGTAAGGTCGTCTTTCCTGAACCGGAAGGGCCTGTGAGAATCACAATTTCACCCGCAGCAAGGGTCAGATTAATGTCAAACAGCACTTGCTTGCGGAGTTCACCTTTGCCGAAGACGTGATCCAGCTTTTCAACAGCGATCGCGGGGTTAACTGCTGTCGAGGGCTTGCTGTCAGTGGTTAAAACCATATGCATTCTCCTCCTGAGAAAAGATTGGCTCTTAAAAAATATCGGCAGGATCAGCCGACTGCACTTTGCGCGTGGCAATCATGCCAGAGGCCGTACACATCAGCAGGGTGAGCAAAAAGACAAAAGCCAAGCGACCAAGGGTCATAGCGATTGGGAGAGACGCTGCACTCCGGAGTAGGGCATACTGTGCGAGTGCCAGTCCCAAGCCTGGGAAGAAGCCCAACATGGCGAGAATAACCGCTTCTTCAAACACAATCAGGAGCAGATAGCGATCGCGGTAGCCCATCGCTTTGAAGGTGGCGTACTCGCCGAGATGTTCATTCACATCGGTGGAAAGAATCTGAAAGACAATAACCGTGCCGACAACAAAAGCCATCACGGTACCAAAGGAGAACACAATGCCGATCGGCGTTGTTTTTTGCCAATAGGCTTGCTCGATGGCAACAAATTCTTGTTTGGTAGAGGCGATCGCATCGGGTGGCAACATCGCTTTGATCTGGGTTAATACTTGCTGTGGATCAGCATCTGGTTTGAGTTTCACTAGCCCTAGTGTGACTTGCCCAGCACCGCGTTCAGGGAAGAACCGCAAGAAATTTTCCTGACTCGTAATCAGCGTGCCATCGCTGGCAAAGGAGGCACCAAGCGAAAATAGCCCCACGACTCGAATGCTACGTCGCTCAATTTCAGCTTTAATCGGTTGCCCGGTTTCGGCTTGAGCAATGATTTCTTGATAGTCGCCTCTGGCTAAGCGATCGAATAAGAAGGTATCTGGCTGCTTGAGCTTGCCAAGGTTTTGATTGATTTCAGGCACATCAAACGCGGGGCGATCGAGGCTCTGACCCACCAGGGTAAGCTGCGTCTTGCGACGGGTCTGTGGGTTCTTCCACACTTTGGTGGCAATATACAGTGGCTCAACCGATGCCACTCCCTCTACGGCTTGAATCTGGTACAAACGACGACGCGGAAACGTATTCGCAACGCCCAAATCTCGATACTGAGCGCTGCGAATCACAATATCGGCAGCCACACCGCGATTGAGCAGGGTATTACTATCAAACAGCGCCGCCTGAATGCCCAATTGAGCAAACATCAACAGATCGGCAAACCCAATACCAGCAACGGCAACCGCCAATCGCGCTTTGTTCTTTTTCAATTGCAGCCAGCCCAGCGGTGTGCGGTCTTGCCAGCGTTGCCACAGATGACGGTTGGGTGAAGACTTTTGGGGTGCTGGCTTTACGTCCTGCCTTGGTGCGGTGAGCGTCATAGCTGAATTTCTCCCGTCACTTGCAGGTTGGTTAGCCCAGCTACTTTTGGCTCAGAGGCGGCATCCAGTTGCACCCGCACTTCAACAATGCGGGCATCAATATTGCTGGAGGTATCTGAATTCACCACGTTCTGGCGCTTCACTTTCACACCCACTTCTATGACCTTGCCGGAGAGTGCCTCCGGGCGACTATCGGCATAGAGTTTAACGGCTTGCCCGGTTTTCACGTTGCCAATATCGGTCTCGTAAACCTCTAATAGCGCCGTCATCTGGCTTGTGCGCCCTAATTCTACAATGCCATCGTTAGAAACCAGTTCACCAGGACGCGTATAAATCTCCAGCACCGTCCCATCTTGAGGCGATCGCACCACTGATAAATCCAGTTCAGCTTTGGCTTTTTGCACTGCCGCGATCGCCTGATTTACCTGTGCCTGTGATGCAGCAATATCCACCGGACGCACTTCCGCAATGCGATCGAGAGTGGCTTTGGCAGAGATGAGTTCGGGCGATCGAGTGGTTTGAATGCGCTGTAGCACTGCCTGCGCTTCTTGTAGGCTCCGTTGGGCGGTTGCCTGTGTTAAGACCTTACTATCTCGCTGAGAAGCTGAGGTGGCACCAGCTTGATAGAGTGACTCATACCGTTGTACCTCAGCCTGAGCGTTTTGCAGTTCTGCCCGCAGTCGATCTACAGTGGCAGCTTGCGCTTGCGCATCGCCCTGACGCTGGGCTTCAAGGCGGACAATCTCGGCTTGTTGCGCGTTCACCTCACCGCGCTTTGCTCCTGCTTTTACCACGGCTAGATTTGCCTGGGCAACGTTCACTTGCTCTTGCGCTTCTATGAGGGCGGCCTGAAGGCGATCGTGATTATCCAAACTGGCAATCACTTGCCCCGCTTTGACGACATCGCCCTGTTTAACCAGAAGGCGATCAACACGGCTCATGCCACCCGACGCACTCGGCGCTGAAAGTTTGATCACTTTGCCACGCGGCTCTAAATAGCCTAATGCCGTGACGGCATGCACACTGGGAACGACCTGCTCTGTCTTGGCGGCTTGAGCCGAAACGTGCGATCGCCAAACTGTATAAGCACCCACTCCGCCTGAGACGCTGATAGCAGCGATTAGCAGTAGCTTCAAGGGCGGCAAGCGCTTACGGCCTGCATCGATCATGCCACTCTCTATCATGACAGTTTTCCTAATTAACTTAAGTTGACTAAACCGTTTAGTTAAACTCTGTAGCTAAACTAAACCACTTAGTATAGTTTGTCAAGCGTCTGATTTGTTGAATTAAAAACGATCGCAGAGGCGTATAAGCCGCAAAGGTTGGTTTCTAGGGTTTCTGCGTCTCGGTAGTAGATTACAAATATGCAACTGAATCTAAGGCACGATCTTTAGAATGAGTGAATCATTGCAGGGTTGAATGGCACTGAAATAACAATCCGAACTGCCCCCCGCCCCAAGTTTGGGGGAGCCAAACCTCAGAGTCCCCCAAATTTGAGGGATTTAGGGGGCGACCAGGGTGAAGCATGTCCTTAAGTCAGCGCCATTCATTGCAGGGTTATTGCTTGGCTAAGCCACAGTCCCTTGAGAATGGGTGTGGGTTAAGTGCCGAGCGTAGTAAATCTAGCTGAATGATGGCTGTCGTTGCTTCGTTGGAAACGGTAGTAATAGCTTTGACTTCTGTGAGCAATCACTATGACAAGCAATAACCATGAGTGACCGCGTGCAATGGCAATCAGTATTAGATTGCTTGGTGAACCTGCAAGCCAATCACGATCGAGTTTGGTTTGAACAACAGCGGGATGATTATCAGCAGGCCAAGGAGCAATTTATCTATTCAATTTGGTCATTGGTGAACTGAGAACAAACGCGTGACTGCCAGACCCAACGCACCGTGAGTGTAATGACTACGCTTGCCAAGCTTGACCCACAGTGGGTCGGCGTTTAGTGTGTGATGCGCATCGAACGGGTTGGGACGAGAGCACAATAGCGCACTACATCCACGATCGGTGAACGATAACCGACTTACGAAGGTTGGAAAATCGTCTTCCAGGCTTTAACGGTATCTTTGCCGATTTCTGTATCCTTCGTCTTGCCGTCGTTCCAAATGAGCCGGATCGCAATGTTTCCTGATGGGGCCGTTGCAAGCGCAGTGGCTAATTCGGGTAAGACAGGGCCACTGGTGTAGGTGTAAACCTTGCCCCCAATCGCCAAACTGATCGAGTCAGGCACGCTTTCAGTCAAGTAATAGCGGTAAACCGGGTCACCGCTTGAAAACAGCCCCAAACCAAGCCCAAATCCTCTGCTACGGTGACCAAACCCAAACCCAGAGTAGCCAAAGCCAGCATCATAACCAATGAGTCTTGACCCGACGCGATTGTAGGTCACGCCAATGCCGTTCTTTGACCAACTGCTAACAAAGACAAACCCCCGATTGTAGTTGCGATCGTACACAATTTTGCCATCAAAGGGATTTTCGACCACCTTCGACCACGCCACGTTGTCACTTGCATCGACTGTCGCTGGTTGCACCGCCAGAGCAGGCATTGCAGTGCAAATGGTGAAGCTTAGTCCCAAGCCTATTAATTGCCACTTCACACGCAGACCTCCGTATCCTCTTGCTGTGATTGCTGTTAAAGCTGAAATTGATTCGGTAGATGGAGCCATATCCAGGCTCATAGAACAATCCGTTGTTCAGAGCGACCTGAAGCTCAGGGATCGCTCATAGCTCTATTGTGAAAGATTTGCTTTCATCTCGGCAATACCGGGAGAGGGAAGTAGGGGGAGACAAGGGAGCAGAGGGAGCAGGGGAGGTAGGGGAGCAGGAGAGGCAGGGAGAGCAGAGGGAGCAAGGGGAGGAGAAGTTTTGAGTTTAGAAAATTGAGCTTATACCGATTTAAAGAATGACGGCTACAGATCAATCGGTGGGTAGGGGCAAGGCAATGCCTTGCCCCTACAGGATGTGTCGCATTTTCATTCAAATTGGTATTAAAGGTTGAAACGTCGAGCTTTGAACTCGAAGGGTGGAGCTTTGAACTCGAAGGGTGGAGCTTTGAACTCGGAAGGCGGAGGTTTGAACTCGAAGGGTGGAGCTTAAAGGTCGGAAGGTGGAGATTGGAACTCGAAGGGTGGAGCTTAAAGGTCAGAAGTTGGAAGGTGGAAGGTGGAAGGTGGAGCTTAAAGGTCGGAAGGTTCAGTTAAAGGTTTGGAACCTAAAAGCCTGGAGCGTTACCGTCTGCTGCCTGCCTTCTGCCTTCGGCATCCCTTGCGCCCTGCTCCCTCCGCTCCCTACTCCCCATCCGTCCCACCCTAAAGTTGTCTTGTTTCTCAAGGTTCTGGTAGCATTTGAACCAGAGGCCACAGCCCGCTTGCCAGCTTAAACACACAACACGGGGAAGACGCTATGAAATGGAGCGACATGCGCCGCAGTGGCAACGTGGAAGATACGCGCGGTGGGTCTGGTCGAGTTCCTGGTGGGGTTGGTGGTGCAAGCATTGGCGGTGTTGTGATTGCGGTTATTGCAGGCTTGATCTTTGGGGTGAATCCCTTAGAAATCCTAAGTTTGATGCAAGGAGGAGACGTCGGCCCGGCACCGCAGCAGCAGGGAAAACCCATTCAAGATCGAGATTCAGACTTTGTGAAAGCGGTTTTGGGTGATACGGAGGATACGTGGAGCCGCGTCTTTAAGCAGCAGTTAGGCTCAACGTATGAACCACCGAAGTTGGTTCTATTTAGCAACAGTGTGAATTCGGCTTGCGGTTTTGCCAAAGCGGCAACTGGGCCGTTTTACTGCCCTGGCGATGACAAAGTGTATTTAGATATGAGCTTCTTCCGGCAGATTCAGGCTACGGCTGGTGCGGATGCTGATTTTGCTCGTGCTTACGCGATCGCTCATGAAGTGGGGCATCACATCCAGAACCAACTCGGCATTTCTACCAAAGTCAGACAACTGCAAACCCGCTCAAACAAAGCAGCAGCAAATAGTTTGTCTGTCCGTCTTGAGCTTCAGGCCGACTGTTTTGCAGGCATTTGGGGCCATTACACGGCTGAGCGTAACTTAATCAGTGGGCAAGATGTGAAAGGGGCGATGGATACAGCCGCACAGATTGGTGATGACTATTTGCAAAAGCAATCTAGTGGCTATGTAGTGCCAGAAGCCTTTACGCACGGGTCGTCTGAACAGCGTGTCTCGTGGTTTTCTCGTGGTTTGAAGTCAGGCAGCATGAAGCAATGTGATACGTTCAGCGCTAACCAATAGTGGGTGCCGATCGTCTTTACCATGCAGCGGGTTTTCCCCTAAAGCGCTTTGCTACCGCATTCGTACAGCGGGTCAATTTATCGTGGTTGATGTGGACGACTGACGATCGATATCCTGTAGTTCTGGCACGGTACTACTGCTGAGCGGTATCTGTACTGTAAAGGTCGTTTTTCCCTTGATGCTTTCCACTGTAAGGCTTGCCCCAAGACGTTCTGTGAGCTTTTTCACCAGCGCCAACCCTAAGCCAGTGCCCCCCTGTTGCCACGGATCATGCTTGGGAATGCGATAAAACTTGTCAAAGATGCGCGACTGTTCGCTAAGTGGAATCTCAACTCCAGTATTGGTGACGCTGATGTGAAGGGTGTCTATCGCTTTTGGCGTCTCGGCCTCTTCTGCCGCGACAACGCTGGCTGCAACAACGATCGATTCTCCGGTAGGCGTATATTTACAAGCATTATTGAGCAGCTCAGCCAGAATTCGCTCCAGATAAGACTGTTCTGTGAACAGTGGAGGTAAGTCAGGAGCGATGTCGAACTGCAACCGTTGCTGCTGGCTGTGGGCGCGATCGACAAACGGCTTGGTCAGGCTTTGCACCCAGGGTTCTAATGCAACTGCAGTCAAAATCAACGGCTCGATGTCACCATCTAGACGGTTCAAGTCGAGCAAATCGGTAATCAGGTCAATTTCTCGTTGGCACTCATCTTGCAAAATTTTGAGGTAGCGATCAACGTTGCTCGATCGTGGCTTTGGCTTTTTCTCCACGTCTTCTGGTTGCGGCACTTCTGGCACTATCGAAGTAGCCGTTGCGGGCGATGGATCAGCCGCTTTGAGGCTAATTTCGAGCATGTGCAGCGCCATTTTGATGTTTGCCATCGGGGTGCGTAACTCGTGAGAAACCGTGCTGAGAAAATCATCCTTAAGATGGTTTAGTTGCTCTAGCTCAGTGACTTGAGTTTGCAGAGTTTGATAAAGACGAGCCTGCCGGAGCGCGATCGCGCACTGGTTAGCCACCTGTTGCACCAGGCGAATGTCTTGTTCGGTGAACGCATATTCACTGGGGTTTACCAGCCACAGGTCGCCCAGTACACGCTGATCATCCACAATGGGGCAAGCCAGCATCACGACCCGTCCCCGATGTGAGTTTGGTAACAAGGAACAGAATTGAAAGTACTGCCCGTGCAGGAGTTGATGATAGCCCTCGGTAAAGTTGTTCATGTTGAGCACTCGCCCCTGTATGGGGGTAAGCGAAGCCGCGTATTCATACTGCACGGTGGCAGAATGCTGCTCCAGATCGTAGAGCGCGGCATTACAGCTTCTGACATCAACCGCGATCGCAAGCTCCTGTACCGCCACTTGCAAAATTTGGGTTTCATCCAGGCTATCGCGGACGCGATCCGTAATCCGTTTGAGCGTTGCTTCAAAATCGAATGCCAGTTGTAGTTGAGCCGTTCGCGTTGCCACCTGGGCTTCCAGGTCAAGACTGTATTGGTAAAGCTGCCGTTGCAGAGTTTGAATGGTCAATTGATGCTCAACGCGGGCCAGCACTTCTTCAACGTGAAACGGTTTGGCAATGTAGTCTGCGCCACCCACCTGAAACGCTTTGACCTTATCGAAAACGCCATTCAGCGCGCTTAAAAAAATGATGGGAATCTCCCGCATGTGCGGCATGACTTTTAGCTGCTGGCACACTTCATACCCATCCATGTCTGCCATGCGAATGTCGAGCAAGACCAAATCGGGTGGTGCTGCCTGTACTGCCTTGAGCGCCAGTTTGCCGTTGAGCACCTTGCGCACGGTGTATCCCTCGTGAGTGAGTAGAGCCGACAAGACACGCAAATTGTCTGGCACATCATCAACAACTAGGATGGTTCCTTTGGTAGCAGACTCACTGTGACTACTCATTCAGATTGATCAGGCCAAGAGGGATGGTAGTAAGGCTGAAACTTCTTTATCAGCTTAGCGTTAGCTTGCCCAAGAATGTGGCTTTTCCAAAAGAGATGGTGAGTCAGTTGATACCACTTTAAAGATCGATTTGTTTAAATGTCGTGTCTGCTTACAACCCCTTCCAGCTCAGACTGTGGCGCGGTCAATTTGTAATGCCCATTCATGCAATGCACTCAAACGTTAAAATAAATAGGATTTGTATTGGGAAGGGTTTGTCTCTTGTGCTAACTACCCTCATGGCCGATTTTCGGATTATTTTTGAGCGTGATCCGGCTGCCCGCAACTGGTTAGAGGTTTTATTCTGTTATCCAGGGTTGCAGGCGCTGGTGTTTCATCGCGTCTCCCACCAGTTATATCGCCTGGGTTTGCCGTTCATTCCTCGCCTTATATCACAACTGGCGCGCTTTTTGACGGGCATTGAAATTCACCCTGGTGCTCAAATTGGGCAGGGCGTTTTTATCGATCACGGTATGGGGGTTGTCATTGGCGAAACCGCGATCGTCGGCAACTACGCGCTGATCTATCAAGGTGTGACATTGGGTGGAACGGGAAAAGAGACTGGTAAACGTCACCCAACCCTCGGTGAAGATGTGGTCGTTGGCGCTGGTGCCAAAGTGTTAGGCAACATCGAGATTGGCGATCGCGTCCGCATTGGCGCAGGTTCGGTTGTGCTACGTGCGGTGCCACCAGATTGCACTGTGGTGGGTGTGCCCGGTCGCATTGTGCATCGGTCTGGCGGTCGGGTTGATCCTCTAGAGCATGGACGGCTACCCGACTCGGAAGCGCAAGTCATCCGTGCCCTGGTTGATCGCATCGAATCCTTGGAACAGCAGCTTCAACTCGTACAAACCAAGCAGTCGCTGAATGACTCTTTGTTGCTGGTTTCAGCCACCGCCAGAACATCCAGCCTGAATGGTAATGAGTCGCACACGGCTGATTGCTCTGAGACTCAAGCCGTTGCCGATGCCGTTTCTCGTAGTTGCCGCATCCGAGACAAAGTGATTGAAGAATTTCTAGACGGCGCTGGCATTTAGGACTGTTCCGCAAGCAGACCAGAACGTAGGCCAGCCAGAAGCATTAACGTCGCCACGATCTAGGCGCGATCGCGCTGCACAAAGGCGAGTAGCGCCATCACAACGCGTGCGATTAGGGTGGCAAGCAGCAGCATTACCCCAAGCTAGATCAAGCCACGATCGCGTCCTGACAATATGGCTGCGATCACTTCGTCAGGCGTGCGAAACAAAGCCAACAGCTTGCCCCAATCCAAGCTGACTTACTGATAGAATCAATCATGCTTGGTTCTAAAAACGATAACTACAGTTGATTAAATTAAGCTGCACGAGTGGAGGAGCCATCGATGGCAGGAATGACCCTCGAACAGTTGCGTATTTTTTTGGCTGTAGCGACTCATCTGCACTTCACCCGTGCGGCAGAGGCGCTCTACATTACTCAGCCTGCGGTCAGTGCCGCCATTCAAAATCTAGAAGTAGAGTATTGCGTCAAACTCTTCCATCGAATTGGTCGTCGCATTGAAATTACCGAAGCGGGCAAGCTACTTCAGATTGAAGCCCAAAAGGTACTGGATCAGGTGTTGCTGACCGAGCGAGGCTTGCGAGAACTCAACAACTTACAGCGCGGTGAATTGAAGCTAGGATCAAGTTTGACGATCGGCAACTATTGGCTCCCTGAAAAAATCAGTTACTTCAAACGTAGTCATCCAGGCATCACAGTGAACTGTACGCTGGCGAACGCCAAGGAGATCTACGAAGGTACGGCCAGCGGACTGTTTGATCTGGGGTTGGTGACGGGCGATGTTGATCCCGATCTCCAGGCAGTTTTGGAACAGGAGGTTGTGGGGCACGATCGCCTGCAAATTGTCGTTGGTACATCCCACCCCTGGTTTGAGCGTGCGAGAGTCACCGTGAAGGAACTAGTCGAAACGCCCTGGGTGATGCGTGAACCGGGATCTGGCTCACAGCAGATGTTTGAGCAAGCAATCCAGCGATGGGGTGTTGAACCGACTGATCTGGATGTAGTTTTAGTGTTGAGCAGCAGCGAGATGGTTAAAGCCGTTGTGGAAAGCGGTGTTGGCGCAGCAGCGATTCCCGAACTTATGGTGCAAAAAGAACTACAACTGATGACGCTACGGGCCGTTTCGATTGTCAATAGCCGCAAAGGATCGGGCACGGCTCTCGACATTGTGCAACCTGTGTGGAAGCTCAAACATCGACAACGGTTTCAAACCCAGCTTGCGATCGCTTTTGAGCATGTCTTATCCCCTACTCCATAGCGCGTGCTCTTACATCTGAGCAAACCTCATGTATTGAAGCATTGCGATGTCGCGGTCTTCACTCACATACAGTTTCTTTAATTGAAGCCGATAGCAGCCAGTATCTAGCCTTTAGAAGAACTTCCGTATTGCTTCCTGCCTTTTACACAATCGTTGACTCCTGCTTTGCTCGTGAAACCGATGACTTGAACTCTTCACGCCTGACGCTCACTCCTAGCCCTGCTTCTAACGGCACCGCTAGGAGCAGGTCACACGGCTAGTTAAACGCAATCCCATTGCTAGCAACTGTGCTCAAAGGCTTCAGAAAAGGGCACCTTACTGTATGTACTTCACCTCTTGCCCTATGCGCTCCAAAAGTCAAAGGACGCTCATCCGCGGTAGCGCGATCGTCAGTTTGTTCTTCCTGTTATCAGCTTGCTCGACTCGCCAGCCTTCCCCCTCAGCGACCCTTCCTCCAGTGCCCGCAGCGTCTGCTCAACCCGAAGCGAAGCCAAGCACGATCATGGTGCCTGCAACAACTGCCAGCCGTGATCCATTTCCCAAAGCGGAAGACAAAGCCATTAGTGCCGCCAATCTCGCTCGCAATGCCTCAACAGTTGAAGACTGGGATTTAGTCAGCAGCAAACTACAGCAGGCGATCGCGTTGATGAAGACCGTACCTGCTAGTAGCCCAAAGTACGCGATCGCCCAAAAAAATCTGGCAACGTATCAGCAGCAGTTGAAAATGGCCCAACAGCGCCACCGAACGATCGCCACAGCCAGTACCCCAAAAGCTAGCGCACCACAGGAGGGTAAACCGTCTCTAGCCGTTGCGACAGCAGGTGCGCCCGCGCTCTCAGGTGGGGGTAGCTTAACTGGGGCAAACTTTAGCCGCATTGAACTTGGCATGAGCCCCGATGAAGTGCGATCGCTCCTGGGTCTGCCAACCCGTGAAGAGGGAACGCCACCCACCTTTTCCTGGGTTTGGGACAGTGCTGATAAGAAGACAATGGTTAGTATTGAGTTTTACAACAATAAAGTCTCAGGAAAAACGTGCGTTACATCTAGTTCGACTATGAAGTGTGTTTCTAAAGCGTAAGAATTTGCTAAGGTGATCTGAAACTATGCTTATTGCTAAGCTTTTGCTTGTCATCAGCCTCTTAGTTGTTTACCTGGCAGCTTGCTTTTTTCTTCTCGCTGATTCTTTCCCGCCTGTGTGTGGAATGCTTTTTGTCGCTCTTCATGCGATCTATAGCTGGTGCATTATTTGGTTTTACGCCTACCTGAAAGTGCAAAACGGCGGTAACTTGGTCTACCTTCTTATCCCTATACTTTCAACAACTTCAACGCTCGGTATTGCAATCTGGCTTATCTTTCGCCCCGAAGCAACATTAAGAAAGCGCTTTCAACGCTAGGACGAGATAAAAAAGTGCACCTGGAAGCTTGCTCCCACAACTTTTGCTCCCAATCTCTAAGTTTTTGCCGTCCGTTAACACTGCAATGATTACAGCCACTTTCAACGCTTTAGAAGGCGATCGACAGGTTACTCTGCTGTGACATACGCTGCCGTGATACCGCCATCGACCAAAAAAGTCGAACCATTCACAAACGACGACTCATCACTGGCTAGAAACAGGGCTGCATTTGCAATTTCCTTTGCCTGCGCCAGTCTTCCCGGTGGGATGTGAACCAACCGACGTTGACGGCGCGCTGGATCAGCCATCAATTCTGCTAACAGTGGCGTTTCCACAGGCCCCGGACAGAGTGCATTCACGCGAATGTTCTGACGCGCAAATTCAACGGCAATTTCCCGCGTGAGCGACAGCACGCCTCCCTTACTTGCGGTGTAAGCAGACTGAGACGTTGCAGCCCCAACCATCGCCACAAACGAAGCTGTGTTGATAATTGAACCACCCCCCGCGCGTTGCAACGCTGGAATGCCATACTTGCAGCCTAGAAAAACGCCCTTGAGATTTACGTTCATCGTCAAATCCCAGATGTCTTCTTCTGTCTCTAAAACGGAACCATCCGCAGGGTGAAAAATGCCCGCATTGTTAAACAGCACGTTCAGTTTACCGTAGGCAGTTTCAGCCGCTTCAACCATCGCTTTTGCGTCTACAGCCTTCGACACATCGGCACGCACAAAGGTCGCCTTGCCCCCGATCGCCTCAATCAGCGCCACTGTTTCATTGCCTCCAGTTCCGTTGAGGTCGCAAACAACAACCTGTGCACCCTCTTGAGCAAATAGCACAGCCGCTTCTCGACCAATGCCGCTGCCTGCTCCAGTAATCAAAGTGACTTTATTCTCTAAGCGCATAAATAAGTCCTTAACGTGATGTAGATTTTTAACGGGGAGAAAGGCAGAAGGCAGAGGGCAGAAGGCAGAAGAAGTTGTTAGTTGTTGGTTTTTAGAAGGAAGCTGAAAAGTTGACGGCTGACGGCTGACGGCTGATGACTGACCGCTCTTCCAACTCAACACTCGAAACTCAAAACTTTTCCATCCCTCCTCCCGCTGCTTCCACCAACGCTTGAAACAACCGTTGATGAACAGGATCATCGGGTGATAACTCTGGATGCCATTGGACGGCTAGTAGCCAGGGATGCTGCTGATGCTCCAGTGCTTCCACTAAGCCATCTTCTGCTTGAGCGATCGCCGTCCACCCATCTGGTACACCTTTGACTGCCTGATGATGCCAGGACACAACCGTGATGTCGGTTTTGCCTAGAATGCTTGCTAGCCGACTGTTAGGCTGTACCTGCACGTCATGGGGAATCGGGCGGCGAGGATGATCGAGCCGATGGTTGATCGTTTCGCCATATACATCGGGAACGTGGGTGATCAACCGTGCGCCACTAGCAACGCTGAGGATCTGCATGCCGCGACAAATGCCAAGCACGGGAATGCGAGAGGCGATCGAGGCTTTTGCCAGCGCCAGTTCAAACTCATCTCGTTCTGCATCCACCAGGTAAATGCTGGAATGATGCTCTCCGTTGTAATGCTGTGGGTCAATGTCGCCACCGCCAGAAAAAATGAGACCATCGACGATCGCCAAAAGCTGCTTGGGCGCAGGCTGATTGGGCGGTAGCAAAATGGGGATGCCGCCTGCAAGCTGCACCGCATCAATATAAGCGCCTGGAAGGTAGAATTCGCCAGCTTCGTTACGGCTATAGGTCGTGATACCAATGACGGGCAATCGCTGCTCGCTCAATCCCTCGTTGCTCCCAAAACACATGTCTAGGAATTAAGACTATCACCTCATGCCGGACTGTTGGCAGACCCCACAGCCTTTTGAGACAGTTTTTCCAGCGCCTTATGATGAGCTACGGTAAAAGCACAAAAAATTTAGGAGCCGGGAAAGACCATTCTCCCGACTCCTTCTGACGTGATTGACTCTTGCGTTGCTTGTGGAGTCGGTAACGTAACTTCTGAATTCTGGCTTCTGACTCCTATCTTCTAACCCCTATTACGACAGCGATCGAATTCTCGCCTTGTAGGAAGCATTATCCATTCCAGCACCATTTGCCATTGATGGATTTACAGACTGCTTCAATCGTGCAACGCGGTCAGCCGTTGCTGGATGGGTACTCAAGAAGGTTGGGGTTGAAGCCTGATTCAACAGCTTGCTCATGAAGGCAGGGGCCGCTGACTGGGCATACCCTGCTTTTCCCATCATCGTAATGCCTGCCTGATCAGCTTCATACTCAGCATTGCGGCTATGGGGACGGCTGAGCGCTAATGTGGTGCCAATGTTGACGATCGTGTTGCTGTTGACCTTGGCAAGGGTCGCAACACCCTGTAAGGTTGCTTCTTCTTTCAATTGGTTGACCAGATGCCGCCTGACAATATGCCCCGTCTCATGCCCAATCACACTGGCAAGCTGAGCTTCGTTATCGGCTGTCTTCATCAGCCCAGTCGTGACATACACGAAGCCACCCATCGTGGCAAACGCATTCACGCTCTTGTCTTCCACAATTTGGTATGTATAAGGAATCTGCGTCCGTCCGCTCTGTGCGGCCAGCCGTTGACCAATCTGGTTGACGTATTGATTTAGCTCTGCACCGCGGTAGAGCCGAAATTGGCGCGTGATGGTTTGGTCATTCATCTGCTTGCCGATCGCGACTTCTTGTTTATCAGACAGGTTGGCAAGCTGGATCACCTGTATACCACTGGGAATGACGCGGATGATATCGCCCAGAGAGATCGCCCGCACCAGAAGCGGTTGACCAAGCCACACGCTCAACGCGACAACCAGCGAAAGGAGCGGATAAACCCAGGGGGAACGACGAAAGAAGGATTCAGAGAGCTTCAACATGGCTAGATGATGACTGGCTAAATGATGACAATGAGGGAAAATGAAACGACATCGATCGTAAAACGGTTGAGCAATGACTGATCTTGGCTGAAACCGCGACGACAGTCAGCAAAACAAACCCACTCCTAACGTAGGCTATACCAGAATGCCCTGAGACGGGCGATCGTGAACCTAATGACCCTCAAAGCTGAGTTTTGTTCCACAAGCGAATAGCAGACCGCAGCCCAAAGCGCTAGAGTGAAAGGTATGGCCGACAACAACACAAGCTACAAAATCGTCAGCGATAACCGTCAGGCTCGCTTTCTGTACGAGATTCTCGAAACTTACGAAGCAGGCATCGAACTGATGGGCACGGAGGTCAAGTCGATTCGAGCAGGCAAAGTCAACCTCAGAGACGGCTTTGCGCTGATTCGCAATGGCGAAGTGCTGCTACTAAATGTGCAAATTTCCCCCCATCAAACGACGAGCCAAACCTTTAACCACGAACCGACGCGTACCCGCAAACTGCTGCTGCATCGGGAAGAAATTCGCAAGCTCATTGGTAAAGTCGAGCAGCAAGGGCTGACGCTGGTGCCACTCAAAATGTATATGAAGCGCGGTTGGGTAAAGGTTGATCTGGCGCTAGTACGCGGTAAAAAGCTGCACGACAAGCGCGAATCCATCAAGAAACGGGAAGACGAGCGCACTATGCAACGCGCCTTGAAGAATCTCTAAGCGTTTGCACTCTACTGAAGTTCTTGCACTTCGCTAGTGTCAGACGGCAGGGTGTAGTAGCTGGCAATGAGCGCCATCATGAGCCACCATAATGTATTGACTTGAGGACGATACCAGACGGTATCCACAAAGCCGTGACTGAGCAAGCCTACGAGAGTTGCGATCGCGCCCATGAGCCAGAACGCATCAACGTTCCTGGCGGCGCGTAAGCGTTGAATTTGTTGCCAACCTAAGTTAAACGCCACCAGTAGCAGCCAGAGAAAGCAGGTCAACCCAATGATGCCGGTTTCGGCCGCAATCTCAAGCGGAATGGAGTAGGCGCTCAGCGCACTAAAACGAGGACGCTGATAGTACGGATAAATGCTATTGAATGCCACGTTACCAGGCCCAATGCCCAGAATGGGGCGATCTTTGACCATCTCAAGTACCGCTGTCCAGACGTTGATGCGGTAGTTGTTGCTGCTGTCATTGCGTCCGCTAAAGATGCTGCTGGCCCGATCGCGGAGTGGCTCCACCACCAAAAAGGCCAACACAAGGACAGCGGCAAGGCTTCCTAAGCCGATCGGCAATGCTAGTGTGCGCCAAAAGCGCGGGAGGTATACGTTCCACCAATGAAATAGTAGGAGTGCCAGCACCAGAGACATAGCCGCAAAGCCAATCCACCCGCCCCGGCTTCCGGTGTAGTAAAGGCAAGTCGAGTTGACGACTACCATTGTGACTGCCAGTAACTTGGGTCCCCAACGCTGCCAGGCAAAGACGGCTACCAGGCTTAGCGCGATCGCAGGCAACAAGTACGCGGCTAGCAAATTGGGGTTGCCCAGGTAGCTGTACACGCGGGGTTCTTTTGCAGATGGCGAGGTTGGGTCAACCCAGGTTGCCAGCGCTGCCACCCCAGTGATTTTCTGTTGAATGCCGTAAATACTGACTAGCAGTGCGGCATGCAGATAGATGCCAATGATCCAGGCACGGACTCGGGGCGATCGCAACACCCGTGCCATCAGCGCAAAGAGAATCAAGTACAGGGTCAGTTTGCTCAACCCGGTGAAGGCGGCTCGCTTGACAGGAGACAGCGCTGTGGCGGCGGCAGAAATCCCCCAGTACAGCATCACTATAAGATGAATGGGGGTTGCCAGAACCGATAGGCGATTGCGCCCTGTCAGCCCAGCCCACCAATACGGCGATCGTGTCGGTGGCTGATCAGTTGATAACGACGGTTCTCCATCGATCGCTCCATCCGAAACGGTTAACAGCACCCAAAATCCAGCACAGGCAATCAGCAACACCGCCAGCGAATTCTTATCGTCCGAAACAAAGGGGGCGATCGCAAAGACCAGACCCACAAAAATCGCGCTCAACAAATCGCTCCACCGCAGCATGAAGCTACTCTGCCGCCAGCGACGTAACGGCCTCAACAGACGATTCAGGTAGCTAGCGCTCCGCCACTGGTGCAGTGACAGGGTAGCGAGCGTGAGTTGTTGCCAGAGAGAATTCATGCGTGCTGCCGATTAAGAGTCGTTTGAGGTTTATTTTAGGGGATAGGGTGAAGGTTGCGTTCCCAGTTTTACAGCAGTTCTTGATCGAGTAAGCCACAGTCTGACTGAGAATGGGCGCAGGGTTTAGGGAACAGGGTGTAGTGAATCTAAATGAAAACGGCTGTAAGAGGCAGCGCAAGGATCGATCATGAGCCAGTCTCACCCAAGAAGCCTATCATGCCTTCATTGCCCTCATTAATGATTGCCTGAGATGTTCTATTGCCTGAGATGTCCGCACCTCAGAGCAAAATGATACATTGATACTATGTTTTCTTCAACGCTAAGTCAGTCTAGCAACCGATCGCCCGTTCTCCACATTTAGCGTCGATTCTTAAGAAAAAACCTGGTCATGACGCTAACGATCGAGTAACCTGATTGGGTTCGCGTCATGCTTGAATCATTATGTCCTTTGTTGGTCTGCATATTCACAGTGACTATAGCCTTCTAGATGGTGCCAGTCAGTTGCCAGAACTGGTTGACCGCGCCGTTGAGCTAGAGATGAAGGCGATCGCCCTGACCGATCACGGGGTAATGTATGGCGCGATCGAGCTGCTAAAGGTGTGCAAGGGCAAAGGCGTGAAGCCCATCATTGGCAACGAAATGTACATCATGAACAGTGATGTCACCAAACAAGAGCGTCGCCCCAAGTATCACCAGATTGTGCTGGCGAAGAATGACATTGGCTACAAGAATCTGGTCAAGCTCACGACGCTATCGCATCTAAAAGGCTTTCAGGGCAAGGGCATGTTTGCTCGTCCCTGCATTAACAAAGAAATGCTGGAGGAGTATCACGAAGGTCTGATTGTCACCAGTGCTTGCCTGGGCGGCGAAATCCCTCAAGCCATTCTTCAGGGTAGACCAGAAATTGCACGGCGCGTGGCCCAGTGGTACAAAGATCTGTTTGGCGACGATTACTACCTGGAGATTCAGGATCACGGGTCGCAGGAAGACCGGATTGTGAACGTTGAGTTGGTCAACATTGCGCGGGAACTCGACATCAAAATTATTGCGACCAACGATTCGCACTATATCTCTTGCTTTGATGTGGAAGCGCATGATGCTTTGCTCTGTATTCAAACGGGCAAGCTGATTTCAGAAGACAAACGGTTGCGGTACAGCGGCACAGAGTATCTCAAATCGGCAGAAGAGATGCGCTGGCTGTTTCAGGATCACCTGACTGAGGACGTGATTGATGACGCGATCGCCACCACCCTCGAAGTCGCTGACAAAATTGAGGAATACCATATTCTGGGCGAACCTCGCATTGCGGACTATCCCATCCCCGAAGGGTTCGATACGGCAGACGCATATTTTGAACACGTCGCCTGGACGGGCTTGCTCAAACGGTTCAAAGTCCAGTCGCGGGAGGAAATTGAGCTGGTCTACCGCGATCGGATGGACTACGAACTCAAGATGATGCAGCAGATGGGGTTCGCCACCTACTTCCTCGTCGTGTGGGACTACGTCAAATACGCCAGAGACAACCGTATTCCAGTAGGCCCAGGGCGCGGGTCGGCGGCAGGGTCACTCGTTGCTTACGCGATGAGCATTACGAATATTGACCCGGTGCATCATGGCTTGCTGTTTGAGCGCTTTCTCAACCCCGAACGGAAGTCGATGCCCGATATCGATACCGACTTCTGCATCGATCGCCGGGAAGAAGTCATCCAGTACGTGACCGAAAAGTACGGCACCGAGCGAGTTGCTCAGATCATCACCTACAACCGCATGACCTCCAAAGCAGTGCTGAAGGACACGGCGCGAGTGCTCAACATTCCCTACGGCGACGCGGACAAAATGGCGAAAATGATCCCCGTTGTGCGCGGCAAGCCCACCAAGCTGAAAGTAATGATTTCGGCAGATACGCCTGCCCCTGAGTTCAAAAAGCGGTATGAAGAAGAGGCGAATGTGCGTCAATGGATTGACACTGCGATTCGCATCGAAGGCACCAACAAAAGCGTCGGCATTCACGCAGCGGGAGTCGTCATCTCTGCCTGCCCCCTAGACGAACTGGTGCCGCTCCAGCGCAACGCTGACGGTGCCGTCTTCACCCAGTACTTCATGGAAGACATCGAATCTCTGGGACTCTTGAAAATGGACTTCCTGGGACTCAAGAACCTGACCATGATTCAGAAAACGGTCGATCTCATTGAGCAGACCAAGCAAGAGTCGATCGACATAGACGGGTTGCCGCTAGACAACCCCGAAGTCTACAAACTGCTGGCACGAGGCGAACTGGAAGGCGTGTTCCAGCTAGAATCCTCTGGGATGCGCCAGATTGTGCGTGACCTCAAGCCCGACAGCCTGGAAGATATTTCCTCTGTGCTTGCTCTCTATCGCCCTGGCCCTTTGGATGCGGGACTGATCCCAAAGTTCATCAACCGCAAACACGGACGCGAGGCGATCGACTACCCCCACGCAATTCTCACCTCCATTCTGAACGAGACTTACGGCATCATGGTCTACCAGGAGCAGATCATGAAAATCGCGCAAGATATGGGCGGCTACTCTCTTGGTCAGGCAGACCTGTTGCGGCGTGCGATGGGCAAGAAGAAAAAAGCCGAGATGGAAAAACACCAGGAGCTGTTTGTTGCCGGTGCCGAGAAGAATGGCGTGAAGCCAAAAGTTGCCTCCGAACTCTTCGACCAGATGGTACTGTTTGCCGAGTATTGCTTTAACAAGTCGCATTCCACAGCGTATGGGTACGTGACCTATCAAACCGCGTACCTCAAAGCCAACTACCCGATCGAGTACATGGCAGCGCTGTTAACAACCAACAGTGGCGATCAGGATAAGGTGCAGCGGTACATTGCCTCCTGCATGGCAATGGGGATTCGCGTGGAGTCACCAGATGTGAACCGATCGGGCGTAGACTTTACGCCACTGGAAGACCGCATTCTGTTCGGGTTAGGCGGTGTGCGAAATGTAGGGATGGGGCCGATCGAATCCCTTCTATCAGCCCGCGATCAAGAGGGACCGTTCAAATCGCTGGCAGACCTGTGCGATCGCGTCGATTCGCGTACCGTTAACCGTCGTGCGTTGGAAGCGCTGATTTACTGTGGTGCCTTCGATGCCATTGAACCCAACCGTCAGCAACTCATCAAAGACCTGGATCTGGTCATTGATTGGGCACAGTCGCGAGCAAAAGATCGCGCGAGTGGGCAGGGCAACCTATTCGATTTATTTGGTGGAGGAACAGCCGTCAAAGAAGCACCCACTAGCTTTACGTCAGCGCCCAAAGCACCGCCCACACCAGATTTTCCTCAACAAGAGAAACTGCGTTTGGAGAAAGAAATCCTGGGCTTCTATATTTCTGACCATCCACTGAAAGCATTGCGAGAATCGGCGCGGGTGCTGGCTCCCATTAGCTTGAGCGATTTAGCTGATTACAAAGAAGGCACCAGCATTAGCGCGATCGTCATGCTCACCAGCGTCAAACCCGTCGTGACGAAAAAGGGCGATCGCATGGCAATCATCCAGATCGAAGATCTCACTGGACACACCGAAGCAGTGGTCTTTCCCAAAGCCTATGAGCGCATTAGTCAATATATCCAGGCAGATGCCCGACTCATGGTGTGGGGGAAGGTCGATCGCCGGGATGATCAGGTGCAGTTCATCATTGATGATGTGGAACCGATCGAATCCGTCCGTATGGTGATGGTCGAACTTGACCCCAAACTTGCCAGCGACATCGAGCAACAGCACCGCTTGCGCAATGTGCTGCTGCAACAGCGGGGTGAAGACGAAAAAGGCAAAGTCTCTGTTGTGGCGATCGTCAGCGCTCAAGATAAGCGGCACTTTGTCCGGTTTGGCCCCCAGTTCCGAGTGCAAGATGATCAGGCGGCCATGAACGCGCTCACAAAAGCAGGCTTTCAAGCACGAATAACCTCGTTAGCAAGTGCGTAGTTGTTTGCTTTAAAAAGAAAGCCGATCGCGCATGGCGATCGGACAACCTCATGAAGCGGTGACAGACCTAATACCAATTTGAATTGAAAATGCGACACATCCTGTAGGGGCAAGGCATGGCCTTGCCCCTACCCACCGATTGATCTGTAGCCGTCATTCTTTAAATCGGTATAAATTGTTAGCCAAGCGTTTTGGCTTCCGTAGACTTGCGCTTCTGACGCAGAGCGCCCAGCCCCAAGCCAATGAGACCGGGTAAAAGTGCAGGCGTTGGAATGGCAGCAGATGCCGTCACGGTGCCATCCGCCACCTCACGAATTACCGCCAGACCACCACCAAACCCAAGTTTCTCAAATGAGAAGGATGGTACCAGCGCGATCGTGCCACCCGCATTTGTTAGAGGATTTGCAAACAGCGCTTGCAACGAGCGATCACCCTTAATGAGCTCCAAGCGGGTCGCGTTTTGCAAACTACCTGTAGATGACCCAGAGGCGTAGGTTGTGCCTGGGAAAAAGATGTTGGACGGTGAGCCTCCAACAAGCGTTTTGATGTCGAACTGAGACAGCACGCCACTGGTCGCATCGTAATTAAAGGAGCCAGTTGCGGTACCGCCATCCACAAAATTCGCATTGAAGTTCCAGGTGAGGGCCGCAGCCGAGGCTGGGGTTACATGGGTGGCAAGAACAGCCGTAGTGCTGAGGGCTGCAACAGTCACCATTGTCTTAAGTTTCAGGGGCTTGAGTTTCAGGGTCATTGTTGGTTCTCCAATTGAGTTAATCAAGCTTGGAGATGCACTGTCGTCGTTCTCTTAGCACAGAGCGCCACTCTCAAACAGTTGCCAAAGCCAACACGCTGGTCGTTAACATCGCAACAGGGCAAAAAATTCCCAGTCAAAGTGACCTGAGTCAGATTCGACGTTGCCTCTTACCGTAAGCTGGCGATCGTGATCGTGGTGATAGCAAGCGTCCAAGCCGCAGATTGGCACATCATGCTTTTTGGCACACAGCCGCCATCTCGAAGAACGCGTTAGAGAAATCAAGGAAGACGACACAGAGGGATTTCCTTCCTAAAACCTTGAACAGGCCCGTAAACAGACCCGTAAACAGCAGAATTTTCCACGTGCTTAGCCGCATCTCTGCTTGTAGGACACGTGGAAAATTGCCACATGTAAGGGCAACTGTGCTTTCAGCTCGATCGCGCTATTCAAGGTGCTTGTTTAACGTGGCAGCTAAGGTCGCTTTTGGCACTGCACCCACGACGGTATCGATCGTCTGACCAGCTTTGAACAAAATCAACGTAGGAATGCTGCGAATCCCGTAGTGGCTGGCAATACCAGGGTTATCGTCCGTGTTAAGCTTGACGACTTTCACCTGTCCAGCGAATTGAGCGGCAAGTTCATCGACGATCGGCCCAACCATGCGACAGGGACCACACCACGGTGCCCAAAAATCAACCAGCACAGGCATCTCACTGGTAATCACTTCTTGCTCGAAAGTAATATCAGTAACGGACGTGACAGAAGACATCGTCTTCCTCCTCTTATTTCAATAGTTCGAGAAACTCGAATAAGTAAACGATAGCGCGTTCCGTGTCATAATGACAACTATGAGGCTGCTATATCATCCAGACAAGAAAGATATTTCGCTAGCGGGCGTTTTGTATGCCCTGGGCGACCCTATGCGCCTAGAAATTGTGCGGCGACTGGCAGAAAAAGGTGAGTTACCTTGCTTTGCTGCGCTGGAGGCAGATGTTGCCAAATCAACGCTCTCTCACCACTTTAAGGTGCTGCGCGAGTCAGGGGTGCTGTACTGCCGCAAAGAGGGCACTCATCATATGAACTCCCTGCGCCGTGCGGATTTGGACGATCGCTTTCCTGGGTTGCTTCAAACCGTGCTCCAGTCCACCGAACCTTTGAAACCTTAGAGATTACGCAAGCTGACCGCTGAAAGCTGACTGCTGAAAGCTAACCCTCTACTGCCCCTTCATTCCAGGGGCACGGATTGAGGCGTTGTCTGAGAGACTTCATGGTGTTCCCAGTGGCTTAATACAATGGCATTCGTTGTATTGCCCACCACATTTAGGACGGTTTTGATGCCATCTACCAACCGATCAACCCCCGCTACGATCGCCACGCCTTCTAGCGGCAAACCTGCGGCACTCAATACGGTTGTCATCGTAATGATGCCAGAACCGGGCACACCAGGCGTGCTGAACGAAACGAGTAAAGAACTGAGCGCGATCGCCAGCACCAGCGGCACCGTGATGGGCACCTGATAGACCTGGGCAATAAACAGCGCATTGAACCCCTGGAGAATCGCAGAGCCATCCCGCTTTAAGGCCGTACCCAGGGGAATGGCAAAGCTCGCAATCTCTTCGGATAAGCCGTAGCTTTCCTGCACGTTCTGCAATGCGATCGGCAACGCGGCATTAGAACTGGCGGTGCCAAAGGCTAAAGATAGAGCAGGTAATAAACTGCGGAAAAAATGCACTGGTTTTGCCTTCAGCGCATACAGAATCACCGCATACAGGCCAATCATGAGGAGCGAACCAAGGATTAAGCCCAAAACATACACAAACAGTCTCACCACAATCGCCAGTCCTTCGATGGCAATGACGGAGCTAATAAGCGCAAAAACGCCCAGAGGAGCCGTGTATAGAATGAGCGCCAGAATCTTCTCAAAAATGGCATAGCAGCTTTCAATGAACGTAACGAATGGAGTCGCTTTGGCACCAACCAGTTGAATGCCAACGCCAATGAGCGCGGCTGAGACGATCGTTTGTAGCAAATTACCACTGCTTAAGGCTTCTAGCGGATTCACCGGAATTAGACTCACGAGCCAGACCACCAGCGATTGGCTTTGAGGTTGCTGCAACCCATTGGCTACGGAGAAGCCAGTTACCCCAACTCCGGGCTGCAACAGCATGGCTAACAGCATCCCCAGGCTAACCGCGATCGCGCTTGTAATGACGTAGCTAAGGATTAACTTAATGGCGTACCGTCCGACCTGAGCCGCGTTCTGAATCCGCGTCAACCCTAAAATCATGGAGGAAAAGACGATCGGCACGACCACAAACTGAATGAGCCGCAAGAACACTTCTCCGATCGGAGCCAGAAGATAGCCATTGACTGGCTCAACCGCCGCGACAAAGAAGCCGTTTAGCACAGCGCCAAAGAGAATGCCTGCTCCCAGCGCAACCAGGATTAGCGTCGATAGGCTCATAGTCTTTTGGGATCTGTTTTTTGGGATCTTGAGGTACTGGTTGAGATTCCTGCTGGAATCAGGATGGAGCAGACGCTTAATTTACCACTACTGGTGTGCTGCAATCCGATCACTGCTTTACAGACTGCTAGCAATTCATTGCACGCTCATCCTATGGCTTCCACACGTGCTTCAGGTTCTTCCCAGGGTTCGTGGCAACTTAAACAAGTCGCGGTAAACTAGTGAAGATTTCTCTTGCTTTTGCCAGCATTCAATGACTCCTTTACCGAACTACCGCCCCAAGCAGCTTTCGCTCGGCCCTTTGGAGAGCGAAATTTTGCACATCGTTTGGGAACTGGGCACGGTGGCGGTAAAGGATGTCCACGATCGCATTCTCTCCGATCCAGAGCGCGAGTTGGCCTACACTTCAGTCACCACGATTCTCCAGCGGCTGACCCAGAAAGGTTGGCTGACGTGCGATCGGAAAAACCGCGTGTATACCTGGACGGCTTTGGTCACGAAGGAACACGCTCAAGCACTCAAAGCCTACGAGCAGCTCAATCAGTTTTTAGCCGTGGGCAATCCTGATGTGGTCGCGGCCTTTGCCGACAGTTTGGATCAGTCCAGCGTGGATCAACTTGAGGCGATCGCTCAAAGATTACGCGCCGTCCGTCAAGCCAGGGAGGAACAGTAATGCACTTAACCCTGCTGTTTTTGGGCTTACTGAGCGCCTGGGGCATTCGGTGCCTTCCCATCCGCCTCAGTGGCACCTGTCAGCAACGCTGGCAGCGATCGCTGGGTCTCTTTCTCTTGCCGCCGTTGTTGCTGCTCACGACGGCGATTGCGCTTGTCTGCATGGGGCCGCAGGGTCAAATGGTGCGCTGGTGGGAGGGGTGGTCTAGCTATACTCTGGCGATCGGCCTGCTAGCGTTCGCAGTTACCTTGGCGCTGAAGCTAACGTGGGAAGGTTGGCGATCGCTGCAACAGGTTCGCACCTACCCTCAATTGATGGTGCAAGGGCAGCAGGCTCGACTGCTAGATACCCCCATTCCCTTTATCGCTCAGGTCGGCTTCTGGCAATCTGAGCTGGTGGTGAGTCAGGGGTTGTTAGAAACCTTCGAGGCTGAGCATTTAGAGGCCGTTTTGACCCATGAGCAAGCCCATGCTCACTACCGCGACACCTTCTGGTTTTTCTGTCTGGGCTGGTTGCGTCGCCTCACGGCCTGGTTGCCGCAAACCGAATCACTGTGGCAAGAGTTGCTGCTGCTACGAGAACGCCGCGCCGATCGCTGGGCTGCTCAAACGGCTGATCCACTCTTGCTCGCTGAATCATTGCTCCAGATGGTGAAAGCACCAGAACTCTACTCCGAAGCGATCTGTGCTGCTTTTAGCAGTGCCACCCCTCGAAATCGCCTGGAAGAGCGCATTGACGCTTTACTGTCCATCCCAGAAGAATCTCAGTTTACGACCAGTTTTTGGAGCTGGCTGTGGCTGGTACTAGTGGCCTTACCCTTGCTAACCATTCCGTTTCATTACTAATGCAGGAAGGCAGGAGAAGTGGTTGGTTGTATGCCCGTTGGGCATTCAAGAAAAGTTGTTGGTTTTTAGAAGAACGCTGACGGCTGACCGCTGTAGCTTGCTTCCCGTAGGGTTGGCTGACCGCTGACCGCTCTTCTAATTCAAAACTTAGAACTCAAAACTCCCGCCCCACACCCCACACCCTACACCCGATATCCGCTTCACCGCATAAGCACCAACAGCAGGCTGATCAAGATCAGCCCAAGCAGCGCCAGCAAGCCGATATGTCGTTCCACCCAGGCTTTGACGCGAAACGTGCTTTTGTAGCTTGAGTGGATATCTGTAGGTGGCTTGCGCACATCATCGTACAGCGTACAATCCATTGCATCAGGGCGCTTAGGAAACGTGCAGGTATTGTCTGCATAGTAGGTACAGGTCAGGCAGAGTGGCTCTCCTCCAACCGATCGATAGAGCGGCATGCCCGGATGCCCATGCGCTTTTAGTGGTGTACGACAATGGGGGCAGGCGATCGCTTGTGGCTCGATAGACTGGTGGCAAAGAGGACATTCTGACATCTCTGGTGGTTGGTGAGGGGAGGGCCGTCTCTCAACCATTACAACACTTTTGGGACGTCTGTAGGGGGTGGGGAGTGTCAGGAATGGGAAAGCTTATGCCCAAGGAGGTCAGGAACCAGCGTTCTGGCGGGCTATGAGCCAGTAGGACAATTAAAATATGGCCTGTCGCCGCTTACATTAAAGCTGAAAGGGCAGTGTTCGACGGACGTGTTCAATCTGGCTTGGGGTTAGTACGTCCGGTGAGGGCAACTGGTTTGACATCAAAATTTGCATCAGCTCTGCTTGCTGCACAGGCGAAAGATTGAGAGCGGTGAGCGTGCTTCGGCTGATGCCTGCGTCGCCTTCTAAAGCAGTTTCAAGCTGTCTCCGTTGCGTGGGCGTGAGAATGGCTTGAAGTCCTGATCGCGCCTGGTCATCGATCGGGATCAGGTGATCGGCCGACTCAGTCGTGGGCGAGAAACTTGATAGATCAAGGAGACTAGAAGGGTATGCGGGCTGGGCAAACGACGAAACGGGGGCGATCGCCGAAGAGATAGCCCCCGTAACCACTAGCACACCGATCGAGCAAACGATCAGCTTCATGTGAGCACCTCTACGAATTCAAACTTGGGCTGCTTGAATCCGTGAGTTCATCTTAGAGCGGTGCCCACGTGTACACATGA
This sequence comes from Stenomitos rutilans HA7619-LM2, assembly GCA_019358945.1. Classification (GTDB taxonomy): domain Bacteria; phylum Cyanobacteriota; class Cyanobacteriia; order Leptolyngbyales; family Leptolyngbyaceae; genus Stenomitos; species Stenomitos rutilans. The sequence goes on along the minus strand of JAHHIE010000007.1, from coordinate 89,128 downwards.
AGCGAAAGTCCTGAGCAGCCTCACTCTGAAGTACTACCTTGCGTTAGGACTATAGTCATGTCGATCGCGCTTTAAACATGACGCAAGCGTCTAGTCGTGACGATCGTTCCTGACATAAAGTAAAGAGAAGTCAACCTGCCATTGCTACCGTCCGTGAAACAGTTGGTGCCAGCTCAACGCAACTTCTTTCGGCTGCTGCTCTACCTAGAGTGGATCTTGCTCGGTATGGCGATGTTGACTGAAACCGTGCCCAACCCCATGAATCGGTTTGAGCCATCGCCACTGATCGCCCTGCCAATCATTTTGATGTTGGGTCTAATGGGGCTACACGTTCCCAAAAAAGACTTACTGGCAAAGCTACTTTATACAGGCTTGGAGTTTGGGCTGATTGCGTTGCTCTTGCCTCTCGCTGGTGGTGCGGTCGGCCTTTTCCCGATCCTTTACCTCGTTGTAGCGATTCGCAGTTGCACCATGTTTCAGCCGCCTGGTCGTCTGGTGGTTGCGAGTTTAGCGTTCATCTCTTTTGTGCTGACGATTTTTTTTCGCATCATCACACCAGAGAAACACGCTGGTAAACTCCCGCCTCCAGAGTTTGATGGCAACATGATTTGGACGCTGAAGCTCAATGCCACAGTTACGTTTGGCTTAACGCTGGTGTTTGTGCTGCTGTTGGTCAATGCGCTGCTTTCGGAACGTCAGAGTCGGGAGCAACTCACCGCTGCAAATGAACAGCTTCGCCAGTATGCCCTGCGGATTGAGAACCAGGCGACGCTGCAAGAACGGAACCGTATTGCCCGCGAGATTCATGACTCATTAGGGCATTTGTTGACTGCGCAGAGCATTCAGCTTGAAAATGCCCTCCTCTTTTTGCCACCAGATGCTGAGAAAACGCGATCGTTTCTCACGGAATCAAGACAGCTTGGTTCTAACGCGTTGCAGGAAGTGCGGCAATCGGTTGCGACGTTGCGATCGGATGCGCTGCAAGGCAAACCGTTGGATCTGGCGATCGCGCATCTGGTCAAGAGCTTTCAACAAACCACGGGTATTGTGCCAGAGGTCATCACAGAGCTTCGATCGCCCCTGGCAAATGATGTGGGTACAGCCATCTATCGTATCCTTCAAGAAGCACTGACCAACATTGCCAAACATGCCGAGGCTAATCGCGTCTCGCTTCAGCTTTGGGAGAAACCAGACGGCATTCATTTACGGGTAGAGGATAATGGACATGGTTTCAACCCAGGTCAGAACACGACGGGCTTTGGCTTAAAGGGCATGCGGGAGCGGTCGATCGTGATGGGTGGGCAGTTCTCCATCATCAGCCAGCCCCAAACGGGTTGTCAGATCGCAGCAGTGATTCCCTTGTCGAGGCATGCACTATGATTCGAGTCTTGCTTGTTGATGACCAGACCATCATTCGCCAGGGCTTGCGGAGTCTGCTGGAAGCCAAACCAGACTTGCAAATTGTGGGTGAGGCAGAGAATGGTCAAAAGGCATTACAGCAAGTCGAAACGCTTCAGCCCGATGTGGTGCTGATGGATATCCGTATGCCCGGTATGGATGGAGTCGCTGCCACCCAGTCCATCACGCAAAACTTTGCGAATACCAGAGTTTTAGTGCTAACCACGTTTGATGATGATGAATACGTCTCTCAAGCGATGCGGGTGGGAGCAAACGGCTATTTGCTCAAAGACACTCCTTCAGAAGAGTTAGCGCTTGCCATTCGTCTGGTGCATCGTGGCTACACGCAACTGGGGCCAGGGTTACTTGAAAAAGCCTTTTCAATGCCGATCGCCCCAACACCCCCGATCGCGCTACCTCAAGAATTGGCTGAACTCACGCCGAGAGAACGTGAAGTGCTGTGCCTGATTGCCGCCGGAGCCAGCAATCGTGAAATTGCCGAATCCCTCCATATTGCCGAAAGTACCGTTAAGAACTACGTCACCAATATCTTGAGTCGGTTGCACCTACGCGATCGTACCCAGGCAGCGCTATATGCCAACTCGTTCCTCCCACTTCTAGAAAATTCGGGCTGAGACGTGAAGAGAAAGGGGTTAGCCAGACTTTAGAGGCTTGTGACGAAAGGATTCCATGCCCCGATCCGGCTTCAAAATTGAATGGCCTACCCTGAAAAGAGGGTTGTTATGAAGAAAGTTGCAGTACTGTTTGTGGGCATTTAGATCGTTCTTAGCCATAGTAGTGGTGAGATACTCATCACTACTGTTCAACGCCTGTAATGCTGCCACCAGAGCCAGAGCCACCATACACTCCTCAGACAATCGCACAGAATGATCGCCAGTCTGAAGATTCTTCCCCCATGCCATCACGCTTCCTGGTTTGTGGGCTGGGCAGTTTGGGGCAATATTGTGCGATGGTGCTTAAAGGGTTTGGCGTCTTAGTGAGCGCTATCACGATTCCACAGCCTGAAAGCTGGGAAATGCCCACGCTGCCAGATTTGCTGGATGACCTGGTGATTGGTGATTGTCGCCAACCTGATTGTCTAGAGAATGCCAACGTACATGCATGCAGGGCAGTGCTGCTGGTGACGAGCGACGAGCGGGTGAATATTGAGGCGGCATTTGCCATTCGGTTACTCAACCCTGATGTGCGACTGGTAGTGCGATCGTCCAAGCAAAATTTGAATGCGCTGTTGGGTCAGAGCTTGGGCAATTTTGTCGCCTTTGAAGCCTCCCAGTTGCCAGCATCAGCCTTTGCGATCGCGGCACTTGCCAGTGAAATTCGGGGTTTTATTCATCTTGGTGATCACCTGTTGCGGGTGGTCAAAGTGTCTATTGATGACGAGCATCGCTGGCGCGATTTGCGTCTGCTGCATGAGCTGAACAGCGCGACGCGGCGGTTGCTCAGCCACATTCCCAGCGGTCAGCCGTTGCCCACCGAATTTCACCAGTGGGAACCAGATGCCAGGGTGCGGGCAGGCGATCTAGTTGCCTACATTGAGGTCACAGGCAATCTAACCGAGCTTGCGGCTACAACAAGCGTGCCGTCTTCTTCCTCTAGGGGATGGCTCGATCGCCTGTGGCAAGGACGGCGGCAGCTTCTATCTGGTGCTTACTTACGGCGAAAGCTGCGAGAATTCTGGCAGTCCACGGCACAGCAACAGACGAAACGGGTTGCCATCATTGTGGGTAGCGTCATGCTCTCGCTACTCGTGTGTGGCACGGTGATTTTCAAACTGACGCAACCAGGCATTAACTGGCTGCAAGCGTTTTATACCGCTGGGGTCATGCTGCTAGGCAGCTACGATACAGTGTTTGGTATCCTCAGTCCGCAAGACTCGATTCCTTTATGGATGCGGCTCATGAACTTGAGCTACATGATGGCAGGGACGGCCTCGATCGCCGTACTGTATGCGTTGCTCACTGAAACGCTCTTAGCTGCAAAGTTTCAGTTACCCAAAAAGCGTCCGTCGCTGCCACCGCAAGATCATGTGGTGCTTATTGGTTTGGGTCGAGTGGGACGGCGGGTTGCCACCTTTCTGCAACAGATTAAGCACCCGTTAGTCGGTGTAAGCAATCAGGCGATCGAATCCAGTTTTTTACCTCAAATGCCACTAGTGGTGAATGAACTCACCAGTACGCTATCAAAAGTGAATCTAGCAACGGCGAAAAGCGTGGTACTGGCGACCGATGACGAAATGGCAAACCTGGAGCTTGGCTTAATGGCGCGTGCGGCTAATCCTAATTGTGCCCTGGTCATTCGGACGTTTGATACACGGTTTAGCGCCAGTATCGATCGCTTGCTGCCCTTCGCAAAAGTGCTTTGCGCCTACGATTTGGCAGCAGAAGCGTTTGTGGCTGCTGCATTTGGTGAAAGAGTCCTTAACTTGATTCGTTTGAACGAACAAACGGTGCTGGTCACGGAATACACGATCGCCTCAAACGACCATTTGCAAGGACACCTCCTGGCTGAGATTGCCTACGGCTACGGAGCAGTTCCTATCTTGCATCAACGATCGCACGAATCTGCTCGCTTAATGCCATCTGACGACATCCGGCTAGACGTGGGTGATCGTTTAGTTGTGCTGGCAACCATCAACAGCTTGCAGCAGATCGAGCACGGCCACATGCTGCCCCGCCAATGGCAGATCTGTCTTGATCAAGCCCTGTCGAAAGATGCGCTCTTTGATGGTGCAACGACGATCGCTCGCATTTCTGGTTGCAGTCTAGCCACAGCCCGCGATTGCATGAACCAACTCCCCAGCGTTCTGCCCGTGCTGCTGTATAAACATCAAGCCCAACGCCTTACCCGTCAACTGCGGAAAGCTCAAGTACTGGCTCATTTGGTGTCAGGGAGGAGGGGGAGTTTTGAGTTTTGAGTTTTGAGTTGAAGAGCAGTCAGCGGTCAGCAGTCAGCAGTCAGCTTCCTTCTAACAACTAAAAAATAACAACCAAAACTTCTTCTGCCTTCACACAAAATAAGTTCTGTAAATTTGCGTAGGATGCTGTTATTGAGCAGCCACGTTGGGCACGATGAGCTAGCCCTGTACATCGAGATCCATCTTCGTTGCTCGTGCTATGAGTTCACCTCCTGCTCCAAACCAATCTTCTCAGTTGATGCAGGCAACGCTAGTACCGATGCCGCAGACCTTTGAGGATGCGATCGTTGCGCTCAAAGTCTTCGCCTTGCAAGCTTTCGATCGTGAACTGATTGAACAGAAATTGTGTTATCACACCCGCGAACATATTGAAGGGGTGCAGCGTCGAGCCAGCCAAATTTTTCAAGTTGTGCATCCCTATTTGTGGGACACCGCTGAGCGCGATCGCATGGCAGCGTTATTGGGCTTGTGCGCCGTTGCTCACGATATGGTGCAAATTTTCGTGACACAACCGACATCGCATAGCCCTCGCCGTCGAGAAGCGGGAGTGAGCGAGACGGCAACAGTAGCACAACTGTTTACCTGGATGGAACGCTTCAATCAACAATGCCAGAAGCTTGATCCAAAGAGCGCTTTACCGTTCACAGATCAGGATTTTCGCTTGATTCAAACGGCGATCGAAGCCACTATTTGTGCATACGATCCCATTGAACAGGCCATCTTTCAACCCGCTTTAACCAGGAGTGAGCCTACCCTTTCACCCATCGCACGTATTCTCGCTCTCGCAGACATTGGCACCTTGGCAATGGAAGGTATCGAAGCCTATAACCGCGAAGGATCGCTGCTGTTTTTGGAAGAGAATCTAGATGTGCGATCGCTACTTGAGCAGCACAATCTGAAACGCTTTACTGCCGAAGATCCTGAGCTTTACGAAAACATCCGACAGCGTTTATTGAGACGAGCACGCTTTCAGGTACATCTGGCGCGATCGCGGCTACAGCGCTGTCCCCAAGAGTTAGAAGGGTTTCCCACAACAGCCATTCCAATCTTGCGGCATGATGTCTTTCCATACCTCACGCCAGCCACTATTGAAACGATTGAGTCAATAACACCGACCGCAGATAACACAACGCTTGAGAGTCTCATCGCCTTTTTTCGCTTCGAGTCAGCGATCCCATCAGTGAATGGACTATCCAGCAGCGTTAACGGCTAGGGCGTGTTTTAAAACCCTCGAAAGCCCCCCACCCCCAATTCTGGGGGCTTCCAAACAGGCTTCAAAGTCCCCCAATCTTTGGGGGCTTAAAGCCCCTTGGGCATACAAGAAAAGGGGGCAGAAGCTTCAGCAACGAAGCGATTAGGAGTTTTAAAACACAGCCTAGAATCACGAGGACTTTTGTGAAGAGCGTGATCCCATTTTCATAAGCGGGAATGCTAGGGGCAATCAAGCGATGTGCTTGATTTAAATTCCATTCAATCTGCGAGTGGAGCTAGCGATGTTACTGTTAATTTTTAATGTGGGCAGCAGTCTGTACGCGATCGAGAGTGAGCACGTCGTCGAAGTGATTCCACGTCTCGCTTATCGCCAATTGCATCAAGTGCCTGAGTATGTTGCAGGCGTCTTTAATTATCGCAGTTCCATCGTTCCAGTCATTGATTTATGTCGATTGATGCGAGGGATTCCCAGCCAGAAATACCTGAGCACACGCGTCATGATGGTGAGCTATCCCCAATCAGATGGTGCTTTGCGCTATATCGGCTTAATGGCAGAACGCGTGATTGAAACACTGGACAAGGCGGAGGCTGATTTCATGGACGCAGGCATTCAAGGGCAAGAAGACTCCTACTTAGGTGGCATCATGACGGATAAAAAAGGACTCATTCAACGTGTTTGTCTAGAGCAACTCTTTGCGGCTGTGCAGTTCTTGAATACGCCAGCAGGAGCCTGACTCACCGATGACTCTGGAACCCATCACAGCGCTCTTGAGTAAATGCATTGGGGTTGATGCCAAGATTTTGGGCGATCGCGCTCTTGGTAGAGCCGTTGAACGTCGTCGAATGGCTTGTGGCGCAAGTGATCTGGAGGCGTATCTCACACTTCTACAAACGGTTCCATCAGAATTTGATGCACTGGTGGAACAGATCGTGATTCCTGAAACCTGGTTTTTTCGCGATCGCAAACCATTTGATTTTTTGGTGGATTTTGTTCGTTCTGAGTGGCTGCTGAAACCAGGTACTACCCGCTTGCAGGTGCTAAGTGTCCCCTGTGCTACTGGGGAAGAGCCTTATTCCATTGCGATCGCGTTATTAGAAGCAGGCTTAGCCGCCAATCGGTTCGATATTGATGCGATCGATCTTAGCCATATTTCGATTGCTAAAGCCCAGAACGCCATCTATGGCAAGCATTCCTTTCGCGGCAAAGAGTGGATCGAGCAGCACCGCTATTTCCAACCCATTGAGAGTAAATATATCGTTTGCTCAAAAGTTCGGGATGCTGTTAATTTTCAACAAGGCAATTTATTGGAAATCTTTGCCAACAGTTCGCTGCAATATGACATCATTTTTTGCCGCAACTTACTAATTTACATTGAACCGCTTGCCTGCCATCAAATACTTAATACACTCCATCGTTTGCTAGCACCAGAAGGACTATTGTTTGTCGGTGCTTCTGAAATGGGCAAGATACCGAGCGATCGCTTCTTATACCTGCGTCAGCCCTTTACGTTTGCCTACCGCAAGATGGATTCTGTGTCACTACGCCGCTGTACCACAAGATTAGAACGTCCAAAACACGAAACAGCTTTGCAGTCAGCGTTTTTAGCCTCTCAATCAGGTATCTTCTCAGCCGCCCGTTCCCCACAATTAACGATTGCTTCCACTGCAACACCACGATCGTCAATTCCATCAACCATCAACGCTGCTTCTCCATCCGAGTTTCAGAAGGCAAAAGCTTTTGCTGATGCGGGACATTTAGAGGCAGCGATTGATTGTTGCAAAGCTTATTTAGAACACCATTCTACCAATGCAGATGCCTATGCCTTGTTGGGCACTCTATATGAGGCTACTGCCCGCTATGAGCAGGGGGAACGCTCGTTTCAAAAAGCGCTTTACCTCCAACCCAAGCACGATGAAGCGTTGATGCATCTCGCGTTGTTAAAAGAATCTCGTGGAGATGCGATCGGGGCTGCACGATTACGACAGCGAATGCAAAAACTGCAATAGCTTTCCTCACCTCTTACAACCGCAAACAGGCGGACAACTCTAACCAGGCACCTAATTATGGTCAGCACGATCTTTAAGAATCAAACACTACAGGAACGGATTACGTCTGCTTTTCTGTTTATGGGCGGACTGGTGCTTGTCGTCGCCGCCGTTGGGTTGATCTCCACTTTCCACTTAAGCAACAGTATCAATGTATTAGCCAACAATAGCCTGCCAAGCTTGATGGGGTTATGGAAAGTCAATGAAGGGAAAACCCAGATTGAATCCTCTGAGCGGGCCTTGATGATTTCTGGGTTAACCGCTCAAGAACGGCAAGCTGAAATTATCCGTATGAAAGCAGCCTGGAATCAGATTGATAATGGCTTCAAACAATACGATACGGCACCCCGATCGCCTGAAGAAAACCGCGTTTACAAGCAGCTTTTAGACCAGTGGAATCGGTCAAAGACTGACCATGAAGCCTTTCTTCAATTAGATCAGCAATTTGAGGCTCTTGGTATCTTGCATCCCTCTGACCGCCTACTTGAGCTTCAGCGTCAGGGTAAGACAGATACTCCCGAATACGTCACGGTACGCAAAGCCTTTGAGCTGCTCGATCAACTACGCAATCGCATTAGAACCAGTCGGACTAACTTTGAAGCTGTCGCTACATCAATTGTAGAGGACTTGAAAATAAATGAGGATGTTGCTAATAACGCTGAAGCTGTGGCAAATCTAGCGGTGAAACGATCGTGGTTTTGGGCACTGGCAGCGATGGTGATTGGGCCACTGACCGCGATTGGGTTGGGGCGCTTTCTCAGTAAGGCGTTAACCCGTCGCATTCAAAAATCGGTGGTGCAAATTACCACCTCCGCAACCCAAATTGCCGCCTCTGGGAAAGAGCTAGAAGCCACCGTCGCAGAACAACTGGCTTCGACGAATGAAGTCACTGCCACCTCGCACCAAATTGCCGCCACCTCCAAAACGCTGGTGCAGACAATGGATCAGGTCGCCAACATGGCACAGGCAACCGCCCACGCCGCCAACGATAGCCAGGATGAACTGGGTGATATGGAAGGGGTTATGCGGCAATTGCTTGAAGCGACCACCTCCATTTCCTCCAAACTGGGTGTGATGAACAGCAAAGCAAACAATATCAATAATGTGGTTATCACCATCACAAAGGTTGCCGATCAAACCAGCATTTTGTCACTAAATGCAGCGATCGAAGCTGAAAAAGCCGGAGAATATGGGGCGGGTTTTGCCGTTGTTGCGCGTGAAATTCGACGCTTGGCAAACCAAACAGCGGTCGCCACGTTAGAAATTGAGCAAATTGTCAAAGATATGCAGTCTGCTGTCACCGTTGGCGTGATGGAAATGGATAAATTCAATAAATCCGTGACCGATAGTGTCGATCGTGTTAGCAAGATCAGTGACCAGATTGGTGATGTCATCAGTAAAGTGCAAAGCTTACCGCCTCGCTTTGAACAAGTGGGGCAAAGCATTGAAGAACAATCCGAAGGCGCACAACAAATCAGCGAAGCGATGGGACAACTCAGCCAAGCCTCTGAACAAACCGCCGATGCCTTGCGTGAAACTAACAACGCCCTGGATCAATTAGACGATGCCGCGCGAGGCTTACAGGCTGCTATTACGCGGAAGTAGAGTCACAGCGGTAGGAGTTTTGAGTTTTGAGTTCAGAAGTCAGAAGTCAGAAATCAGAAGTCAAAGTTTTGAGTTTTGAGTTGGTTTAGCGGTCAGCTTTTATCCTTTATCCCTCATCCTTTATTCCTCCCCCATGCCCTATCCATCCACGATCGTAGATTCCACACCCCCTCCCCCTTCCCTCAATGATTGTTGGAATCAAATTGGAGTGATGGGTAATCGCTCGTGCGATGAACTCAAAGCTGTGATTCACTGTCACGATTGCCCAGTATATGCAGCAGTGGGCGATAGCCTACTGGAGCGAGAACCTCCACCAGGTTATGTAGATGAGTGGATTCACATTCTGGCAGAAACCACGAATTCAGGCGCTGCTGATAGCAATGGGATGATCCTTCCGGTAGAGGAAACCATCTCAATCATGATCTTTCGCCTGGAAAATCAGAAACTCGCCCTGCCTGTGCGAATTTTGCAAGAAGTGACCCATCCCTGTGCGATTCAACCACTGCCCCATCGCAGTAATGATCTCTTTCTAGGACTCGTCAACATTCGGGGAGAAACGCTGCTGTGTGCCTCGCTCAGCCATTTACTTAATGTGGATTGCTTAAAGGAATCAGCGCTTCAGACCGACAGCAAGCGCATGATGGTTGCCGGAGTGCCAGAAGGGAAATGGGTCTTTCCAGTCGATGAAGTCTATGGCACCTATCGCTTTCATCACAATGAGCTACACGAGGCACCTGTTGTGATTACCAAGGCGGCTGAGTCATATACCCAGGGTATCATTCACTGGGATGGAGAAAAGGTCAACTATCTAGATTCTGAATTGCTGTTCTACACGCTCAATCACAAAATGTTGTAGGCAATAAAGTGACTATGAGCGCGTACTCCAAACTAGATTTATTTCGTCGTGAGGTGGATACCCAGGTTGCCATCCTGAAGCAAAGTTTGGCGATGCTTAAAACGCAGCCATCTGCGCTCGCAGAAATCGATCGCGCGGTGCGATCGGCTCACTCCCTATGGGGAACGGCTCGCCTCGTCGAGCAAGAAGCAGCGGCACATCTTGCTCACCACATGAAGGAGTGCTTTGCTGCTGCTGAGCAACAAACCATCACATTGGACGATGAGCATATTGATGTGTTGCTCCATTCAGGGGACTTGCTTCTCAGTCTCAGTCGTTCACCAGAAACCGAGATGGATCATTGGATGACAGAACATGCTTGGGATTTGGCAACAACGCAGAAAACGATGGGTTTGATCGCAGGTTTGGGGAATCAGCGGTCAGCAGTCAGCAGTCAGCAGTCAGCAGAGAAAAGCAATGGAGAAGATAGAAGAACGGAAGCCATAACTCAGGAAGCGGCTCATGATCTGCTGGTTGATCACGTGTTGAACTCCGATCTCAATGCTGCATCCGCTTCCACATCTACATTCGCGGCAGATGCTAATATGGATGACTCCATGATGGATCTCTTCCGGCTGGAAGTTGAAGCTCAAGTGGCAATTCTCAACGATGGCTTGCTGGCACTGGAAAGCAAGGAACATTCGGTGCAGGCGTTAGAAACGTTGATGCGGGCTGCCCATTCGATTAAAGGATCTGCCCGCATTTTGGCGTTGGAGTCTGTTGTGAAGCTGGCGCACGTGATGGAAGACTGTTTTGTCGCGGCTCAACAAAAGACGCTTGTGTTGAATTCCGATCGTGTGGATGTGTTGCTGCAAGGGGCGGATTTGCTGCAAGGCATCAGTCAGTTAAGTCATGCAGAGATCCCGCACTGGTTAGCGCATCAAGAAACTGCGTTTAGCCACACGCGGTCACGCCTCGCCAACATCCTGAACCCTGGTGCGGCACGTTCCGTTGTATCATCGCCTCCGCAGCCTTTAGCGTCCACCTCGATCGCACCAGCACCTGAATCCATCTCGACAGTATCGATTAATCAGAATGGAATCGCTCCAGCAGATCATCTGCCATCAGAACGATCGGAGGCTGGTGCAGAACCAGTACCTGCTCAAGATCGCGTGGTGCGGGTCAGTGCCGAAAATCTGAATCGCATTATGGGTTTAGCAGGTGAATCACTGATTGAAGCGAACTGGCTGCAACCCCATGCCGATTCCATGATGTCGTTAAAGTGGCGCTTGGTAAACCTCTCACGAACGCTGGAGCAGTTGCAGGATACCCTCGATCGTGAGACATTTTCTCAGGATAGCAGGGACTTTTTAGACCAGGCACGTCAAAAAGAACAAGAGTGTCTTGGCTTTTTGAGCGATCGCCTGAACGAGTTAGAACTTTATGCCCAACGCACGGCAAACCTATCCGATCGGCTCTACCGGGAAGTGATCACATCCCACATGCGCCCGTTTGCTGATGGGGTACAGGGCTTTCCACGCATGATTCGCGATCTGGCACGGAAGTTGAATAAGCAGGTGCGGTTGGAGATCTCAGGCAAAGCCACTCCCGTCGATCGAGACATTCTCAAAAAGCTGGAGGCCCCGCTGACCCACATTTTGCGTAACGCCACTGATCATGGGATTGAGAGCACCGAAGAGCGTCTTGCTGCTGCTAAGCCTGCTGAAGGCACCATTCGCTTAGAAGCCTTTCATCGGGGTGGCATGTTAGCGATTACCATCACAGATGATGGATGCGGCATTCATCCTGAATGGCTACGTCAAAAAGTGCTTAGCAAGAAGCTAGCAACGCCAGAAATGGTGGCGCAGATGAAAGAGGCTGAACTGCTAGAGTTCATTTTTCTGCCTGGGTTTTCTACCGCGAAGCAGGTTACAGAAATCTCAGGACGCGGGGTTGGGCTGGATATTGCCAAAAGTATGGCGCAAGATGTGGGAGGCACGGTGCGCGCAGTTTCCCAGGTTGGGAAGGGAACGAGCTTCTATTTCCAACTACCATTGACCCTATCAGTCGTGCGTACTTTGCTCGTTGAGCTTTCGGGAAACCCATATGCTGTTCCTTTAGCCCGCATTGATCATGTGTTGACGATCGTTCGCTCAGAGATTTCAGATGTGGAAAATCGTCAATATTTCACTATGAACCAGCAGACGATCGGGTTGATTCCGGCCTATCAAGTCCTGGAGCTACCAGAACCAACAGTACAGGCTGAAGCCCTATCCATCGTGGTCATTAGTGATCAAGCCAATGCTTACGGGTTAGTGGTCGATCGCTTTTTGGGTGAGCGCGATTTAGTGGTCAGACCGCTTGATCCTCGATTGGGTAAAGTGCCGGACATCAGTGCGACATCTCTGCTGGCAGATGGAACACCCGTGTTGATTGTGGATGTGTCAGATATGGTGCGATCGATGGATGCGTTGCTCAGCAATAAAACTCTGGCAAAAGTTGGTGTCACTCCAATGAAGCCAAACCAGGATCAGCGCAAGAAAATTCTGGTTGTGGATGATTCCATTACCATTCGTGAAATGGAACGAAGAATCCTGGAGAATCGAGGCTATAAGGTTGATATTGCGGTTAATGGAGCCGATGGCTGGAGTGCCGCTCGCACCAATCATTACGATCTGGTCATTAGCGATGTGGATATGCCCAAGATGAATGGTATTGAACTGATCCGTCAGATGAAAGGGCACGCGCGTTTACAGTCTGTGCCCATTATGATTGTGTCTTACCGCGATCGTGAAGAAGACCGACTGCAAGGACTTGAAGCGGGAGCCGACTACTATCTAACCAAAAGCAGCTTTCAAGATGACACGTTTGTTGAGGCAGTCGTGGATTTAATTGGGCAGTGACATGAAAATCGCGATCGTCAACGACTTAGCCATTGCTGTTGCGGCCTTACGGCGAGTAGTGCAAACAGTCCCCGATTATGACATCATCTGGACAGCCAAAGATGGGTTAGAAGCCGTCACTCGCTGCGCCCAAGAGACACCCGATCTGATTTTGATGGATTTGTTGATGCCCGTGATGGATGGGGTTGAAGCTACCCGCCAAATCATGCAAAAGTCGCCCTGTAGTATTTTAGTGGTGACATCCAGCACCGAAAAGCACGTCAGTCGTGTGTATGAAGCCATGTGTCACGGTGCTCTGGATGCGGTGAATACGCCTATTCTCAACGCGGCTGATAGCACTCAATCCGCGAAAGCACTCCTTGCTAAAATTGCCACTCTTCGCAAGTTAATTAGGCCCGTCACGCCAACCAGTAGACCGATTTCATCAACGCTTGTTCCATCAAAGTCAACTGCCTTTGAGCGATCGAGTCCTCGCTTCTCTACCCCTCCCATCATTGCCATTGGGTCTTCTACAGGTGGCCCCAAAATGCTGGCAACGGTATTGTCGAAATTGCCTGTGGGATGCAAGGCCGCGATCGTCGTCGTGCAGCATGTGGATGTTCAGTTTGCCGCAGGGCTGGTTTCCTGGCTAGACCAGCAAATTAGTCTGCCTGTCCGGGTGGCAAAAGCGGGTGAACCTCTGGAAGCAGGTACGGTGCTGGTTGCAGGTACTAACGATCATTTGTATATCAAGCCCGATCTCACATTGGGCTATATCAGAGACCCGATCGACTATCCCTATCGCCCCTCAGTAGATGTCCTTTTCAAAAGTTTGGCCGATCGCACCACGCAACGAGGCACGGCTGTGCTGCTCACAGGAATGGGGCGTGATGGCGCAGAGGGACTGTTGGCGCTACGATCGTGCGGCTGGCACACCATTGCTCAGGATAAAGCAAGTTGTGTGGTCTACGGTATGCCAAAAGCGGCTGTGGAATTGAATGCAGCCATAGCAGTATTGCCTCCAGAGGCGATCGCCACAGCTTTGTTACAAACGCTCAAACCCGCCCGTTAATCGTTATTCCATCTCTATCCCATCACTCCCACACTCCCACGCTCCCACACTCTTCATGGACGAACACATTACAGTTCTACTGATTGATGATCAATCCATCATTGCAGAAGCCATTCGGCGCATGCTGTCTTCTGAAATCGACATTGCCTTTCACTATTGTAGTGACCCAACTCATGCGCTGAAAGCGGCTGCAAACTGCCAGCCTACCGTCATTCTGCAAGATTTAGTCATGCCGCAGATGGATGGATTGCTGCTGGTGGAATTTTTGCGTTCCCAAGATGTGTCCACATGCCACACACCCTTGATTGTGCTATCCAGCAAAGAAGATCCGGTGATTAAGGCCAAAGCCTTTGCCTTAGGCGCAAATGATTATCTGGTCAAGCTACCGGATGCCAGAGAACTCATCGCACGCATTCGGTATCACTCCAAAGCGTATGTAAACTTCCTGAAGCGGCAAGAAGCAGAAGCCCTCTTCAAGGCAGAAATTCTACGGCAGGCTGCCTATATTGAGCAGGTGGGGAAGGTGACAACAGCGGCCTCAGATGTAGAGCGTGATGCGTTTCAACCGGATAAGTTGATTGAAGTGGCCGATCGCAGCGATGAGTTGGGACAACTGGCGCGGGTGTTTACCAACATGGTGAGAACCGTCAAAGCGCGTGAACAAGAAATGCTGGAGGCAAATCAACAGCTTGAGGAGCTTCTCACCGCTTACGAGCGCTTTGTTCCTAACGATTACCTCCGCTTTCTCCGCAAAAAAAGCATTACTGATGTGCAGTTAGGCGATCATGTCAGCAAAGTCATGGGTGTCATGTTCTCTGATATTCGCTCCTTCACCACCCTGTCTGAAAGCATGACGGCAAAAGAGAATTTTGCTTTTGTGAATTCCTATCTCAGTCAGGTTAGCCCTGAAATCCGTAACCATCATGGCTTAATTGTGAAATTCCTGGGTGATGGCATGATGGCTGTTTTTCCAGAAGGTGCTGATGATGGTTTGGCAGCCGGAGTCGCAACCCTTAAAGCCGTCGATCGCTTCAACGAAGCACGGCAATCATCTGCTGCTCAACCCATTCGAGTGGGCATTGGCATTCATTTAGGCCAAATGATGCTGGGCATGGTCGGCGAAGCAAACCGAATGCAGGGCGACGCCTTTTCCGATGCCATTAATCTCACAGCACGGCTGGAAGGCTTAACGAAATTCTATGGCGTATCGTTGCTGATCTCTGGACAGGTCTTAGACCATCTCAGTCACCCTGAAAAATACCAGATTCGCTTTCTAGACCGGGCGATCGTCAAAGGCCGCAGTGAACCGATCGCGGTCTACGAAATTTTGGATGGCGAATGTGAAGCCGTGCGATCGCTCAAACTTCAGACTCAATCAGATTTTGAACAGGGAATAGAGCACTACCGCACGGGCGATTTAGCTAGCGCAAGAAAGTCCTTTAAGAACGTGATTACCGCCCACCCTAGGGATAAAACCGCCCAACACTACCTTGAACGAGTGGAGATTTTGCGCGATCGAGGCATTCCTGATCATTGGAATGGGATATGGACATTCAGTGAAAAGTGACCGCGAAGAAGGGGTATAGAAACGCTTTAGAAGGTGCTCACTCTCATTCATGAGCCGTCGTTGCACCCAGGTATAGTTCGCCAACTTTGGGATTGTTCAATAAATCAATGCCGCGTCCCTCAAAGCGATCGCGTCCGGCTTCAAGCACATACCCTCGATCGGCCATTTCCAGTGCTTTACGGGCATTCTGCTCCACTAGGACGATCGCCATCCCGCTCTGGTTAATGCGCTTTACTTGTTCAAGCACCGTGTTGACCAGAATCGGTGATAGTGCAGCGGAGGGTTCATCGAGCAAAAGCAAGCTTGGTTTGAGCATCAACGCTTTACCCATCGCCAGCATTTGGCGCTCCCCTCCCGAAAGGGTTCCTGCTCGTTGCTTACGCCGATTTGCTAGCGCTGGAAACGTGGCAAAAATTTCCTCCTTGAGCGGTTGCAGCGGCACATGGCGCACAAAAGCTCCCATTTCCAGGTTTTCTTCTACGGTGAGAGAGCGAAACACATTGGCAATCTGAGGAATATACCCCATGCCAAGCTGCACAATCTGGTCAGACTTCAGCCCTGCAATACTCTTGTCCTTAAAGACGATACTGCCCGTATGCGGAGTTAGCAGACCAAAGATGGTTTTCGCCAACGTCGATTTACCAGCACCGTTCGGCCCAATCACTGCCACCAACTCACCCGGATGAATTTTGAAATTAACCCCCTGCAAGATATCCAGGTCTTTGATGTACCCGGCGCAGACGTTTTGAACTTCAAGGAGAGGAGAAGAGTCAGGCATGGGAAGGGGGAGGAAAGGCAGAGGGCAGAGGGCAGAAGGGGCAGGGGAAGCAGAGGGAGCCAGGGAAGCTGAGGAGGCAGGGGGGCAATTCAAAATTCAAAACTCAAACCTTCTACGCTGACGGCTGACCGCTGACGGCTGACCGCTCAATTAGCGCCAATCTTCGATCCCTACTTTGGCGTTTCTTGTAAGTCGGGTTGTTCTTCAGGCACGATCGCACCTTCTACGGGGCAAACCTGTAAGCAAATGCCGCAGTCGATGCAGGTAGCGAAATCAATCCAGTACCAGTCCGTACCCTTTGCATTTTTGGCAGGACCGGGATGGATGCAAGCAACGGGGCAAGCATCCACACAGTCAGCAACGCCCTCACAGGTATTCGTAACGATTGTATGCGACACAGTGTTTTCTCTAAGGTTGTTGGTTGTAAAGCCCTAAAGCCTTGCAGGCATACAAGAAAGGGCATATCAGAAAAGTGGTTGGTTGTTAGAAAGGAGTGAGGCTAACAGCTAACCAACAATTAACTACTCTATGATCACGGGTTCACAGTTTCAACTGTGGCGTTGCCATCAGGCTTTACCCAAGCGATTTGGGTAATGCGGCGATGTTGCGCGTAACGGTGAGCGTCTTCTGTAGAACGGGTTGCCAGGTCAAGCTCAACCCTGACGGCATCGGCATTGCGTAGGGTTTGAGCATATACAAGCGCCGCTGCATACGCCTGATGGCTTTCTGGCACCACAAGCCAATCACTACTGGGCGTCTGCTGGGGCAGTTGACCTGTAGGTAGCAACACCTGGTGCAAATGCTCAAGCTGGAGAGCAAAGCCAATGCCGGGATAGGTTTGCCCTTCAGGATGGTACAACCCCAAAAGTTGGTCGTAGCGTCCGCCCTGCCCCAACACGTGCTGTCCGGCTTCACTGGTATTGACTACTTCAAAGACAACCCCTGTGTAGTAGTCGAGGGTGCGGATGAGGCTGAGGTCGAGGATGAGGGAGTGGGGAGTGGGGAGTGGGGAGTGGGGAGTGGGACGTGAAGGTAGGCGATCGCTTTCTTCCAACAGGTCAACCAGCGACTTCAGGTTCGTTAAGGCACGTTGCTGAGCCGGATCGAGATCCAGAGTGGCGATCCGTTGTAGTACATCGGCGGGACGGCCTCGCAAGTCAAGCAGCAGGAGCGCTCGTTCACGCAAGGCTGCCGACATGGGCATGGTTTCTAACGCCATACGATCGAGCTTGGCAATGGCTTTGCGTACTTTGTCTCGCAAGGGCGACGGGAAGACGGAGAGGAGCGATCGCGTGAGTCCGGCTTCTCCTAAAATAATCGACCACTGCTGCAACCCCAGACTATGGAGACAGTCCACTACAAGTAGCAACACTTCGGCATCGGCAAGCAACCCGCCCGTGCCTAAGAGTTCTACACCTGCCTGATAAAACTCCTGCTGACGGCTGTAGCTGCTTTCCTGCGCGCGCTGAAAGATGTTGGCGTTGTAGTACAGGCGCAACGGGTGCGTAGAGCCTGCCATACGAGTTGCTGCTGTACGGGCGATCGAAGCCGTTAATTCGGGGCGTAAACCCAACTGCTCATCGTCTGAGTCCTGAAGCTGGATGACAGTCGATCGCTGAATTGCCCCCCCGGCCATTAGCGTATCCAGTCGCTCCAAGGTTGACGTGATGATACGGTGGTAGCCCCAGCGATGAAAGACTTGCTGGAGGCGATCTTCAATCCAGCGTTTTTGAGTCACGTCCAAGGGCAGCAGATCTCTCGCTCCCGCTGGTGGTTGGTACACCATTATTTCTTCTTCCCGCCAAAAAGACCAAAAAGACCACCACCCGCTTTGTCGTCTGGTTTCTTACCTGAAGTCTCTTTTGGTGCTCCTGGTTTTGCGGTGGAGCCTGTGGTCTTACTAGCAGGCTTTTGTGCTTGTTCCAGGCGTTGTATCCCTTCGTGTGCCATTGTGTCTTGTGGGTTAAGCTGCAAAGCTTTGTTGAAGTGAATCTTTGCCATTGTCCCTTGATTTTGCTTCAGGTAGATCATTCCCATCAAGCTATGGCAACGACTGTTGTTTGGATCAGCTTGCAGAGCCTCTCGCAGTTCCAAAATGGCCTGAGCAAAGTTGTTCTTGGCAACAAATCCTTCGGCACGTCGGTAATATTGGTCAGCCTGAGATTCTCGGACTGGTGGCGGAGCGGCTACCGGAGCTTGCGATCGCGCAGTGGGCGGCATAGCTTCTGAACTCTGGGGGGGCGAGGATTTTTTCTCGCCCGTTTGGAGTTCACCCTTGGCTTCCTTCCGCATTAAGTAAACCAGGTTCAATTCGCTGATTTGCGCCGTTAGTTCCAGCGTTTGATCGAGCAGTTCGTATTGCTGCGCTGCCAAATCTTTGAGCGAATTGATATAGAAATGGTCAGGGTTAGTCGAGGTAGAAAGCTGCTTCGCTAGGGGGCCGAGTACAAGTTCGCCTTGCTGTCGCAACGCTTGTTGTCCCTTCAGCTTCAGCACGATCATATATTCACTACGATCGCGCTCCTGCGACAGCTTCTCCCAGGCAGGATTGACGAGCTTTGACAAGAGATCGCTTGCCTGTAGCCGAGACGCCTCTGTCTCAGACGACGCACTATCTGGATGAAGCCGACGGGCGATTTTAAGATACCGCTTGCGGATGTCCTTGATTTCAGCATCCACTGGCACTCCCAGAATGGCGTGATGATCGATGAAGTCTAAAAGAAACAGCCCACGAGCGATTTGGAAAGACATGGTGCAACTAATTGCCTGTCGATGAAATTCCTTCTAGTGTAATAGCTGAAAGCGAGTGTAGCTTATCAAAAATTAAGAACTGATCGCTTTATCTCCGCTTCATCAGAGAGTTCTGCGTTCGGGATGTCAGAAGCCAGGAGTCAGCTTTTACCTTTAGCCCACTCCCTACTTCCAACTCGATAGCGGCGGCACGGTTCGCAGCGCTTCGCTTAACTGAGGATGCAGTGGCCCATTGGTTGCCAAGATGCGGCCCGATCGAATGTCCATTGGGCTGTGATCGTAGGCCGTCACCATTCCCCCGGCTTCTTCAACCAGCACAATGCCAGCAGCAATATCCCAGGGTGAGAGTCCGCGTTCCCAATAGCCATCAAAGCGACCACACGCCACGTAGGCCAAGTCCAAGGCAGCAGAACCGCTACGGCGAACCCCTTGAGTCAAGTGCGTGAGGTGGCAAAATTCAGCATAGTTATTGTCGATTGTTTGGCGACGATCGTAGGCAAAGCCCGTCACCAACAAACTTTTTTCCAGCGACGCCGCTTTGGAGACCTGGATTGCTCGTCGATTGCAGGTTGCTCCCAGCCCTTTAGCCGCCCGAAAGAGTTCCTGGCGAGACGGGTCAAAAATTGCGCCTACTTGCGGCACCCCATCGATCAATAAGCCTACCGAAACGGCTGAAGCAGGGTACTGGTGAGCGTAGTTGGTTGTACCGTCTAAGGGATCGATCGCCCACAGACAGGAACTCTCCTGGTTTCCCAACTGCCCCGACTCTTCCGTCAAAATATTGTGATCGGGCACATGGCGATGCAACACCTGCAAAATGATAGCTTCGGCAGCTTTATCGGCCTCGGTCACCAAATCGCCAGGGCGACCTTTTTCCTCGATCGCTTCCAGGTTGCCCCAGTAGGTTTGCAAAACGGTTCCGGCTGCCAGAACAGCTTCTGTCGCAACATCAAGAAAAATTTGGAGTTGGCTGAAAGCAGCAGTCATAGGGCAAATAACGTGATCAATGGACACTATAGCGACTCCTACGCACAAGCGATACTGCGAATGAGAAGTTAGAAGTCAGAAGTCAGCTAACCCTAAGGATCGTGGATTTAATAAAACCGAATATTTGCGTAGGATGTGTTAGCACCGCGTAACGCATCGTCTCCGAGGCTGGTGATGCGTTACGGCTAGCGCCTAGCACGTCCTACAAAAGCCGATTTTATTTAATTCTCACTCCTAAGGGAAGCAAGCTACAGCGGTCAACTTTATCCTTCATCCCTCATCCCTCATCCCTCCGCGCGAGAAAACACATACCCCTTGCCCCGAATCGTCACGATCGACTCCGTTGATTCAGAGCCATCCGGCAACACTTGCAGCTTTTCTCGTAAGCGCGAAATGTGGACATCCACAATGCGGACATCACCTAACCCTGGCTGGTTATAGCCCCACACCTTTTCTAGGATTTCCAGCCGAGAAATGCAGTTACCCGCCTGACTCACCAGCAGCTTCAGCACGTTAAACTCCATATCGGTCAGCCGAATCAAAACATTGTTTTTGTAGACTTTGCGCGTGTGCGGTTCGAGGCGCAGCGAACCAACCTCCAGCACTCCGTCGATCGTCCCCTCCTCGCTCGGTTTATCGATTCGACGTAGAATACAGCGAATGCGGGATTCTAATTCCTTCGGTGAAAACGGCTTCACCATATAGTCATCGGCACCCGCTTCCAGACCCGTGATGCGATCGGCGACATTTGCCAGAGCCGTCAAGAGAATAATGGGCACAGCAGACTCTTTGCGTAACGTGCGGCAAACCCCATATCCATCCATTACAGGCATCATGACATCTAAGACGATGAGATCGGGAGCCTGCTGACGAAAGCTGGTGAGCGCTTCTGCGCCGTCAACGGCTGTTGAAACGGTATAGCCCACCATAGACAGGCGAGTTGCCAAAATCCGACGAATATTCGCGTCATCATCCACAACCAGAATGGTTTGCTTAGGACGCTCTAAGCGATTCAACATTTGGGTCACAGCGAATGGTCAAACTTTAAAGTGAGCAAACAAAAGACCGCCGCAATCTTACATAGCTTCGGTCTGTCAGGAGCCAGTCAAGCCCTTACTGGTGAAGCGATCGCCCCAGGTACAACCAGCGAATCGAACTGATGTTGTCCACTGAAGCTTCAAGTTGCCTCCAGTTCACCTTACTTCACGTGGTGTTCTTCCAGAGGCTTCCACTTGAGAGAGCAGCGAGCGCCTACCCACAGTCATCTCTTTAACAGTCATCTCTTTAAGTATGACGGATCTCTCAGCAAGATCACCAAGGAAACAACCATGAGGAGTGAGTTTTGAGGCAAAGACATCACGCTGGCCCCCTTGCACTCCTCCATTAGACAGAAGCAACGAAGCTAGCGATCCCTGTCGCTTGCAGCGCGATCGCCCAGGTAACATCAACCAGCACATGCACATCACAAACCTTGGGATTAGAAAAAAGACTACCGTCTAAGTGAAAGAAACCCTCTACAATAATTGGGATTTTAGCCCTCGACCCTGGATCACCACCATGCCACGTCGCAACGACCTCCACAAAATCCTTCTGATTGGCTCTGGGCCGATTGTGATCGGGCAAGCCTGCGAGTTTGATTATTCGGGCACACAAGCGTGTAAAGCCCTGCGGGACGAAGGCTACGAAGTCGTTCTGGTCAACTCCAATCCAGCGACGATCATGACTGACCCGGAGACCGCTGATCGCACCTACGTTGAGCCACTCACCCCTGAAATTGTTGCCAAGATCATTGAAAAAGAACGGCCTGATGCTTTATTGCCAACAATGGGTGGACAGACAGCGTTAAATCTAGCAGTGTCACTGGCAAAAAACGGCACGTTGGAAAAATATGGTGTGGAGTTGATTGGGGCAAAATTGCCCGCGATCGAAATGGCAGAAGATCGCAAGCTCTTTAAAGAAGCGATGGCGCGCATTGGCGTCGGAGTTTGTCCCTCTGGCTTGGCTACAACGCTGGATGAAGCGCGACAAATTGGGCACGAAATCGGCAGCTATCCGTTGATTATTCGCCCTGCTTTCACTATGGGCGGCTCTGGTGGCGGTATTGCCTACAATCAGGAAGAATTTGAAGCCATTTCTCAGTCGGGCCTGGATGCCAGTCCGGTATCGCAGATCTTGATTGAAAAGTCGCTGCTGGGCTGGAAGGAGTATGAGCTCGAAGTCATGCGCGACCTGGCAGACAACGTGGTCATTATCTGTTCGATCGAAAACCTTGACCCAATGGGCGTACACACAGGAGACTCCATTACCGTCGCACCTGCCCAAACCCTGACAGATAAAGAATATCAGCGCTTGCGGGATGCCTCAATCAAGATCATCCGCGAAATTGGCGTAGAAACAGGTGGCTCTAACATTCAGTTTTCCGTCAATCCCGATAATGGCGACGTGGTGGTCATTGAGATGAACCCCCGTGTGTCGCGCAGTTCGGCGCTGGCATCCAAAGCAACGGGCTTCCCGATCGCCAAAATGGCAGCCAAACTTGCAGTGGGCTACACGCTAGACGAGATTCCCAATGACATTACAAAGAAAACGCCTGCCAGCTTCGAGCCGACGATCGACTACGTTGTGACCAAAATTCCCCGCTTTGCCTTTGAGAAATTCCCTGGTTCTACGCCGACGCTCACCACCCAGATGAAATCGGTGGGCGAAGCAATGGCGATCGGGCGCACCTTTCAAGAGTCGTTCCAGAAAGCGTTGCGCTCAATGGAGACTGGACGTGCAGGCTGGGGGTGCGATCGCAACGAGAAAGTGCCTAGCTTGGAGCAAATTCGCGCTGGCTTGCGGACTCCCAATCCAGAACGGATCTTTACCATCCACCATGCGTTTCAAATGGGCATGACGGTGGACGAAGTGTACGAACTCACCGCGATCGATCCCTGGTTCCTCGATAAGCTGTACGACCTGCTAGAAACCGAAAAGATTCTCAAGCGCACGGCTCTCAAGAGTCTGACCAAAGAGCAATTGCTGGCGATTAAACGACAGGGGTTCAGCGATCGTCAAATTGCGTTCGCCACAAAGATGACTGAAGACGACGTGCGTACCTATCGCCAAACGCTCGGCGTGATCCCAGTTTACAAAACCGTCGATACCTGCGCGGCAGAATTTGAGGCGCTGACTCCCTACTACTACTCCACCTACGAAGAGGGTGAAACCGAAATCCTGCCGTCTGAAAAACGCAAGGTGATGATTCTGGGTGGAGGTCCCAACCGGATTGGTCAAGGCATCGAGTTTGACTACTGCTGCTGTCATACCTCCTTTGCCCTACGAGCGGATGGTTTCGAGACGATCATGGTCAACTCCAACCCCGAAACCGTTTCGACCGACTACGACACCAGCGATCGCCTCTACTTTGAACCCTTGACTAAAGAAGATGTCCTTAACATCATCGAAGCCGAAAACCCAGAAGGGGTGATCATTCAGTTTGGTGGACAAACCCCGCTAAAACTCGCCGTTCCCTTGCAGAAATATCTCAGCAGCGACCAATGCACCGTTGACACCAAGATCTGGGGCACCTCTCCAGACGCGATCGACACGGCTGAAGACCGGGAGCGCTTTGAGAAAATTCTGCGCGAACTCGACATTAAGCAACCTGCCAACGGTCTTGCCCGTAGCTACGGTGAATCGTTAGAAGTCTCCCGCCGCATCAACTATCCCGTTGTGGTGCGTCCCAGCTACGTGCTTGGCGGACGCGGCATGGAGATCGTCTACTCGGATGCCGAACTGGAACGATATATGACCTACGCGGTGCTGGTTGAACCTGATCACCCTATTCTGATTGACAAGTATCTGGAAAACGCGGTGGAAGTAGATGTAGATGCGATCGCGGATCAAACGGGGCATGTCGTCATCGGCGGCATTATGGAACATATCGAAGAGGCTGGTATTCATTCTGGTGACTCTGCCTGCTCCCTACCATCAGTTTTCCTCAGTGAAGCAGTCCTTGACCAGATTCGGGCGTGGACGGTTGAACTGGCAAAAGCCCTCAAAGTTGTGGGGCTGATGAATATCCAGTATGCAGTGCAGGGTGAACAGGTGTACATTTTGGAAGCCAACCCCCGTGCCTCGCGTACTGTGCCCTTTGTCTCGAAGGCGATCGGCGTACCGCTGGCAAAAATGGCGGCTCGTGTGATGTCTGGTAAAACGCTTGCAGATCTCGGCTACACGCAAGAAGTGATTCCCAAGCATATTGCCGTCAAAGAAGCTGTCCTACCCTTTGAGAAATTCCCTGGCACCGACACCATTCTCGGCCCCGAAATGCGCTCAACGGGCGAAGTGATGGGCATTGACGACAATTTTGGCACCGCGTTTGCGAAAGCCGAACTGGGCGCAGGTCAACGCCTACCGCTGAAAGGCACGGTATTTGTCTCAATGCGCGATCGTGAAAAAGCGGCTGTTGTCCCAGTGGTTAAAGAGTTTCTGGAACTGGGTTTTCATGTGGTTTCGACCGAAGGCACCCGCAAAGCGCTGCGTGAACAGGGCGTAGAGGTTGAACTGGTGCTAAAGCTACACGAAGGCCGCCCCAACATTATGGACGCGATCAAAAATGAGAAGATTCAACTCATTATTAATACACCCTCTGGTGAGGAAGCCAAAGCTGATGGTCGCCTGATTCGTCGCACTGCGCTATCATATAAGATCCCGATCGTGACGACGATCGCGGGTGCTCAAGCAACCACCGCTGCCATTCGATCGCTCCAGTCTCAGACGCTTTCAGTAAAAGCATTGCAGGACTACATTCATTAGTAGGACTTACGCAAAAGCGATCATCTTTCGCCCTCTAGCCCCCAATGCTGGGGGAACCGAGCCAATTAAAGCCCTCAGCATTGGGGGTTTGGGGGCAAATGCGTAAGTCCTAATTGCTTATCAGCCATTATCTCATCAAGGAGCAAATGCCTTCTCGCCTGAAACGTTGTTGCCAATTATGGCAATCGGGTTAGGTATAAAGCAGTCTACCTGGTGCATACCCGTGCTGTTGGTCATTAGCAATCTCACCATGCTCTAAGAAAGCTGATGCTTCTTAACAAAAAGGTTCTTAAGACAAGCTGAATATTTGTACTGCTTTGGTTTTTACTGGGGCATTTTGTTTTATGGGATGCATTTGTAGAGCTTAATCCTGAGTAGTCTTATCTAAACTCAAACCGTATATCGTTCGTCGTCCCTATATCTTTATGCCTTAGAAAATCCTTCGCTAGGTATATACGTCCCCTCTCAGGAATGTTACATTTGTTCATATGCTATATCAGCAATCGTGATTCAAGTTGGCAATGCGGGTTTTCTGCTCTTTGACAGCACCTCGAACGTCACTACCCTTCTTTCACATTCCACTGTCGCTGCTGTATGACGCCTTGTGTGGCCTGACGTTGCTTCTAGCTTGGTGACCAAGACTTGCGGATGGAAGTTGCGGGTTCATTGCTTAGATATTTCAGCTCAAAGGTATCGTTTCAGTTTCGTCGAAAGCTCTCTCTGGCTGCTGATCCCAGCCTTCTATTCACTGTCACTACCTCAACAGCGCTATGAAGACCGCTCAAACCTCAACTGATTTAGTACGCGCTTACTTAAGAGAAATTGGTCGTGTGCCTCTGCTGACCCATGAGCAAGAAATTCTCTATGGCAAACAAGTGCAAAGGCTAGCCGTAGTGTACGATGCCAAAGAACTGCTTTTTGAGCAGTTGGGACACGATCCAGCGCTGGCGATCTTGGCACAGAAGGTTGACCTCTCCGTGCCGGAATTACAGCAGGCGATCGCCGAGGGCGAAAATGCGAAGCGCAAAATGGTGGAAGCAAACCTGCGTTTAGTCGTTTCGGTTGCCAAGAAGTACACCAAGCGCAATGTCGATCTGCTGGACTTGATTCAGGAAGGTACGATCGGGATGCAGCGCGGGGTAGAAAAGTTTGATCCCACTAAGGGCTATCGGTTCTCAACTTATGCCTATTGGTGGATTCGTCAGGCCATTACCCGTGCGATCGCCGAAAAGGGCCGCACCATTCGGTTGCCCATCCATATCACTGAAAAGCTTAACAAGATCAAGAAAGCCCAGCGGCAACTCTCTCAGCAACTCGGACGTGCTGCCACTGCTTCTGAACTGGCGAGCGAATTGGAGCTAACCCCGCGACAGGTTCGCGAATATCTAGAGCGATCGCGCCAGCCGCTTTCTCTAGATCTGCGCGTCGGCGACAACCAGGATACCGAACTAGGTGAACTGCTAGAAGATACGGGCGCTTCGCCAGAAGATTTCGCCTTACAGTCTTCTCTACGTGCTGACTTAGAACGCTTGATGTCAGATCTCACGCCCCAGCAGCGTGAAGTGCTGGCGCTGCGGTTTGGCTTGGAAGACGGTCAAGCCTTGACCCTGGCAAAAATTGGTGATCGCCTCAATATTAGCCGCGAACGGGTGCGCCAGATCGAACGCGAAGCCCTAACAAAGTTGCGGAAACGCAAGGCTGCGATCGGCGAGTATTTAGCGAGTTAGTTGTTAGTTGTTAGTTGTTGGACAAAAAGTTCTAACAACTAACAACTAAGTGCTCCATGTACGCCCATCCCCCACACATAGTTCGGTTCTACTCACTTCGGTTATCAGCAAGACGTTGATACATTTGTTGATATAAATCCACAGCAGTTTAGCTTGAGGTTCCTTAAGTGAACAACACGTCAGACCGGATGCCAGAGTTTCTCGGCGGTGCTGAGTCCAGCAATCAGTTTCTGAATTACGTCCAATCCTTGAGTCCAGAAGCCATCGCTCAACTTTCTCGCCCCGCTTCGTCGGATGTCTTTCAAGTGATGGAGCGGAATATTGTTGGCTTACTAGGGGCACTACCTCCTGATAGCTTTAACGTTATGGTTACGACCAGTCGCGAAGATTTGGGTCGTTTATTGGCTTCTGCCATGATGAGTGGCTACTTCTTGCACAACGCTGAGCAGCGGATGGCGTTTGAAACGTCTCTTGCAGCCACCACAGCAGATAGTTCTAGCTCAGAAGGTTAAGCCCCCTTAAGAGGGACGTGACGAGAGCGATCGCGCTTCAAGGTTGTCCTCTCTTCTGGTTGCGATACGTGATTGCGATACACTAAGGAGCCAGATCTGAAGCTCACGTATACCTACCTCTCCTGTCATGTCGCGTAAGTCCATTGACGATCGCACCGTTAAAGCCTCAAACCATTTCTTACAGCCTTCTTTGAAGCGGGCAGATGATTGTAGTCATCTGCCCGCTTCTGTGTTTGCCAGTCTTCAATACAACCTGTTGGTTTGGTATGGTCAATTTGGGCGCGTTTTGCCCTGGCGACAGAGCCGTGATCCTTATGCAATTTGGGTTTCGGAGATTATGCTTCAGCAAACTCAGGTAAAAACGGTGATGCCCTATTACCATCGCTGGCTGGACGTGTTTCCTACCGTGCAAACGCTGGCGATCGCAGAACAGCAAGCTGTACTCAAAGCCTGGGAAGGGCTTGGGTATTATGCTCGCGCTCGTAACCTGCATCGTGCCGCTCAAACCGTGATGTTGCTTTATAACGGAACTTTTCCTGATCGGCTGGTGGACGTGATGCAATTACCGGGCATTGGACGCACAACAGCAGGTGGCATTCTCAGCGCGGCTTTCAATCAGCCCTTAGCGATTTTGGATGGTAACGTGAAGCGGGTTTTAGCACGGTTAGTCGCGTTACACGTCTCGCCAAATCGCGCATTGCCCTACCTGTGGCAACTTTCAGAGACCCTTTTGGATCAGCAGCAACCGCGTGATTTTAATCAGGCCATCATGGATTTGGGCGCAACGGTGTGCACGCCTCATCAACCGTTATGTCCAGTTTGTCCGTGGAAAGAGCACTGTCAGGCTTACAATCAAGGCATTCAAGCAAAGCTGCCTATGTCTGAAACGCGTGCGCCTCTGCCCCACAAAACCATTGGGGTTGCTGTGATCTGGAATGACCAGAGACAAATTCTCATTGATCGCCGTCGCCAGGAAGGACTGCTCGGTGGCCTGTGGGAATTTCCGGGCGGCAAAGTTGAGGCAGGCGAAACGATCGAAGCCTGCATTCAACGCGAAATTCGAGAAGAGTTGGGAATTGAAATTGCCGTTGGCGATCGCCTCATAGTGGTTGACCATGCCTACAGCCATATTCGCGTCACTCTGCAGGTGCATCACTGCCGCTATGTTGCTGGTGAACCACAAGCGATCGAGTGTGATGAAGTGCGCTGGGTCACGCTCACCGAGCTTGAGCAATTTCCCTTTCCAAAAGCAAACGGGCAGATTATCGAGGCGCTGAAGCAGGAAGCAGGAAGAAAGGATGAAGGCTAAAGGCTAAGACTGTAGCTTGCTTCTGCGGAGCAGTAGGCTAAAGGCTGAATGCTGACGGCTAAATTTATCCCTCACCCCACTTCTTTCCCCCACTCTCCCTGCCTTTCTGCTGCCTGCATCACTCCACAGGCAAACCTCAATTGGTAGAATCGTAGGCTCTACGCGTGGCAAAGATCACACCTGATTGCATGTCAGTTGTCTGATTTGGGCTTTATATAGCTGTTGTCCTAAAGGTGAATATAGCTGTTGTCCTAAAGGTGAGGACATAGGGACCAAAGGGTGTGTGGGTTGCCCTTAACCAGGGATTCCACCCCTGCACACCGTCCTAACCAATCTGGCTATGGCTACGCCAGTCACTGGAGGCGGCACGATCGACTGCTTCAAAATCAAAGCTGTCAAGTGTAGAGGTTATCGTCTAGCGTTCTCTTCACGTCTATTCTCATTGGGAGCATCTATGTCCAGCGAAAAGATAGAGTCATCCAGCGAAAAGATAGGGTCGCCGTCGAAACATATTGTTCTGACCTCCCACCCTACCCGCTTTGGTCCCAAACCTCTCCCAATTCAGTGGGGAGCGGCAGATCCGCTTGTGCGGGGAGCGATCGTTGGCACTTTGACTAAGGCGGCTCATCGAAATGTGATTGGTAGTCACTCTGGGGCTTACGGCATCTACAGAGCGTTAGCGGTTGCAAGCGGTCAGCTTCAGTCTGACCACCGAGCAGACCTGACGAATACTTCTCCCGCAGCGCTCTTGGGGCCATACCCGGCCTGGTCAGATCCAGAGAAGATTGTGTCACTAGACCCCTTTGGTGCCCTGGTTGGAGAGGTCTATAAACCGCTCTATGATCAGGGATACGACATTCGCCCCACGATCGCTATCACAAAGGCGCACATCAACATGCCCGAACTTCAGGAGGCGGCGGCGAAAGGTCGCCTGAAGGTGGACGGCACGATTATGAAGGGCAATGGCGATCTGGTGGTGACGAAAGCCGCGATCGAACCTGTCTGGTATCTGCCGGGACTCGCTAAACGGCTGAGCGTGACAGAATCAACGCTACGACGAACGTTGTTTGAGCAAACAGGCGGCATGTTTCCGGAACTGGTTACACGTCCCGATCTCCATGTCTTTTTACCGCCGATCGGTGGCATGACGGTCTACATTGTGGGCGATGTGACGGCCATTACTGATCCCGATCGAGAACTTGCCGTGCGGATTCATGACGAGTGCAACGGCTCCGATGTCTTTGGCTCTGATATTTGTACCTGCCGCCCCTATCTAGTGCATGGCATTGAGGGTTGTGTGCAAACCGCGCAGGCAGGCGGAGCGGGTGTGATTGTCTACTTCCGTAAAGAAGGTCGTGCCTTGGGTGAAGTGACAAAGTTTTTGGTCTACAACGCCCGCAAACGTCAGGAAGGGGGCGATCGAGCGGATGCTTACTTTGCGCGGACAGAATGCGTGGCTGGTGTGCAGGATATGCGCTTTCAGGAACTCATGCCCGATGTCCTTCATTGGCTGGGCATCACACGCATCGATCGCCTGATTTCTATGAGCAATATGAAGTACAACGCGATTACCCATTCAGGCATTACAGTCGTCGAACGCGTACCCATCCCGGATGACATGATTCCAGCCGATGCTCAGGTGGAAATTGAGGCCAAGAAAGCGGCTGGTTACTATACCGAAGGTCAGGTACCAACGGAGGCCATTTTAGCCACGGTCAAAGGCCGCGATCTTAGCGATTAGTCGTTGACCTTTTGTAGGGATGTCCCACGTAACCTCCCTACAGAAAGACACAAAAGGTTGGAACCATTACCCACCTTTGGTTAACAACCTGCATTCGCCTAGCTCAATCTTTGGTTTATTCGACCGAAAACTGCTGTAATGCACAATCCTTGAGAAGGGAGCATGACCTTTAAACTACTCAATCCAGAGGACTCTGCCGCGATCGCCTACCTGCATTCTCCCCTTGCGATTCGAGAGCGCTGTGGGCAACTGTTCGATCTGGCGTGTGCCGATAAACTGCGGTACTTTCGTTGCGATCTCAGTCAATTGGATCGAGTCGCTGAATATGTGATCCAAATCACGCGTGAAAGCTACCCGGATTTGAACATTCCGTTTCATAGCCGTTGGCGACATTTTGAAGTTGGGGATTCCACACGGCTAACGTTGCTAGATGAAAAGCTGGCAGGGTTAACACCGCTAGCCAAAGCTCAGGCAAAGTTTGATTTGGCGATCGTGAGTGTGCTGTTGGATGCTGGCGCAGGGGATCGCTGGCAATACACCGAACCGGGAAGTGGGCAAGTCTGGCGACGATCGGAAGGTTTAGCGATCGCCAGTTTCCATGCGTTCTGTCAGGGAGTATTCTCCAGCGATGCCAACCAACCGTTGCAAGCAGACGCGATCGGGCTACAAACGTTGACTGAAGAGGCGTTAAGTGAAGCGTTTCAGGTCAGTGCCGAAAATCCACTAGTGGGTGTCCAGGGTCGGCTAAACCTGCTACAGCGCTTGGGCAAAGTACTTCAAGACAGCCCTGACGTCTTTGGTGTTCAAAATCCTCGTCCTGGGTGTTTAGTCAATTACTTACTGAGGCAGATCCGAGACGGGCAGTTAGAAGCCAGTGCTGTTCTTAGTGTCGTACTCTCTGGCTTAGGAGCAATCTGGCCTGGAAGGCTCACGATCGCAGACGTTAACTTGGGTGACGTTTGGGTGCATTCGGCACTACCAGACGATCAACCTTACTCGCAACTGGTGCCGTTTCACAAACTTTCCCAATGGTTGACTTACTCACTATTAGAGCCACTACAAGCATTAGGCACAGAAATCTCCTTAACTGAGGAGGAAATTGCTAGTGTTGTTAAAATAGAACCCCTTCAAGCCACTCTAGAGATCATCGGTTTAGATGCCCTTACAGGTTTGCCAGAATATCGTAATGGTGGTTTGTGTGTTGACTTAGGACTACTGCAAATCAAAGATCCGATCGTCTTACAACAAAAACATTTGTCCAGTGCCGAGGCGATCGTCGAGTGGCGTGCGTTAACCGTCATTTTGCTCGATCGTCTGGCTGAAACGATCCGACAGCAGCTTCACCTAACCGCAACCGATCTGCCTTTAGTCAAGATCCTTCAGGGCGGCACCTGGGCAGCAGGACGACAAATTGCCGCAGAATTGCGACCAAGCGGTAGGCCCCCGATTCAAATTGAAAGCGACGGGACTGTTTTTTAACTAAGACGTAATCATCACAGGCTCTTGATACAGTAAAGCGGTAAAGGTCACAGTGGAGCCTAGCCCTTCACCCATGCTGTAAAACCTTACATCGCCGCCCATCGCTTCCACCAGCTTCTGAGAGATGGCTAACCCCAGCCCAGTGCCCCCATACTGCCGCGTGCGTGAGCCGTCGATTTGGCTAAATGATTGAAACAGCCGATCTTGTTTATCCAGAGAAACGCCAATCCCGGTATCAGCAACACGCACCTTCACCATACCAGGAAGCTCCTGGTTCTGAAAGTTGATTTTCTTCTTAATCACTTCGATGCTGATCGTCACACCACCTTCATGGGTGAACTTAATGGCGTTGCCAACCAGGTTAAACATCACCTGCTTCAGCCGCAAATAATCACCGAATAAAATGATTTCGTCGTCAGTGGGTGGCTTTTGAATTTCAAAGCTCAGCTTCTTGAGATGCATCTGGCTATGGGCAAAGCGCTTCACATCATGCAGCAGCTCGCTTAAATTCACAGGATTCAGCTCAATTTGCAGCGTACCAGCTTCAATCTTGGCGATGTCTAGTACGTCTGTGATGATTTCTAGTAGGTGCAGGGCTGACCCATACGCTTCTTTAATAAACTCATACTGTTCTGCTGGATCGTCTGCCATGCCGTCCAGAATGAGCTTTAAAAAGCCAATCATGCCGTTGAGTGGAGTCCGCAGCTCGTGAGAGGTGTTTGCCAAAAACTCACTCTTGAGTCGAGAGGCTTCTTCTGCTTGCCGTCTAGCCTCCTCAAGTTCGCGGTGCTTCTGGATCAACCTGCCATTCGCCCGTTGCAGTTCTACTGTCAAGGTATTGCTCTCAGTAAAAAGAGATGCATGGGCGATCGCTGTCCCCACCTGATCCGCCATTTCCTGCATCAACTCAAGCTCAGCCTCCGTCCACACACGGGATCGATCGCACTGGTGCAGTACAATCAGTCCGTTCGGTTGATCCAGATAGCAGGTGGCGACCACCAGCGTTGATTGCTGCTGAAAGTTCGTGTCCAGTCCTTGTAGATCCGAACTACCTTGCGCAACGATGGGTTTCAGTGAGGCGATCGCCGCAGCTAACACCGGATGATCAGCCACCCAAAACTCCAAGTCCATCATTGAGGGAAAGGCTTCCTGGCAGTATTCTGCTACCACCTTGACTTTAGGGGTGCGCTGCTCGTGGACACGCTCATAGGGAAAAACAAGACAGCGACTGGTTCCCAGGGCTTTGCCTAAGCCCTGCACTGTCTGCTGCCAAATAGTGGGTAAATCCAGTGTGCGGCGAATATTCGAGGCAATCTGAGTCAGCAGTTTTTGATAGCGATCGGAACTCAGGGAAATCACCGGAAAATCACTAGACAATACATCCTCCAGAGGCATGGACTCTTCTAGTCCCGGTGCGGTTGCATCTACTGAGGCAAGAATTAAGCGCCCTGCGACCACAACATTTGTTGGCGATCGTTGTGGTACCAGAACAGGGCTCATCACCAAATCAAACAGCAGCGTTTGTTCTGCAACACGAAAGTAGCAGCAGAAATGCTCTGCAACAAGGCAACTCAGTACACGCTGAATGCGCTCTAGATAGGCAGTTACATCGACAGGACTAAAGACCTCGCTGATGCGACTACCAATTACCCGGTCTGGCACAACATCACATTGGGACGCTTGTTGCCAACGAAACGACAAATAGCGCCCTGCCCCATCTTGAAGAAAGACTAATTCATCCGTAAGTTCCGGCAACTGCTCTTTTGCCGCTGTGAATGCCAAACCTTCTGACGGGGGACGTTGAAAATCTGTAGGAGAGGTCATCAGAGCCAGAATGGGGTTTTAAGGAGCGCTCAAGGCAATCACGCAGGATAGATGCAATCAAATTCTGGGCGTTAGGATGTCTTAATGAAAGCGATATCAACAGAGCGGAAACCAAGGCTCAAGCAGCACAAGCTGCAAACCGTATGGTGAGAGTGCGATTGGCCCTCACCTTAATCATTCCACTCACCTCGAGGTGGCACAGGCGGATTGCGCTTCAATGTGCGAGCGAGTTCATCTTCTCGCCCACCCTGATTTCTAAGCCATTGTCGAATTGCCACTTCAATCACTTTGCTCGGATCATTGGTCAAGTGCTTAAGCTGGTCTAGCAGATCAGGATCAAGCTGAATAGAAACCGCTACTTTTTCAGTCGGGGGATGAGAATGGACAGCAGGCTCGTTCATAGGGAGAAACCGAAGGGTCTTGGGAAAGAAAGCACAAACCAACGCATGGAATAAATCCATCTTGCCTAGCCTACTACCTGAGCAAAGCGCTAGGCAATGCTTAAAAGTCAGCATGTATCAATCTATGGCACGAAACCTCATGACTTCTTCATAGATTTTACATACCTCTTTCTGAGAGTACATCAGAACATTCAACAGGGCAGCGTGATCGGGTGCAACGCTGGCTGCTCAGAAAGCATTACAATACGTGAAGTAGAGACACTCTTACCATGTGCGATAACTGACATGTGTTACCACTGACCAGAAGTTTGGCACTCTAAGTCTGAAGCATGAAAGGCGATCGCCAACCTCTACACACCCTAACGTCCCTCTCCATTACTTATTACTACTTAAAAGTGCATGACTGACGCACCCGTCTCTCATATCCGTAATTTTTCAATCATTGCCCATATTGACCACGGCAAATCGACCCTGGCTGATCGCCTGCTGCAAGACACAGGCACCGTTCAAGCGCGGGAGATGAAGGAACAGTTTCTAGACAATATGGAACTGGAGCGGGAGCGTGGCATTACGATCAAGCTACAGGCTGCCCGCATGAACTATACCGCGCGTGATGGGCAGCAGTATGTCCTGAATTTAATTGACACACCAGGACACGTAGATTTTTCTTATGAAGTATCGCGATCGCTAGCGGCCTGCGAAGGTGCTTTGCTTGTAGTGGATGCATCTCAAGGCGTGGAAGCTCAAACGCTCGCCAATGTTTATCTTGCGCTAGAGCATAATCTAGAAATCATTCCGGTCTTGAATAAGATCGATCTCCCTGGCGCTGAACCCGATCGAGTCAAGCAAGAAATTGAGGATATCATCGGGCTGGATTGCGCCAATGCGATCGAAGCCTCCGCCAAAGAGGGTATTGGCATTGAGGACATTCTGGAAGCGATCGTCCATCAGGTGCCGCCACCCCAGGACACGGTGCAAGAACCACTCCGAGCGCTGATTTTTGACAGCTACTATGATCCCTATCGCGGTGTCATTGTTTACTTCCGGGTCATGGATGGGGCGTTGAAAAAGGGCGATCGGGTGCGGCTGATGGTTTCTGGTAAGGAATATCAAGTAGATGAGATCGGCGTGCTCTCACCGACTCAAGTGCCCGTTGAGCAACTTCATGCAGGCGAAGTGGGTTATCTGGCCGCCGCGATTAAAGCCGTTGAAGATGCTCGTGTTGGCGACACGATTACCCTCGCCACAGCCCCTGCCAAAGAGCCGTTACCAGGATACGTTGAAGCCAAGCCAATGGTGTTCTGCGGCATGTTTCCGATCGATGCCGACCAGTTTGAGAATCTGCGCGAAGCTTTAGAAAAACTTAAACTCAGCGATGCGGCTCTCCACTACGAGCCAGAAACCTCAAGCGCGATGGGGTTTGGCTTCCGCTGCGGCTTCCTGGGTCTGCTGCATATGGAGATTGTCCAGGAACGGTTAGAGCGAGAATACAACCTGGACTTGATTACCACATCGCCGTCGGTGGTATATCGCGTGACCACGATTAAGGGGGAGGTGTTGGAAATTGACAATCCCAGCCGTTTGCCCGACCCGCAGTTCCGGGAGAAGATCGAAGAGCCATATGTCCAGGTAGACATGATTACCCCAGAAACCTATGTTGGTACCTTGATGGAGCTAAGCCAGGGGCGACGAGGCATCTTCAAAGACATGAAGTACCTCACACCGGGACGAACCACCCTGATTTACGAGCTACCCTTGGCTGAAGTGGCGACTGACTTTTTTGACCAAATGAAGTCTCGGTCGCGCGGCTATGCCAGCATGGAGTACCAGATCATTGACTATCGAGAAAATCCTCTGGTCAAGCTGGACATTATGATTAATGGTGATCCGGTCGATCCACTTGCCACGATCGTTCATCGTGACAAAGCGTATGGGGTCGGTCGTGCACTGACCGAAAAGTTGAAGGAACTCATCCCCCGTCATCAGTTTAAAATTCCCATCCAGGCTGCGATCGGCAGTAAAATTGTTGCCAGCGAGCATATTCCCGCTCTCCGCAAGGACGTGCTTGCCAAGTGCTACGGTGGCGATATTTCGCGTAAGAAAAAATTGCTTCAAAAGCAAGCGAAGGGTAAGAAGCGGATGAAGTCGATCGGAACGGTTGATGTACCTCAAGAAGCCTTCATGGCCGTTCTGCGCCTGGAACAGTAAAGCAAAGTCGGGGCAATCCTGCTTTGAAGATTTCGTGAATTCTTGCGAGTTATGACTGTATTTATGCGGATTTGCCCGTTAATCTTGGGAGAAAGAATTAACTTGCAAACACCCTATTCCTTTGTTAAGTACCCATGAGAATTCTGGTAACGGGCGGCTCAGGCTTCATTGGTTCTCATTTGATCGATCGCCTCATGTTAGAGGGTCACGAAGTCATCTGTCTGGATAACTTCTACACCGGGCATAAGCGGAATCTGCTGAAGTGGTTTGACCATCCCTATTTTGAGCTGATTCGCCACGATGTAACAGAGCCAATTCGGCTAGAAGTCGATCAAATCTATCACCTTGCCTGCCCAGCCTCACCTGTCCATTACCAGTACAATCCCGTCAAGACTATTAAAACTAATGTCATCGGCACTTTAAACATGCTGGGGTTGGCAAAGCGCGTTAAAGCCCGCTTCTTGCTTGCGTCTACCTCTGAAGTCTATGGCGATCCTGAAATTCATCCCCAAACAGAAGACTACCGAGGTAACGTCAACACGATCGGCATTCGGAGCTGTTACGACGAAGGCAAACGCGTTGCTGAAACACTCGCCTTTGATTACTACCGCCAAAACGAGGTTGATATTCGCGTAGCGAGAATTTTCAACACCTACGGCCCCAGAATGCTGGAAAATGATGGTCGCGTTGTCAGCAATTTTGTCGTGCAAGCCCTGAAAGGGATTCCCCTCACCATTTATGGTGACGGTTCACAAACTCGCAGCTTTTGCTATGTTTCCGATCTGGTAGAAGGGCTAATACGACTTATGAACGGTGATCACCAGGGGCCTATAAACATAGGCAACCCGGACGAATACACCATTCTACAGCTCGCCCAGGCGGTGCAGCAAAAGATTAATCCGGCGTCTGCCATCCGCTTTGAGCCTTTGCCTCAAGACGATCCGCGTCGGCGCAAACCAGATATTACCAGAGCTAAAGAATGGCTTGGCTGGCAACCGACTGTGCCGCTACAGCAGGGACTTGACTATACGATCGCCGATTTTCGTGCACGCATGAGTGATCCAGAGTCAGCGTCTAGCAGCGATGCCAGCGAGACGGTTTCGCTCGATCACGCCACTTCACTTTAGAGTGCCAGTTGCGGCATTGTGCCTTTTAGCACCAGGAACGATTAGAACGCTAGTGTCGTCGCCGCTAACCATCGTTGTTCCTATTAATTTTCTGACTATCGCTAGTACTTCTTGAGGATTCTTCCATGCGCGTTTGTGTCATTGGTACCGGATACGTTGGCCTGGTTACTGGAGCTTGCCTTGCCCATGTGGGGCATCACGTGATTTGCGTAGACAACAACGAAGAGAAAGTCAAGCTGATGCAGACTGGGCAGTCCCCCATTTTTGAACCCGGCCTGTCAGACATCATTAAAGCAGCCATTCAATCAGAAAAAATTGAGTTCACGACCGATTTGGCCGCTGGAGTCGCACATGGGCAAATTTTGTTTATTGCAGTAGGTACGCCTGCGTTACCGAATGGAGAAAGCGATACCCGCTATGTCGAAGCAGTGGCGCGGGGCATTGGCTCTCACCTTGGTAGCGATCACAAGGTCATCGTCAACAAGTCAACGGTTCCGATCGGGTCAGGTGACTGGGTTCGCATGCTCATTATGGAAGGGTTTGCGGAACAGCGAGCAACCCTTAATGCAGCCGTACTGGCGGGAACTGGGGCAACGGAAAATTTAGTCACGAGAAAAGCTTCGCTGCCAGAGCCTGAGTTTGATGTGGTCAGCAACCCTGAGTTTTTGCGAGAAGGGTGCGCGGTTGACGATACCTTTAACCCCGATCGCATTGTCTTGGGCAGCAACAGTGCCAAAGCGATCGCGCTGATGCAAGAACTCTACGAACCCATTGTCAACCGTCAATATGCAATGGATAAGACGCTACCGCCTGTGCCTGTTGTGGTGACTGACCTTAGCTCAGCAGAAATGATCAAGTACGCAGCGAATGCCTTTCTGGCGACCAAAATTAGCTTCATCAACGAAGTTGCCAATATCTGCGATCGTGTAGGTGCCGACGTGGTTGAAGTCGCAAAGGGCATTGGTTTAGACTCTCGCGTGGGCAACAAGTTTCTTCAGGCTGGCATCGGTTGGGGCGGTTCGTGTTTTCCTAAAGACGTTTCTGCGCTGATTCATACAGCCGATGACTACGGTTATGAGGCCCAGTTACTCAAAGCAGCCGTTAACGTCAACCAGCATCAACGCATCATTGCGATCGAAAAACTTCAGCAGGTGCTCAAAATCCTCAAAGGTAAAACAGTCGGTCTGCTGGGTCTCACCTTCAAACCGGATACAGATGACCTGCGGGATGCCCCTGCCCTGAACATTATCGAACAACTCGCCCGGTTGGGTACCAAGGTAAAGGCATACGACCCTATCGTTTCTCAGACCGGCATGCGACATGGTTTGTCCGACGTCATCGTCGAGACCGATCCAGAGCGGCTAGCAGATGGCTGTGATGCACTGGTACTCGTAACCGACTGGAAACAGTTTCGCCAGCTTGACTACACCAAAATGGCAACGCTCATGCATAGCCCTGTTATGATTGATGGCCGCAACTTCCTCGATCGCAAGCAACTGGAGCAGGCTGGTTTCCGCTATGTAGGTGTTGGGAGAGGGTAAGGTAGAGTTTTGAGTCAAGAGTTTTGAGTTTTGAGTAGCTGTGCCAAAACTCAAAACTTAACACTCATAACTTTATCTACTGCGTTGGGCGCTGAGCGGCGATCGCCAGCTTCACGCCCGGAATCAAGCGCAACTGATCCATCACGGCAATCACCTTTCCGTGGCTCACCCGTTCATCTGCGTTGATTACAACAAGCGCACTGGGTGTATTGCCCTTGATAGCACGAATTCTAGTTTGCAAATCACCTAATTGAGCGGGTTGGCGGTTAAGTAAAAGTTGTCCGCTCTGATTAATAGTGACCACAATTTGGCTCTGGGATTGAGTCTGAGCTGTCACGGCTTTAGGTAGGTTAACAGGCAGCCCAGCCGATCGCGTGAGATAAAGCGTGGACATAATAAAAAACGTCAGCAGTGCAAAGATCACATCGATCATCGGCACGATGTTGATCTGTGATGGATTGTCTGGTTCCTCAGGGAGACGCATAGGGAAGTTCTCCTCGTTCATAGCGGCGGCGATAGAGTAGCTCCATCTGACCACCATATTCTTGAATCAAGGCAATTTGCCGTAAATAAAGCCCTCGAAAGGTATTGGCAAAGGTGAGTGTGACGATCGCCACTGCTAACCCTGACGCAGTTGAAATCAACGCTTCACTGATGCCAGCGCTTACAGGAACCGCATTGCTGGCGCTCACGTCCCCGATTCTAAGAGACGCAAACGAGCGAATCAGTCCCAAAATCGTGCCAAGCAGCCCCAGCAAAGGCGACAGGCTGATGATCGTCTCAAAAACAGTATTGAACCGTTTAATCAACGGTAGCTCTGCTTGAGCCGCTGTTTCTAAAGCGAGACGAAACTCTTCAGGATTGGGGCGATCGAGTCCCAAGGCGGCCAAAAAAATGCGGGCGATCGGCAGATCAAGATTCTGCTCTAGCTGTAACAGCACCGCTCTAGGACTCTGCTGATAAAGGTCTAATATTTTGCGGACGAATTTATCCTGACGCTGGGCGATGCGTAACCAAAAACGCAGCCGTTCCAGAATCAATGCCACTGCCAGAATTGAAAAGCCCAGCAGCGGAAACATGACGATGCCACCCGCTGCAAAGACGTTAGAAATTTGCTGAAATATCATGCTGCACGTTGACGTTACGTCCGAAAAAGCACGATCAGACAGAGAGGGCGATCGCAAACCTCCCACAGCTTATCAGGTGACGTTAAATCGGAAACACAATTTGAGGGATTGGTCAGGACAGATCAAGGCAGGAGGCAGAGGATAAAAGGCTAAAGAAATTCAAACCTTAACTCTCAAGGCTTTTACTTTATCCTTCATTCCTCATCCTTTATACTTCATCCCTTTCGTCCCACTGTTTCTACGAGATGCTCAACATCCCCGATGACTAGAATTGGGGTTTGCAACTGATGGCTCAGGTCTGCCACGGTCATGTCGTCGAGAAAACAGGTGTCGTTATGCTTCAGCATCAGAGACGGTAGCAGAATCGCATCGCCGAGTTCTCGCTCTTTAAGCGCATGAAGAATATCCTGCCCAGTCAACAGCCCTGTCACCGTCATAGCTTGCCCCCAATATTGGCTAGCAAGAGCAACCATACTCACCTTTAAACCCTCTACAGCATTCAAGCGCCTGAGAATCGGCTGAAAAGCTAGCTCAACCGCATTGCCGACGATCCAGGTAAAATGTCGCGGATGGGGTAGCTGGTGAGGCAGCGATCGTGCCGCTGTTTGAAACTGTTTAAGAAACTGGCGAATGGAGCCAACCCCATTACCAATCTGTGGATAGTCTTCGTAGTGCGATTCGGGCGGCAGATCTTCATGGGCCAGCAGAAACCATTCGTCGGCCAGCCACGCAAAGGTAGAGCCAGATTGTTGGCGGAATTTGGCTTGCAGTGTTTGCACTTGCTCAATCACTTCCTGCGCTTTCTCGCAGCTAACGGGAATTAACTCATCCCCGCTAGGACGAAAGCGCGTTAGGCCAACAGGCACAACGGCAACAGAGGCAACCGCAGGCACCTCATTCTGATGAAATTGAAACAGATCGAGGAGTGTACGAGTGAGATGATCACCATCATTGATCCCAGGGCATAAGACAACTTGAGCGTGAATCTGTAGCCGTCGCTCTTGAAACCACCGTAATTGGTCAAGCAATTGCCCAGCTCGTGGGTTTTTGAGCAACCGACTGCGAACCTCTAGTTCCGTGGCGTGAACTGACACAAATAGGGGTGATAGACGCATCTGCTCAATGCGATCCCACTCGCGCTGAGTGAGGTTCGTTAAAGTTAAATAGCTGCCATACAGAAAGCTGAGGCGGTAGTCGTCATCTTTTAGATAAAGGGTTTGCCGCATTCCCGGTGGCTGCTGGTCAATGAAGCAAAAGGGGCAGCGGTTGTTGCACTGAATTAACCCATCAAACAACGCGCTCTCAAATTCTAGCCCTAAATCGTCGTCGTAGTCCTTCTCGATTTCAACGTGATGTGCTTTTCCAGCAGTGTCTAATACTTCTAGTGCCAGACCTTCATCGGCGCAAAGAAACTGGTAGTCAATCAGGTCGCGAGGACGCTGACCGTTAATCGATACCAGTCGATCGCCCGCCTCAAAGCCAATTTCTGCCGCGATCGAGTCCGGTAGAACAGCCGTAATCAAAGCTGGACGAATGGCAGCGTCACTCATGAAAGGAAGAACTTAGGATGAGAGGCAGAGATGGAACTGAATTCTCTATCCCCTGTTCTTCCAATCTACACCGTTCTCCTTTACGTTTGGGGATTCTCTTTTTAGGACTAACTGTTGTGGAAGGCACCACCAGCGAGTGCTGCTAACAACACGACTCCAAGCGCAAGGCGGTACCAAACAAAGACCCAGGTGCTCTGACGCTGAAGGAATCGTAGCAACCATGCGATCGATAGATACGAAAAAACAAACGACGAGAGGATACCAACTAGCAAAGGAATCAGCATCTGACTGTTGCTTAGCGAATCTTTGGCTTGCACCAATGTTGCGATCGTCAGCGTTGGAATACCCAGCAAAAAAGAGAATCTGGCTGCTGTTTGTCGCTCTAAACCTAGGAAGAGCGCTGTCGTTAAAGTGGAGCCAGACCGAGAGGCTCCAGGCAGTAACGCTATCGTTTGACCAATACCGACCAAAATGCCGTCTTTGGTTTGAAGATCACTGAAGTTACGCTTGCGGCTGCCGACCTTCTCAGCTAGTCCCAGCAGAAGAGACATCACGATCGACATAATGGCAATGATCAACACTCCATCTGGCAGCAAATTTAGTTTCTTCAGCACAAAGCCCACGCCAAGAGCTGGGATGGTGCCAACAGCAATTCCCGTCAGAATTTTCCACTCTTCCCGCTGCCAGTCTTGCTGCTGTAAAGCGGCCCAAGCACCCGTCAAAATCTGACGGATATCAGTCCAGAAATACCAGACAACAGCAATTACACTGCCGAACTGAATGGCATCCACAAACGCTTTCTGCCCCGTCGCTTCCCAACCAAACAATCTCGTAAAGATGAGTAGATGAGCCGTACTACTAATTGGTAGAAACTCTGTAACACCCTGCACAATGCCTAGAGCAAAAGACTCAAGCGCCGCTTCAATGACGCTTACCTCAGAGGCCGCAGTGCCTGTTTGGGTTGCAGTCGCTACAAGACTGTGCTGGATACTCTCTAAACCGCACCAGCCTACACCAAGTAGCGAAAGATCAAGATTTAACGCTAACCAAACCATCTACATCTTCCCTACAACGATCGCGGCACAGCGCTCAAAGCCCTGGCTATGTCGCGCTTATCTTCCAAGCCACATAGTGCCACGAGGACAAAATGACAGTTGAATGAAACCCGTTGGCTAACCATTTGCTAGATGCTCTGTGCATTGGTGAAGTCTCTGCCCTGGAGATGCCAAAAGGCAATAGAACAGCATCCTGGCGTACCGAAAAGCAACATCACAACAGTGTAGTTGATTGCCTTGAAGAATATACACCGAGAGCTTAACCAAAGAGCAAGAAGTTGAGAACAGTTCCAGCAAAACTTCAGCGGAAATTTAAGGTAGTATATGTCCATATCCCACCTGGGGGTATATGCGAGAGTGTGCTATGTTAAGTAAAGTAAACTAAATTAAGAAATATAAGCGACACTTTGGTTTCCTTTACCTCTCGCACTGATGCTGGCTATTTGCCCCCTTCAGTCATCTACCCAAGCAACACATACTCTGAGCCAGACGAAGCGCCTCTAGCAATTTCAGCGAAGCCATCTGAAAATCAGCAGCGTTGGCTTATGTTTGTAGCTGCGATCGTTCTAGTTTCAGTACCAGTCTTTGTACAAGCTCCATTGGTGCGGCTCTTTCCCGTTGGTAGCTTCATTTTGACAGCGGCTTGGTTGGTGTTGGGGTTAAGTCTGATGACCCGTCCTGCCAGTCATCACTGGGGTGATCTATTTATTGGCTTTACCTGGACGTGGCTTGCGGGGTCAATGTATTGGGGTTGGTTGCGGTGGGAGCCGTTGTTGCATCTCCCAGTGGAAGCGATTGGATTGCCCTTTGCGATCTGGGGCGTTTCCCGTAATTCAGGCAAGATTGGTAATTTCTTTTACTTCGGGTCACTGTTTGGAACGGTCTTGACCGATGTCTACTTTTATCTGGTTGACCTGATTCCCTATTGGCGACAGTTGATGCAGGTAGAAGTTGATGCTGTACAACCAATTTTTCAGAGTGCGATCGCTCAAATTCAGACGCCGTGGGGTGTTGGCTGGGCGCTTACGCTTGCACTGCTCCTCCTTATGGTCAGTCTTGTGCCGCTCTTTTCAAGACAGCTTCATTGGTGGGCATTTAGTGGCGCAGTGTTGAGTACAATTTTGGTAGATAGTTTGTTTTGGTTAGCGGCGATCGCTGCCTGAATAAAGCGCTATAAATTATTTGCTGCGTCGCATTCTCTCAACCAGACTTCTTAGAAAAGCTTGGCTCAAAACTTTTTTGAACGAATTTTCGTGGGAAGACTACACTGGCATAGTGAGATATGTCAGGATGCATCATAGGAAAGGATTATTTTTCTCAGCCTGTGGTGACTTTACAACCCACTCCCCATCTCGTTCTTCGCACTGACTCTGGTAGTCGGCGGTTGCCGCTTGCGGGTAGTAACTGCTGGACGATCGGGCGCAGCGAAGACAATAATTTTGTTCTGCCCGATCGCTGGATCTCTCGTAACC
The DNA here is from genome assembly GCA_019358945.1 of Stenomitos rutilans HA7619-LM2. Taxonomy (GTDB): domain Bacteria; phylum Cyanobacteriota; class Cyanobacteriia; order Leptolyngbyales; family Leptolyngbyaceae; genus Stenomitos; species Stenomitos rutilans. The sequence continues at coordinate 45,187 of JAHHIE010000007.1, read as the reverse complement.
ATGCCATGTTGCAATGTATGGAGACGGGGGAGTTTTATTTAATCGATTTAGGTAGCCGCAACGGTTCATTTGTGAATGGTCGTCGGGTAAGCATTCCGGTCACGCTGCACAATGGCGATCGGTTAACATTTGGTCAAACCGACCTCGACTTTTACTGCCCAACGCTCAATCCACCGGCTGATTCCTCGGCTGGTTCGGATTCCAAAGAGTTTACAGCGACGGCAACCCTGCACGTCCGGCGTTTAATTTCAGTGCTAGTGGTCGATATTCGTGACTTTACCGTACTCACGCGCCAGTTGGATGAAAAGGTGCTGTCGGAAGTCATTGGTACCTGGTTTCGCCATGCGGGTGACATTATTCGCGAGTACGGAAGCTGGGTGGATAAATACATTGGCGATGCTGTGATGGCGATTTGGATTCATGGCCCGCAAGGAGTTAATAACGATGAGATGCTGCGCATTTTCCGTGCCCTGAATGCTTTACACACGATGACCAGCGATTTGTATAACCTGTATCCACTGCCGTTCCCGCTGCGGATTGGGGCTGGCATCAACACCGGCTACGCGATGGTCGGTAACACTGGCAGCGGCGATCGACCGGATTACACCGCTTTGGGTGATACCGTCAATGCTGCATTTCGCCTAGAAACGTCTACTAAGCAAATTGGGTTGGATATTGCTGTTGGCGAAACGACGTATCAACATCTCGTGAATATGGAGATTACGTCGATCGACTTATTCAGAAACTATACGGTTCATCTCAAGGGCTATGACATGCCGACGGTGGCTCACGCCTGCTCCTTCCCAGATTTGGAAACGTTCTTGCAGATGAAGAGTAGAGAGTAGTTTATCTGCAAGAACGTCAACGTCTGGTCATATTTAGAGGCAGCATCACAATTGAGGCCTCTTTGTCTTAAGAACCGTCGCCCAAACACCTTAAACCCAGGCGCTCAGGCGTAAAGATTTGTATCTGGAATCTCTCTGTAGACAAGCCATAGTGAATGATGATGACCAGAAAATGATAGGCTCTGAAGAAATGCTGTGTATGGTTTTCCATGCAACAGGAAGGGAGGAATAGATTCATGAAACGGTTGGTTCGTGTGTTGATAGTTCTTTGCATGATGGTTGGCTGTATGAGCTGGCTAGGAATGCCGCAGAAGGCTACGGCAGCCAGTTTGGGTGGTTTTGGATACTCGCTGTCCCGTCCGATCATGCCAACGCTGCTGGCTGCTGAAGCGATTCGTGACGCGGTAGGCGAAAAGCTCAGCTCGGAATACGGTAAGAAGCTAGATCTGAACAACACCAACGTGCGGGCATTCAGGCAGTATCCAGGGCTATATCCCACTCTGGCAGGGCTGATTGTTAAAAATGCGCCCTATGAAAGCGTTGATGATGTTTTGAATATTGCCGGATTGACGGCAGCTCAGAAAGACGTGCTAGAGTCCAACCTGGATCATTTCACGGCTACAGATGTTGAAGAAGCATTGGTGGAAGGAGCTGATCGGATTAACAACGGAATTTACCGCTAATCTGTCTGTTCTGACGACGTTCACCCTATGCTGGTGACGAAATTGCTCAATGACTGGTTTACAGTCGGCGAGCAATTTCTGTCTTTACCCTCTACTTCAGGCGTTAGCCCTTATAAGACTTACGCAGACCTCGAAGGTCTGAACCAGGAGTCAAGCACATCACTACCGTTGTCGCTTAAACCTCCGAGGTTTTGGTCAAAATACATAGGCCCTATTCATCTAGACTTAAGAGCCAAAAATTAGTGGCAGCTTTGCAATCGTCCGTTTTGCGATCGCCTCCCGTTTCAGAGATACCCTCTCAGTTTGATGTTCTCATTGTGGGGGCGGGGGCGGCTGGGCTTTACACAGCGCTCTGTCTACCCAGCAACTATCGCATTGGGTTGCTGACGAAAGACACTCTTTCGCTCTCTGCCAGCGATTGGGCGCAAGGTGGTATTGCAGCGGTGATAGACCCGGCTGACTCGTCATCACTGCACCTAGCCGATACGTTGCAGGCGGGTGCAGGCTTGTGTGACTATGATGCAGTCAAGTTTCTTGTAGAACAGGCACCGCAGTGTATTCAAACACTGGTTGAGATGGGGGTAGCCTTCGATCGACACAATGGCGAGTTAGCGTTAACGTTAGAAGCGGCTCATTCCCGACGACGAGTGTTACATGCTGCTGATACCACAGGGCGTGAAGTGGTTAGTACGCTGACAGCACATGTATTGCGCCGTCAGAATATCCATGTGCTTGCTCAGGCGTTGACACTGAATGTTTGGCTTGATGAAGCCAAACAGCGCTGTCAGGGTATTTGCGTCCTCTATCAAGGCCACGTCATCTGGCTAAGAGCGGCGGCGATCATTTTAGCTACGGGCGGGGGGGGGCAGGTCTTCGCCCAAACGACTAATCCTGCCCTGAGCACGGGCGATGGGGTTGCGATCGCCCATCGCGCAGGAGCCGTTTTGCGCGACCTGGAGTTTGTGCAGTTTCACCCAACTGCCTTGACCCAACCTGGAGCACCCCGGTTTTTGATCAGTGAAGCCGTGCGGGGGGAAGGCGCTCATTTAGTAGATGACCAGGGTCGGCGCTTTGCCTTTGATTACCATCCTGCTGGAGAATTGGCTCCCAGAGATGTGGTAAGCCGTGCCATCTTTAGTTACTTACAAACGACGCATGCTGATCCGGCGACGGCTCACGTCTGGTTAGATCTACGAGCGATCGCACCCGCAACGATACAACACCGCTTCCCCAACATCATTCAGGTATGCCAACGGTGGGGTATTGATGTGCTGCGAGAGCCAATTCCCGTTGCGCCTGCGGCCCACTACTGGATGGGTGGGGTGGCGACAGACTTGTCCAACCAGACATCTATTTCGGGCCTATATGCAGTTGGGGAAACGGCCAGTACAGGTGTGCATGGGGCCAATCGACTGGCGAGCAATTCACTGTTGGAATGTCTGGTCTTTGGGGCGCAGTTTGCAACGTTAGACTTGGGAGAGGCAGGAGGCAGGAGGCAGGAGACAGAAGGGCAAGCAACCATAACAGACGATCTTGCTACTGCTCACGTCGCGCTGTCTCAAGCTGACTTTGAAGAGCTTAGTACCTTACGCCAGCAACTACCTCGCTTAGTATGGCAAAGTGCAGGCATCTGTCGAGATGGCACTGTCATGTCGGCGGCGATCGCGCAAATTCAACTCTGGCAAGAGAAATTTAATCAGCTTGCCATTAGTCGATCGCTGCAACATCTCAAACCGGAGCAAACTGTAGAAGTGAATGCGATCGAAGTTGACGAGCGACTCAGGGTTTGGGCAGAAACTCGTAATTTGCTTGATGTAGGGTGGCTAATCCTGAAGAGCGCCCAGTTTCGGACTGAGAGTCGAGGCGGACACTATCGAGTTGATTACCCTGAAACACATCCTGTCTGGGAGGCGCATACCCTTTGCCAGGATAAGCTCAGTGCTCAAAATGATACTCATTGGAGCAAAGCCCCTGTAATGCGTCAGCAAGCATAGGAGCGTTATCCTTCAGTCATCTTTAATTGCGACCCTTTACTCAACGCTTTCACATCGCATTTGAAAAAAGAAGCACCACTTAGAAGGATGTAGCAACCATTGCAGCTTATGGTCGGCTTTCAGTTTTGCTTGGAAAGGGGGCTGGCTTGAGTTGAAGGTTGCGTCGTTGATTATCGCGCACGATCTCAACCACCAGCATTTTATTGATCGCGCTTGCTTCGACCCTTTCTTGCACATCTGAAGCCGTTTTGACAGGCTTTCCATCAACCTTTTGGATAATATCGCCCTGCTGAATACCAGACTGAGCGGCTGGAGAGTTGTCAAAAACCCGCACAATCAGTACGCCCTGATCCTGATTAACCTTCAGCTTCGCATCCTCGTCTTGGTTGATTTCTTTACGTAAGGCTGGAGTCAGATCCACCATTTGAATGCCCAGGTAGGGATGCTCCACTTTGCCTCTAGCAAAGAGCTGGCTGGCGACCCGTTGTGCCGTTTCGATCGGAATCGCAAAGCCAAGCCCCTGAGCATCGGCACGGATGGCGGTATTGACCCCAATCACTTCACCCTGATCGTTCAGCAATGGCCCGCCTGAATTGCCAGGATTGATCGCTGCATCGGTTTGGATAAAGCTAACTCGCTTATCGGGAACACCTACCTGAGAACTCGATCGCCCTGTCGCGCTGATAATACCTGCGGTAACGGTGTTATCAAGCCCTAACGGATTGCCGATCGCGATCGCCCACTCGCCGGGAGTTAAGTTATCAGAACGTCCAACCCGTACCGTTGGTAGCCCTGTGGCGTTAATCTTAACGGCTGCGACATCCGTGACAGTATCAGAGCCGATCACACGACCTTCAAACGTGCGACCATCTCTCAGCGTTACCTCTACTGTATCTGCGCCAGCCACCACATGCGCATTGGTCAGCAACCGACCATCACCACTCAAAATAAAACCAGAGCCTGTACCACGCTCAACGCGCTCTTTGGGTACAGGCATCTCGTTACCAAAGAAGCGCCGAAAAAGCGGATTCTGAAGCGCGTCTGGGAGGCTGTTCACCACTTTACGGGCGGCATCAATACGCACAACTGCCGGGCCAATCCGCTCCACTGCCGTGGCAATAAAGTTAGCGCCACCAGATCGCACCAGATCATTGGGTGCTAAAGCAGCGGTTTGATTCGCCGACTGGCTGGGCACTGGTTTCAGTACAGTTGGCATATCGGCAGAGTTGGATTTGATCCGCTCATGAGGCAAAAAATAGTAGCTGCCGATAATCCCGGTGCCACTGCCGATCGCCAGCAACGAAGCATAGGTCGCCAACTGCTTCAAAGAGAGATTCATAGCGCTATTAGCCAACAACAGCCGTGTTAGCCCAAACAACATGGGCTTATTGTAACTGCTTGCCTCTATTCCAACCGTTACGTCTACCCCGGTTCCATCATCCGGATTGAGACCGCTTTGAAAAGAAGGGCTTAAAAGGGAACGCGGTAGAGTAGAAGAACAGCATGGTCACACTGCACATTCACGGCGAAAGTCTGGGAAAATCTGGCGCTATGAGACAAGTTCACTGGATGCAGGTTCACTGGTTATTGATCCCGTTGGGTTGCCTGAGCTTTACGCAAGCAGCTTTGAGTGCTGAGCGATCGCAGGTCATTGCACAAGCAACCCCGGTACCCGCGCTAAGTCAATTAACCTGTGCGTCTTCTGCTCTTTCGCGGTTGGTACAGCACAAAGTTGCCTCCGGTGAAACGCTGGAAAGTATTGCACAACGCTACGATTTGATTCCCTCCACCTTGATGGGCTTCAACCCAGTTTTACGGAGCGGCAAAGCACCTGTTGGCGCTGAAATTTTGATCCCTCCCTATAACGGTATTCGGGTAGAGGTCAAGCCAAACCAGACGTGGCGGGATGTGGCCAAAATATACAACATTCGCCCCGATGTTTTATTTGAAGTCAACGGCTGTCAGACAGCGCCCAAAGTTGTCTTTGTCCCCGGTGTGAATTGGTCTCCTGTGGCAGCAACCACCCCAACGGCTAAACCTGGTGTCACTCAGCCAGTGCGTCTTCTGAGTGCTTATCCACTTACCTCCAAACCAGCGCGATCGGCCCTACTGCTGGGTTACGGCTGGGGCATTCAGCCCTTAACGGGTAAGGTTGGCTTCCACAGCGGCATTGATCTGGCGGCCACCGTTGGTTCGCCCGTGCTAGCTGTTGCCAATGGCACAGTTGCCTTTGCTGGCAAACAAGGTGCTTACGGCAATCTGATTGTCATCAACCATGCTGAAGGGCTACAAACACGGTACGCTCAACTGGCGACCATAAAGGTCAAAGCAGGGCAAGTCGTTAAACGTGGACAAGCGATCGCCACAGTTGGCACGACTGGAACCCCCAGTTCTAAAGAACCACATCTGCACTTTGAAGTGCGATCGCGCTCTGGACTGGGCTGGGTTGCCAATAATCCCGAATCCTACGTCTTGAAGGATCTCATGCGGCCTACCCAAGCGAAAAAATAAGCAGCGTGTTAAGACACTCGTTCTACATAGCACTCATTACCCACAGGCATCTAGCCACTTACTTGGAGTTGTGACAAAGGAGTTTATTCAACGAGGTAACGGGGATCGCAGGCAGTCCAACTTGCTCAACGCTTGGCAAACTTGCCGTCAAGCGCGAGAATAAGAGTAGTTCTGCTCTATCTCAATTTGCTGTGAATAACGTTCGTACCGTCTCAGATACTAAAAGAGCCTTCTACACGATCCATACTCGCCCCATTAATTCGATCTACCGCCGGGTAGTAGAGGAGCTAATGGTCGAGATGCATTTGCTGACGGTCAACGTAGACTTCCACTACGACCCTTTCTACGCGCTGGGCGTTTTTACCTCGTTCCATCGCTTCATGCAGGCTTATCGTCCTGAACAAGATATTGCCTCTATTTTTGATGGTCTTTGTAAAGCGTTGCAGGATGATCCCCAGCGGTACAGGCACGATTCAGAACGGTTGCAGACTCTGGCAAACCGCTCATCTGTCGAAGATATCATGAGTTGGCTGGAGCAAACGTCTTCCATTGCAGACTTTAATGATTTGCAGCAAGCTGCCGCTGCGATCGCGCACAATGCGAACTTTAAGTACAGTCGTCTGTTTGCGATCGGGTTATTTACTCTGTTAGAAGCAACGGATGCAACGCTAGTCAAAGATGAAGCAAAGCTGCTTGAGGCGCTCAAGAGAATCTGTAGCGCTTTGAACTTATCACTAGACAAGGTGCAAAAAGACCTGGAGCTCTACCGCAGCAATCTTGAGAAAATGGCTCAGGCGCAAATTGTTATGGAAGACGTGCTAAAAGCAGAGCGCAAGAAGCGCGAAGACCGTGAGCGGGCAAAAGCAACCGCAAGCTCAGGCACGCCTGCTGATTTAACCGAGCCGAAAGAAGAAGCAACTCCAGGTTCCTGATCCGTTGTGCCGTTCCATGCACCGATCGCTGTGCATGGCCTTATTCTGAACCGCTAAAGTTCTCTTTGCAGCGAAGCGATGTGGTCAATCCAGTTTAGAATACTCTGTGTTGGCATGTTCGCAGTAGCTACAGTGGTTTTCACGTTCTACCGCTTCGACTTGTAACCGCCATTTCAAAACCGTACCACAAAGGAATCGATTACCAATGGGTGAAATTCTCAATGCAGCTTTATTGCCTCCTGTCCTAATTTTGATTGGACTTAGCGTGGGCTTCCTTCTGCTCAAGTTACAGGGCGGCGAAGAGTAAAGATTGTGCGGCAAAAGCGCACCTTTTGCCGAAGCTTTTACATCTGTAAATTTGTCGGCTCAGCTCGTCGGTAAGTTAGCAAACGTCTGCTCTACAACCAGGTGAGCCTTACGATCGAGCTGATCCCAATCGACTTCTCCAGCTTCATCAAAGAGAGTCGTGTCGATTTTCACTCCCCGACTACCGCCGATCGACTCAGGAGCGTGAGATGTTCCGCTTGCAGGGTCATAGTCCTGAAAACAGATTTTATAACAAAGGTTCCAGAGATCGACAGTGACGGTCTGCTCGTGCTGCTGGAGGTGCAACAGGTAGCCTGGATGCGGTGAAGGGAGTTGCGCTAAAGCAGCCTCGATCGCGATCGATTCTTCAGCTGACGCTGACTTAAGCTCCGTTTGTAGCTGACTTACTCTGGCCTTATCGACTGCACTAACACCTTCAGACCAGATTGGCACGTCTTCATACATCCCTTTCCACGAAGATTGGTCAAGCTGCTTGCGAAGATTATCAACCAACCGGATGAAGGCAGGCTGCATGAGTTGTTCTGCTTGCTGCCAGGCTGTTAAATCCTGGAACTTGGGCGTTGCCATAGAAAAAGTGTATTGCTCGCAACATATCATCGTACCTGAGTAAGGCGACCGCTCGGATTTTCGTAACAAAATCGAAATAATTGGCACATGTCTTAGCAAAAGCTGTGCAAAGGCAAGATCAGCAAAAAGCCTGCTCAATAGTAACTTGGCCTTTTTCGGGTGCGATCTTCGTTGCTTGAGCAGATACATTCATTCAAAAACCGTCACAATATCGAGGACAAAGTTTATTTAACTTAATAAATTGGGGTAGTATAAGCCAGTAGGTACAAATTCTTAATTAGCTGATTGTTTAACACGTCTACTTAGTCTGTGAAGGAGACATCCAGTGATTGCCGTACCAGGTTAAGCTTTTTGACCTTGAACCTCACGATTCATAAGCGGTAGTTACTGCTCAGTTATCAATTGCAAGCGCGTCTGGAGCTATCCAGTCCTCCACTTGGATAAGTGGGCTTCTCTGCGGATTAGGTTTGGGTTGCTTCTTGCTCATCATCCAGCAACCCCAAGGCTCTTTATTCCCGCAACCTCAAGTAAGTTTTCAAGATGGATACCCAATTCCCTTGGCTCACAACGATTACCTTGCTGCCCCTTGCGGCTTCTCTGCTCATTCCGGTGCTGCCGGATAAGCAGGGCAAAACGATTCGATGGTATGCCCTTTCGGTTGCTCTGCTAGACTTCGCGCTGATTGTCTACGCATTCTGGCAAAGCTACGACTTCCAGAATCCTGACTTGCAAATGGTTGAGACGATCGCATGGGTGCCTCAACTGGGTCTGAACTGGTCGTTGTCTGTTGATGGCATTTCAATGCCGTTGGTAGTCCTGTCTGCTTTGGTGACAACGCTGGCGATTTTGGCCTCCTGGAAAGTGACGGAGAAACCCCGTCTGTTTTACTTTTTGATGCTGGCGATGTTCAGTGCTCAAATTGGAGTTTTCTGCGCTCAAGACATCCTGTTGTTCTTCCTGATGTGGGAGTTGGAGCTAGTTCCGGTCTATATTCTGATCTCCATTTGGGGTGGCTCAAAGCGTCTTTATGCCGCGACAAAGTTCATCATTTATACCGCGATCGGGTCCATCTTCATCCTGGTGGCGGCTCTAGCGATGGCGTTCTACGGCGGCAATGTCACGTTCGACATGCGCGAACTTGGGTTGAAGGACTACCCGCTTACGTTTGAACTGTTGGTCTATGCGGCCTTGTTTGTCGCTTACGGGGTCAAACTGCCCATCTTCCCTCTGCACACCTGGTTGCCAGATGCTCACAGTGAAGCGTCCGCACCCGTCTCAATGATTCTGGCAGGCGTTTTGCTCAAGATGGGCGGGTATGCCCTCATTCGGATGAACATGGAAATGCTGCCGGATGCTCACTTCTATTTCGCTCCAGTGCTGGCCGTGCTGGGTGTTGTCAACATTGTTTACGGCGCGATCGTCTCCTTCGCACAGCGCAATCTGAAGCGTCGGATGGCTTACTCCTCGATTTCCCACATGGGGTTTGTCCTACTCGGTATCGCGTCCTATACGGAGATTGGTCTGAGCGGTGCGGTGCTTCAAATGGTTTCTCACGGGCTAATTGCGGCTGCCCTGTTCTACTTGTCTGGGATTGCCTACGATCGCACCCATACGCTGATGCTAGATAAGATGGGCGGCTTGGCAAAAGCGATGCCAACGGTTTTTGCACTCTTTACGGTTGGCTCAATGGCTTCGTTGGCGCTTCCCGGTATGAGTGGCTTTGTGAGTGAGCTTGGGGTTTTCCTTGGCTTTGCGACCAGCGATTCCTACACATCCACCTTTAAGGTCGTCGTGGTCTTACTCTCAGCCGTCGGTTTGATTCTTACCCCGGTCTACCTGCTTTCGATGCTGCGTGAGATGTTCTACGGCGAAGAAAGCGCCGAGTTCAAAGGGACGGTTTTGCTGGATGCCAAGCCTCGTGAAGTCTTCATTACTGCTTGCCTCCTGCTGCCTGTGATTGGGATTGGGCTGTACCCGAAACTCATGACTCAGGCATACGACGTGAAAACGGTAGAGATTGCCAGTCACGTGCGATCGGCAGCTTCTACAGTGGCGCATCAGCCTCTCGAACTGTTTTCTCAAATCTCAGAAGCTCCAGCGTTCACGCACTCTGCAACGCCTGATTTATTGGGCATCGTCAAATAAGTTGATTGATAACAACTGAATCGATTGTAAAAGGCCTGTGTGATCCATTCACATGGGCTTTTTGGTTAAGGAGGCTTGAGTCGCGGTAATCTGAAAGCGAGACCCTGCACCCATGAGTTGGATTGTTATGACTGAGAGTTTACGTGCTATTCAGAAACACCTTGGTGCTGAGTTTGAGGAACCTGTCAGCGTGCCTGTCAGCTTTGGTAATGATGTAGTGGCATTGCAAGCCGCACGATCGGGTGTGGCAGTTTGCGATCGCACCCATTGGGGTCGCATTCAGCTCACTGGGGCCGATCGTCTCAACTTTTTGCATAACCAAAGCACAAACGACTTCAAGCGGCTGAAACCGGGCCAAGGTTGCGATACCGTTTTTGTGACCTCCACAGCTCGTACCATTGACTTGGCAACCGCTTACATCCTGGAGGATGCTGTTCTCGTCCTGGTTTCGCCTAATCGCCACGAACAACTGCTCAAATGGTTAGATCGCTACATCTTTTTTGGTGATCAAGTCACGTTAACTAATGTAACTGAGCAAACTGCCAGTTTTAGCTTGATCGGTTCCAAAAGCAGTAGCCTGCTTAAGCAATTAGGCATTGAAATTCCAGCTAACACCTCCTACGGTAGCCACTGGCTCACTACGCTAGCAGGACAACCTGTACGCATTGGTGTCGGTAGTGGTTTAGCGCTAGAAGGCTATACGTTGACGACAGATAATGTAGCTGCTGCTCCGTTGTGGACGGTGCTTGTGGAAACGGGTGCTACGCCGCTCGGCGATCGCGTTTGGGAGCGTCTCCGCATCGAACAAGGTCGGCCTGCACCGGATCATGAACTGACGGAGGACTACAATCCCTTAGAAGCGGGGCTATGGCAAACTATCTCGTTTGACAAGGGTTGCTATATTGGGCAGGAGACGATCGCCCGCCTTGATACCTATAAAGGCGTGAAGCAGCAGCTTTGGGGTATCCGTCTCAAGCACAGCGTTGCGCCAGGAACCCCAATTACGTTGCAAGAAGAAAAAGTTGGTATGCTGACTAGCTCGACGGAAACAGCACAGGGAGCGTTTGGGTTAGCATATATTCGCACCAAAGCAGGCGGTGCTGGTTTACAGGTGCAGGTTGGTGAGACCGGAGGAGAGGTGGTAGATGTGCCTTTTGTCACGCGCGATCGTGTAAGTAAGCAGCCCTAAATTGTCAGTATAATCCTACGATTGCTGTCCAAGCTCGGCATGGAAATGAGGTGAAAGCATGGCCCTAATGGGGCGAACACCCCGCAGATGGCGTTCCACCACGTCGGGCACTTCTTCTGGACGCACTCGACAATACCAGATGTTATCCGGCAAGATGCGTACCATTGGGCCATTGCCGCACTGACCCATGCAGCCCGTTTTAGTTACGATATAGCCAGGAACTGGATGTGCTTGAAAGGCAGCTAAAACCGCGATCGCGCCCTGCTTGAGACAGGTACGATTCTGGCAAACTAGAACATGCTGATGTGTAACAGGCTCAGCAGGCGTAGAAGATTGCAGCGATCGTGTATCAGGGGATAGCGGTGAATTCATGTGCGATCGCATTTAAATCGGAAATTGGAAGTAACGTACTCTACAAACACTCTACAAAGAATTAGTAGAAAATGGTAGAGATGGAAGCTTTATTTGTGGGATTGTTGATCAATAATCCTGATGCTTTTCTAAGCTAACCGTAGATGATGAAAGGGTGCTCAGCTCAGTCTTTTTTAGCATTCAGATCAGTTAAAGCCTCGGTAGCTAAGTTTTTCACAGTATGAATACTGAAAGCAAGAGCATTATTCTCGCTGAGTCGTCCAGAATCATTGGGCAGATTGGTAATAACATTGTGCTTGACCTGTATGCACGAGTGCGCGAAGTTGAAGCACTCACTCGTACATTAGGTGCCACGATCGAGCATTTACCCAAGAGCGAATCTTTGTTCAAAGCCATTGTTCCCACCTTGCTCAATTTTCAGGGCGATCTGAGTATTGCAGGCGGTGGTGTCTGGCATGAACCTTATCTTTTTTCTCCCGATCAAGCGCGTCGAAGCTTCTTTTTTGGACGCAATGTTGAGGGCAAACTGGAATATTTTGACGACTATAACAAACCTGGTTCAGGTTATCACTACGAAGCATGGTACGCCGTAGGGCGCTATGCGAAAACTGGGCAATGTGTTTGGAGTGCGTCGTATCTCGATCCATACTCCCATCAACCGATGATTACCTGCACTACGCCTATGTTTGAAAGGGGCATTTTCTCTGGTGTGGTGACGGTTGATTTAAAGCTAGAGGGAGTACAGGCATTTATAGAAGCCTGGCGTGAAAAGACGGGTGGATACATTTTTGTTCTAGACCGAAATAATCGCTTTGTCACCTTTCCCAACCCACTTCTAGTCAAAATAAAGCCCGATGAGAGCGAGGGGCATACTGCGGCAGAGTTCATGCTGGCAGGTGAGTTTGCAGGAAAGCAGCCTTTGTTTGCGCCCCTGGCGATCGCGGTTGAGTCCATGAATCAGGCAATTTTGCAAGAGGCACAACGCCGCTCAGATGACCAGTTGGATGTTGCAAAGAGGCTACATACTGACAGCTATCAAATTGATGTGTCAGAAGCAGATTTGATCGCATCAATCTTGACTGATCCGCTAAACGTCAATGATGATTCTGGTGAAGGTAATTCCACCACGCATCTTTATCAGCAATTTGAAATTGAATGTGATTTCTTGCTTAAAGAACCTGCTACTGCTTTCTTGTTTCATGTGCCACGATCGTATTGGAAGGTGGTGATTGTTAAACCTTTTTCAGAAGCAGCAATGGCAACCTATAGCATTATTCAAGCAGAGAAAATGTCGAGTTTAGGACAACTGGTTGCTGGTGTTGCTCATGAAGTTAATAATCCGATTAATTTTATTTATGGCAATCTCACCTATACCAACACATATACTCAAGACCTGCTGGCGATCGTCAAGCTCTACCAGCAGTATTATCCTGACCCACCACCTGCAATTCAGCACTTACTAGAAGATAGTGATCTAAGTTTTGTTGAAGCCGATCTACCGAAGCTTTTGGCCTCAATGCAAGTAGGAGCCGATCGGATTCGGCAGTTAGTACTGTCCCTACGCAACTTTGCCCATATAGACGAAGCGGCTATCAAAACGGTTGATGTCCATGAAGGGCTGGAAAGTACGTTGATGCTGCTGGATAGCCGCTTAAAGCGCTGCCCCAACGAGATTAATATCCAAATTTGTAAAAACTATGCTGTTCTGCCACCCGTTGAGTGTTATCCGGGGCCTCTCAATCAGGTTTTTATGAATATTCTGGTTAACGCGATCGATGCACTGGAAGAGTCGATGAGCAGTAACCTGCGACTGAGCATCAGTGGCATCCAGTCCCATGAAGGGAAACAGGCTGTTAATGTTAAACAACCCACCATTACGATTCAAACAGAGCAGCGGGGTCAAAGCGTTGCAATTCGGATTGCTGACAATGGATCAGGCATTCCAGAAGGAGTACAGCAGAGGCTATTTGACCCTTTCTTTACCACAAAACCTGTTGGCAAAGGTACCGGGCTAGGGCTAGCGATTTCCTACCAAATTGTGACAGAAAAGCATCATGGGCAACTAAAGTGCCAATCAACACCCGGTCAAGGCAGTGAGTTTTACATCGAAATTCCCATTCAACTCGAACTGTAGCCAACGTGAGCCTCGAACTATAGCAAAAGTGAGTGGTACCCTCCTTCATCCATGCCCCCTTATGTCGCCTAACCGTTAGCTTTAGAGTGCAAGGCTTGACGTAACAAAAATCGACTTTTCTAAAGTTACTGGAATGCAACCTATGGGCCAGAATAGGGGATGGTAAAGCTTAGCTGGCGCAATGCTACTGTCGCGCCGAGGAGATCAGGAGCATGCGAGATAACACCAACCTCTTTTGGTTTGGTTTTTTGATTGAGTTCGTCTTCATTTTGGCAATCGTCAAGCTGGTAGACTTAGGCTCCAACAGCAACGATAAACTTGATGCCGAACGCAACCGTATGAGGCGGGAGTACGAACGCCTGAAGCAGGCATTAGAGCAAAAAGCCGAATTAACGCAAGAGAATCTCCGTTTGCAGGTCTTGCAGCGACGGGATGAACAACTCACTCAGATGCTTCCCGATCGCCAATCCCCCCTACAGCCATCAGAACTGTTAACGGATGAGCATAAACAACTCCAGCAAGCGCTACAGCAAGAAACCGATCGACTCACACAGAAATGCTTGCAGCTTGAGCAGGCGTTGCAGCAGCAAGAGGCAACGCTAACTGCAACCTTCCGCCATACACTCTTTAAGCAACTCCAAACGCTCTTTACCCACCATCCCACCATTAGCAAAATCATTGAAGCAAAACCAGACTTGCCTGCCAAAAGTCTAACGCCCATGTTTGTGCCCCTGGAGAATTTGATTCAGAGTTGGGGGTATCACCAGATTGGTACAGCATGGGAACAAGTGGCTTATGATCCAACCCTTCATCAACCGGATGTGCCTGATCTCGCGCCGGGTGAATTAGTCTATGTTCGCTTTGTGGGCTATCGGGATGGGAATACAATTCTTTGCCCTGCTAAAGTCAGTCGCACACTGACAAAAGCGATCGGTGCCTAGTGGATCGATCGCTCCACCACAAGGTCGCCAAATCAGTCTTACTGATGCGCCCATTCACTACGTCTTGCACCAGTGAATAGGCTTGCTCGTTGGTTAGCGTCAGCGTAGAGCCATTAATACGTAAGAAAGTATCCATCACAGCAAAGGTCGTGCGCTTGTTGCCATCCAGAAACGGATGATTTTTCGCCAAATGGTAAAGGGCGGCTGCTTGCTCGTAAAGCGTGGCGTGCAGAAATTCACCACCAAGCGTGGCTTGTGGTTGCGCTAAAGCTGATTCCAGAAGCCCTTCATCTCTAATACCAGCGGTGCCACCAAATCTTTTAAGTTGTCTGGTGTGGATGTTTAGTGTTTCAGCGATCGAAAGAAATCTAGGAGTTAGCAAGACGACGGTACACCTCTTCTCGTTCTCGCTCTGAATCCAAATACGCTTGCCACACTTCAGGACGAACAGCAGGTGGAGTGTCCGTTGCTTCGAGGGAATGGATAAACGTCAGCACATCTGTGAGCTTTGGTTCGGGTAACTGATCAAGGGCTTGAATGATCTGTTCTTTGGTTGTCATCGTTTTGTTTCACCATGCTACGTCTAGTTTACTCTGGGGTTAATTTAGGCCGCGCCAGGAAACAGGTTTTTAGGAGCGTAGGGGAACTGGTAACCAATAAAATCCCAGGCTGAAGGGGGTGAATGAGTGGAGGGGTGGATGAGTGGAGAGGTGAATGAGCGGTGGGATGTTATTCCCCAGCGAGTCCCTAGAGGGTTTGAAGTTGCCTTAGAGAGCGGTTTCTAACGGCACATCTAGCAGTGGAAACTGAGACCAATTCGCCGCATCAAAATGCCACCATTCTGTTATCAATGGCGTGAACCCATGCTTCGCCATTGCGTCTTGTAAGCGCTGACGATTCTGTTTTGCTAATGAACTTGCACCGTCATAGTCTGTAGCGGCTTGCTCGGTAAAGTCATCGAAGGCGGTGGGCATTAGGAGTTCGTTGCCCTGCCGATCGACCAGCGTGACATCGACCGCAGACCCGCGATTATGCCGTGATCCGGTAGCGGGGTTAGCAACGAAGCGATCGTTCGGTACCAGCTTCCACATTTGTTTCTGCACCGAGAGTGGACGGTAGCAGTCATAGACTTTGAGACCCAACCCATCCGCTTCCAGATCTGACTGCACCTGCGAGAGTTGCTCTGCAACGATCGCTCTCAGCAGGCAGCGAGGCTGTTTGTAAAGTGGTCGGTGCATAAAGTTGTTAGCGGTCGCATAGCGCATATCCAGGCGAATGCCGGTATTGAGCATGTGAAGCTCAACGAGCTGTGCCTGCTTGGACATCTTCTTGGGCTGCACGGTGAGAACAGTCGTTGGTTGAGGCATTGCTACATTTGGGCTAGAGATGGCGCTTGAGTCAGCAGCACTGGGTGAGTAGCTCTGACAGGCGAACGAGAAGGATAGAAGTGCGATCGCGGCGAGTTTCAGCCAATAGTAGAGTTTGTTTAGGGGTTTCACTTATTGAGTTCTCATGTGTAAGCAGTAACACTCAGTATTCCCGTAACGTCCAGTTCTCTGACAAAAGAATCGCAGCCCCTTTAGAATAGAGATCTTAAGCATAGAGATCTTAAAAAGAGAAAGCTTGCCCTTCTAGCTAGAAGAGAAGTCCTGACGAATCAACTCGTTCCACGATCGCAGCCGAGGCTACCCATGATTGCAACTCCGCTTCTTCGCTCTAGAGAACTGCCGACATTAGACTATACGTCTACGCGCGATCGCTTCGACGCGACCTGGGAATCTCCCCTATCAACGTTGTTAGGGTTAGGGCGGGCAGCAGGCGCAGATTTCGTTGAATTCTTTTTAGAGCGGGTCAACTATATTAGCTGCCTTGCTGAAGACGATGCCATTACCAGCATTTCGCCACGACTTTCCACGGGTGCAGGTATCCGCGTCTTTCGCGGTCAAACCGATTGTTATGTCAGCACCAATGATCTAACCTTTTCTGGCCTAAAAGCCGCCCTTGAAAAAGGGCTTTCCATTTTGGGCTTGCAGTTGCCCTCACCGGGAGCCTACATCCCCGAAATCAACCTGGAACCGCTACGGGACTATGCTGTTTTGCGGGGCAAAGAGTCCTGGCTCTCAGAAGCTAGCTCTATGCGCGAGATGGGCGAAGTCTTGTTGGATGCCAATGCTCGCTTGCAGCAAAAAGCTACGCATGTGCAATCGCGCCGTGCGGTCTACTTCCGTGATTGGCAGGAAGTGCTGGTGGCTTCCAGTGACGGCACGTTTGCCAGAGATATCCGCCTGACGCAATCCGTTGGTTACAACTTGCTCTGCGCTGATGGCACCAACCGCGCCTCTATTGGCGAACGGGCAGGCAATACCAGCGATCCAAACTTCCTCCGCACCTGGGATTACGCGTCTACCGCTGAAAGCGTCGCTGAATCTGCTGGCAGAATGCTTTACGCGGATTATGTGGAATCGGGCACGTACCCGATCGTCATGGCAAATAAATTCGGCGGCGTGATTTTCCACGAGGCTTGCGGTCATCTGCTGGAAACCACACAAATCGAGAAGCGCACGACTCCCTTTATAGACAAAAAGGGCGAAAAGATCGCCCACGAAAACCTGACAGCCTGGGATGAAGGGCTTTCTGCTGATGCCTTTGGCACGATCGACATGGACGATGAAGGGATGCCTGCCCAACGCACGCTTTTAATTGAAAAAGGGGTGTTGAAGAACTTTATTGCCGATCGGGCAGGCTCCATTCGCACGGGACATCCCCGCACTGGCAGCGGACGTCGTCAGAACTACACTTTTGCGGCGGCATCCCGCATGCGGAACACCTATATCGCTCCCGGTAATTTCACCAATGAAGACCTCTTTGCATCCATTGAAAAAGGTATCTACTGCAAAAAAATGGGCGGCGGCAGCGTGGGTGCTACGGGTCAATTCAACTTCTCGGTAGATGAAGCTTACCTGATCGAAAACGGCAAAATCACCAAACCTCTTAAAGGCGCAACGCTGATTGGTGAAGCCAAGGAAATCATGAACAAAATTTCCATGTGTTCCAATGATCTTGATCTGGCAGCAGGCTTCTGTGGCTCCGTGAGCGGTAGTGTCTACGTCACTGTTGGGCAACCCCACATCAAAGTCGATTCCATCACAGTTGGTGGACGGTAGGGAAAGCTTTGGCACTAACCCATGCTAAGGCGTGTTTTAAAACTTCTCTGCTGCGTTGGTTATCCGCGCTGAACTGTAAGTTCGCGCTCACAGATCCAAGCCCACTAAAGGGACTCAAGACATTGGCATTCCCTTTAGTGGCCTTCCTGCTGCTAGCCCGGATTTGCAATCACGGGCGGGAAAGCAGCGTGGTGAAAGGTTTTAGAACATATCCTAGTGGACTGTCAAGCTTAAAATTGTGGGTAGTCAAATCTTGTAGGCGTTTGCTAGAAGTACTTCCAGCAGTGGTTCACGCACAAAACCAAAACTGACAAACCACCAGGCGATCTGACGCTAATAAAGGCAGGCTGGATGGTTGCTGCGATCGCGGTACCTCGGCGATGGCTGACTCACTCTGAGGGACGGCTGGAGTTTGAGTCAGATGGTGCATTGCTAGTCGGTGCGGTTGGTGTGTTCCGCTGTAAGAGCGGAGTTGTCTGGGTTGGTGCTACTGGAAGGTTCTGCGGTGCTAGCTGTGGCACAGGACTTGCCTGGGTTGGTGCGGTTGCTCCATTCTGGGTGGACGCTTGAGGCACCTGGGGGGCTGGTACGTTCCCTTGTGGTGGTAAATTACCTTGCGGTGGCTGGGGTAAGCGCTGCAAAAACTTCTGCACCTCCGGGCCTGGAAGATAGTTGTAGCCGTAGGGCGATCGATCCGAATCATCCAAGATTTGCGGTGTCACCAGCACCACAACTTCATTGCGCGATCGCTCTTTGCGGCGGTTGCGAAACAGCAGATTGAGCAGCGGAATGTCACCCAAAATGGGCACTTTGGTAATAAT
This sequence comes from Stenomitos rutilans HA7619-LM2, assembly GCA_019358945.1. Taxonomy (GTDB): domain Bacteria; phylum Cyanobacteriota; class Cyanobacteriia; order Leptolyngbyales; family Leptolyngbyaceae; genus Stenomitos; species Stenomitos rutilans. Next base: position 26,562 of record JAHHIE010000007.1, on the reverse strand, counting down.
TTCTCGATCTTGCTCCTGAATAATGCCTGTCAAAATCAACGTTTGACCATCTCGTAACCGAATTCTGCCTGTCTCCAACCGTCGGCGGTTCACCAACTGTTGAATAAGCAGATTGTTCCGTGACGGATCGGTGATCTGTTGACCGAGCGAACTGACTTCGGGTGAGACTGCAATCGTAACAAAGTTGTTGTCATCAATTTGATCCACCTGCACATTCAAAATTACGCCCACATCCACAGGTGGCTGCGGCAGAATTCGCGTTGAGGTCACATTGCCTTCCGTCACGCGCTGCTCTGTAAAGCCCGAAAAGACTTGAGAGGTCAGGTTGACCTGCGATTGGTTGCCTTCCTGCACGATGAGGGTGGGATCAGTCAGAATTTTGGCATTGCCTGAAACCACTTGTGCTTGCAGGTTTAGCAAAAACTGCGCCGGAAACTGAAATAACGGTGAGAGTCCATAGGTGAGTGCCTGCCCCAGCACGGTGGTGACATTGCCGCTGGTGCTCACCGTCGAGCCGCTGGTGAGTCCCGTGACGACTGGAGCGAGTGGGTTAGCATTGGTCGGGCTGGCAGGCTGAAAGCCCAGGGTGTTGCCTTGGCGATCGGTCACCTGAGCACCCGTATTGAGCGGTGGTTGTACAGTGGCAAACGGGTTGGCGATCGTCGAGGGACTGGTCAGGCTATTCGAGTCAATCAACGACGGGTTGACTGGGCCAACGTTGACCCCGCCTCGTCCCTGGTTCACATTAAAGAAGTTGCCAGCCACACCAAAGGAAAAGCTAGAGCCAATGTTGCTCGTTTTTGATAGATCGACTTCCACAATTTTGACGTTGACCGCGACCTGCTTACGGCGCGCATCCAGCTTGTTGAGGTAGTCTGTTGCAAGCTGTACCTGCTCCAGAGAACCCACGATCGACAGCGTATTGGTGCGTGCATCAGCCGTTACCTGTAAGCCTTTAAAGACAGGACTTCTAGCCGTGGCGCTGTTGTTTGCCCCCAACTCTTCCATCACTTGCAGCGCCCCTTTATACGGGATATTTTCGGTGGTGGCGCTGGTTCTACCGACCTGGCTTGTCGTAGTGCTGCCACCCTGTCCACCGCCGCTCGTCAGACTAGAGGCACTGACAGCCGTTGTTGTAAGGTTTGTCTGTGGTAAGGTGGCCCGCATTTGATTGAGCCGTAGGGTGCGCGCCACATAGCTACCCGTTGTGGCAGGTAGATTGAGACCCACAAAAATCGTCCTACCCATGCGATTCGCCTTCAGCCCTTTCGCCCGTAAGATGTAATTAAACACATCTTGAATGGGTTCGTTCTCGATATCGAGGGAAATATTGGAATCAATAATCAACCCAGCTTGTCCAGTCGCTCCAGTGGCAGGTGTTCCGCCTAAATCTTCGGCATACACGATACCCAGATCGGCCGCCCGCGCCAGCAGTGCCAGTGCTTCTCGAACAGGCGTTTCGCGCAGCACGACCCGCTCAATCCGGGCAGCTGTACCCAGATCGATCGTCGTGGCCTGAACGTTGAGATCGGTGTAGGTAATCCGGTTGCCGGGTAGTGTTGCGGTCGGGGTTGGAGCGGTAGAAGGGATGGTTAGTGTCGTTGGTTTGGAAAGGAGCTGGGGCCTAGGGACAGGAGATTGCGCAATGGTAGAAGGCGTTGCAGCAGGTGCTTGGGCACCCGATGGGGCAGGCGTAACCGCACTGTTTGTCGGTGCTGGAGCCGTGGTGGGCACTGTGGGAAGCGTTGACTGCGGTTGAGGTGATGAGCTGGCAGGTCGCCCTGCGATCGAGGCAGCACCAAGTGCAGCGGTATGGAGCAGGCTGAGGGTTAGCTTTGTGCCATCCTGCTGTACCTGCCCCATGAGTGCGCCGGGTTTTCCGGTGACGATGACCTGGATGCTGCTGGCACTGGCAGCCGTAATGCTAATCGTCTCAATGCCAGGTGCGGGATTCTCTTGACGATAGGGTTTAGCTGCGGCTGTACCTAGCTGAGCATTGGTAATATTTGCGATCCAGGTATTTCCCTGACCACTCGTAAAAATTTGGGGACGATCGCCGCTCTTTTGCGCTACGGTCTGGAGCTGTAGCACGATATCAAGGCCGCTAGCTGTAGGAGTCAGAGCAATGCCACTGACTTGAGTGAGCGCTCCAGCAGATTGAGTGACCAGCGCGATCGCGGCTGCACTAAATAAGCCACCGATCACAAGATGGTACCGTTGCAAGCGTTCCTCCTCTGTGCCAAATAAAGCGCATGTGTCCAGTAAAGCGCGTAAACGCCCCGGCTGAAACTGACAGTGCCAGGAACCTGCTTAGAGACGATCAACATTACCCTGCGGCTAAACCAACGAATAAAACACGTGCTACTGAAAGTCTTCTAAGACAACTGCATGATGGGGAAGGAACAAGCACCCGATCGCTAAGCCTGAGCAGTTCACAGATGCTACCTCAGATCTGCCGCTATGAAACACGGTCAAGGTAAAGGCTCCGTTAAGGTCTTGGGGGAGGGAGAGAGTTTTGAGTTTTGAGTTCTGCTATCAGCCGTCAGCTATCAGCGGTCGTGTAGAAGTTTTGAGTTTTGAGTTAAAGAGCGATCAGCCAACCCTACGGGAAGCAAGCTACAGCGGTCAGCGGTCAGCGTTCTTCTAACAACCAACTTCTTCTGCCTTTTACCTTTTTACTTTTGCCTTCTGCCTTCTGCCCCCTGTCTCCTAACCCCTGCCCCCTTCATTCAACTTACTCCCACAAGACCTGCGATCGCTCGTGCAGTACTCGCCCATAAACCGCCTCTGTTTGCAGCGCCAGTTTTGCCCAATCAAACCGATGCTTCAGATCCGCATAGGCGTTGTCTACCAGCCACTGGGCATAGCCTGGATGCCGCAGGATCTCTAAGATGCCCCAGGCGAGAGAATCTGGGTTATTTGTCCAGGTGACGATGCCAGTTTTGGTGTGACGCACGACTTCAGGCAGGCCACCCGTATCAGACACAACCACTGGTACGCGGGCGGCAAAGCTCTCCAATGCCACAATGCCAAAGGGTTCGTACAGGCTGGGAAACACGGCACAGTCTGCTACCGTCTGAAAGCGATCCAGATCGGCATCTGACATAAACCCGGTAAAGTAGCATTGCTCCCAAATGCCCAATTCCCATGCTTGGCGCTTTAGTTGGTCTGTGTTGCCGCCACCAATGAGCACAAATTTGACGCCACGATCACTCGCTTGAATGACTTTTGGCGCAGCGCTGAGTAAAACTGAAACGCCCTTTTCGTAAGACATTCGCCCGACATAGTAGGCAATTTTTTCCTCATCCGCTGCGAACCGTCGTCGAAACGTCCAATAGTCAAACTCTGGATCACGGTGCTTTTTTTCAGGGCGAATGCCGTTGTATACGACATCAATCTTGTTCCACGGTGCACTCAGTGCACGCTCAACCTCTAGCCGCATGTAATTCGTACATACAACAATGCGCCAAGCGTTGTGTGCTAGCAATCGTTCTTTGTGATGGATATACCATTGGACGTCGGTGTGAATGCCATTGTGGCGACCAAATTCTGTGGCGTGAATGGTGGCAACCAGAGGCATCTTGAAGGTGTGCTTGAGCGCGATCGCGGCATCTCCTACCAGCCAATCATGAGCATGAATGAGATCAAAAGGGCCTTCTTCGAGCAGCAACTTGCCACCGTGTTGACCCAGGCTTTCGTTCATGTTGACGATCCAGTGAAAGAAGTCACTGCTGAAGCCAACACCAACGCGATGGACATGAATACCATCAACGACTTCGTAGCAAGGCGCTTGACCAAACTCGACCGTAACCAAATGGATTTCGTGCCCCTGCTTGGCAACTTCAGGGTACAGTTCTGCTACGTGTCGAGCGATTCCACCCACAATACGAGGTGGAAATTCCCAAGCCAGTACCAGAATCTTCATCGGCAATCGTCTCGACAGTTGACTTATTTTAGCGCTGCACAGTGTTCTCCTTAAAGTAGCTCAGGAGGTACAGCCGTTTTCTGGGAGGACTGGCACGATTAATCGTGGGCAGAAGTGGGGTGGGATCACCACAAATCATCAGTATTGTGGGAATTGGTGAACGCATGCCGTCAACGCTACCGTAATCTAGTAGTATGCACTACAACAGAGGAACTAGATGGGATGGTCTGGGCTGATTAATGATGAGGGTAAGAGGCTAAAGCAATGACTCGAACAAACGCTCCAGTCCTTTTTCCCCCTTTTCTGGTGGCAACCGATGGCTCACCAAGTGCCTTTCTCGCGCAGAAGTTGCTGGTGATGATTGCCCACTCCACTCAAGGGCAGCAAAATGGCAACGGGCGATCGCTCGTGACGGTGCTGTCAGTGCAACCTCGGCGCTCTAGCCGTTCAAGACGGTTGACGCCCATGCCGTTGTCTCCCCAACCGTCTCTATCAAACGCAGCCCTTTCAACCGACGCCACTCAGGAGCCTGTATCTACCTCTGCCCATGCCCCTTCAGAGCCAACAGCAACCACGGCGTCAACACCAAACGCAGATGACTTAACCAGGACGATGGAAGCACTACCAACGACGGTACCGTTTACTGTCCAGGTGCGTCAGGGCCGTCCCGCGATCGAGATTTTGAACTGTGCTCGCGCTATGCAAGCCGGACTGATTGCCGTCGGGTCACGAGGCACAACCAATATGCGTGGACGGTTGATGGGCAGCGTATCGACCGTCATTGCACGTTATGCTCCCTGTAGCGTACTGGTGTTTCGTGGAGCCGTGATGCCTCCTGAAGCAGAACCAAATTTGCATCACCTTTTGTTGATCGTTAATGATTCTCCAGCTACTCAACAGGCGATTGAAGCAACTCGTCAACTGATCCCCGCAGGTGTAAGGTACCTGACCATTCTCTACACTCAGCATCCCTTAAACGCCGACTACCTGTTTGGCCCTTTTGCCACGCCCACGCCCAGTTGGCAGTTCAATCAATCTCTGCAAGATGCCCAAAAAGAACGAAGTGAAGAGGTGCTTGCACACGCCAAAGCCGCCTTTAGCGCCTCAGACCTTGAGATTCACACGCTTCGCCAAATCGGCGATCCAGGCCCATTAATTTGCCAAACGGCCCAGCAACAGCAGGTAGACCTGATTGTACTGGGCGGCAATGCCATGCAGAGCTGGCTACGCCTCCCTTCTGGCGAAGGGCTATTTCCCTTGCAATCCTTTCGGCGATCGAAACCACTATCGAAACAACCAACGGATGCTGAGAGTACCAAGCAACCGCCTGCCCTACGTAATGCGCGTCTCAGTGCCGCTGAAGACTATACATTACATCATGCACCCTGCCCGGTATTGCTTTGTCGATCGACTCAAGCTTGATCTAACCTGAGCGACCGTTACGGTTCAGTTACCGATGACCAGAATTGGATAGAAGGGGCTACTCTAGAAAGTAGAGAGATACATTAATTCGATTGAATGTTTTAATGTTCACTCCGCTTGTAAATCAAGCAAAACTTTGCCCCGTTGACACCAAGTGCTGGAAAGAGCTGGCATGCAGGCATTTTCTGAAAAGCAGACCAGCGGCGAAATGCTGCTACAGTTATTGCTGTTTGTTGACAAACGACCGAGTTCGAGAGAACGGATTCGACACATTCGAGATGCATTGAAAGATCTCAGGACAGCGTATCCTTTTGAGCTAGAGGTGATTGATGTTAGTGAGCAGCCCTACTTAGCAGAACACTTTCGCTTGGTGGCAACGCCTGCTTTAATCAAACTTCATCCTCAGCCTCGGCAAACTCTGGCTGGTAGCGATCTGGTTGCTCAACTGCAACATTGGTGGCCTTACTGGCAACGCTCTGTCGAAGCTTATCTTGTGAATGATAGCTACCAGCAACCCCCAGGCGAAACCCTTGAAGCGTTAAGAGCAGGCACGATCGCAGACGGTGCAACCGCCAGCTATCTGACCGAATCGACTGACGCGAACTCTTCAAACAAAGCCTCTACGAGCGGGTTGTCTAGCGCGTTGGGCACGATCGCTCGTTCCACTGAGCTGATTCATCTGACGGATGAAGTTTTTCATCTTAAGCAAGAGAAAGCTGAACTGGAGGATCAGTTGCGCTTTAAAGACGAAATTATTTCCATGCTGGCTCATGATTTGCGCAACCCCCTTACGGCTGCGTCGATTGCCATCGAAACTTTAGAAATGGGCCATAGCGTCACCGAAGGTTGGTCTTCTCGACTTACGCCCTCTCTAACCGCACAACTCCTGAAGCATGCACGCACCCAGACTCGTGCGATCGATCACATGATCACCGATATTTTGCAGGCAGCCCGGGGTACTAGCGGCGAGTTGCGCATCGTACCTCAAAAGCTAGATTTAGGTAGCTTATGCCTTGAAGTGCTGGCTTATCTGCAAGACCGTTTTCAAGCAAAATCCCAACGCGTGAATCACGACATTCCTTCTGATTTACCCAGCGTTTATGCAGATGGTGAACGAGTGCGGCAAGTATTGGTCAATCTTCTTGACAACGCGTTTAAGTACACACCTGCCGGGGGGGCGATTGTTATTTCCACCCTGCACCGTACCACGCAAAAAGTACAGGTGAGCGTCTGCGATAATGGCCCTGGCATTCCCGAAGAAAACCGCGATCGCATCTTTGAAGACCACTTTCGCCTGGAGCGGGATGAGGCAAAAGATGGCTATGGTATTGGGCTATCACTCTGTCAGCGCATCATTCGCGCACACTACGGACAAATCTGGGTAGATTCGACTCCCAATAACGGCAGTTGTTTTCACTTTACGCTGCCCGTTTACCGCATCTGATACAGAGTCTTAATGTAATTATTGCTGGGGCGCTTGAGGAGCAGAAACTGAGGGTTGTGGCGCGGGGGATGGGTTGTGCAATGTGGCAACCGCGATCGACCAACCAATGATAAGACCCAAGCCGCCAAAGCGCACAATCTGCCAGAACGGTTCTCGTAAGCTACCCCAGGAGAAAAGCCGACTTTCCAGGTTTACTTCCAATGCGTCGATTTGTGCTTGCAAGCGGGTTAACTCAGCTTTGAGGTCTGAGGACGACGATCGCTGAAGTTGGCGTCTAACGTCTGCTTTGTGTGTCTCAAGCGTTGCCTGCCGTTGTTCATCTTGCTGCACCTGCATGTAGCGTTCCTGGAGACCACGGAGCGACCACTCAACCTCTGCTAGCTCCTGCTCAAAGGTCTGTGCATCCGACAGTGCTTCACCGTCGCGGTCGGAGGCTGGATCAGAGGATGATGAGGGCAGCGGCATAACAGCGGTAGTAGAGTAGAGATGTCTTTAGATTATGCCCACGATCGCAGCAACCGTATGCCTGACCCGTCTATCTCCGCCACACCATCCCAGATTGTTTCTGCTGAAAACCCTGATCTGAGCCAATTTAGCGCTGCCGAACTAGCGCAAGCGCTGCTGGCAAAACTCGCGATCGACAACCGTGACTGGCATCGCCTCCAGTCCAACCGCAAAGCCCGCGCTAATGAACAAGCCGCTGCCGCGATCGTCTTCCTGCTCAAAGACCAGCCAGACGAAGCACTGCCAAGGCTTCAGCAAGCTGTGGCCTGGCTCGATCGCTCCATTTCTGCGCCTCCCTGCGAAGCACACGGCGATCGAGTAGGCAGAAAGGAATAAGAACGGGTTGAGTTACAAGCTTTTAACGTGCTTCAGTGTAACGACCCCGTTCACCCGACGCCAATAGCCTCTCGAACTTAGCGAAAAAACTCTCAAGGGTCAGGTGCAAGTGGATTATTATGCTGCTGTCGATAACTTACTTAAAAGCGCGTTGACTTACACTTCCAACTAGAGTTGCCAGAACAGCACGAGGCAGTAAGCGGGGCAAAATGTTCGACTCAAAAGAGTTTCTAAAACCGGGAATGACATAATGCCGATTGTGTTCCAGAGCTAACAGTCCAACGCGAACGACTTTCTGTGGGGAATGCTTTCCAGTTACAACATCACGCCCCATTGCGTTAAAGAAATCTGTGTTTGTTGCACCTGGACATAGAGCTAACACCTTAATGCCTCGTTTTTGGTACTCAATCCACAATGCTTCGCTGAATGAAAGGACAAATGCTTTGGTTGCTGCGTATACCGCTTGACGAGGCAACGGGTAGAAACTTGTGGTTGAACCAATATTAATAATGCTGCCTTCACCCTTTGCCAACATGCCTGGAATGAAGGCGTGAGTTAAATCAACGACAGAAAGCACATTGAGCATGACTTGCTGATGGTCTTTGTGAGACGAGATTGACTCGAATGCTCCGTGAGTGCTAAAGCCAGCGTTATTAACCAGCATAGAAACATTCAATTGCCTTGCTTGTGCCTCTTCATAAACTCGTAAGCTTTCTCCTTCACAACTAAGATCGGCTGTAATGACTTCGACACTGATGTTATGGCGATCTCGAAGTTGGGTTGCTAAAGCCTGTAGCTTATCTTCTGAGCGTGCTACGAGAACAAGGTTCATTTTTCGGCTTGCTAATTCATGAGCAAATGATTCGCCAATGCCACTGGATGCGCCAGTAATCAGAGCAGTTTTTCCGACATAGTGCATGGGTTTTCTCCTGTTTTGATTTGTCAAGGATTATAAGGTTCATTTTTTGAAAGGTTCATTTTTTGAACTTCAAGATCAAAAAAATAACCGCTAAAAATTTCTCAGCAGGTCAGCCTTCTGGTGATTGAGATGCACTGCTACTTTTCGCATCATCCGCACCATCTCCTGTTGCTCTGGCTCTTCTAAACCATTGAGAATCGCTCGACTAACCTTCCTATAGTTCTCAATTTCCATTGCATAAATTTTCTCTCCTTCGGGCATAAGGCAAATTCTGACAATGCGCCTGTCTTCGTCAGAGCGATCGCGGCACAGACACTTTCTTCTGACCAACCTATCTACAATTCCAGTCGTGTTAGTGATACTGAGTTTTGCTCTTTCAGCAAGCTCACGCATCATGAGCGGCTGAAACTGCCCTACTACACCAATGACACGGCATTCCTGCTTATTCAGGTTGACCGCTTCACCTGAACTCTGCTGTGCTACCTCAAAAAGGTCAGCAAGGATGGCGATATATTGCGTTAACTCGTCTGCTTTGCTCACACTACTTCAAAACTTAGCAAGTTCAAAAAATGAACAATCCAACTATAGACATAGAGGTTTTTGTTGTCAACCTTGGACTGCAACTTCTTGGCAGCCCAACAACTGATTAGGCTGCGGCTTGATCTGTTGCATGTGCCTGCAACCATCGGGCATAGCTAGCTAGCATAGTCGCTACGATCGCCTCAGAGAGAATGATCACGTTGATCATCGGGGAAAGCATCCAAAGCGGTGTGATCCAATAGTGTCCCAAAACCAGCAGACTTAACCCGCAGTACACATAAAGCAGTGCGAAAGCCAAGGAAAACTTGCGCTTGGAGAACAGCACATACCCAGCACAACTGAAGGGGTCATCACAATCCACAGCGAATCAATTAGAGCTGGAGTAATCCATCCGGGTTCGTGGTATTCCGGTAAAAACACTATGTTGTGAATGTAGTGCCCCAGTGACACAAAAATGTTGAGCAGAATCAACGTCAATAGCCACTTTTCCTGGTTAGAGTGATGCATCTGCCTCCTTCGCTCTTTAAAAACTAGCCCCCAATCATTGCTTAGCCTTCTTTTACCACTTTCAGCTTTTTACGGTCTGGTGGCATGGTAATAGAAAACTGGCTGACTATTTTGGCATTACTCTGCCCTGTCTGGGTTGAGGTTTCGATCGGGGCATTGCGAGCAGGCGACTGGGCCTGGATCGCTTCGCTAATGGGGTGATGCAGCAAGGTCAGTAGACAAGAACAGCCTGTAAGCAGCAGCAAATCCAGTTCTTTGCTCAACAGCCGTCGCGAGGCTTTGCGGAATGGTTGACCTGGAATCGCTGGCTTCAGTCTTAGGCGTGTCATAAGAGTGCAACTGTCGATAAACGAATTGACATTAATGGATGGACGCTCGGAGTTCTCAGTATACCCAAGACGATCGTCAACCTGCTTCATTTAGACTGACCAATTGATGAGCCTGTTCCTACATCGTGTGATGTGTAAGCTCTTGCAGCGTGGCATCGGTAGGCAACCAGAAATCAGGCGTTAAAAACATTTGTCATTCTGACCTCTAATGTTTGCAAATGAGTGCATCTCATGGTTTTTGCGAATAGGCACTCTCACTGCTGCTCAAAGAATTTTTGCGACATAAAGCTGGGAATCGGCACAGGACGAATCCGTTTGCTATCGACAAAAGCGCCCGTTTGCGTTGCGAGGGTTGCAACTTCACGGTTGCACAAAATTTCTGCCTGCACTGTCCACTTGATACGGGTGAGGTGTCTCATCCAGAGCTGCCCAGTAACCTGATCAAAGAGTCGAATGGGACGCTTATATGTGATCTGGGTTTCAGATAGAATGGGAAAGATGGTTTGCTGCTGCTGATAAAGCGAAGGAAAGTGTTCTTCTAACAGCTTAATGCGTAAATCTTCTAACCACCGCAGATAAACAATGTTGCTAACAATGCTAGCAAAGTCAATATCGTAAGTTTTTATCGGAATGTCGATCGTGATCAGTAATGGTCTCGATGATGGGTCAAGCACTAGTATGGTTACTCCTGATTAAGTGACTAAGACCGATCGGTCTTTTTAACATCAAAAAAAGATTGAATGAGTACCTATGCACGCAATTCACGAACGAGATAATGGTGCAGATGTTCGATCGCCCGCTCTAAATGCACCTCATTGCCGTAAAGTTTGCTCATCATTAACGCTCCCTCGATCGTTGCAATCAGAATTGTTGCAGCCGCCTCTGGGTCAGCATTAGCGTGAATTTCACCTTTGGCAATGCCTTTAGCAATAATGCGAATGATCAGCCTTCGCCACGATGTCATCGCTTGCTGTGCTCGATCACGCAACGCTGGATGAGCATCATCACTTTCCACGGCTGTATTCAACAGCGGACAACCACCCGGAATTGGGGGATTGTCCACAAACTGCCGATAAACCTGGAGCATGGCCTGCAATTTTTCTATTGCATGGCGTTTACCACGTATCGCTTCAAGAAACTGTTGACTGCTCAATTGAATGGCAAAATCAAAAGCAGCTAAGGCCAGTTCTTCTTTACTGTTGAAATGATTGTAGATGCCTCCCTTTTGCAGTCCGGTGACACGCATAATGTCCGACATGGATGAGCCAGCGTAGCCTTGCTGATTAAAAAGCCCAGCCGCCTGCTGAATAATCTTGGCTCTGGTTTCTGCCGCTTTTTGCATAACATCTGTAGTATCAAGACCGATCGGTCTTTTTGGGCATACAAGCTAGTATATAGCAGTCCTAAAGCATTCGTGCAAAGCATGTTGTGTTTGATCCAAGCAGCGGTCAGCCGTCAGCGGTCAACCTGGAACTTAAAGCGGGAAGCTGTAGCTTGCTTCGCCAAAGGCGTAGGCTAAGCCAGAAGCATATCCACAAATCAAATAGGATCGCTAGATAAATAACCTGATGCGTTACAAGTACAGAATTTTGCTTTGCGACTAATGCGATCGCATTTATCGTTTTTATCGTTCTGCCCGTTCTGCGTAGAGTTGCACAATGCGACCAACCACTTCGGCAATACTCAAGTTATCTGTCTGAATGACGATCGCGTCGTCGGCTTGACGTAAAGGAGCCAGGGTGCGGGTGCTGTCTTTGCAATCGCGATCATAAATGGCCTGTTCTAACTCATCCAGGCTAATTTCGCCCTTGCCCTGATTTTTGAGGTCTTGCTGGCGGCGGCGTGCCCGCTCTTGCACCGAGGCCGTCAAAAACAGCTTGAGTTCCGCATCAGGAAAAACGTAGGTGCCAATATCGCGACCATCAATTACAATGCCGCCGTCTTTGCCGTAGCGTCGCTGCTGCTGCACTAACTCATGACGAACGGTCGCTTGTGCGGCGATCGCCGACACCTTCGACGTGACCTCTAAGCTCCGAATCGCCTGCGTCACATCCTGACCATTAATCGAAACGCTTACGGAAGAGGGATGACCGCTCACTGCAATTTCGCACTGGCTCACCAGTTCGGCAATGCTGGGTTCGTCGTCTACTGCAATGCTAGACTGCAACACCAACCAGGTGACAGCCCGATACATCGCCCCTGTATCCAGATAGAGCAGGTTGAGTTCGTCCGCGACTTGGCGGGAAACGGTCGATTTACCAGCGCCAGCGGGGCCGTCGATCGCCACAATCGGCTGCCGTGCCGATAGCACCAAATTGTCAATGAGGCGTGTTGATCCGAGACGGGCCGCGATCGCCAATAAGCCTGTTTCTTTCACCATGTCTAGAGGTTCCAACGTGGAAGGATGAACGAGTTCGATATATTCGGGAGCAATGGCAGGAATGCGCTCCAGCTCTGTTTTAACCGTTTTGATCAGCACGTCACTGACGTGCTCGCCTGATCGAAACACCTGCTCAGCCGCACGCAACCCACGGTAAAGCACCACTGCCTGCTCTTTTTGGGCTGCAGTTAAGTATTGATTGCGCGAGCTGAACGCTAGTCCAGTTGCTTCGCGCACCGTGGGACAGGCAACGATGGTAACAGGCAAATTTAAGTCTAAGACCAGTCGCTGAAGAATCGCCAACTGCTGCGCGTCTTTTTGCCCAAAGTAGGCTCGGTGCGGCTGCACAATGTTAAACAATTTGGTCACGATCGTCACCACACCCTGAAAATGCCCTACGCGCGAGCGGCCACACAAAATAGCAGTCATCGCTTCCGGTGGGATGACTTGGGTGGATGAAGGGAAAGGAGTTTTGAGTTTTAAGTTTTGAGTTTTGAGTTCTGCCTCCCCTGCTCCCTCCGCTTCCCCCGCCGCCTCTGCCTCCTGCCTTCTGCCTTCTGCCCTCTCCCCAACTCCCATCTCCTCTGCACTGGGCGCAAAAATTACATCGACTCCAGCTTGCTCACACAATGCCCGGTCTTGCTCCAGGGTGCGAGGATACTGGTGAAAATCTTCTGTAGGGCCAAACTGAAGTGGGTTCACAAAAATGCTCACCACGACAAGCTGATTTTCGCGGCGTGCCTTTTGAATCAAGCTAAGATGCCCAACATGCAGTGATCCCATCGTCGGCACGAGACCGATCGAAGCCACTGCCGCATCCGGCTCACCTGTGGCTGAGCGATCGAAGAGAGGTTGACCGGAGCGGTATCGATCGAGATAACAGCGCAATCCAGCAACGGTTTTAAACAAACGCACCGTAACCCCCAAAGGATGAATGATCTCTTAAGACGACTGGATGGCGATTCACTATCACAGGCTCAATGGCTGCCTCTCACCCTAGACCTGAATTTCCCTGTTAAGCCTATCAGCAAGACTGCTACCGCTGCCACTTGAAATCGGTACGCCCTGTCGCTGCCCATTTTAGCGAAGAGCGTTAGGATGTCGTCTGTAAGCTCTTCTTCAAACAGCTATGAACTTTTTCACGCAGGTGTTACATCTGCTTGGTTCGGGAGCCGCTGCGTTCATCACGGCCCGCAATATGCGTGATCCGTTGACGCGACCCAACACGCTAGCAAGCCTACAACTGGCTGAATCTGGTTCGGTGCCCTATCTAGAAGCGTTGCGCGATCGTGCCGTCGCAGAAGGCGATCCCTGGCTGGCAGAACGGCTCACTCGTCACGCCAACGACGAACGCCGTCATGGGCAGATTTTCGCCCACGCTCTGAAGCAACTCAACAAGCAGGTGATTGATTTCAAAGCTTCTCCCAGACCGACCAACACGCAAGAGAAGCCTGAAGAACGTAAACGAAACCCCTTTTTTGATGCGTATTTTGAAGGCTACACCCAGGCAGATTTGAAGCCAGAGGCGATCGACTGGATTGCATTTTTGGGAAGCACATACATTCTAGAGCTGGATGCCAGCAAAGACTTTGTACGCATGGCAAATGTCTTGCCAGAGGATGAACCTGTCAGCGCCAGCCTCAAAAAAGGGATTCTCAGCGTTGCCAGCGACGAAACCGGGCATGCTGCTTACCTGCGTGAAGCGCTAGAGCGACGATTACCCCGCTCTGAAGTGGATACTGTGATTGACTTCTGGCGTACTCGCAAAGTGAACGCTATTTTTGCAATGGTGGGCAATTTCATTCAAAAGAGTGGCAAATCACCCTCCCTTGTTCGAGATGGTGTACCTACCGAGATGTCAGAAGCTCCGGCTGAACGGGAGTTGGTGGGAAGTAGGGGGCAGGGATAGGGGTAGAAGACAGAGGGCAGAGGGAGCAGGGGGAGTAGGGGATGCGGGGGATGCGGAGAGAGTAGGGGAAGCAGGGGGAGCAGAGGAGGCAGAACTCAGAACTCAAAACTCAGAACTCAAAACTCTCTCTTTCCCCCTTCCTCCTCACCTCTTCTGCCTGTAAGCATCACGCTAGAATACCAGAGGCGACTCTACGTACTCTGTTCATGCAAGCTCCTCCGCTTTCTCTTCCTAAACCTGGTCAATATTGGCAGTGGCAACAGCAGCCCATTTATTACGTCAAAGCTGGAACGTGTCAGGCACAACGTCCTCCACTGCTGCTGATTCATGGGTTTGGCGCGTCTACAGATCATTGGCGTAAGACGATCGCGGGTTTGAGTGAGGAGTTTGAAGTCTGGGCGATCGATCTACTGGGCTTTGGGCGGTCGGCGAAACCCGATCGCGCTTACAGTGGCGATTTGTGGCGCGACCAACTCCATGAATTTATTACGCAGGTGATTGGTCGGCCTGCGGTTTTAGTGGGCAATTCTCTGGGTGGGTATGCGGCTCTCTGCGTTGCAGCGCAGCGCCCAGAGTCTGTAGCAGGGCTGGTGCTTGTGAATAGCGCAGGCCCGTTTACTGACATTCAGGGCACCACAAAACCTGATCCAGTTCGCGAAGTGATGGGCAAAGTCGTGCAAACGCTCTTTCGTCAGGAGTGGGCGAGTTTTTTGCTCTTTCAATATGTGCGCCAGAAGTCTCTCATCCGCAAGACGTTAGAAAAAGTCTATTTAGACCAAGCGGCTGTTACAGACCAGCTTGTAGAGGAAATCTATCAGCCTTCATGCGATCCAGGTGCGCCCAAAGTTTTTGCGTCGGTTTTCAACACGCCTCAGGGTGAAAAAGTAGATGTCTTGCTGGGGCAACTGAACCGTCCCCTACTGATGCTCTGGGGCGAAGCCGACCCCTGGATCAACGCTAGAGAGCGGGGTGCGAAGTTTCGGCAATATCATCCCAAACTCACCGAATATTACTTGCGGGCAGGGCACTGTCCTCATGATGAGGTTCCCGATCAGGTCAATGAGTTGCTGCGATCGTGGGTGGCAACTGTGCTCTAAGCCATCGCAATTGCTTTCTCTTTAGCAGGGCATTTTGGCATTCACCACGAAACGATCCAGAAAAAAGGCTTCTGAGTGAAAGCAAGAAATGCTTCTAAACCCTGATATACCTTGGTTTTAGGACGGAGAGAGAGGGATTCGAACCCTCGTTAAAGTTACCCCTAAACAGCATTTCCAGTGCTGCGCCTTCAACCACTCGGCCATCTCTCCATAGGGCTGTACTGTATGAACAGTCACAGGATAACTATCCTAGCAGAAGCAGGTAGACTTTAGACAAGGGGCTTGAGCGTAAATCTGGAGGCTACTCATGAAAAGCCACCGCTCATTGTCCAACCATTCACACTTAGCCGTTTATCGATGGCAGTCTAACGCTGAAGCTATGCCGCATTCTTATACTGTTCGCATTCACGACCGCCGCACTAATCAACTGCATACGGTCAAGATTCCTGACGATCGCTACATTCTACAAACGGCTGAAGCTCAGGGGGTGACGCTTCCGTTTGCTTGCCGTAATGGAGCCTGTACGACTTGTGCAGTGCGTGTTCTGTCTGGAGACCTCTGTCAACCAGAAGCAATGGGCTTATCGCCGAAACTACAGCAGCGTGGATATGCGCTGTTATGCGTGAGCTATCCTCGGTCTGACCTGGAGGTAGAAACGCAGGATGAAGATGAAGTTTACGAGCTTCAGTTTGGTCGTTACTTCGGCAAGGGAAAAATAAAAGTAGGCTTGCCGCTTGACGAAGATTAGGACGACAGCATGAAAAAGGCACACGATCGCGTTGGACATTATCTGAAATGGTTGGGGTTGGTTGTCTTTTTCATGCTTCTAACGGGTTGCCAGCCGAATGTGCCAGTTCAAGGGCTGACGATCGACGTTCAACGGGTATTGAGTGGGCGAGAGTTTGAAGTAGCAGGTGTCGCTGCTGCGCCAGATTTAACTGAACGGGTACGGCTGGAAGGCATTGATGTGCCTGATGTGCGTCAAGAACCCTGGGGTACAGCAGCCAAACGCCTGCTCGAAACATACCTCCAACAAAAATCGGTGCTGCTGGAAACCGATGCTGAACCACGAGATGCCTTTGGACGACGGTTGGCATATGTGTGGCAGGGCGATCGCTTGTTGAATGAAGTGTTGGTAGCGGAAGGGTATGCGATCGTCACTCCTCATCCGCCCAACAGCAAGTACGATCGACGGCTTGCCCAGGCTCAAGAACATGCCAGAGTGCTGGGTCTTGGTCTTTGGAATCCTAAACAGCCAATGCGGGTGAGTCCAGCAGAATTTCGGAGTCAACAGCGGCAGAAGGTGGGAGTGGGGAGTAGGGGCAGGGTAAACGCATCAAAAATTTGAGGTAGTCTTTTTTAGTAAAGGATAGGGAAAAAGCGGTGCGCTCTTAACAACTTGCTTGCTCTAAACGAGTTTGTTCGTTGTAGTCATGGATGAAATTTCAAATGGCGCTAATGTGATTATCCACTTTCTTAGAAAACGATAAGGTTTGTCTCACCAACCGCGAAACTCGTTGTCGTAACGTGTTATTGAAGCGTTCAATGTCACTGGTCAATCCCGTTTCTTTCCCTACTGCACAGTGCCGCTTGCTCGGTAAGACTACCTTATATGCCTCCCAATGGTCGGTGAAAATCATGGCGCATTGTCGATACACCGCTGGCATCGATTGCCAAAGGGCGAAAGCAGAGTCTTTGGAACGATCACCAACGTGACAGCCCACAATCTCACGAGCGCCGACATCGAGCGCTAACTACACCCACTGCTTGTTGCCTTTGTCATTGACAAAGGACCACAATTCATCCATTTGCACACTCAATGCTCCTTTAGGTTTCGGTATCACCCTGTAGCATTGGTTGACATATCCTTGTAGCCAGGACTCTGACAACTTCAGCACACGGGCAATGCCAGCTAAAGGAATCTTCTCTAACAGCAGGCGGTCAATCATCACAGTGCTATCTTTTTCTCGACGTTGCCACTGCGGATTTTCCACAAATTGGCGACCACAATCGCGGCATTTGTAGTTTGTTTGCCGCGTCAGGTGGTGCCATTTTTCATGATGTCTTCTGAGCCACAATTAGGACAATGCAGAAAGGGAGGAATGCTGGACATAGGAGATGAAGATGGCAGTCATTCCCTATTTTATCTAGCCTTTACGAAAAGGTACTACCGTCATTTTAAAGTGCCTTTCCAAGCAAATGAAGTGCGATTGATTGAGAAGTATTCAGGAGCCAGAAGCCAAGAGTCAGAGGGCTTCTCACTGCCAGCGCCAACCTAGCAAAAGGGCGATCGCTCCCATACAGGCTAAGAGTAGGCCTGCTAGCCGATAAGTAACATCTAAACCAACAATACCGCTAAGCGGTTGACTCAAGATTGGTGAAATGAATTGTCCGAGGAAAAAAGCAGTTGTCAACCCGCCTAACACGCGCCCCCTGAAACTTGCAGGGATAACAGAGGTGAGGCAAACATTCATGTTAGGCGTGAGTAAGCCTAAGCCAGTGCCAGCGATCGCCAAACCCACTAAGACCAACGCATAGGTAGTAGCAAAGCTAATGACAACGTAACCGACAGCCATCGACAGAAAGGCGATTGCGTAAATGCCCATAAACGATAGTCGGGCTTTAACTTGCTGGTAAGCGATCGCGCTACCTGCGCTGAACAACGTTGCAAGAGCGATCGCCAATCCGGCTTGTGAAGCATTTGCACTGGTCAGTTGCTTTAAATGAAACGGCAACTGCACGGGAATTAAGTAAAACACAACTTGCGACAGGAGCGCCGCTGCATAAGTTAAACCTGCAATGTGCCAGGGAAAGGCATTAGTAGCATCAATACCCAAATTCTGACTAACCAACGTCCGATTGGGTTCTGGCAGCACAAACACAACAAGCGGCAAGATGAGTAGCGCCAGCAGATAAATGAAGAACGGCATACGCCAGCTCACATCAGCCAGAATCCCACCCAAAGAGAGAAAGACAACCCCACCTAAGCCCATGAACGCTGCTTGAAAACCGAGAAACTGGGCACGAGCTGAGCCAACATAATAGTCTGCAATTAAGGCCGTTGCAGTCGTCATAATGCCTGCCACGCTCAAACCCAACAGTACTCGCCCCACCAAAATCAAGCCAATCTCGTTCAACATGGCTCCAGAGGTGCCTGCAAGGCCATACAGCAACACAGCGAAAGCCAAGAGCGTCTTCCGACCAAAGCGGTCAATCGCTGTTCCTACAATGGGAGCACCGATCGCAATAAACAAAGCCGGAACCGTTAAGACCAACCGAACCCAGTAGTCTGCATTTGGTGTAGCGGCAAAGTGATCACGCATGGCAGGGAGAGAGGGCGCGATCGTGGCTCCTGCCATGATGGTCAGGCTACTGCTAAGTAGCAGCGTTGCTTTGACAAGAAAGGAATCCGCTTTAAGGGACATGATAGAAGGTAAGTGAATCAGCTTGGCACGTAAGTTAAATGACCGAACGCGCACTGCTAGATAAGCAGTATAACGATTATCTAAATCGGTCAAAAGCGCATTCAGAAAGAAAATACCGTGCGAAGAGTGCCGCTAAAAGAAGAGGCCGTTGGGGTAAAACTCTCTGCTTGGGCGCAAAGCACCCAAACCCCTTTTTGCAATTAATTGTGGCTACCTACTTAGCGAAGAAAGTAGTTGAGCGATCGTGCGTAGAGGCAGTCGCTTGTCACACGATACGGGCACGCGACGTCGCAAAAATCATCGCAAAGCCTTTAATAGGCAACCGAGAAAGAGCAAGGATTAAAGATGCAACTTGAGTTGAGGCGGCGCGTGTAGGGTCAAATTCACAGACAGAGTAATACTATTGTTGCTATCTAAATTGAGACACTGAATCAAGCCATGATAGCTTTCAATAATTTGCCGCTTGAAGTAAGCAACATCCTCGTCCATTAAGGTAGAAGCATTAAACGAAACGGTTTGACGTTCTGTTTGAGCAGGTTGCCTGTTGACTGGCGGTATTGTGTAGTCTTCTTGACTCAGCTCTAAGTTAAAAGCATTAAAGAAGATCACCAGGCTCCGTTTGTCTACAGCAACTTCGCGCCCAATTATGCGATAAATTGTGCGCGGATCGAGCAAGGTTTTTTCACTCAGGTATTCCAACGTGTGCCGCTCACCAAACTCGTTGCATAGAACTTGCGACTGGTGAAGTTTTTGCCACCCTTGATGGGTCAAGAGAATACCGCGTCTACGTCTTTGCTTGCTGTAGTTAAAAGTTGCTGGTGGTGCAGCCGCAGGCTGAGTCAGTTGGCGGTAGGAATGGAGGGGAATAACTTGAAGGTTTGACATCAGAACGACCTGGAAGGAGTAGGAGCAGGGAAAAGCGAAGCAAAGATGTCTGAATGGTGCTTTTTTCTAGGTTTGAAATGGTGCTTTTTTCTACGTTCTTAGGTTGGAGTGTATACGGTTCAAAAAGGACTGTCACTACGCTAGAGATATGTCTTGTACTTAAGGACAGATGAGCCTAACACTAGACTTTCGCTGGGCGATCGCTCAACGAAAGTTAGGCAACGTAACCAAAAGCGCGATCGCATATTTTCTCTCCAAAGCACCACCAAAACCAATTCCATCCAGGTTCAAGGCGATTTGCTGCATAGACTGCTTAACCCCATCAAAGCTCCTTCCTTACCCTGTAGAACTACTGCATATTCACAAAATATTCACACTATTAATGTTTACTACTCTAAGCTCTGGGGCGTGATGGCTAGTTGATTGACAAAAGTCTTGAAAGGCTGATGGCTTCGTTGCTCACCCGCCCGTGATTAAAAGCCGGGCTAACGGTGCGAAACCCGTTAAAACGGGTTGAAAGGTGATTGCAGTCCTCTACCCTTCGGGAAGGCAAAGCCTATAGAGGACTTCCTGCTGCTAGCCCGTACTTTTAGTGCAGGATGGAGTGGGCGATCGCTGAACGATTTGTCAGCCAACCAGGGCGTATGGATTAAACCATTTGAAACTCCGTTTCCTTAACAGAACAAAATAGGTCGCGCCATGTGAAACATAAATTTGGATGGAGGTACCTCTGGAACAGGCACAACAGCAAAAGGAGAAAAAGAAACCACATGCAGCCTCAGAAACAAGCTCAGATTCAACGCACTCGCCCGTTCTCCTTTTCACATTCCTATGACTCTCTCACCCATTCGAGTCTTAATTGCTGACGATCATCCTATCATTCGTAATGGTTTAGCGATGATAGTGAACTTAAAACCCGAAATGACGATCGCGGCTGAGGCGACCAACGGTTTAGAAGCCGTCGAGTTATTTCGTCAGCATCAACCGGATGTGACATTGATGGATTTGCGCATGCCTCACATGACAGGCGTTGAAGCCACTTCTGCGATTCGACAAGAATTTCCTGATGCTCGCGTTATCATTCTCACCACATATGATGGTAACGAAAACGTCTATCGAGGCTTGCAGGCCGGGGCCAAGGGGTACATTCTCAAAGATGCGCCACTCGATGAAATTGTCCGAGCGATTCACATCGTGCATATGGGGGCAAACTACATTCCTCCTGTCATAGGCGCAAAGCTAGTTGAACGTTTGGAGCAACCTCAATTGAGTAACCGAGAGCACGATGTATTGCTCTTGATCGCTGAGGGCAAAAACAATCAACAAGTTGCGACTGTACTGCGCATTCAGGAAGGCACAGTCAAGTTTCACATCAACAAGATTTTTAGCAAATTAGGGGTGAGCGATCGCGCCCAAGCGACCCTCGTTGCTATTAAGCGTGGGATTGTTAATCCATAGCTTTGAGAGAGCCAGGGCTTGGTTTAAAACCCTCGATCCTCCACAACCCTCGCGCTTCACGTTGCTAACGCTAGAAAAAAGGAGAGAGCCAAACCATTCAAAGCTCCCTATTTTAAGGGAGATTTAGGGAGAACACCATCAGTCAAGGAAACAATCCAAAGGTTTTAAAGCACTGCTTAGCATAACTTCTGGCCTAACGTGTTGAACGTCTCTGGTTGTTAAGTTCAACAAAAGCTAATGGTTGAGGACAGATTGTAATCTTGGAAGAATGCCGAGGCGTTCAATCAGCGTCCAATGCGCAGCAACCAACTGATCGGCCATTCCAGCAAGACAATCATGCTTGGTTCAACTTGGAGATCTACACAATGAGCGGACGGACGATTTATCTTTTAGCAGCATTGGCAGGCGGAGCGGTTCTTCCAGTACAAGTTGCATTAAACACTTTGCTGCGACGTTACGTCGGCGAACCGATGCAGGTGACGTTTATTTCCTATGTGGCTGGGTCTGTAGCCTCGCTTGCCATCTGTGTCTTTGCCCAATATCCACTTCCTGCTATGGCTGCCTTAACCCAAACATCCTGGTGGATGTGGGTGGGTGGCTGTTTGGGCACGTTTTACGTCTGGTCAACCATTTTTGCAACACCCCAAATTGGGGCCACTCTTGCTCTGGCGCTGACGATCGCGGGTCAAATGATTGCAGCACTGCTTCTGGATCATTATGGTGCGATCGGCTTAACCAGGTATGCCGCCAGCCCGACTCGTATCGCTGGCGCTGTCTTTGTCGTTCTTGGCGTTTCGCTGGTCGCTTATGGAAAGCGTTGATTTTGCATGGCTCTCCCATGACTCAGACAGTTTCCATCTCCACTGTAAAAGATAGAAAGAAGAACCGTTTAAAGATTGGCAATGCCTCGTTTGAGCGCGACTAGAACGGCTTGGGTGCGATCGCTCGCGCCTAACTTTCTCAAAATGCCATTCACATGGAACTTAATGGTGCCCTCACTCACATTAAGTGCATTAGCAATCTCTTGATTATTTTTACCTTCGGTGATGAGTAGTAAAACCTGTCGTTCGCGCTCCGTGAGTTGAGGACTACTCATCCGTTCAGAGAGTCTGGCACCCACTTCAGCCGGAATGTACTTTTGTCCGGCATGAACGCGTTGAATGGCTTCAATCAACTCCTGACGAGTCACGTTTTTGAGCAGGTAACCTCTCGCTCCAGCACTGAGTCCGCGATAAATGTCTTCATCGCCATCATAGGTCGTCAGCACAATGATATGAGCGTTAGCAAACTCTTGGCGAATGGTTGCGATCGCCTCCACACCACCCATCTCAGGCATCTTTAAATCCATCAACACCACGTCAGGCTGATGCTGACGAAACAGCACCACTGCCTCAGCGCCAGTGCTGGCTTCAGCCACCGTTTCAATACCGGTAGTGTATTGAATAATCATGGCTAGACCAGAGCGAACAATAGGATGGTCATCGGCAATTAAAACTCGAATGGTAGTGTCGCTCATGG
Organism: Stenomitos rutilans HA7619-LM2; assembly: GCA_019358945.1. Classification (GTDB taxonomy): domain Bacteria; phylum Cyanobacteriota; class Cyanobacteriia; order Leptolyngbyales; family Leptolyngbyaceae; genus Stenomitos; species Stenomitos rutilans. The sequence continues at coordinate 3,964 of JAHHIE010000007.1, read as the reverse complement.
TGCATCGGGCAGAGAGGGATGGGTAGCGGGTAGACAGAGAGAACGGGACACGGGTTTTCGGACACTTCGGTTGCAGTTGGCTATTGGTTTCCTTCCGCTTTGTTGTCATGGTGTTCTCTCTTTTCGGTTTTCCCTTTCCGGTTTTTCCTAACCCAACGGTGCTTCTACAAGAATCTGAGAGCCTTGCCCTAGCTGGCTTGTGAGGCTAAGTAAGGCACCAATGCGATCGCAGCGTTCATACATCCCCATCAGCCCAAACCCGCCGTTGAGGGTATCGATTGCCGTCGGTGGAGTGAAGCCACGTCCGTTATCGCGAATGGTCAGCAGAATGCGATCGGGTTCGTAGGCGAGTTCAATCGCAATAGTCTGTGCCTGGGCATGTTTGAGGGCGTTGGTTAGGGCTTCCTGTCCAATTCGCAGCAGGTTCATGCCAATGATGGGCGGCAGGGGGCAGGGCGTACCCTGAAGATTGACATCAATCGCTGTAGTGGTGTTGCGGGTCATCTGTTCCACACTGTCATAAAGGAGCTGTGCTAGATCGGCATATTCAGCAGCGGGTGGATAGAGCGCCCAGACAGAACGGCGGGCTTCGGCAAGTCCGCTTTCTGCCAGTCGGCTGACGTGATTGAGGATCTGCTGAACGGTTTGAGGGTCTTGACCAAGCAAGGCTTTAGCAACTTCTAACTGAAGGGAAATGCCCGTAAAGGCTTGCGCTAGAGTATCGTGGATTTCGCCTGCCATGCGGTTGCGCTCTTCAAAAATCGCGGCGTGCTTAGCTTCCTCTGCAAGTCGTGTAAGTTGAACAGCCAGTGTTACCTGTTGCGCCAGGGCGTAGGTTAATTCAATTTGTTGGTCTATGAAGTGGCGATCGCTCGGCAGAAAGACAACCAGTGCGCCGATTGTTCTGTCACCCAAAATCAGCGGTACATTCAGAAGCCGCCTGACCCCGCGAGATGCGTACCACGCTCCAGCATCTAAGCCGTGCTCATTCGCTATTTGACGATGAATCGTACTGGTTATCAGATCATCAATCTGGATATAGCTTCGACGATAATGCAAACTCTCCTGCTGAATCATGTCTGGCGGCACTGGGTAACCATGCAACCCAACATGCCCTGGTTGCTCCTCTGGTTTAAGAATCTGCCCTTGCCAATAGGTCAGTCCAACATACGCAAGATTAGCGGGTGCTGGATGGTACCAATATTCGGTCAGGGGCGCATCTAGTTGTTGAGCAATGACTTTAAGCACATGCCCCAAAAAGCGATCGAAGTCGGTTTCTGTTGCCAGCACATCAACGGTTTGCTTGAGCGCATCATTGGCGTTTGCCAGCCCCGTCGATCGTGCTTGTTCGGTGTTCAATAAAGCTTGTTGGGTTTCCCGCAGTTCTGTAATATCAACCTGGCTCACCCAGGTACTCACGACAGCATTCTCTTCGATCGTGCTGACCGCACTATTGAGAAAATAACGCTTACGTCCCGTGCGATCAAATTCCTCAGTTTCTAAGTGGCGGCAGAAAAACTGATTCTCAGCCCACTTTCGCATCGTTGTCTGTGTAATTTCAGAGCTGTAATCATGCAAGTCCCTTAGCATTACCCCAATTAAATCGTCTGCTTGTTCATACCCATACATGGCAGCAAACGCAGGGTTAGCTTCAGCCATATAAATCGAGCGATAACACAAGTCAACTTGCTCGTCTACGGTTAAATTTAGAGGAATGGCTTGTGCATAACCAAAACGCACAATGCCTTCACCACTGAGTTCAAACAAAGTGCGATAGCGTCTTTCTGATTCAGCGAGGCGATCAAGCGCTTGTTGAAGTTCGGTATTGTAACGCTCCAGTTCGTGCGATCGCTCTGCGGCATTGCGGGAACGAAGTTGTTCAGCTTCTAGTAGCGTTTGCTGTGTTTCTCGTAGTTCAGTGATGTCAATTTGAGTCGCCCAACCACTCACCAAACAATCATTCTGAATGGTGAAAACGCCGCTGTTGAGAAAGTAACGCTGCCGCCCCCGTCGATCAATCTCCTCGGTCTCCAGGTTGCGAAAGCGGTATCCACTCTCGATCATGCCTCGAATAAACGCTGCATTCTTGTCTGAATCTGCAACATGCACGTCGCCATTTCTTAATCCAATCAGTTCATCGGGATTGTCTGCACCATACATGGCAGCAAGCGCACGATTTGCTTTGACAACGCGAATATTGCGGTAAAGCAAATCACATTGTTCTTCGATCGAGAGGCTGATGGGACAGGGCGGCGTAATCTCTACCTCGTAGAATCCTTCACTACTCAATTCAAACAATCGACGCAAGCGTTCTTCCGATTCGGCAAGATGATCCAGCGCTTGTTGTAATGCAAGATTGTGGTGCTCCAGTTCATGCGATCGTGCTTGCTCGGCTTGCAGCAGGGCTTGTTGGGTACGTTCACGCTGAATGGCGCTACCAATACAATCGGCTGCGACTCTCACTACAGCTAAGTCAGCCGTGCTGCGCCGTTTCGCCTCATGGCAGTCATCAAACCCGATTTCTCCCCAGTACTTACCCTCCACAAAAATGGGAACGACATGTAGTGCTTTTAACCCTAGTGCGGCCTGACCACTGCGAAACGGTTCTGGCATCTCTTCCAGTAAGCAGCTAAGGCTCCGCCCCTGACTCAATTGTTCGTACCACGACTCAATGCCTTCCCAATTACCTTGAGCCACATTGGGATGAGTGATCTGTGACACAACGCCCAGCGCATCCCATTCATACAAAACTCGCCAGTTGAGCACTGAAGCGTCAGCTTGCGCAGCAAAGTTTTCAATGACTGTAACGCGATCGGTCTCTAACACTTCGCCTAGAATGCGCAGGGCTGTGTTGACTGCGACATCAAAGTCCTCGATCGTTAATAAAACATTAGCAACCGTTGCCGTGTCTTCAAGCAGTTTGGGAATAGGCAATGCATCTATCTGTTTTGGTTCAGCTTGTGCCTGCCCACTCTGTTCATGTGGACGATATTTCGTTATTTCGGCTTGGAGTAGGCTGTGAGATTGCTCACAGGCTTGCAGACGCGATCGCAACCAAGCATTCTCTTGTTCCAGGGCAGAGAGATGGTTGTAAAGCTGAGCCGATGCTAGATCCATAGCGACCTCTGAGATCAAAGCAGAGTTTCTCGTAGCATAAAACCAGCTCACGGTGAAAGCAGCAATTACTTATGAGATTTTTAGATCTAAGCGTTCATGACGATCGTGCTCTTCACTATACAAGGCCCACATTAAACTGCACCCAACGAAAGTTAAGAATGTGCCTAATCCTATGCCTTTCTTTCCAAATCCAGTAAGCGATCGAACTCTTGCTGTAGTTTCTCCTTTTCTGCTGCTAAACGGCTAAAAAAGTGCTTTGGAAATGGTTTACCAAACGCGATCGAGTCTTTGTCGAACACCTCAGACTCTCTCAAAGCTTTGTAGACAGCAATATGACGAATATATTTAGACATTTCCTCAAATAACTGTTTATCAGCTCGTGCTGCCTTAACTGAATTAATGGTTCTATCTCTTATAAAGAAGAGCATACGGTAATCAGTGAGCAAGACACTCAATGAGGGAATGCTCATAAAAGGCGATCGCCTTGTAAGATTCCTCCCATAATGCACAATCATATGAAATCTTGGAACCGCAATAAAACTATAATTGGATGCGTGCTAGCAGCCTTATGCATACCCAGTATTTCGCTGCAACCAGGGTTAGCTCAGATCTTGCAGCATTCTCGATAAACCCATTTAGGCAAAGGCTTGAGGACAAGCTCAAACCCATGTTGAGCCGTGATTTCGGCATGAATTTGAATGGATTTGAGTAACTGGAACTACACAATCGAGGGGAACAAGCTCTTTAATGCTAAATCACTGGCGGCTTTCCAATCGAGGAACGGAGGTAAAGACCATTGGTCAATCCAATGCGCTAAGAGATAGGCAATCAAGGAAAGAATGAGCCA